>NZ_PJJS01000048.1 GCF_002929845.1 Cryobacterium sp. M96
CGCGGGCCGCCCGAGCCTTGCCGGGGCCGATCGGGCCGGCGGCCCGGGCGCGGGAGGCGTCGGCGGCGTCGGAAATGAGGACGAGGAAACGTCGCGGCTGGCCATGTCGCCAGCTTAGATTTGCGGCCTGTGAGTCCTCCGCAACGGCCCGTGACGGCCGCGGTGATCGGGCATATCGTCCCCGTGTTCACGCTCAGCCGGAGGAGAGACCATGCTCGGTTCCGACCCGGCCGCCGGGCGCGGAGCGGATGCCCAGTGGAATAGGGCAGGATCGAAGGATCATGGCAACTCTCACCGCCCTCCCGCATGTCACCGATCCGGATGTGCTGTTCGAGGCCTTCGAAACGTGGGCGGGGGAGCAGGGTCTGTCCCTGTATCCCGCGCAGGAAGAGGCCCTGATCGAGATCGTCTCCGGGGCGAACCTGATCCTCAGCACCCCGACCGGCACCGGTAAGTCCCTGGTCGCCGTCGGTGCGCACTTCGCCGCGCTCTCGGCCGGCAAGCGCACCTTCTACACGGCGCCGATCAAGGCCCTCGTCAGCGAAAAGTTCTTCGCGCTGGTGGAGATCTTCGGCGCCGAGAACGTGGGCATGATGACGGGGGATTCCTCGGTCAACTCCGACGCCCCGATCATCTGCTGCACGGCGGAGATCCTGGCCAACCTCGCCCTGAGAAACGGTGAGGACACTCCTGTGGACCAGGTCGTGATGGACGAGTTCCACTTCTACGGCGACCCCGACCGCGGCTGGGCCTGGCAGGTGCCGCTGCTGCTCCTGCCCGGGGTGCAGTTCATCCTCATGTCGGCGACCCTCGGCGACGTCACGTTCATCGCCGACGACCTCTCGCGCCGCACCCGTCGGACCACCGCGGTCGTCACGGGCGTGGAGCGCCCGGTGCCGCTGCACTACTACTACGAGACCACGCCCGTGCATGAAACGGTGGAGGAGCTACTGAAGACCGGGCAGGCTCCGATCTACATCGTGCACTTCGCCCAGGCGGCCGCGCTCGAACGGGCTCAGGCCCTCAGCAGCGTCAAGGTCGCCACCAAGGAACAGAAGGAGGCGATCGCGGAGCTGATCGGCGAGTTCCGCTTCACCACGAGCTTCGGCAAGACCCTGTCCCGGCTGATCCGGATGGGCATTGGCGTGCACCACGCCGGCATGCTGCCCAAGTACCGCCGCCTGGTGGAGCAGCTTGCTCAGCGCGGCCTGCTCCGCGTCATCTGCGGCACCGATACCCTCGGCGTGGGCATCAACGTGCCGATCCGCACCGTGCTCTTCACCGCACTCACCAAGTACGATGGCGTCAAGATGCGCCAGCTCAACGCCCGCGAATTCCACCAGATCGCTGGCCGCGCGGGCCGGGCCGGCTACGACACGGCCGGCACCGTCGTCATCCAGGCGCCCGACCACGAAACCGATAACCTCAAGGCCATCGAGAAGGCCGGCGACGACCCCAAGAAGAAGCGCAAGATCATCCGCAAGAAGGCGCCCGAGGGTTTCGTGTCCTGGGGTGAGCCCTCGTTCCAGCGGCTCGTGGCGGCCGAGCCGGAAACGATGCACTCGAGCATGCAGATGACCGCGGCGATGCTGATCAATGTCATCGGGCGCGGCGGTGACGCGTTCACCCACGTCCACGACCTGATCTTCGACAACCACGAACCCTGGAATCGCCAGCTCGCGCACGCCCGGCGTGCCCTCGGGATCTACAAGACCCTGCGCGCGGCAGGGATCGTGGAGCAAAGCGCGGCCGGGGACATCCGTCTCACCGTCGACCTGCAGCCCAACTTCGCCCTCAACCAGCCACTGTCGCCGTTCGCGCTCGCCGCGTTCGACCTGCTCGACGCCGACCCCGATGTGGCCGGCCCCGGCAGCGGCCACTACGCCCTCGACATGATCTCCATCGTCGAGGCCACCCTCGACAACCCGCGCCCGGTGCTGATGGGCCAGCAGTTCGCGGCCCGCGGCGAGGCCGTGAACGCCATGAAACGCGAGGGCATCGAATACGACGAGCGGATGGCGCTGCTCGAGGAGATCACCTGGCCGAAGCCGCTCGAGGAGTTGCTGCACGTCACCTTCACCACCTACAAGGAATCCCAGCCGTGGATCGCCGACTTCGAGCTCAGCCCGAAGACGGTCGTGCGGGACATGTACGAGCGGGCCATGTCCTTCGGTGAGTTCGTGGCCTTCTACAAGCTCGCCCGCAGCGAGGGCGTCGTTCTCCGCTATCTCTCGGATGCGTACCGGGCCGCCCGGCAAACCATCCCCGACGACGCCAAGACGGAAGACCTGCTCGACCTGATCGAGTGGCTGGGCGAGCTGGTGCGCCAGGTCGACTCGAGCCTGCTCGACGAGTGGGAGGAACTCATCCACCCGGACCTTGCCGTGCACTCGGATGCTGCGCAGTCGGTGCTGCCGCCCGCGCCCCGCCGCCTGACCACCAATGCGCGCGCGTTCCGCATCCTGGTGCGCAACGAGCTCTTCCGCCGGGTGCAGCTGGCCGCGCTCGAGAACTATGACGCCCTGGGCGAGCTTGACCGGGAACACGGTTTCCACACGGATGCCTGGGTCGATGCCATGGACGGCTATTTCGCCCTGCACGACGAGCTGCTGACCGGGGCGAATGCGCGCAGCGCAGACCTGATCATCTTCGACGAGGGCGCATCCGTCTGGACCGTGCGGCAGATATTCGACGACCCGGCGGGGGACCACGACTGGGGCATCAGTGCCACGGTCGACCTGGCCGACTCCGACGAGCTGGGCGCCGCCGTCGTGCGCGTCACCGGCGTCGACCGGCTGTAGCGGGCCGGGCGGAAGCCGCACCGGGAGTACCGTGGGAGCATGACGCAGTCGCCAGCATCCGTCGCCCCAATCCGCACCGGACTGATCGGGTTCGGCACGTCCGGACGCGTGTTCCACAGCCCGCTCCTCGGCGCGAACCCCGAGTTCTCGCTCGACCTGATCGTCACCCGCGACCCCGTGCGGCGCGAGCAGGCCGGTGAGCGTCACCCGGGGGTGCGCCTGATGTCGACCGCCGAGGACCTGTTCGCCGCCGCGGACGACCTGGACCTGGTCGTGATCGGCTCACCGTCGGGCACGCACGTCGAACTCGCCCACGCCGCCCTCGACGCCGGGCTCGCCGTGGTCGTCGACAAGCCCTTCGCGGTGACGGCCCGGGAAGGCCGCGGCCTGATCGAGAAGGCCGTGAGCCTCGGCCTGCCGCTCACCGTGTTCCAGAACCGGCGCTGGGACGGCGACTTCCTCACCCTGCGTGGCGTAATCGAAGCGGGGGCGCTCGGCGATGTGCGCCGGTTCGAGTCCCGGTTCGAATGGTGGAAGCCGGAGCAGACCAAATCGTGGAAGGTCGGCGCGACCATCCAACAGGGCGGCGGGGTGCTCTTCGACCTCGGCGCCCACCTGATCGACCAGGCCCTGCAACTGTTCGGCCCGGTCGACGACGTCTACGCGGAGACCCTCATTCGACGCCCGGGTGGGGTCGCCGACGATGACACCTTCGTGGCGCTGCACCACGGGTCGGGGGTGCGCTCGCACCTGTGGATGAACGGGATCGCCGCCCAGGTCGGCCCGCGCTTCCACGTCCTCGGCTCCGAGGCGGGCTACACCAAGTGGGGCCTCGACGGCCAGGAGACCGCCCTCGCGGCGGGTGCCCGACCGACCGACCCGGGTTTCGGCGTCGACCCGGAGTCCGCCTGGGGCGTGCTCGGACGGGACGGCGCGCTGACCCGGGTGCCGACCGAGCGCGGCAACTATGCGGCGTTCTACACCGGTCTGGCCGACGCGATCCTGCGTGGGGCTCCGATCCCGGTCGACCCGCGGGAGTCGCTGCGCACGATCACCCTGATCGAGCGCATCAACCTGCTGACGCACTAAGGCACGTGCGTCCCGGCCCCGCCGTTGCGGCGCACCCGGACGGACGGACGGGGCCGACTCCACCGCGTGGACGCTGTCCATCGCTTAGGGAGGGCCGTGCTCGGTGTCGAACCAATTCGACGGAGATCCTGCTGTAAAAGTGCGTTTTCGGCGTGACTGGGTGCGATTCGGCCACAATCTCCGTCGAATTCGTTCGCAACGGAGTTGTTGAAGGGACGGCCCGACCGTCCCGCGAGAATGCTCTCCCGCGTGGATGGCGGTGCCATCTGGAGCGTCCGTTTCCGCGTCGGTCTCGGCCCGGAGAATTGTGGGAACCCCACTGCCGTGCCGCCCCGACGTTCGAGGCGTGTCACCACCTTGACGAGCGGGCTACCGGAGCCATATCGAGAAGCTGGGAATGTACCACCTGAGCGCGCTACCCAGTGGTGGTCCAGTCGAGGTTGATCACGTCCCGGATGTAGATATTCTCACCCAGACCCGATACCGACGGATTCATGCGCAACAGCTGCTGCACCGGTAGGTCGAAGCGCTGCGCGATGGCGAAGAAGTCGTCGCCCTCCAGCACGGAGTAGCTGGTCGGGGCGCCCGCACCATCGGTGACCGGGGCGCCGGTGGCCCCCGTACTGGCGCCAAGGTCGACGGCCGGGCCCTCGGGCAGCGGCTCCACGGGCACGGCCTCGGCGTTGGGCGTGATAGTCGGATTCGGCACAACCGGGGCCTCGGGCTCAGGGGTCGGCGTGGGGGTGGGAGTCGCAGTGGGCGTCGGCGTGAGGGTAACCGTCGCGGTGACCACCGGAGCGGGGGCGCCGGCGCACCCGGTGAGGCCGAGCGGGAGCAGCAGTATGGCGGCCAGAGCGACCCGCGCCCAGACAGGAGTGGTTGTCGGTCGCGCAGAATTCATCGGATGTCCCCCTCGCAGAAAGTTCCGTTCGTGCCCCCGAGCGGATGCGTCCAGCTTAGGGCGCGAGTGGCGATGTCAGCACTCGATCACGTTGACGGCGAGGCCACCCTCACTGGTCTCCTTGTACTTGGTCG
Source organism: Cryobacterium sp. M96 (assembly GCF_002929845.1). GTDB lineage: Bacteria > Actinomycetota > Actinomycetes > Actinomycetales > Microbacteriaceae > Cryobacterium > Cryobacterium sandaracinum. Next base: position 4,926 of record NZ_PJJS01000048.1, read on the forward strand.
ACATGTCCAGGCCGGTCTGGCGCATGGTTTCGATCACGGCGTCGAGGGAGACGAGGTGCGTGCCGTCGCCGTGCAGGGCCAGCCGGGCCGCCGACACGGCGGTCGACGCGGCGATGGCGTTGCGCTCGATGCACGGCACCTGCACGAGCCCGCCGACGGGGTCGCAGGTGAGGCCCAGGTGGTGCTCCATCGCGATCTCGGCCGCGTTCTCCACCTGCCGCGGCGTGCCGCCAAGAACGGCGCAGAGTGCGCCGGACGCCATGGCGCAAGCGGAGCCGACCTCGGCCTGGCAGCCGCCCTCCGCCCCGGAGATGGAGGCGTTGGCCTTTACGAGCGAACCGATGGCGACGGCGGTGAGCAGATAGCGACGGATTCCCGCGGCATCCGCCCCGGGCACGAAGCGCAGGTAGTAGTGGCCGACCGCGGGGATGATGCCGGCCGCGCCGTTCGTGGGGGCGGTGACCACGCGGCCGCCGGAGGCGTTCTCCTCGTTGACGGCGAGGGCGAATGCATGCAGCCATTCGGTCGAGGTGTCGCGTTCACGCGACGGCAGCCGGTCATATTCCTCTAGCTGCATGCGCACGGCCGCCGCGCGGCGCTTGACCTGAAGGCCGCCGGGGAGGGTGCCGGTGGCCTCGAGTCCTGACTCCACGCAGTCGCTCATGGCGTTCCAAATCGCGTCGAGGCCGACGTCGAGCGCCTCGGCCCCGTGGATCGTCTCCTCGTTGGCGCGGGCGATGTCGCAGATTGCGACGGCGTGAAGGTCGCAGAGGGCGAGGAGTTCGGCGCTGGAGGAGTACTGCCGCGGCTGTGGCACGGCCCTGCATGGGCCGATCGGGTCGCCGTCGCGCCGAATGAAGCCGCCGCCGATCGAGTACCAGGTCTCCTCGAGCAGGGGGACGGCGTCGTGCCCCCAGGCCGTGAGGGTCAGCGCGTTGGGGTGGCCGGGCAGCCGGGTGCGCGCCTCGAAGGACACGTCGTCCTTTCGCACGGGGATGGCATGGCTGCCGCCGAGCATCAGCACGGCGTCGTCGGCCAAGCCGGACCAGGCGGAGCGCACGTCATCCGGGTCGCAGGTCTCGGGGCGGAGCCCGGAGAGGCCGGCCAGGACTGCGTCGGGCGTGCCGTGGCCGAGTCCGGTCGAGCCGAGCGAGCCGTAGAGCGAGCAGCCGATTCGGGCCACGTCGGCGAGCAGACCGGCATCGCGCAGGTGGTCGGCGAAGGTGAGCGCCGCCCGCATCGGGCCCACCGTGTGGGAGCTGGAGGGGCCGATGCCGATGGAGAAGAGGTCGAGTGCCGACACATACGCAGTCATCCGACCATCGTAACCGTGCCGGGGTTGCGCCCCGGGGACGGATCAGCGGATGGTTTTGCGCGCCGTGATCTGGCCGGTGTCGAACCCGAGGAGGTGCAGCCCTCCGTGGAACCGGGCGTGCTCGATCTTGATGCAGCGGTCCATCACCACGGTGAGCCCCTTCGATTCGCCGTATTCGGCGGCCTCTTGGTTCCAGATGCCCAGCTGCACCCAGACGGTGGGCGCCCCGATTGCGAGCACCTCGTCGATCACGGCCGGGATGTCGTTGGCGCGACGGAACACGTCGACGATGTCGGGCACCTCGGGCAGCGACGCGAGGTCCGGGTAGGCCGTCTCACCGAGGATCGTCTTCGCGTTCGGGTTGACGAAGTAGACCCGGTAGTCGCTCGACTGCTGCAGGTAGGTACCCACGAAATAACTGGAGCGGGCCGGATTCGGCGACGCGCCGACGATGGCGATCGACTTCGCCGTCCGCAGGATCTTCAGCCGGGCCTTGGCGTCGGGACCCACCCAGGTGCGCCGGGATTTCAGCAGCTTCGCGAGGGGGGAACCGGTGGGCACTGAGCAGCTGAGCCCATTGGCGAGGTGCACGGTGTCGCGCGCGGCGGCATCCGTGACCGTTGCGACGTCGCTGTCGGGGGTGGCGTCGATGTTCACGTGGTGCTCGCTCATTTGGTCCCCGCAATCCGGCCAAGGGCCTGGTCGAGGTCGTAGATGATGTCCTCGACGTCTTCGATGCCCACGCTGATGCGGACCAGGCCGGGCAACACGCCGGCGTCGACGAGCTGGGTCTCGTTCAGCTGCGCATGGGTGGTGGAGGCCGGGTGGATGACCAGGGTCTTGGCGTCGCCGATGTTGGCGAGGTGGCTGGCCAGGTCGACCGATTCGATGAAGGTGCGCCCGGCGTCGCGGCCGCCCTTCACTCCGAAGCTGAAGACCGATCCGGGGCCCTGCGGCAGGTATTTGAGGCCGCGGTCGTAGTGCGGGTGGGCCGGCAGCCCGGCCCAGTTGACGTACTCGATCCGGGGATCGGCGTCGAGCCACTCGGCCACCGCGCGCGCGTTGTCCACGTGCGCCTGCATGCGGAACGGCAGCGTCTCGACGCCCTGGGCGAGGAGAAACGCGGAGTGCGGGGAGAGGGCCGGGCCGATGTCGCGCAGCTGCTCGGCGCGCAGGCGGGTGAGGAACGCGTACTCGCCGAAGTTGCCGGCCCACTCGAGACCGCCGTAGCTGGGCACCGGCTCGCCGAAGAGCGGGAACTTGTCGCTGTGCCAGTCGAAGCGTCCGCTCTCGACGACGACGCCGCCGAGGGTGGTGCCGTGCCCGCCGAGGAACTTGGTGGCGGAGTGGATCACGATGTCGGCGCCCCACTCGATCGGCCGGGTCAGGTAGGGCGTGGCGATAGTCGAGTCGATCACCAGGGGGATCCCGGCCGCGTGGGCGACGGCGGCGAGTCCCTCGATGTCGGCGACCTCGCCGGACGGGTTGGCCACCGTCTCGGCGAAGATCAGCTTGGTTTTCTCGGTGATCGCGGCGGCGTAGTCGGCCGCGTCGGCGCTGCGCACGAACGTCGTCTCGACCCCGAACCGGCGCAGCGTCACGTCGAGCTGGGTGATCGAGCCGCCGTAGAGGTTGGCACTGGAGACGATGTGGTCTCCCGAGCCGGCGAGGCTGGCGAAGGTGATGTACTGCGCGGACAGGCCGCTGGCGGTGGCGACGGCGCCCAGCCCGCCCTCGAGGCTGGCCACGCGCTCCTCGAAGGCCGCCACGGTCGGGTTCGAGAGGCGGGAGTAGACGTTGCCGTACTTCTGCAGGGCGAAGCGGGCGGCGGCATCCAACGCGTCATCGAAGACGAACGCGCTGGTCTGGTAGATCGGCAGGGCCCGCGCGCCGGTCACGGCGTCGGGGATGTTGCCTGCGTGGATTGCCCGGGTCTTGAAACCGTACTCGCGATCTGCCATGACCTTACGTTAGCGATGATCGGCGGGGGGTTCGGGACAAGGGCGTAACAGTGCGAAACGGATGCCGACTTGCGGCCGCCCCGGTGCCCGCGCCTGCCGCCCGGTCGGGCAGGATAAGGGCATGGAAGAGCGCGTGGAGACGGTCGTCATCGGCGGCGGGGCAATGGGGTCGGCGACGGCCTGGCAGATGGCGCGGCGGGGCCGGCCGGTCACCGTGCTGGAGCGGTTCACGCCCGGGCACCTCAACGGCGCCTCGCACGGCGCCTCCCGCAATTTCAACACCGCCTACGCCGAACCGACCTACGTGGCGATGCTTGCCGAGGCGCTGTCGCTCTGGCGCGAGCTGGAAGCAGAGACGCAGAGCACACTCCTGCGTCAGGTCGGCGTCGTCAATCACGGGGCGAATCCGTCGTTCGACCGAGTGGCGGCAATGCTGGCCCGGGTGGGCCTGTGCGCCGAGTTCCTCGCCCCGGAGGCCGCAGCCGAACGCTGGCCGGGCATCCGCTTCGACGGCCGGGTGCTGTTCGCCCCCGACGCCGGCCGGGTGAACGCGGACGCCGCGGTGACCGCCCTGCAGACCGCCGCGGCCACCGCCGGGGCCGACGTGCGGCACAGCATCCGCGTGCAGCGCCTGGAAGTGCAGGGCGATGACCGGGTGCGGGTGACCCACGAGGCCGGCACGATCATCGCCCGCCGCGCCGTCGTCACGGTCGGCGCGTGGACCAGCGCACTGCTGGCCGGGGTGATCCCGATGCCGCGCCTCACGGTGACGCAGGAGCAGCCGGCGCACTTCGCCTTGCGCGACGCCTCCCCGGCCGCCGCCGCACACGCCGAGACCGAGTGGCCCGGCTTCAACCATGCGCCCGCCTGGTCCGACCCGCGCTACGGATACTGGTACTCGCCGGTCTACGGCATGTACACGCCCGGCCAGGGGATCAAAGCCGGCTGGCACGGCGTGGGTCCCGGCACCGACCCGGATGCGCGCAGCTTCCAACCCGAGCCCGTTCAGCTGGCTGCCCTGGCGCGCTATGTGCGCGAATGGCTGCCCGGCGCCGACCCCGACACGCTCGAACCGGTCAGTTGCACCTACACGACCACGGCCGACGAGGACTTCGTGCTCGACCGGGTGGGCCCCGTGATCGTGGGGGCCGGCTTTAGCGGCCACGGCTTCAAGTTCACGCCGACGGTCGGGCGAATCCTCGCCGACCTGACCACGGGCACCGCAGCCGCTCCGCCGCGGTTCGCCCTGAACCGGGCGCCGAACGCCGCGGCCGGGGGCTGGCTCTCCCGCCGTTGAGCGCCACGTCGCTGTTCGGCGTCGAACCAATTCGACGGAGATTCTGGCTCTCCTGCTCTGAAAGTGCGTTTTCGGCCTGATTGGGTGCGATTCGGGCCAAATCTCCGTCGAATTCGTTCGGGACGGAGCCGCTGACACCGGCTCAGGGCAGCTGCACGGCGGCGAGGGCGAGGGTGGCGATCAGCGTCCAGGAGGTCAGACCCACGAGGAGGGCCCTGCCTCCGGTGCGCAGGATGGAACCGAGGTTCACGGCGGCGCCGAGCCCGAAGAGCGCGGCCGCGAGCAGGTAGGTCTGCACGGTGTCCGCGCCGGCCAGCACGGCGTCCGGCAGCGGGGCGAACGTGCGCACGAGAACGGCGGCCAGGAAACCGGCCACGAACAGGGGCACGAGCGGCGGGCGGGACACGGGGGCATCCGTCACCGTGGCGACGCGCGTCTCGCGGCGGCGCTCGCCGACGGCGATGACGGCGACGATCGGCGCGAGTAGCAGCACCCGGGTGAGCTTCACGACGACGGCCACGGCTAGCGCGGCGGGCCCGGCGATCTGCGCGGTCGCGACGACCTGGCCGACGTCGTGCACGCCGGCGCCGACCCAGTGCCCGAACTGCAGATCGGTCAGACCGAGCGGATGCCACAGCACCGGCAGAACCGCGATGGCCAGCGTGCCGCAGAGTGTGACCAGGGCGATCGGGGTGGCGGTGTCGACATCCTTCGCCTTGACCACCCCGCTCATCGCGCCGATCGCGGACGCCCCGCAGATGGAGAAGCCGGTGGCGATCAGGATCGGCTGGCGGCCGGGCAGGCGAACCGCGCGCCCGAGCCAGTAGGTGCCGACGAAGGTGAGCAGCACGATCAGGACGGTGGTCATGATGGTCACCCAGCCCAAGCCCAGGATGTCCACCAGGCTCAGCTTCAGGCCGAGCAGCACGATGCCGATGCGCATGAACCGGGTGGCCGCGAGCTTCAGGCCCTTGGAAAGGACTCCCGTCAACGCACGGTGGGCGACCGGGAGATTACCGGCGACGATTCCGAAGGCGACAGCGAGCGTGAGCAGCGGCAGGGCAGGGAGGAGCGCGTGGACGATTCCGGCGAGCAGCGCGGCCGCAGCCGCGACCAGCACACCGGGCAGCCACATTGCACCGAGTTTACGGCCATCTTTGCCCGCGGCGGGCCTGGTACCGGTCGCCGACCCGTGAGAAAAGCCCCTCTCCCGCACGGGGACAGGGGCTTTGCTCACGGCTCGTCGGAGTGCTGCAGCCGATCTACCGGTGGTGGAACCGGGCGACCATCGGGCAGTCGAACGGGTCGCGGGCGCCGAGCCCGACCTTGTTCAGGTAAGCGATGACGATGCCGTAGGACTCGAAGAGCGACGTCTCCGTGTAAAGGATGTTGTGCGTCTTGCAGTATTCCTTGGTGATCTCCTGGGCCTTGCGCAGGTGCGGACGAGCCATGTTCGGGAACAGGTGGTGCTCGACCTGATAGTTGAGCCCGCCCATGAACGTGTCCATGAACGTGCCGCCGCGGATGTTGCGGGAGGTGAGCACCTGGCGGCGGAGAAAGTCCACTTTGCTCTCGTGGGGGAGCTGCGGCATGCCCTTGTGGTTCGGCGCGAAGGACGCCCCCATGTAGACACCGAAGACGGCCAGCTGCACGCCGATGAACGCGAACGCCATGCCGACGGGGAGGAAGTAGAAAATCGCGGCGACATAGAGCACGATGCGGGTGGTCAGCATACTGATCTCGAGCCAGCGCTTGTCGACCTTCTTCTTGCCGAAGACGGTTTTGAAACCCTGCACGTGCAGGTTGAACCCCTCGGCCATCAGGAGCGGGAAGAAGAGATAGCCCTGCTTGCGCGTGACGAACGAGCCGAGCCAGCTGACCTTCGCTGCGTCCTCTTCCCGAAAGACGATGAAGTCGGGGGCGATGTCCGGGTCCTTGCCGATGACGTTCGGATTGGCGTGGTGACGACTGTGCTTGTTCATCCACCAGGCGTAGCTGATGCCGACGAACAGGTTGGCGAGGATGCGCCCGGCGCGGTCATTCGCGCGACCGCCCTCGAACACTTGGCGGTGCGACGCCTCGTGGGCGAGGAACGCGTACTGGGTGAGGATGATGCCGAGCACGCCCGCGACGATGAGCTGGTACCAGCTGTCGCCGAGCAGCACGAACGCGGTCCCGGTTCCCAGGGTGGCGAGCACGAGCATGGAGAAGACGAACCAGTAGAAACCGGTGGCGCGCTTCAGAAGGCCAAGGTTGCGCACGGTGTGCAGCAGCGATGAATACTCGGTGGTGGGGTTTTTCGAATCGCCACCCGGGCGGGTCTTGACAATGCGCACCGTGGGTGAGGCAACAGCTTCCGACATGAGGCCTTTGGTTTGTATCCGGACTTCTCAGTCGATGATGGAGCAGACACTCGTAAAACAGATATCCATATTCTATGGGCCGGACCCCTTGGAAACGGGTGCTTTCACACCGCTTTCCCAGTCGGCATATGCCCACAGAGGCATATAAGTGGCTTCCGGTTTCCCGGAAAAGCACGTGAAAGTCAGCGCCAGCTGGGAAGCCAGATGTGCAGTTGCCAGAACGTAAACGGGGTCTGGATGCCCGTCCAAAGCGGGTAGAAATACGCGCTGAGGAGCGCGGCCGCCACCAGGAAGCCCAGCACGACCCAGCCTGCCCGGGGGAGCAGGACGCCGATCACGAAAGTGAGGCCGAGGAGCAGGTAGGGCTCGAACGCGATCGTGTAGAACTGGAAGACCGTGCGGTTCAGGTACATCAGCCAGGGCAGGTAGCCGGCGACCAGCCCCATCAGGATCAGGCCGACCTGCCACTCGCGATAGCGCGCCAGGCGATACACCAGGTAGAAGGCCGCCGCCGTGGCCGCCCACCAGATCATCGGATTCGCAATGCCGGTGATCGCCTCGGAGCAGGTGGCGACGTCGCATCCGTTCTCGCCCAGAGCGGAGCCGCGGTAGTACATGCTTGTCGGGCGGCTCATGAACAGCCAGGTCAACGGGTTCGCCTGATACGGATGCGGCGTGGAGAGTCCGACGTGATAGGTGTAAGCCGCCACCTGGTAGTGCCAGAAGCTTTGCACCGAGTCGGGAATCCAGGCGAGGGTGCCGGTCCACGCGGCATCCGGCGTAGTGGCCCAGTCGCGGTAGTAGCCTCCCCGGGTGACGAACCAGCCGGTCCAGGAGGCCAGGTAGGTGGCGACGGCCACCGGCACGATCAGCAGGAAGGTCGCCGGTGCCTGCTTGAGCACGGCGGCGCTGAACCAAAACGGGAGCCCGGCGCGGCGCCGGGCGAGGGCGTCGACGAGAACAAGGTAGACGCCGAAGGCGGCGAGGAAGTAGATGCCCGACCACTTGACGCTGCAGGCGAGCCCGAAGGCAAGGCCGGCCGCGAGCAGCCAGGGCCGCCGCCACAGGGTCGGCCCCCAGCCCGGCTCCCGCCCGGCCTCACGCGCCTGAACCAGGCGGGCAGACAGCCTGGTGGCGTGCCGGTCCCGGTCGAGCAGCACAGCGCCAAACCCGAGAAGGGCGAAGAACATCACGGAGTTGTCCAGCAGGGCCACGCGCGACATCACGATGGCGTTGCCGTCGATGGCGAAAAGGAACCCGGCGATCACGGCCAGCACGGTCGACCCGAACAGCTTCTTCGCGATCAACATCAGCAGCACGACCGCCAGCACACCGATCAGGGCGGTGGCGATCCGCCAGCCCCAGCTGTGTTCGGGGCCGACGACAGCCATACCCAGTGCGATCAGCCACTTGCCGAGCGGCGGATGCACCACGAACGACGGGTCGGACAGGAAGACATCGGTCTGCCCGGCGGCGAAGAGGGCGTCCGCCCCCTCGGGCCAGGTCGACTCGTAGCCGAGGTTGTTGAGAGTCCAGGCGTCTTTCACATAGAAGGTTTCGTCGAACACCAGCCCGTGCGGCACGCCGAGATTCCAGAGTCGCAGCACCGCCGCGAGCAGGGTCACCGCCAGCGGCCCGGCCCAGAAGAAAACGCGGCTTGTCACGAACACGTGACCATCGTAGTGATCCGTGGCTGCGAGACTGGGACCATGATCCTCCTGGCTGCCACCCCGATCGGAAACCTGGGCGACGCGTCAAAGCGTCTGATCGAGGCGCTCGGCACGATGACGATTATCGCCGCCGAGGACACCCGGGTCACCGTGCACCTGCTCAAGGCCCTGGGCATCGAGAACCGCCCGCGGCTGATCAGCCTGCACGACCACAACGAGCGCGGCAAGGCGGCCGAACTCGTCGAACTCGCCCGCGACACCGACATCCTGGTGCTCAGCGACGCAGGGATGCCGACGGTATCCGACCCGGGTTTCCACCTGGTGGATGCCGCGGTGGCGGCCGGCGTCGTCGTGTCGGTGTTGCCCGGGCCGTCGGCCGTGCTCGCCGCGCTCGCCGTGTCCGGGCTGCCGACGGACCGGTTCACCTTCGAGGGGTTCCTGCCCCGCAAGCACGGCGACCGGGTTTCGGCCCTCCGCGAGGTGGCCGCGGAGCGGCGCACAATGGTTTTTTTCGAATCGCCCAACCGGCTGGCGGCCTCCCTCACCGATCTGGCTGCGGTGTTCGGGGCCGGGCGCCGCGTCGTGGTCTGCCGTGAGCTGACCAAATTTTACGAGGAAGTGAAGCGCGGTACAGCGACCGAGCTGGCTGAGTGGGCCGCCGGCGGGGTCAAGGGCGAGATCGCCATTGTGGTCGCCGGGGCGGAGGCACGCGTGCTGGATCTGGAGACCGGGGTGGTCGAGGTGCTCGCGCTGGTGGAGTCGGGCATCCGTCTCAAGGATGCGGCCGCCGACGTGTCCGCCGCCACCGGGCTCGGCAAGCGCGCCCTCTACGAGGCGGCGCTGGAGCGCAAGACGGGCAAGCCCGCCGCGGCCCGCGCGGACTTCCAGGCTCTGCCTCTGCCCTGACAGGAGTTCGCGGCCGGGGGGCACGACGGCGCGATCGTGCTCAGCAGATCCCGTGGACTACCCGCACCAAAAGGTGCACGGCCCGGACGTGCGGGAGTCCCTCGCCCTCCGGGACGCCCCGAACCGGACCCGGGCCCGGCCGCGCGGCAGGTGCTGCCGCCGGACTTCGGCCTACGCACCACGACGATCGCGGCACAAAGTAACACGGCCAGCGTCATCCGCTGCTCCTAATAGGATGAGAGCATGTCCGACGGCTTATCTTTTTACATCACCACGCCCATTTTCTACGTGAATGATGTCCCCCACATCGGGCACGCCTATACCGAGGTGGCTGCCGACGTGCTCGCACGCTGGCACCGGCAGTCCGGCGAGGATGCCTGGCTGCTCACCGGAACGGACGAGCACGGGCAGAAGATCCTGCGCACCGCGACCGCCAACGGCGTCACGCCGAAGGAGTGGGCCGACCGTCTGGTCGAAACCGCCTGGAAGCCGCTGTTGAAGACGGTCGACATCCGAAACGACGACTTCATCCGCACCACTGATGTGCGCCACGAAGTGAACGCGCAGAAGTTCCTGCAGCACCTCTACGACTCCGGCCACATCTACACCGGCGAGTACGAGGGCTTCTACTGCGTCGGCTGCGAGGAGTACAAGCAGCCGAGCGACCTCATCGATGGGGTCGGCGAGTACGCCGGGCAGCAGGTCTGCGCCATCCACTCCATCCCCTGCGAGCTGCTGCACGAGAAGAACTACTTCTTTCGGATGAGCACGTTCGCCGACCAGCTCCTCGCCCTGTACGAGGAGAACCCGAACTTCGTACAGCCCGCGTCGGCGCGCAACGAGGTCATATCCTTCGTCAAGCAGGGCCTCAGCGACCTGTCGATCTCCCGCTCCAGTTTCGACTGGGGCATCAAGGTGCCCTGGGACGACAGCCACGTCGTCTACGTCTGGTTTGACGCCCTGCTCAACTACATCACCGCCGCCGGCTACGGCCACGACGACGAGAAGTTCAGCCGCCTCTGGCCGGCGACGCACGTCGTGGGCAAAGATATTTTGCGTTTCCACGCCGTCATCTGGCCTGCAATGCTCCTCGCCGCGGGCATCGAGGTGCCTCGGCAGGTCTTCGGCCACGGCTGGTTGCTCGTGGGCGGCGAGAAGATGAGCAAGTCCAAGCTCACCGGCATCGCCCCAAACCAGATCACGGATACGTTCGGCTCCGACGCCTTCCGCTATTACTTCATGCGCGCGATCAGCTTCGGCCAGGACGGCTCCTTCTCCTGGGAAGACCTGTCCGCCCGGTACCAGTCCGAGCTGGCCAACGGCTTCGGCAACCTCGCCTCCCGCGTGATCGCCATGGTCGTGCGCTATTGCGACGGCGAGATCCCCGTCGCCGGCGACTTCAGTGAGGCCGACGAGCTCATTCGCGGCACCGAGAAGCGGGTGACGGATGCCGCCACACTGGCCATCGGACACCTCGCCATCCACGACGCCATCGCCGCGATTTGGGAACTGGTCGACGAGCTCAACGGCTACATCACCGCCCAGGAGCCGTGGTCGCTCGCGAAGGACCCGGCCGACCGGGACCGACTCGAAGCCGTGCTGGTCACCGCCGTGCGCGGACTGGGCACGCTCGCCGTGCTGCTCTCGCCGGTCGTACCGCAGGCCACGGCGAAGCTCTGGACCGCCCTCGGCGGCATCGGCCTGGTCACCGACCAGCGCATCGACCGGGCCTGGGAGTGGACCGGCGGCCCGCGGGTCTCCCCGCTCGAGGCGCTTTTCCCGCGCATCGAGGCCACGGTTGGCTGACGAGCCCGGGCCCGAAGCCGGCCCCGTGCGCCAGCGCGAAAAAGGTGCCGGCCGGGACCTGAGCTACCCGCCGCTGCCCGACCCGCTCGTCGTGCCGGTCTACGACAACCACACCCACTTGGAGATCGCCGACGGTGAGCAGTCGCTCAGCGTGGCCGAGCAGCTCGACCGCGCGTCCAGCGTCGGCGTGCGCGGCGTCATCCAGGTCGGCGGCGACCTGGAGACCTCGCGCTGGTCGGCCGCGATGGCCGCCCGGGAGCCGCGCATGCTCGCGGCCGTCGCCATCCACCCCAACGAGGCCCCGGTCTACGAGGCCGCCGGCACCCTCGACGACGCCCTGGCTGAGATCGCCGAGCTGGCGACGCGCCCGCGCGTGGTCGCCATCGGAGAGACCGGACTGGACTTTTTCCGCACCGGCCCCGAAGGACACGCCAGCCAGCTCCGCTCCTTCGAGGCGCACATCGACATCGCCAAGCAGAACGGCCTCGCGCTGCAGATCCACGACCGCGACGCCCACGCCGCGGTGATCGAGACCCTGCTGCGGGTCGGCGCGCCCGATCGCACCGTCTTCCACTGCTTCTCCGGCGACGTCGAGATGGCCCGCATCCTCGCCGACAACGGCTGGTACCTCTCGTTCGCGGGAACCGTGACCTTCAAGAACGCCCAGAATCTGCGGGAGGCCCTGGCCGCGGTGCCGCGCCGGCTGCTGCTGGTCGAGACGGATGCCCCGTTCCTCACCCCCGCACCCTTCCGCGGCCGCCCGAACGCGCCGTACCTGCTGCCGCACACCCTGCGCGTCATGGCCGACCACCTAGAAACGGAGGCCACCATTCTCGCCACCCAGATTTCGTCCAACACCGAACTCGTCTACGGGCGGTGGGACGCCGAACCGGTGACGGTCACCGAGCCAGAGCCCGACACGAGCTGGGTCGGAGGCCTCGCATGACCCCGCCCCGCCACGGCTACGCTCCCGGAGACGAACCCGAGGCCGGCACCCGACCCGTCAGCGACGAAGTCACCGGCGGCCGGCATGCCGCGCCGGCCGCCGTGCCGGAGCCGGCATCCGCTCTCGAAACGGATGCCGAGCCCGCGGATCCCGCTGCAGCACCCGCTGCTGCTCCAGCCGCCGCTCCCGGCGCACGGTCCCTCCTCGGCCCCGCCGAGATCCGCGACCTGGCCGAGATGCTGGGCGTCAACCCCACCAAGAAGCTCGGCCAGAACTTCGTCATCGACGGCAACACCGTGCGCCGCATCGTCAGGGTCGCAACCGTCTCACCCGGCGACACTGTGCTGGAGGTGGGCCCCGGGCTGGGATCCCTCACGCTGGGGCTGCTCGAGACCGGCGCGACCGTCGTGGCCGTGGAGATCGATGACCGGCTCGCCGAGCAGCTGCCGCTGACGGTCGAGCTGATGCATCCCGGCGCGCCGCTCACCGTCATCCGCAACGACGCGCTCAAGATCATGGAACTGCCCGGCGACCCGAGCCGCCTCGTGGCGAACCTGCCGTATAACGTGTCGGTGCCGGTGCTGCTCTACCTGCTGGAGCACTTTGCCTCCATCCGGGCCGGAGTGGTCATGGTGCAGGCCGAAGTGGGGGAGCGCCTCGCGGCGCCATCCGGTAGCAAGGTCTACGGCAGCCCGAGCGTCAAGGCCGCCTGGTACGGGGCATTCCGCACCGCCGGCAAGGTCAGCCGCCAGGTGTTCTGGCCGGTTCCCGGCGTCGATTCGATCCTGATCGCCTTCGAACGACGCGCCCGGCCGCTCGAATCCGAGGAATTGCGCCGCGCCACCTTCGCCCTCGTCGATGCCGCGTTCCAGCAGCGCCGCAAAATGCTGCGCCAGTCGTTGTCCTCCGTTCTCGGTGACCCATCGAGTGCCACCGAGATAATGACGCACGCCGGAATCGACCCTACCGAGCGCGGCGAGCAGCTCACGGTCGAGGACTTCCTGGCGATCGCCCGCGCCCAGCTCGCCGCACACTGACGCGTGCCGCCGCGGGGCAGTCGCGAGTGTGCGGCTGGGCTAGGTTAGTCACATGACCAACCCGGCCCCTTCCCCCGTGGTGCATGCGCGGGCGCCCGGCAAGATCAACGTTTGCCTCAAGGTCGGTGCGGTCCTCGAAGACGGGTACCACGAGGTGGCCACCGCCTACCAGGCCGTGTCACTGTTCGAAGACGTGCGCGCTTGGCCGGCCGACGACTTCTCGGTCGTGTTCACCGGCACCATAGATGCCTCGGGTCTCGCCGTCGACGGCAGCAACCTCGCCATCAAGGCCGCGCGCGCCCTGGCCCGCAAGGCCGGCTATCGCGGGGGAGTGCGCCTCTCGATCGAGAAGAACGTGCCCATCGCCGGCGGCATGGGTGGTGGGTCGGCGGATGCCGCGGCCACCCTCCTCGCTTGCGACACCCTGTGGGGAACCGACGCCACCCGCGACGACCTCATCGAGATCGCCGCGACCCTCGGCGCTGACGTCCCGTTCGCCTTCACCGGCGGCACCGCCATCGGCACCGGGCGCGGCGACCAGCTCAGCCCAGCCCTGGCCAAGGGGCAGTTCCACTGGGTGCTCGCCCTCGCCGACTTCGGCCTCTCGACCCCCGGCGTCTACAACGAGCTCGACCGCCACCGCGAACGCCACGCCCAGGACATCTTCCCAGCCCAGATCCAGCCCTCCGTCGACACCAACGTGCTGCAGGCGCTTCGGGCCGGCGACCCGCGGATGCTGGCCGAGGCGCTGCACAACGACCTGCAGGCCCCCGCGCTGCACCTAGCCCCCGGCCTGGGCAAGGTGCTCGAGTTGGGCGAGGCGAACGGCGCCCTGGCCGGCCTGCTCTCCGGCTCCGGCCCGACCGTGGCCTTCCTGGTCGCTGATGCCGACAGCGCCCTCGAACTGCAGGTCGCGCTGAGCGCGTCCCGGCTGCGCGTGGTGCGCGCCACCGGGCCGGTGCACGGGGCCCGGATCATCCACGACTAGCCCCCCGTTTTGCCGCAACTGTGGCCCGGTCGGACATCTGTTGCCGGTGTGCCGGCAACAGATGTCCGATTCGGCAACAGTCAGGCCACCGGGTGCGAAACCGGGGCGCGCGGGCCTCTCAGCCGCGCCAGCTAAACTCGAAAGCTATGGCACATTTGCTCGGGGCCGAGTCCCTGCACCTTGAATTTCCCACCCGCGTTATTTTTGACAGCGTCACCGCCGGTCTCAACGAAGGCGACCGGATCGGCGTCGTCGGCCGCAACGGCGACGGCAAGTCCACCCTGATGCGCCTGCTCGCCGGCCGGATGGAACCCGACGCGGGCCGCGTCACGCGCCGGCGCGGCGTCACCATCGGCATGCTCGACCAGTCCGACGACCTCGCTTCGGGCCAGACCGTGGGCCACACCATCGTCGGCGGCATCGACGAGCACGTCTGGGCGGGCGACGCCAAGGTGCGCGACGTGATTGCGGGACTCGTGCGGGACATCCCCTGGGACGCCCTTGTCGACGACCTCTCCGGTGGCCAGCGTCGCCGGGTGGCTCTGGCCTCTGTGCTGATCGGTGACCACGACGTCATCTTCCTCGACGAGCCCACCAACCACCTCGACGTGGAGGGCATCTCCTGGCTCGCCGGTCACCTGAAGACCCGCTGGGCCACGAACTCCGGCGGCCTGGTGGTCGTCACCCACGACCGGTGGTTCCTCGACGAGGTCTGCAACATGACCTGGGAGGTGCACGACCGCCTGATCGAACCGTTCGAGGGTGGCTACGCCGCCTACATCCTGCAGCGCGTCGAACGCGACCGGATGAGCGCGGCCTCCGAATCCAAGCGCCAGAACCTGATGAAGAAGGAACTGGCCTGGCTGCGGCGCGGAGCCCCCGCCCGCACCGCGAAGCCCAAGTTCCGCATCGACGCCGCGAACGAGCTGATCGAGAACGAGCCGCCGCCCCGCGACACCGTGTCGATGCAGTCGATGGCCATGCAGCGCCTGGGCAAGGATGTCGTCGACCTGATCGACATCGGCGTGAAGTTCGGCGAGAAGACCGTGCTGAACGACATCACCTGGCGCATCGCACCGGGCGAGCGCACCGGCATCATGGGCGTCAACGGCGCCGGCAAAAGCACGCTCCTGAACCTGGTGGCCGGCACACTTCTGCCCACCACGGGCACCGTCAAGCGCGGCAAGACCATCAAGGTCGCCGTGCTCACCCAGCAGCTGTTCGAACTCGACGACATCCAGAACGACCGCGTCAGCGAGGTCATCGGCCGTCAGAAGACGTCGTACATGGCCGGCGGCAAGGAAATCACGCCCGGCCAGATGCTCGAGCGCATGGGTTTCATGAGCGCCCAGCTGACCACCCAGGTCAAGGATCTCTCCGGTGGCCAGAAGCGCCGCCTGCAGCTGCTGCTGATCGTGCTCGACGAGCCCAATGTGCTGATCCTCGACGAGCCCACCAACGACCTGGACACCGACATGCTCGCGGCCATGGAAGACCTGCTCGACTCCTTTCCCGGCACCCTCCTCGTGGTCTCGCACGACCGGTACCTGATCGAGCGCGTCACCGACAACCAGTACGCGGTCACCGAGGGCGGCTTCCGCCACCTTCCCGGCGGTGTGGACCAGTACCTCGAGATGCGCAAGAAGCAGACGAGCGGCATTGACAAGCCCGCCGAGGCGAACGCGGCGAACACCTCCGGCGGGAAGGCGGCGCGCAAGCTCGCCATCGGTGGCGCCGACCTCCGCAACGCGCAGAAGGAACTCGCCTCCATCGATCGCAAGGTCGCCAAGCAGAACGCGCGGATCGCGGCCCTGCACGAGAGCCTCGCCGTGCACGACCAGTCCGACTTCGACGGCCTCGGCGTGCTCAGCACCGAATTGCAGACGCTCGAGTCCGCCATCGCCGGCTTCGAAACCCGCTGGATCGAACTCTCTGAGTTGATCGAGGGCTGAAGTCGCAGATGCTGTGACCGCGTGTGACGTTGGCGCGCACGCGGCGCAGCATCTCCCGTTAGCCTTGGAACGTGCCTCGCGACGCAGCGGCACAGACTCCCACCCCTCTTTGTCCCGTGGTTCCTCTGTGCCCGAAATCGCGCCGGCACCCACCGCCGTTCAGACGGCACCGAAGCCAACAAGGGGAACCCCATCGTGAACAAGAAACTGCTCGCCGCTCTCGCGGTCGTACCGCTCGTCGCCCTGCTCGCCGGTTGCTCCGGTGCGGCCGCCGACGAGACCGTGAAGATCGGCGTCGTCGGCGCCAGCGACCCATACTGGGCCGTCTACGAGGAAGCCGCGGCGGATGCCGGCATCACCGTCGACATCGTCGACTTCACCGAGTTCGGGCAGCCGAACCCGGCCCTGTCTGCCGGCGAGCTCGACCTGAACCAGTTCCAGCACATCGTCTACCTCGCCGAGTACAACGTGGCCGGCAAAGAAGACCTCGCGCCGGTCGGCGCCACCGCGATCTACCCGCTCGCCCTGTACTCGACCCAGTATGACGACGTCAGCAAAATCAAGAAGGGCGACACCGTCGCTGTGCCGAACGATGCCAGCAACCTGGCTCGCGCGTTGCTCGTACTGCAGTCGGCGAAGCTGATTACGCTCTCCGACGGTGGCAGCATCTACTCGACCCTCGACGATATCGATAAGAAAAAGTCCAAGGTCACCGTGACCGCGCTCGAGGCCTCGCTCACCGCCACGTCGCTTCCCGACGTCGCCGCCGCGATCATCAACAACGACTTCGTCGAGAAGGCCGGTTTGAAGGTTGAGGATGCCCTCGCCCAGGACGACCCCGCCGACCCCAACGCGCTCCCGTACGTGAACGTTTTCGCGGCCCGCGCAAAGGACAAGGACAACGCCACCTACCAGAAGCTGGTCGAAATCTACCAGACCACGAAGGCCGTTCAGGATGGCGTGATCGACGTGTCCGCCGGTTCCGCGGTGATGGTCAAGACCCCGGTCGCCGACCTCGAGGCCTCCCTCGCCACGGTCGAGAAGGACACCATAGCCCAGAGGTAGCGCCGCCCGACCTCAGCCCAGCACAGCCGCACAGTCCGGCGCCACGCCAGTCAGTAAGGACGTCCCATGCCTGCCCCCACCCCCGTTGTCGAACTGCGTGACGTGAGCAAGGTGTACCTGCCCACGACCCGGGGCGGGGCCGAGGTCGTCGCCATCGACAAGGTCAGCCTCACGATCGACGCCGGGGATGTCTACGGCATCATCGGTTATTCGGGGGCAGGCAAGAGCACCCTGGTGCGGCTTGTGAACGCTCTCGAACGGTCGACGTCGGGCGAGATCCTGATCAACGGCACCGACATCGCCCGCCTGCCCGAGCGGGAGCTGCGCCCGGTGCGGCTGGGCATCGGGATGATCTTCCAGCAGTTCAACCTTCTGGGGTCACGCTCCGTCGCGGCGAACGTCGCCTACCCGCTCGAGGTGGCCGGACAATCGAAGGAGACGCGCCGGGCCCGGGTCGCCGAGATGCTCGACTTCGTCGGGCTCGGCGACAAGGCGGGCGCCTATCCCGACCAGCTCTCCGGCGGTCAGAAGCAGCGCGTGGGCATCGCACGGGCCTTAGCCAGCCAGCCGGGCATCCTGCTCGCCGACGAGGCCACCAGCGCCCTCGACCCGGAGACCACCTCCGAGGTTCTGGACCTGCTCGGGCGGGTGAATAAGGAATTCGGGGTCACCATTATCGTGATCACGCACGAGATGGATGTCATCCAGACCCTGGCGACGAAGGTCGCCGTGATGGACCAGGGCCGGGTGATCGAGCGCGGCGACGTGTTCGACGTGTTCTCGAACCCGCAGCAGGCGGCCTCCGCCCGGTTCGTCTCGACTGTTGTCAAGGGTCTCCCTTCTTCGTCGGAACTCGCCGTGCTGCGGCGGCGTCACCCGGGCCGCCTCGTCACGCTGGCGTTCCGCGACAGCAGCGTCGATCAGGCCCGCGTGTTCGGCGAGTTCGTTTCCGCCGGCGTCACCTTCGAGGTCGTCTACGGCGGCATCAACGAGATCCAGGGCCGGTCGTTCGGACACCTGACGCTGGCACTGGCCACGCCGGGGGCGACGGATGCCGCGGCCGACGCCGCCATCGACGCCGCGCTCGACCGGGTGCGAACCCTCACGACCGTGACCGAGGTGCGCTGAGATGGACAGCCTGATCGACCTGTTGCCCGAACTCTGGATCGCCGCGGGGGAGACCCTCTACATCGTCGGCCTCACGCTCTTCTTCGGCGGGATCGGCGGCCTGCTCGTGGGCCTCGGCCTGTATCTGACCCGCGCCGGCAGCATCCTCGAGAACCGCGGGGTCTTCGTGGTGTTGAACCTGTTGGTGAACATCGTGCGGCCGATCCCGTTCATCATCTTCCTTGCCGCCGCCCAGCCGCTGGCCCGGACCGTGGTGGGAACCGGCATCGGCAACGCGGCGATTATCTTCACGATCTCGCTCGCGGCATCCTTTGCCATGGGGCGCATCGTGGAGCAGAACCTCCTCACGGTGACGCCCGGTGTGATCGAGGCGGCCCGCAGCGTGGGGGCCGGGCCGATCCGGATCATCTTCACGGTGCTGCTGCCCGAGGCGCTCGGCCCGCTCATCCTCGGCTACACCTTCATCTTCGTGGCGCTCGTGGACATGTCGGCGGTAGCCGGCTACGTCGGCGGCGGCGGCCTCGGAAACTTCGCGCTGCTCTACGGTTACCGCCAGTTCAATCCCGTGGTGACCTGGGCGGCCGTGCTGCTGATCATTGTGCTTGTGCAGCTGGTGCAGTTCCTCGGAAACTGGCTGGCCCGGAAGGCATTCCGCCGGTAAGACGACCCCCGAGTGCGGGACATCTTTCGCGCGTTCTTTCAGCGCCGGACATCCCTCGTTCACCTCCGGTTCAGGTGATGCTCCCGGACCGGACATTCGTGGGCTGGACAGTACACGCGGGGTCGGCCTATTCGAGCCGCTTACACGTCACAGTGGCCCCTGCGCTGCATCATCCTTGCCCAGGGAGTCATCTTGTCGCCGAGCCCGAGCATCGTCTTCTCGGCGTTTGAATCCGCCGCCGACCCCCGATTGCATGGATGGGTGGCTTTCCGTGAGAGCGTGCAGAATGTCGGCACTCCCGTGAGGGCGGTCGCCGTGCGTGACGGGCACCGCGCCGGTCCCTTGCTCACGGGAGCGCCGCGGCACTCCGGTATCTGGCGACTGCTCGCCTCGAACCGGCGCGAGCTCGGCCGTAGCTCCTCCGTCTACGCAACGTTCTCCAGCGCGCGAGCCCACGTCCTCGAACTCAAGGGCCAGTGCGATTCGATGGTCGCCACGGTTGTCACGGGTCCCAAGGCCGGCACACACGGGAGGGTGATCAGCGTCGGTGATGTAGTCGTGATGACTGCAGGGCGCTGGTATGGCGCGGCGTCGACCAGCCGCGAGGCCTCGGCTGGAACCATTGAGGCTTTCCACAGCGCGCTCGTCGGTGCGGACGCCCGTCATGCCACGGAGGCCGGGCAGCGCGGCAACCGGGTACTCACCGACGAGGAACGGGCCCTGTCCTGGTGACCGTGCGCAAGCACCGCGGAACCCCCATGATCGCCACGGTTGCCGGCCTCTCCGTGGTCGGCTGGCTGGTACCCGGTTTCCAGGCACCCGAGGGCGTGCGGGCGAGTCTCGCACCGGCCGCGTCGGCGGTCATCACCACCGTGCCGCCAGAGGTTGCCCGATCGCTGCCCGCGGCCGAACCAGCGCCCGCCACGCTTGCCCTGCCGACGGTTACGCCTCCGATTGATGGCAATGCGGCGCTCGCCGACCCTGCCTGGGCCACCCGCGTCGCCCAAGCGGCCGGCATCCCAGTGCGCGCCCTGCTCGGCTATGCAGGGGCGTCCCTGGCCCTGGCGGCCGAACAACCGGGCTGCCACCTCGGTTGGAGTACCCTGGCCGCCCTCGGCAACGTCGAATCCGGTCACGGCAGCCACGACGGTTCGGCACTCGGAGCGGATGGCGCCGCCCGCCCGGGCATCTTCGGCCCCGCACTCGATGGCAGCGCTTTCGCCGCGATGAGCGACACCGATCGCGGAGTCTGGGACGGCAGCACCGAATGGGACCGCGCGGTCGGGCCCCTGCAATTCATTCCGGCAACCTGGCAGCGATGGGGCGCCGACGGCAACGGGGACGGCGTCGACGACCCGCAACAAATCGACGATGCCGCCCTCGCCGCCGGCCGCTACCTCTGCCACTACGGCGAGCTGTCCCGGCCCGATCGCTGGCGCGCCGCCGTGTTCGCGTACAACCACGTCGAATCCTATGTGAACACCGTTGCCGCGACCGCGAATACCTACGCCGCGGTGGCGGGCGCGCGGTGACGCCGTATATAAACGTAGTGAGCTAAACCGCTCGGTGGCGCACGCCACTTCGCGCTCACCGCGCGGCCGCCGTTCTCCCGTGACTCGGCTGCCGCCGTGATGCGCGCCCACGTGCGGGCGCCCTCTTCGGGGCCCCCGGTCCTGCACCGGGTGCAATCCCGCGCGCTCAACTCTCCACTACGCGTCCACCTCTAGCTGGACAAATCGACGCTCAGTGTTAACCAAGCGCCCCAAACATGTGTCTCGGACGTGCTACCTCCGCGTTCGTTCCGCTCCCCACACCCGAATGTGCAAGGACACCCATGTCGTTTTCGACCCTCTTCGACGCGCCTGCGATCGAGCCGCCAACGGTCGATCCGGCGAACCCGGACTCGTCCCCGCGCCGCTTACTGACAGCGCGTCCCTCGGTCTCGGACTCGGTGTTCCGTTCGGTGGCCTTCTTCGCCGGCTGCATCACCGTGGCGATCATGCTCGCCGTGGGCGTGTTCCTGGCGTTGCGTGCCTCGGAGGCCCTCGGCGTCGCCGGGTTCAGCTTTCTGGTCGAGCAGGACTGGTCGCCGGAGTCGCAGAAATTCGGCATCGCATCCGTCTTGTTCGGCACCATCACGATCGCGGTGATCGCGATGTGCGTCGCCGTGCCGCTCGCCCTCGGCACGGCCCTGCTCATCTCCGAGGTCGCCCAGGGCCGGATGCGCTCCACGCTCGTCACGCTCGTCGACCTGATGGCCGCCGTGCCGAGCGTGGTCTTCGGCCTCTGGGGCGTCTTCTTCCTGCAGGCCAACGTGATCCCGGTCGCCACCTGGATCTCCAGCTACTTCGGTTGGATCCCGCTGTTCCGGGTGGCGGACGCCAGTGGGCAAGCGCTCACCGAGGCCAGCGCGTTCACCTCCTCGGCGTTCATCGCCGGCATTGTCGTCGGCCTCATGGTGGTCCCGACCCAGACGTCGGTCATGCGCGAGGCCTTCTCCCAGGCGCCGATCGGCGAGCGCGAGGCCGCCTTCGCGCTCGGGTCGACGCGCTGGGGCATGATCCGTGCGGTCGTGCTGCCCTTCGGTCGTGGCGGCATCATCGGCGGCACCATGCTCGGCCTCGGCCGTGCTCTCGGTGAGACCATCGCCGTCTACATGATCATTTCGCCGATCTTCACGATCAACTGGGAGGTGCTGAAGACCGGCACCAACTCCGTCTCCGCGCTCATCGCCCTCCGCTACGGCGAATCCAGCTCATTCGGCCTCTCCGCGCTGATGGCAGCCGGACTCGTACTGTTCCTGATCACCCTCGTGATCAACTTCACGGCCTCGTCGATCGTGGCACGGTCTCGATCCGGGGCGGAGAGCGACTGATGACGATCACGCACGCACCCAACATCACGCACGCCGCGACCAGCACCTGCACGACGAACGACACCCACACCACGACGATCCCGGCCTACGACGGCACCCCGATCGGACCGCGACGCCGGGTGCGCGGCGCCCGGCTCGACGACCGGTTCAACGTTCTCGGTGCCGCCGCAGCCGGAATCGCCGTCGCGGTGCTCCTCTTCGGCTGGATCACTCCGCTTTCCGGCGGCGTGGGCTGGGCGCTCGTGGCGTATCTGGCGTTCCTTGGCTTCTACGCCCTGCTCGTAAGCTTCACGAGCGACGCGCAGGAGGTCAAGGACCGCGTGATGGCGGTGCTGCTATCAAGCGCCGGTGTGGTGCTCTTCGGCGCCCTGGTCTTCGTCGTGGCGTTCACTCTGATACGCGGGCAGGAAGCCCTGCCTCATCTCAACTTCTTCATCCAGAGCATGGAATTGGCCGGACCCCTCGACGGCCTCGACCTGGGCGGTATCGTGCACGCGATCCTGGGCACGCTCATGCAGATTTCGATGGCGCTGGCGGTCACGATTCCGCTCGGCATCACGACCGCCCTGTTCCTGAACGAGGTCGGTGGCCGATTCGCGAGGTTCGTGCGCACCATTTCGGATGCGATGACCGCGCTGCCGTCCATCGTGGCCGGCCTGTTCGTCTACTCGGCGATCATCGTGCTGATCACGCACCAGCGGTCAGGCTTCGCCGCGGCCATGGCGATCACCGTCATGATGCTCCCGATCGTCATCCGGGCCTCGGATATCGTGATTCGCCTGGTCGCCGGCAACCTGCGGGAGGCCGCCTATGCCCTCGGTTCCACCCGCTGGGCCACCATCTGGTATGTCGTGCTGCCGACCGCCCGGCCCGGACTGGCAACGGCCGTGATCCTGGGCACAGCCCGCGGCATCGGCGAGACCAGCCCAGTGTTGCTCACCTCGGGTGTCACCGCGGTGACCAACCTGAACCCCTTCGCCGGCCCGATGATCTCCCTCCCGCTGCAGGTCTTCGACTTCGTCAAGTCTCCTGAGCCCACCATGATCGCCCGAGGTTTCGGCACGGCCGCCATCCTGATCCTCCTGGTGCTCACCCTCTTCGCCCTTGCTCGACTCATTGGCGGCACCGGTCCCGGCCAGTTGTCCCGTCGGCGGCGACTGCGCGTCGACGCCGCATCGGAGCGGGACCTGCAACGGATGAGCGTACGGGGTGACCTCGGTCCGGGGATCACCGGAACCAATTCAATGCTCCGGCCGACCAGTTCACCTACCGACCTCACCACGAAGGAGACGTCCTCGTGACGCCGCAAACCCGACAGATTCGCACAGTCCGAGCCTTATTCGCGCTCGTCGTTGTGCTGCTGAGCGTTTTCACGGCGCCAGCTGCCCAGGCAGCGAGTTACGACCTAATCACCGGTACCGGCTCGACCTGGTCGCAGAACGCCCTGGACCAGTGGCGCAAGAATGTTGCCAATAACTACGCGATGACGGTGAACTACTCCGGAGTCGGCTCATCGGCCGGGCGCCGTGACTTCGTCGCGGGCAACGTGGACTTCGCCGTCAGCGAGATCCCGTTCCAGACCGCCCCGGAGGACGGTTCGGCCCCTGAGGTGCCTGCCCGCGGTTACGCCTACATGCCCATCGTGGCTGGTGGCACGTCCTTCATGTACAACCTGAAAATCGGCGGCAAGCGAGTCACAAACCTTCGGCTCAGCGGAGAGGTCATCACCAAGATCTTCACCGGCGCCATCACGAAGTGGAACGACCCTGCCATCGCGACCGACAACCCCGGGCTGGCCATGCCCGACAAGGGTATCGTGCCCGTCGTTCGCTCGGACGGCTCCGGCTCCACGGCGCAATTCACACTCTGGATGTCCAAGCAGCACCCGGCCCTCTGGAATTCCTTCTGCACGAAGGTCGGCCGGTCTGCCCCCTGCGGCCTCACCTCGCAGTTCCCCACCTACGGCAACGCCAAGGCGCAAAGCGGATCCTCAGGCGTCGCCGGCTACGTGAGCCAGGACTACGGCGAGGGTGCGATCACCTACGTGGAGTACTCCTACGCCAAGAACTCCGGTTTCCCCGTCGCCAAGGTGCTCAACGCCGCGGGTTACTACACGGAACCCACGGCCAATTCCGTGGCCGTCGCACTGCTGAAGGCATCCATCAACACCACACCCGGGCCTACCTACCTCACCCAGATCCTGGACGGCGTGTACAACAACGCGGACCCCCGCACCTACCCACTCGCGAGCTACTCCTACATGATCGTGCCGACCGAAGTCGGCGGCGTCTTCACCGCCAAAAAGGGCCTGACCCTCGGTACCTTCGCACATTACATGCTCTGCGAGGGGCAGCAGCAGGCCGAAGCCCTGGGCTACTCGCCTCTGCCGATGAACCTTGTGCTGGCCGGCTTCGACCAGATCAAGCGAGTGCCAGGCGCCGATGCCAGCGGCGTCGACATCAACAAATGCAACAACCCGACATTCAAACCAGGTGACTCCCCGTCAAGCAACCTGCTGGCCACCACGGCTCTCCAGCCGGCCGCCTGCGACAAGATGGGGGCCAACCAGTGCACCACCGGCACGGCCGGGGCGCTGGCAGACACGGCCGTGTCCGGTAGCGGATCGGGTGGTGGCGCGGCCGGCTCAGCCGCCGCGACAACTGCCGGGGGAACGGCTTCGCCGGCAGGGTCCGGGGGAACAGGTGCGGTGGCGCAAGGCGGAACGGATGCGGCATCAGGCGCGGTGGCCTCGCCCGTGTACGACGAGAACGGCGCCCTCGTGTCCACGGTCGGCGCCACGGCAACCGGCGTGGTCGGCACGGCCATCGCCGCACCGTTCACGTTGGCGGAAGGCGGGTGGGGCGCCCAGCAATCGATCATGCTCGTCGCCGGGCTTCTCCTGCTGGCCGCAGCCGTGCTGCCGCCGGTGCTCGCCGGCCGGTTCAAACCGCGTGTCGCGAAGGCAGGAACCAAGTGAAGCGCGTCACGTTCGCCCCGAAGAACGCGCTCTGGGCCCGCGCCGGCGCCAGCGGAATCGTCGTCGGTCTGCTGGTCGGCGTGGGTGTCGCCGCGCTCGGCTCCCTGGTTCCCTCTGCAGCATCCGCTGACACGTCGACCGCGGTCACGGTCGCGTCGAGGGGCTACGACCCGGACGTCGCCACCGCCCCCTTCCCCGACCTCAAGGTCACCGTGTCCCAAACCGAGGACCTCGTTTCCCAGGGGATCGTCGTCAACTGGAGCGGAGGCAAGAAGTCCGAGCGGCCCGATGGCAGTTCGGGAGGTCAGGACTTCCTCCAGATCGCGCAGTGCTGGGGAGACGACCCGACGGATTCCAGCCGCCCGGATCGCACGACCTGCCAGTACGGCGGCTTCCCTGGCAAGGCCGCGTCCACCCGCGACACCGCGGTCAGCCAGGACCAGGTGGCCCGGCAGGACGCGCAGTACACATCTCCCGCCAACGGGTTCACCATTCCGGCGTTCACCGCGATTCCCTACCGCGCATCCACGGGCGGTTCGATCTCGTCGGTGTTCGCCGACTCGGCCAACGTTCTCACGCATCATGTCGTGGATCCCCTGACGGGCCTCGTGCAGAAGGCCACCGGTTCGCCGTCCGACACCGGGGTCACATTGCCCGACGGCATCTCCGGCGTTGACCTGGCCACCAACGAGTTTTACACCCAGTACACGACGAATGAGGTGCCCTGGGCCGGATCGAGCGACAGTGGCGACGGCTCCGTCAAATTCGAGGTGCAGACCGCGATGCAGTCCCCGGGCCTGGGCTGTGGCACACCCGTGACCGCCGCGGACGGCTCTATCTCCGGAAAATCCTGCTGGCTCGTGGTCATCCCGCGCGGAAAAAGCGACGCGGGGGAGTCCTACATCACCAAGTCCGGCCTGCTGTGGGACTCCTGGAAGCACAGTGTGGCCGTCAAGCTGGACTTCAAGCCCATCGGCCAGCGCTGCGCCATCGGCTCGGCCGAGAAGCAGCTCTCCGGAAGCGAACTGGTCGCCGCGGCGATCGGGTCATGGCAACCCAAAGTGTGCACCGGTGCGGCGGGTTCCTCTTTCGCGCTCAGCATCGGCAACGAGGAGGACGCGCTTGCCGCGGCGAGCCTCACGACACCCAGCCCGCTGGCTCTCACCTCACGTCCCCTGCAAACCGACAGGGTCGATCCCGTCGCATACGCACCGATCGCCCTCAGCGGCGTCGCAGTTTCGTTCTCCATCGACCGCCGGGTGAAACCGGTTGGCGCAGTTCCCCAGGAATACAAGGCCAGGAATACCGAGGCGTTCACGTCACTGAACCTCACGCCTCGCCTGGTCGCCAAGCTCCTCACTAATTCGTATCTCGACTCACTGCCTTCCGGGGCGCCGGCCACGTCGGACTCCCTCAAGTTCTTCGGCTACACCGACTCCGCGAACCCTGGCGCGAACGCGCGCAACCTCATGGTCGACCCCGATTTTCTGGCGGTCAACGACGATGAGTGGAAGTACCAGGACCTGACCGGGCCGTCCCTGGGAGACATGCTCCTTCCCTCCGGGAGATCCGACGAGGCCCAGCAACTGTGGCGTTACGTCCTTTCCGACCCCGCCGCCGTCGATTTCCTGAACGGAACGCCCGACACGTGGGGAATGAAAGTCAACCCCTGGTCGTCCACCAATGCCGCTGTCAACCCGTCCGGGACGGCCATGACGATTCCCCGCACGAATTTTCCGAAGGCTGATCCACTGGAGCGGCCCGCGGCCGCTGCCGGCACCGGAACAACGGCAGTGAGCCTGGTCACCTGGCGCCCCTACACCAGCGACTTCGAGAGCGGCGCGTATCTCACCCTGCGCGGCGACGGGCAGGAGCTCGGCGACTGGAACCCCACCAGCGTCCCGCCGAAGTTCGGCAAGAGCGTGCGCAGCCTGGTGGGCAACCAGCGCGTGCTTGGCGTCACCACCGCAGCCGCGGCCGCTCGCTACCAAACGGTGACGGCGTCATTGCAGAACTCAGCGGGCTCGTTCGTGGCGCCATCGCCGGAGTCCATGCTCGCGGCCTCCGCCGCCATGGTGCCGACCAGCACAAACCCCAAGGTGCTCGAATACGACCCGGCGAACCCAAGCGCCAAGGCTGCCGCCACAGCGTACCCAATGACGATGCCGGTCTATGCCGCGTTGAATCCGCTGCAAACGGATGCCGCCCAGAGGGCCATCTACGCCAACCTGATCCGGTACGCGGTGGTGGCAGGCCAGGTACCTGGGACGGAGATCGGGCAGCTGCCGCGCGGCTACACCCCGCTCCCGAAGAGCTGGGTGGACCAGGCGCTCGCCGCCGCGACCGCAATCGAACAGGGCGGCAGCCCGGTCGTAGCAATGGCCATGCCCGAGACTGCCCCTGCGGTCGACAGGCCGGCCTATGTGCCGACCCCGTCAACCTACGGTCCGGCAGAGTTCCAGGCTCAAGCCGCGCCGGTGGTGGCCGACGCCGCGGTCGACCCGGCCGCGACGGGCACCGTCGTCGACCCCTTGGTGGCGAGACCGACGCCCGCGGACCCGGTCATGGGACCGGTACGCGCGGCGGTGCCGGCCGGGCTGCTCTCCGGCCTGCTCGCCGCCTGCGGCGTCCCCTTTATTTCGCGCGTTCGGAGACGATCCTGATGCGCGCCCAACGTGACGCTTCGCGCGGGTTCCCCGCTTCGGACCGTAGCGCTGAGACAAGAGGGACCCATCCGGATCCGTCTCCTGCATCACCCACGAAAGGCACCCCAGTGAACACCAAGAAGGCTCTTGCGCTCTGCGCAACTGTCGGCGTGGCCATCTCCGGCCTTGTCATCGTCAGCCCGGCTAACGCCGAGCCCGTCTCGAACAGCTACTCCATCGTCGGCTCCGACACCCTCGAGGACGTCGTCAGCGCCCTGGCCAACGGTTCGGGCCTTTCGGGCGCGTCGGTTCGTTCGACAGCCAACGGAAACAGCATCGGCTCGTTCGACGCGACCGGCACCCCGTTCATCACGACGAAGTCCTCCGGTGTGCGTTTCGGTCGCCCGAATGGCTCAAGCGACGGGCGCACGGCCCTTCTCCGTTCCATTGACGGCGCCCCGTACACGTCCGGAACCGTCGGCGCGCCCGCGGGCGTCGTCATCACGGGGCAGATCGACATCGCCCGTTCGTCCGGATCAGGCACGGTCGACCCGGCAGGTAGCCTGATCCAGGTGCCTTTCGGTCGCGACGCGATCGCCTACGCGTATGACAGCGCTTCGACGGCAGCCGGCATCGGTACCATCGACACCGCGACCATGACGAGTCTTTACACCTGCAGCGTCACCACCCTCGGCGGAGTGAAGGTCACACCGGTCATCCCGCAGGCCGGTTCCGGAACGCGCAAGGACTTCATGTCCAAAATCGGCGTCACGGATTCGACCCTGGGTTCGTGTGTCACCGTGGGTCAGGAGCACGACGCCTCTGACCTGGGTATCAACACTGTCGCGCCTATGTCGGTGTCCCGCTGGGTCGCCATGAACACTGGTGCGAGCTTCCCCAAGAAGAAGGACACCACGGTCCTGGGCTCCCTGGTCGCAGGCACCACCCCCGTGACAGGCACCGGCACCTCGATGGCCCCGGTGGCCGCCTACTACGCCGACTCTCGTTGGGGACGCGACACGTACCTCGTTGTTCAGTACGCACGAGTTGACCCGACGAATGCCGCATATGACTCGACTCTGGCCGACCTGCTCGATCCGACAAAAAGCGCCAGCCTGACGAACTCCCAGACGACTTTTGCCGCCAAAGCCGGTTCGTTGAAGAAAAAATTCGGCATTCTCGCACCCTCGACCACCACCGCCGTTCGAATCTCCAAGTGACCTCCGCCCAAGAACAGGACTGTAAATAAATGAAGATCAACAAGAAGTCGTGTCTCGTCGCCGCCGGCGTCGTTTCGCTCGCTCTGGTCGCCGGAGCCACGGCCGCGGCGAGTGCCGCGACAGCCGCAACGCAGACGAATGGTTCTGCCGCTCCCGTCTACATGTACGACACGGATGCCGTCCAGAAGTCGGACGGCTACGTCTGGGGCTGGAAGGAGGACCTCTTCGGCTCCTCCACTCAGGGCGACATCAACGGCGAGTTCACCTGCCCGGCGAACTCAACGAATATCTTCGCCTTCCTGGCCACCCCCGGAACCGAAAACACCGTCCTCACCTGGAAGGCGTACGCGCCCCTCGCGTTCAACGGAGCGACACGCAACGTGCTCAACCCGACCCTCGCGCCGATCTCGCTCATCAATAACTCCCAGACTGCGGCCAGGAACGCCGGCGGCAACTACAGCCTGGGCCTCGCGTGCACGATGAACTCTGGTGTCACAGTGACCGCCGCCTTCTACCGTACGATCAGCGTCGTTCCGGTCACCGGCGCCTTCACGTTCCTGCCGCAGGCCGATGTGCCGGTGACGCCGACGCCGACTCCGACTCCGACTCCGACGCCGACCGCGACTTCGACGCCGACCGCGACGCCGACGCCGACTGTGACGCCGACGCCGACCGCGACGCCGGCTGCGGTTCCTGCTGTGACGCCGGGCCTCAACTCCGGCTCGTCGGGCAACCCGGCGTCTGGCTCGTCAGAGCGCGTTGCCGCAGCGACGAAGGCCGACAAGGAGCTCGCGTCGACCGGAACCGCCAACACCCTTCCGCTGCTGGCTTCGGGCATGCTCGCCCTCGCGGCCGGGGCCGGCGTGATTATCGCGCGTCGCTTCCGCCGCGCTGACAAGTAGGCAGCACACCGTACGTCCGAAGGCCACGGGACGAGTTGTCCCGTGGCCTTCGGGCGTTCGTCGGCGTCTATGCGTCTGTTGAGTCGATGCATTGGTGCTCGCGGGCGAGATCGCGTTTCCCCGTCGTTTGCTCTGCGTCCAGCATGCCGAAACCTGGAATGGACTAACTTGATTGTGCTCACATCCACTGCCCCGCCCCGCCTGACGGCCGTGACCCTCATCGCAATGTCCTTGATTTGCGGGCTTGCCGGGCTCACCGCGACCCCCGCGAGCGCCGAGGCTGCCACGAATGGGCCTAGCGGTATGAGCGGGGAGCCGACGAACATCCACGATTTCTTCTATGTCAGCGGGCTCACCGTGCTACCCGCTCCGCAGATCGGGCCGGAAGGTGGGGACCTGACCCTGGAGTTCACGATGAAGAACGTCAGCACCGCCCCGATCACCTCGAGCCTCCGGTTCTGGCTCGACAATGCGATCAACCTGCCCGTCCAGACGCTCGACACGGTCGAGGTTGCCAACCTCGCACCGGGGGAGACACGCACCATGAGGGCAACCTTTGAAGATGTCGGCCAGTGGACCTTCTTCCGAGGCCACGTGACGATGACTCCGCCCGTGGACATCGCTGGCACGGCTCTCTGGTCGCTGACCCGCGACTCGTTCACGCTCATCCTGCCGTGGTTCCTCACGGCGATGCTCGTGCTCCTGGCAGCGCTCGTCCTGGCGGTGCGCCAGTTGCTTCGGCTCCGCCGGTCGCGACGCCCACTGCCCGACCTCGCACTCGGCTACGGGCCGGTCACATCGTGACGGTTGCCACAACGCTCCGGCGACCGAAGCTGCCAACGCCGCCGCGGCGCATGCCCGTGCCCCCGCGCCCATTCGTGGTGCTGAGCGCACGCGAGCAGGCCATCCGCACCACGCTCACGATCGTTGCCGTGCTCATCTTCGGCTTTCTCGCCAACCTCACGATTTTCGGCCAAGTGCAGCACTTCGTCTCGCAGCAGCAGCTGACGAACTCGCTGCGAGCAGAGCTCGCTCAGGGCACGGCCCCGGTCAGCGAGGGCACCGTGGAGCAGGTTCTGCTCGAGGCCGGAGCCCCAGTGGCGCTGATCGACATTCCCTCGATCGGGGTGCACGAGGTGGTCGTCGAAGGAACCGACTCCGGTACCCTGCGTGCCGGACCGGGCCACCGCCGCGATACCGTGTTGCCGGGCCAGGCCGGCTACAGCGTCATCATGGGCCGCGCCGCTGCCTACGGCGGCCCTTTCGCCCGACTGCAGGAGTTACGACCGGGGCAGCAGTTCACCGTCATCACCGGGCAGGGCCGTCAGGAATTCTCCGTTCTCGGCGTTCGGTACGCGGGTGACCCCATGCCGGCTCCCCTCGGCGCGGGGAAGAGCCGCCTGATCCTCGTGACGGCTCGCGGCCCCGCGTTTGTGCCGAGCGGGATCGCCCGGGTGGATGCTGAGCTCGTTTCGGAAACGAAACCGGCGGGCGTCCGAGCGACCACATTCGTGACCCTGCCTGCCGTCGACCGGGAGCTCGCCACTGACACCAGAACGGTGTGGGCGCTTGTGTTCGCCTTGCAGTTCCTGCTGCTGGTCGAGCTTGCCGCCGTGTGGGCCTATCGACGCGTCGGCCTCCGCAAAACCTGGACGGTTTTCCTCCCCGTCGTCACCGTGGGCGGCCTGTTCGTGGCCGACCAGGTGGTGCGCCTGCTTCCGAACCTGCTGTAGAAACGATGGAGTCCATGAACGACGAAATGATCAACGCTGACGCGACGCAGGTGCTGCCGCTACAGAAGGCGCCACGGCGGCGAGAGAGCAGGCTGCGCCCGCCGGCTCGATCCGCCGTGCCGACCCTGACGAGTCGCCTGTCCGTGCCGTGGCGCAAACGCCCGGCCGGCCAGGACCTGTCCCCGGAAGCCCCGGGCCACGCGGCTGTGGGGGACCTCGCCCCACTGGCCACCCTCGAAGGCCGCAACGTTTCCGCCTGGTTCGGCGAGCGTCAGGTTCTCGACCGGGTCAACCTCGTGATGCCCGCGGGCGTCATCACCTCGCTGATCGGGCCGTCGGGCTGCGGCAAGTCGACGTTCCTGCGCATCCTGAACCGGATGCATGAGCTCGTTCCCTCCGCAAGCCTGGCCGGAGAGGTGCTCCTCGACGGCGTAGACATCTATGACCCGGAACTCAAGCTCGTCGACGCCCGCAAACACATCGGGATGGTCTTCCAGAAGCCCAACCCCTTCCCGGCGATGTCGATCTACGACAACGTCATCGCAGGCCTCACCCTCACCGGCCAGCGTGCCTCGAACGACGAGAAGGACTACCTCGTGGAGAGCTGCCTGACCAAGGCCGGCCTGTGGAAGGAAGTGCGGGACCGTCTTCGGGAGCCGGGCGGCGGGCTCTCCGGCGGCCAGCAGCAACGCCTGTGCATCGCCCGATCCCTGGCGGTGACTCCGCGCATCCTGCTCATGGACGAACCGTGCTCGGCCCTCGACCCCACGTCGACGCGGGTGATCGAGGAGACCATGCTCGAACTCGCCCGGGAGGTGACCATCGTGATCGTGACCCACAACATGCAGCAGGCGCAGCGCGTCTCGCAGAACTGCGCCTTCTTCCTCGCCGCTCAGGGCACGCCCGGCGGGATCGTGGAACACGGACCCACCGACGCCATGTTCGGCAACCCGATCGACCCGCGCACCGCGGACTACGTCAACGGCCGGTTCGGGTAACGATCGGCGGCCTGGGATCTGAGAACCGGCCGGAAACTGGGGGTCAGCTTTTCCCCTCCGGGCCGCCTGGCCGAATTACACTGAAGCATGACTTCCGCTGGCTATGCCGAGATCGAGCGCACTTTCGACGTCAACCCGGCGACGACGCTGCCGCCCCTGCACGACCTGCCGGGCGTCACCCACGTGGAGCCGCCCGTCGAGCACCACCTCGATGCCCTCTACTACGACAGCATCGACTTGGTCCTCGCCAGCCGGCGGCTGACCCTGCGCCGCCGCACCGGGGGAGTCGACGCCGGCTGGCACCTCAAGCTCCCGGTCGCCGTTGACGAGCGTCGCGAGATTCGGGAGCCGCTGGGCGAGCACCCGGAGCACATCCCGGAGGCCATCCTCAACCTTGTGCGCGCGGTGCTCCGCGGCCGCACACTGGTGCCCGTGGTGCGGCTGCGCACCCGACGCACGGTGCACGAACTCGTCGGCGAGGACGACCAGGTGCTCGCCGAGGTGTGCGACGACGAGGTGCAGGCCGACCGGCTCGCGCCGGAGCCGCTCAGCCAGACCTGGCGGGAATGGGAGGTCGAGCTCGTGCACGGCTCCCGCGACCTGCTCGACGCCGCCCAGGTGCGGCTCGCGTCGGTCGGCGTGGAGCCATCCGGAACCCCGTCCAAACTTGCCCGCGCCCTCGGCGACGCTCTGCCGCCCTTCGTCACGGTCCCAGTACCTCGGCCGACCCGCAAGAGCTCCGCCGGTGCCGTGCTGCTGAAGTACGTGCACGAACAGGTGCGGGCGATCGGCACTCAGGATGCCCGGGTCCGAGAGAACGACGTGGACGGCGTGCACCGGATGCGCGTGGCCACCCGCCGCCTGCGCTCGGTCCTGTCCACTTACCGGGACTGTCTGGACACCGCGGTCACCGGGCCTCTCCGCAACGAGCTGCGCTGGCTGGCCGGCTCGCTCGGCGCCGCCCGGGACGCGGAGGTGATCCGGCAGCGCCTCGCCCACCGGCTCGGGCAGGAACTGGCCGAACTCGTCGTGGGTCCGCTGACGGAGCGCATCGACGAACATTTCGCGGCGGTCATCCGGGGTGCCTGCAGCCAGACCCTCGCCGCCCTCGACTCCGAGCGGTACTTCCGGCTGCTCGACACACTCGACGCCGTGCTGGCCGCCCCGCCGCTGCTCCCTCCGGCGGACAAGCCCGCGAGCATCGTCATCCCCGAACTGATCCGCGCGGACTGGAAGCGGCTGCGCGCATCCGTTTTCCTGGCGCAAGGCACCCCGTCGGGCGCTGTGCGCGACGAGGCGCTGCACGAGGCGCGCAAACGGGCCAAGCAGCTGCGCTACGCGGCCGAGACGGCCACGCCGCTGCGGCGCAGCCGAGCGGTGCGGCTCGTGGCCGCGGCCCGGCAGGTGCAGGACACCCTCGGCGACCATCAGGACAGCGTCGTCGCCCGGGAGAAGCTGCTCCGGCTCGGCATGGCCGCGTACCTGCAGGGTGAGAACGCCTTCAGCTACGGTCGGCTGCACGCCGTGGAACAGAACGGGGCCGCCGCCGTGGAGGCGCGTTTCTTCCGCACCTGGCGGGACTTTCCCAAGGCCTCGATCGCGAAATAACTCAGTCGAAGCCGAGGCTGAGCTTGCGCAGCAGGGTCGCGAGACCGGCCTGCTCGCTCGGCGACAGCATGGCGAGCAATTCGGCCTCGGCGTCGACCAGCCGGGTGATGGCGGCATCCACCCGGGTGAGCCCGGCCGGGTTCATCCCCACGAAAATGCCGCGTCCGTCATTGGGGTCCGTGCGCCGGGTGACCAGCCCGCGCTCGACGAGCCGGTCGATCCGGTTGGTCATCGTGCCGCTGGAGACCAGCGTCTGCTGCAGCAGGGCCTTCGGGCTCAGCTCGTAGGGTGCCCCCGCGCGGCGCAGCGCCGAGAGCACGTCGAACTCCCAGGAGTCCAACTCTGAGCGGGAGAACGCGGTGCGGCGGGCGCGGTCCAGGTGCTTGGACAGACGGGCCACGCGCGACAGCACCTGAAGCGGTGCGAAGTCGAGGTCGGGCCGTTCGCGCAGCCAGGCGTCAACGATCCGGTCGACTTCGTCATGTGCGGGCATCCGTCTATTATCCCGCTCGGGCACGCCAACCGGCGCAGGAGCGCGTCCCAGGAGCGCCGGGGCGCGCTATCGGCGCGATATCTGGCAGACTTGTCACCGTTGGTCGACCCGCGGTCGACGAATTCCGCCGTGGTGTAATGGCAGCACGACAGCCTTTGGAGCTGTTAGGTCTAGGTTCGAGTCCTGGCGGCGGAGCACTGCATGGCGTCACCATCCGGTCTTCCCCGGGCGGCTCCACCGAAGCTAGAGGAAACCCCGTGACTGATTCCCGACTCGCAATCGTCGTGCTGGCCGCCGGCCAGGGCACCCGCATGAAATCAAGCACTCCGAAACTGCTGCACGAGTTGGCCGGTCTGCCCATTCTCAGCCATGTGCTGGCGACATCCCGCGCCCTCGAAGCGGCACATGTCGTCACCGTGGTGCGCCACGAGCGCGACCAGCTGGCCGCCCTCGTCGGCAAGGACCTGCCCGAGAGCCTGATCGTCGACCAGGACGAGCTGCCCGGCACCGGACGGGCCGTGGAGCAGGCCATCACCGCTCTCCCCGATGACTTCGAGGGCGACGTGCTCGTGGTCAGCGGCGACGTGCCGCTGCTCAACGCGGCCACGCTGGCCAGTTTCGTCGCCGCGCACCGCGACCGGGACGTCTCGGCCACCGTGCTCTCTTCCTTTCCGGAAGACGCCACCGGCTATGGCCGCATCGTGCGCTCCGAAGAGGGCGCCTTCGACCGCATTGTCGAGCAGAAGGATGCGACGGCCGAGGAACGTGCCATCTCCGAGACGAACGCCGGGGTCTACGTCTTCCGCGTAGCCGAGTTGCGCGAGCAGCTGGCCAACGTCACCACCGAGAACGCGCAGGGAGAGAAGTACCTCACCGACGTGGTCGGGCTGCTGCGCCAGGCCGGGGCCGAAGTGCGGGCCGTGCCGGTCGCCGACGCCTGGCTGGTGGCCGGCATCAACGACCGGTCCCAGCTCAGCGAGACCGCGCGCCAGCTGAACGGCCTCATCGTCTACGGCTGGCAGCTGGCCGGCGTGACCGTGCAGGATCCTGCCACCACCTGGATCGACCTCAAGGCGAAGCTGGCTCCGGATGTCATCATCCGGCCGGGCACGCAGATCCTCGGTTCGACCGTGATCGAGACCGGTGCCGTGATCGGCCCGGACACCACCCTCCTCGATTGTGAAATCGGCGAGAACGCGGTGGTGAAGCGCACGGATGCGACGCTCGCGGTCATCGGCGCCGGCGCATCCGTCGGTCCGTTCGCCTATCTGCGCCCGGGCACGAATCTGGGCGCTGACGGCAAGATCGGTACCTTTGTCGAGACCAAGAACGCGACCATCGGCGTGGGTAGCAAAGTGCCGCACCTCAGCTACGTCGGCGACGCGACCGTGGGAGTCGGATCGAACATCGGGGCCGGCACGATCTTCGCTAACTACGACGGTGTGACCAAGAACCACAGTGAGATCGGGTCCCACGTGCGCACCGGGTCGCACAACGTGTTCGTCGCGCCGATTAGGATTGGGGACGGGGCGTACACGGGTGCCGGAACAATCGTCCGTAAGGACGTGCCGGCCGGGGCCTTGGGCCTCACCGTGGCCCCACAACGCAATATGGACGGCTGGGTACAGACCAACCGCCCAGGAACCGATGCGGCGGCGGCTGCGGCAAAGAGTGGAGACTAGGTGTCTGGAATCAAGACCAGCGGCGAAAAGCGACTTGTATTGGTTTCGGGGCGAGCACACCCGCAACTGGCACTGGACATCGCCACGGAACTTGGTACCGAACTCGTTCACACCGACGCACGCACCTTCGCGAACGGCGAGATCTACGCGCGATTCGATGAGAGCGTGCGCGGCTCGGACACCTTCGTGATCCAGTCGCACACCGACCCGATCAACGAGTGGCTGATGGAACAGCTGATCATGGTCGACGCGCTCAAGCGGGCCTCCGCCAAGCGCATCACGGTCGTGGCGCCGTTCTACCCTTACGCCCGCCAGGACAAGAAGGGCCGCGGCCGCGAGCCGATCTCGGCCCGGCTGATCGCCGACCTGTTCAAGGTCGCCGGAGCCGACCGGATCATGGCCGTCGACCTGCACGCCGCCCAGATACAGGGCTTCTTCGACGGCCCCGTCGACCACCTCTTCGCCATGCCCGTGCTGCTCGAGCACTTCAAGGAGAAGCTCGACCCGGCCACCCTGACTGTCGTCTCGCCCGACATGGGCCGCGTGCGCGTCGCCGACATCTGGAGCGACAAGCTCGGCGCCCCGCTGGCCATCATCCATAAGCGTCGCGACCCGAAGGTCGCCAACCGGGTCTCCGTGCACGAGATCGTCGGCCAGGTCGAGGGTCGCGTCTGCCTGATCGTCGACGACATGATCGACACCGGCCGCACAATCGTTCTCGCCGCCGAGGCCCTGCGCGCCGCCGGCGCGATCGGCGTCGTCGTCGCCGCCACCCACGCCGTGTTCAGCCACCCGGCGCTGGAGCTGCTGCAGAATCCCGCGATCTCCGAGGTCGTCGTCACCGACACCCTGCCGATCCCCGAGGAGAAGCGCTTCCCCACGCTCACCGTACTGCCGATCGCGCCGCTTCTGGCACGGGCCATCCACGAGGTCTTCGACGAGGGTTCCGTCACCTCGATGTTCGAGGGCGCCGCATAGCCGCGGGCCCTTCGCACAGCGAACCCCGGC
The DNA here is from genome assembly GCF_002929845.1 of Cryobacterium sp. M96. GTDB lineage: Bacteria > Actinomycetota > Actinomycetes > Actinomycetales > Microbacteriaceae > Cryobacterium > Cryobacterium sandaracinum. The sequence continues at coordinate 42,162 of NZ_PJJS01000048.1, forward strand.
CGGTCGTCGACTGATGTCGGTGACCGGCCACCAGTCTGTCGGGGCTCAGTCCTGATCGGGACCGGGTCTACGCCGGCATCTCGGTGCTGGGCGCCCGGGGCGCCGAGGGAATGATGCCGAGCGGCACGACATATGTCTCGCGCTCGTTCAGATCGATCGCGTAGCACTGCCAGCCGAAGCCGCCCGGACCGTTCAGCTCGAAGCGGGCGTCGAAGTCGACGGCGCCCGGATAGTACCGAGCCGTGGCCACGCTGCACGCATTGGCGGCCGTGGTCGTCGCCACCTGCACGCTCGTTAGGATGCCGGGCACGATCAGCGCCACGAGCCCGAGCACGACGACGATGCGCATGATCAGGAGGGTGCGCGGACTGCGCAGGGGCCGGCCGGCATCCAGCGGCTCGTAACCGGAGAGTTCGGGGTGGTCGTCGCTCGTCATCAGGCTCCCAGTATCGCAAACAAGGCTGCTTCGTGCTGAACCTCCCCAACAGTTGCCCCAGCGGACGACTGTTGCCGGTGTGCGGGCAACAGTCGTCCGCTGCGGCAACGTTTGTTCCGCCGGGAGCGACGCGGCCACCCCTCCCCAGGCTCCCCGGGCCGCGCGGGCCCCACGGAACACGGGGGAGCGGCACCGCACCCGCCTCACACCGCGAACCTCGGCAGATGGCTGACGCGCGAATCGACGAGCACACCGGGCTGTACCTCTCGGGCGGGGCCGCCGCCACAGAGTCAGACGACCGGCACTTTCGGCGCGAGGCGCAGTTCGGGAGGAGTGCACTACGGCTACGCCGCGGTGTCTTCACCACGACGGAACACTGGGGGCCGCTCCCACCGCGACAGAGGCACCTCGCCGAGATCCGCGCGGTCGTCGCCACGCGAATGCGCGACCCTCTGATCAGCCATCAATCGGCGGCGGCCGTGTGGGGGATTCCCCTGGCCGAGGCCTGGCCGAGCACGGTGCACGTGCTCGCACCACCGCAGTCCCGGGCGCGGAGCAAGAATGGCGTGACGGTCCACCGCATCGACGTTCCCGACGGTGACATCGTCGACATCGACGGGATGCTCGTGACCAGTCCCGCGCGCACCCTGCTCGACCTGGCGCGCACCAGGAGTTTCGCCACAGCCGTCGTCGCGATCGATCATGCCCTCAATCCGCGAAGTGCATCCCCGGAGGTCTTCCTGACGGACGAGGTGCTGCGCGAGAAACTCCAGGAGTCGGTGTCGCCCCGGGGGTGGGTGAAGGCGGAACGGGCCATCCGCTTCGGACGGCCCAATGCGGACAACCCGGGTGAATCGCTCAGTCGTGTGGCGATCTTCGAGCTGGGCTTCCCCGATCCCCTGCTGCAGACGTGCCATCGCAACCCTCGCGGCGGCTTCTACTTCACCGACTTCGAGTGGCCGGCCTATCGTCTGATCGGGGAGTTCGACGGGCAGGGCAAATACCTGAAGGCGGAGTATCTCCGGGGACTCACGCCCGGGGAGGCGGTCACCCGGGAGAAGGTGCGCGAGGATGACCTCCGCTCGGAAGGCAATCGCATGGCCCGCTGGGGCCCTCCGATGTGCGCCAGCGCGGGTCGCTCTTGCGCATCCTCACGACCGCAGGCCTCCCGGTCCTCCGATAATCTGCCGGCTGACACACAGGTGTTGCCAGCGCATAAAACTGTTGCCGGAGCGGACAACTGTTGCCGGTGTGCGGGCAACACTCGTCCGCTCCGGCAACAGTTGCGCCACCGGAGGAGCGGCTCTAGAGCGAGGAGCCCTCGGTCTCGATCTCGCTGCGGTCCCCCGACCACAGGGTATGGAAGGTTCCGGGCATGTCGACGCGCTTATAGGTGTGCGCGCCGAAGAAGTCGCGCTGGCCCTGCACGAGTGCGGCGGGGAGCCGTTCACTCGCGAGCGAGTCGAAGTAGCTGAGCGCCGACGCGAAGCCGGGAACCGGGATGCCCGACAGTGCCGCCGTCGAGACCACGCGGCGCCACGCCGACTCGCCGTCGGCGACGGCCTGGGCGAAGTACGGGTCGGCGAGCAGGGAGGCGATCGACGGGTCGTTGGCGTAGGCGTCGACGATGCGGTTCAGGAACTGGGCCCGGATGATGCAGCCGCCGCGCCAGATCGTGGCGATGGCGCCCTTGTCCACGGTCCAGCCGTACTTCTTCGCACCGGCGATGATCGCGTCAAAGCCCTGGGCATAGGCAACGACTTTCGACGCGTAGAGCGCCTGGCGCACGTCGTCTTGGAAGGTGTGGCCGACGACGGCGATTTCCGGGCGCGCGGTGATGGCGGCGCGCACGGGGACGCGCTGCTCCGGATGGCTGGACACGGCGCGGGCGAAGACGGCCTCGGCGATGCCGCCGACGGGCACGCCCAGGTCGAGCGCGTTCTGCACGGTCCACACGCCGGTGCCCTTCGAGCCGGCCTCGTCGAGCACGACATCGATGAATGGCAGGCCGGTCTTGGCGTCGACCTGGCGCAGCACCTCGGCGGTGATCTCGATCAGGTAGCTCTCGAGGTCACCCTCGTTCCACTCGGTGAACACATCGGCGATGGCGGCGGGGGAGTGCCCGGTCACCTTGCGGAGCAGGTCGTAGGCCTCCGCGATGAGCTGCATGTCGGCGTATTCGATGCCGTTGTGGATCATCTTGACGAAGTGACCGGCGCCATCCGTGCCGATGTGAGTGACGCAGGGGACGCCGTCGACGACGGCTGCGATCGATTCGAGGATCGGGCCGAGGGTCTTGTAGGCCTCCACCGAGCCGCCGGGCATAATGCTGGGGCCCTTGAGGGCACCCTCTTCGCCGCCGGAGATGCCGGCCCCGACGAAGTTCACGCCCGTGGCGCGCACCTCTTTCTCGCGGCGGATGGTGTCCTGGAAGTCGGCGTTGCCACCGTCCACGATGATGTCGCCGGGCTCGAACAGGGTGGTCAGTCGGCTGATCACGGCATCCGTGCCCGCACCGGCCTGCACCATGATGATCGCGGTACGCGGCTTCTGCAGCGACGCCACGAACTCCTCGATGGTCTCTGAGGCGACGAAGCCGGCCTCGGGGTGCTCGGTCGTGAGCAGGCGGGTGCGCTCGGGGGAGCGGTTGAACACCGCCACGGTGTTGCCCGCACGGCTGGCCAGGTTGCGGGCGAGGTTCGAGCCCATCACCGCCAGTCCCACTACGCCAATGTTTGCCTGTGCTGCGCCGGTTTCGGCCACGTTTGCTCCTTCAGCTATCTGTTCTCAGAACTCCTTCAAGGCTAGTCGCTCGGCCCATGGCCGTGACGTGGAGTGACGCGGGCGGTGCCGGTGACGGATGCCGCTGCGCGCGTTCGCCGCGCGCCGTCGCCTCCGCTAGACTTACGAGTTGAACTTCGGCGAGGGCTGCCGCCCGCCGGGAAACCGAGGGTGCGGCATCCGTTATCGACGCGGCGGAATGCTTCACGGCCTTTCCTCACGCTGACACGCGTTCGAGTTGAAAAATGAACCAGTACCCACCTTTGCGGGCATCGTCCGCAAACCAGATCTGGGCCGTAGCGGTCCGCAAGGAGAAACACCATGGCTGACGCCACCAACAAGATTGTCGCCGACCTGCGCGTGAAGTTCGGCAAGGGTGCTGCCCGCAAGCTGCGCGTGCTGGGCAAGATCCCCGCCGTCATGTACGGCCACGGCACCACCCCGGTTCACGTCGCGCTCCCCGCGCACCAGATCGGCCTGCTGCTGCGCCGCGCGAACGCAGTCCTCGAGCTGGACATCGACGGCAAGAGCCACCTGACCCTGGTCAAGGACGTCCAGAAGGACCCGTTCCTCCAGATCATCGAGCACCTCGACCTGATCGTCATCCGAAAGGGTGAGAAGGTTCAGGTCGAGGTTTCCGTGCACCTGAACGGCGAGTCGGCCCCCGGCACCATCGCCGACCTGGACACCAAGACCCTCCTGCTCGAGGTCGAGGCCACCAGCATCCCGCAGAACCTTCCGGTCTCCATCGAGGGCCTCGAAGACGGCGACCAGATCCGCGCGAAGGACGTCGTGCTCCCCACGGGCGCCACGCTCATCTCCGACGAAGACGCCGTCGTCGCGTTCGTGCACCTGCCGGCCGAGGAAGAAGAGGAAGAGGAAGAAGAGGCCGAGGTCGCCGAGGGCGACGCCGAGGCCGCTCCCGCCGAGTAGTCATCCCCTTCTGGTTTCGTCGTAAGCGGAGGATTCCCCTGGACGACAATCTTTGGCTCGTAGTCGGGCTCGGCAACCCCGGGCCCGACTACGCCGGTAACCGACACAATGTCGGCCACATGGTGGCTGCCGTGCTCGCCGACCGCCTGTCGGCGGCTTTCAGGAACCACAAAACGAATTCGTCGGTCGCCGAGGGGCGCAGTTTCCCCGGGGGGCCGAAACTGGTGCTGGCCAAGCCGAACACGTTCATGAACGTGTCCGGCGGGCCGGTGGCCGCGCTGCTTCGCTTCTACTCGCTGGAGCCCGCGCACCTGATCGTCATCCACGACGACCTTGACCTCCCGTTCGACACGATGAAGATCAAGGTCGGCGGCGGCCACGGCGGCCACAACGGCCTGCGCGACATCATCGCCGCAGCGGGTACGAACGAGTTCATCCGCATCCGCGTCGGCATCGGGCGCCCGCCTGGCCGGCAGCCGGCCGCGGACTTCGTGCTGCACGACTTCACGTCCCCGGAACGTTCGGCTTTGCCCAACCTGTTGACGGATGCCGCCGACGCGATCGAACTCATCGCAGCCGAGGGCGTCGCCGCCGCACAGCAGAAGTTCCACGCCCCCTGATTCCCCTTGATCGCCCGGGTTGGCTGTCAGCTGGGTTGCGTAGAATGCTCCGGTGACTCTCCAGGGCTTAATTGCCACACTTTCGCGCGCCTCCACATTCGACAATGCCCTCGCCTTCGCGAACCGGAACGTCGATTTCTCTCTCACCGAGGGGCTTCGCGCCCCGCTGCTCGCCGCCCTGCTCGAGCAGCGCACCCGGCTGGGCAAGGCCCCGGCCCTGCTGCTGATCACCGCCACCGGGCGGGAGTCGGAATCGCTGCACGAGAACCTTGCCTGCTTCGCCGCCGACGCCGAGATCATCGATTTCCCGGCCTGGGAGACGCTGCCGCATGAGCGGCTCAGCCCCAGCGCCGAAATCGTCGGCAAGCGCCTCTTCGCCCTGCGACGGATGCGCGAGTGGGAGGAGAGCGCCCCGGTCGCCCGACGCCCCCTGATCGTCATCGCCTCCGTGCGCGCCGCGCTGCAGCCTGTGGCCGACAACCTCACCGACTACGAGCCGATCGACCTGGTCGCCGGCCAACGTGGTCACGACCTCTCCGCCATCGCACGTGAGCTCGTCAACGTTGCCTATGCCCGGGTGGACATGGTCACGCGGCGCGGTGAGTTCGCGGTGCGCGGCGGCATCCTCGACGTCTTCCCGTCGATCGCCCCGCACCCTTTCCGGGTGGAGTTCTTCGGGGACGAGGTCGAGCAGATCCGCGCGTTCTCGGTCTCGGACCAGCGCTCCTTTCCTGCCCCGGTCGACTCGGTGAGCCTGCCGCCGAGCCGCGAGCTGCTGCTCAGTCCCGCCGTTCGGCAGCGGGCCCGTGAGATGCAGCACGAGTTCCCGAGCCTGTCCGGCCTGCTCGCGAAGATCGCCGAGGGCATCCCGGTCGAGGGCATGGAGAGCCTCGCACCTGCTCTCGTCGACCGGCTCGTGCCGATCACCCACTATCTGCCCGCGGAGGCGGCCGTCGCCGTCATCTCGCCCGAGCGCGTCGCATCCCGGGCGATCAGCCTGGCCGAGACCAACCGGGAGTTCCTGGGCGCGGCGTGGAGCGCCGCGACCGCGGGCGCCGAGGCGCCGATCGACCTGGAGTCGGGCGACTTCCTCACCCTCGGGCGGCTGCGGGAGGCCGTGCAGTTCAGTGCGCCCGGCGCCCCGGCGTCCGCGCACGTGTGGTGGACCCTGAGCTCCTTCCAGGCGGCGCCGACGGATGCCCCGGTGCTGCCCGAGCACCGGGAACTCGACGACCTGCTCACGGTGCGGGTCGAGGGCGACGCCGTGCCGAGCTTCCAAGGCAGCGTCGAGGGCGCCGTCGGTCACCTGGCCGAGCGGCTGAAGGCCGGCTGGACCGTCGGCATCGTCGCCCAGGGTGCCGGGCTGGTCGAACGCGCCGCCGACGTTCTGGCCGAGCGGGAGCTGCCCGCCCGGATCGTCACGGAATGGCCGAGCCGACCCGAGGCCGGTATCGCCTACCTGCTGAAAGCATCCGTCGACCACGGTTTCGAACTGCCGGAGACGAAATTCTCCCTGGTCAGCGAGTCCGAATTCTACGGCCGCACCGTGGGCTACGACGCGCGCCAGGTGAAGAAGCTGGCCAGCCGGCGCAAGAACGTCGTCGACCCGCTGCAGCTGAAGGCCGGCGACCACGTCGTGCACCAGACCCACGGCATCGGCCGGTTCATCGAGCTCACCCAGCGTGAGGTCTCCAGCGGCGGGCGCAACCCGGTCAAGACCAAGCGTGAATACCTCGTGCTCGAATACGCGCCGTCGAAGCGCGGGCACCCGGGTGACAAGCTCTACGTGCCCACCGACCAGCTCGACCTGGTCAGCCGCTACGTCGGCGGGGAGGCGCCGACGCTCAGCAAAATGGGCGGCAGCGATTGGTCGGCCGCGAAGACCAAGGCGCGTCGTGCCGTGCGGGACATCGCCGTTGAACTCGTCAAGCTCTACTCCGCACGGATGGCCAGCAAGGGCCACGCGTTCGGGCCGGACACCCCCTGGCAGCGCGAGTTGGAGGAGGCGTTCCCGTTCGCCGAGACGCCCGACCAGCTCACCACCATCGACGAGGTCAAGGCCGACATGGAACGGCCCATCCCGATGGACCGGCTGCTCTCCGGCGACGTCGGGTTCGGCAAGACCGAGGTGGCCGTGCGCGCCGCCTTCAAGGCGATCCAGGACGGCAAGCAGGTCGTCATGCTGGTGCCGACGACCCTGCTCGTGCGCCAGCACATGGAGACGTTCCAGGAGCGCTTCGCCGGATTCCCGGTGCACCTGCGCGCGCTCAGTCGATTCCAGACCGAGAAGGAATCCCGCGAAACTATGGCGGGCATGCTCGACGGCACCGTCGACCTCGTGATCGGCACCCACCGGCTGCTGTCGGACTCCATCGTGTTCAAGGACCTGGGCCTCGTGATCATCGACGAAGAGCAGCGCTTCGGCGTGGAGCACAAGGATGCGCTGAAGAAGCTCAAGACCAACGTGGATATCCTCGCGATGAGCGCCACGCCCATCCCGCGCACGCTGGAGATGGCGGTCACCGGCATCCGGGAGATGTCCACCCTGGCCACCCCGCCGGAGGACCGGCACCCGATCCTCACCTTCGTCGGACCGTACTCCGACCGCCAGGTGGCCGCGGCCATCCGGCGGGAGCTGCTGCGGGAGGGCCAGATCTTCGTCGTGCACAACCGGGTGTCCAGCATCAACCGGGTGGCCGCGAAGCTGGCCGAGCTCGTGCCGGAGGCACGGATCGCCGTGGCGCACGGCCAGTTGCCGGAGGCACAGCTGGAACAGGTCGTCGTGGACTTCTGGGAGCGCAAATTCGATGTGCTGGTCTCGACGACGATCATCGAAACCGGCCTGGACATCGCCAACGCGAACACGATCATTATCGACCGCGCCGACAAGTTCGGGCTCAGCCAGTTGCATCAGCTGCGGGGGAGGGTCGGCCGCGGCCGGGAGCGCGCCTACGCCTATTTCCTCTACGACGAGAACAAACCGTTGACTGAGATCGCCCACGACCGGCTGTCGACCATCGCCGCGAACAACGAACTGGGCGCAGGCATGCAGGTGGCGTTGAAGGACCTCGAAATCCGCGGCGCGGGCAACCTGCTCGGCGGCGAGCAGGCCGGGCACATCGCCGGGGTCGGCTTCGACCTTTACCTGCGCATGATCGGCGAGGCCGTGAGCGCCTTCCGCGGCGACGTCGCGGAGGGCCAGACGGAGCTGCGGCTCGAACTGCCCGTCGACGCCCACATCCCCGAAGACTACGTCGACAGCGAGCGGTTGCGCCTCGAGGCCTACCAGAAGCTGTCCGCCGCAAGCTCGCCGACGGCCGCGAAGGACCAGATCGACCTGGTCCTCGACGAACTTACCGATCGCTACGGCGAGCCGCCCCAGCCGGTGCAGAACCTCATCCTGGTCTCCCGGCTGCGGTGGCTGGCCCAGCAGGCCAGTCTCGGCGAGGTCGTCGCGATGGGTTCGAACCTGCGCGTGTCGCCGGCGAACCTCGCCGACTCGATGCAGGTGCGCCTGCAGCGCATGTACCCCGGGTCGCGCTACTTCACCCAGAACGGTGCGCTGACCGTGCCCATGCCGCGCATCAACGGGGAACCGCTTGGGGATGCGGCGCTGATCGCCTGGGCCGGCAACCTACTCGACGCTCTCTTCCCGCGTCCCGTCGTCGCGGTCGCGTAGCCCGCCGCGGCCGGGTGGCCCGTCGCGATCGCTTGACGAGTGGCCGTGGGTCCGACCCGTCTTTCAGCGGTTCCGTCCCGAACGAATTCGACGGAGATTCTGTCCAAATCGGACGTAAACACACCTAGAGTGCGCTCCTTCGAGAAAATCTCCGTCGAATTGGTACGACGCCGGATACTCCACTCAGGTCTCCGGTGCGCCGCTGCCAGGCATCGGGCGCAGGATCGCGGCGGCGGCCCGCAAACGGCTCCGGGTACCCACGATGAACACTGGGTCGCCTACCCGGCGCTCGCCGGCCACCGTGAGCTCCCGCCGCATCCCGATGCCTGGCAGCGGCACCTCCGTGAAAATCATGGCGCCGGCATAGACCGGGGCTGGGGCTCCTCACGGGACGGATCAGGCCCCGCAGACTCCGTCAATTCCGGGCGATTAGAGTTGTCGCGTGTCCTTTACAGAGAATCCCACCGTCCCGGCATCCGTCCCGGCATCTGTCCCGGCATCCGCCTCGGCATCCGCCTCCAATCTCGACGAACTCGTGCGCGTGGTGGCTCTCCTGCGTGCACCGGACGGATGCCCGTGGGACGCAGAGCAGACCCACGAGTCTCTGGTGCAGTACCTGACCGAAGAGACGCACGAGCTGATCGAGGCGATCGAGTCGGGCAGCCGCGACGAGATGCTCGAGGAGCTCGGCGACGTGCTCTACCAGGTGGTCTTCCACGCCGACCTCGCGGCGCACACCGCGGGCGAAGACTTCGACATCCACGATGTCGCCGCGCATATGACCGCGAAAATGGTGGGGCGGCATCCGCATGTCTTTGGCGACCTGAACCTGGAAACGGCCGACGACGTGGCCCTCGCTTGGGACGATTTCAAGGCCGCGGAGAAGCCCTCCCGCACGAGCGTGCTCGACGGGATCCCGCAGGGTATGCCGGCGCTCGCGCTCGCCGACAAGGTGCTCGGCCGAGCCCAGAAGATCGGGCTGCTCGGCACCGAGGCCGCGTTCCCTCTTCCGATCGAGACCGAGGGCCAGCTCGGCCCGCTGCTGCTGGCCATCGTGTCTGCGGCCAAGAGTCAGGGGCTCGACTCCGAACGTGCCCTGCGCACGGCCCTCCGCGGTCTGCAGGACGAGATCCGCGAGGCCGAGACGACGGATGCCGGCGACGTTGCCGACGCCGGCATCATCGGCCTGCCCGGCTGAGGCCTGCCCGGCTGAGGCTTGCGCGGCTGAGGCCTGCGCGGCTGAGGCTTGCGCGAAGGCCTGCGCTGAGGCCACGCGGCGGTGCCGACAGGGCGGTGGCGGAACAGTCCAACCATGAGCCAGACATCTGTCAATGGTCCTCTGTCCGCTCAGATCGGTGACGAATTCGATGCCTCGCAGCAGTTCATCGCCATCGCCGTCTGCTTCGCATCGCCCTGGCGCTGGCCCAGGAGAAGCAGGTCACAGCGCAGGCCGAGGAAGTGGCCTGGATGTCCACCCTCTTGACCATCGCCAGGGCGCCGGTGACAACCACTTCGACATCTTGCACTACATCGCATGAGAGACCGTGTCGGGCGTCCCGGCGGAAATCGACGGGCCGACCCGAACTGACACAATTGGGGCTATGGCAACACCAGTGACCCCTCCCCGCGGCATGCGCGACTTCCTCCCCGCCGACAAGGCGTCCCGGGAACACGCACTGGCCGTGATCCGGCGAAGCTTCGCGGCGCACGGCTTCGACGAGATCGAGACCCCGGTGATGGAAGACGCGGCCCGACTGCACTCCGGGCTCGGCGGCGACAACGAGAAACTCGCCTTCGCCGTGCTGAAGCGTGGGTTGAAGCCGACGGATGCCGCGGCCGCCGCCGCATCCGGCGACCTGCTCGGGCTGGCCGACCTGGGCCTGCGGTTCGACCTCACCGTTCCGCTCGCCCGGTTCTACGCGACTCACCGGGCGGAACTTCCGACGGTGTTCCGGTCCATCCAGATCGCGCCGGTCTGGCGGGCGGAGCGTCCGCAGAAGGGCCGCTACCGGCAGTTCGTGCAGTGCGACATCGACATCATCGGCGAGTCCGGCCTGCTTGCCGAGATTGAGCTGATCACCGCGACCGCCGCCGCGCTCGACGCCCTCGGCCTGACCGGGTGCTCCATCCGCGTCAACGACCGCCGCATCCTGACCGCCCTGCTCGCCCATTGGAGCGTGGCTCCCGAGCTGAACGAACGCGCGCTGATCGTGATCGACAAACTCGACAAGATCGGCGTCGACGGGGTTGTCACGGAGCTCGCCGGCCTGGGCATCGCCACCGACGGCGTGGCCGATACCCTGACTCAGATCGCCGATGCCGGCTGGACGGCCGCCGAGCCGACGCCGCCGGCCTGGCTCAACACGGACGCCTTCGCCGACCTGCTCGCGCTGCGCGCCGCGATGCCCGAGGTTCGGCTCGTGTTCGACCCGACCCTCGTGCGCGGGATGGGCTACTACACCGGCACCATCTTCGAGATCTCACACCCCGATCTCGGCTACTCCCTCGGCGGTGGCGGCCGGTACGACGGCATGATCGGCCGCTTCCTCGGCACCGAGGTGCCGGCCTGCGGGTTCTCGATCGGGTTCGAGCGCATCGTCGACCTGTTGGGCGTGGATGCGGCATCCGCTGAGAACGCCGTCGTACTGGTGTACGACAAGGGAACAGACCCGGCCCGGCTCGTGGCGCTCAAGCGAACACTGGTCGAACAGGGCCTCCGGGTGCGCCTCGAACAGCGCACCAAGAACGTCAAGGCGCTGCTGGAACGCGCGGCCGGAGCCGGTTACGGGCGCTACTCGTTCGTCGGGGCGGATGCCTCCGGCGCGGGCGAACTCGATTTCCGTCCCCTCGGCGGCTGAGGCCAGTCGCTAGACTGTTATGGGATTGGAACACGGCGCTGTCTTCCTCGATTCCTTCAGACCAACACCCCAACAATTAAAAAAATATAGGAAACAGGAGATAGCTGTGGCTCTCATTGAGGCAGTAGTAGCGCGCGAGATTCTTGACTCCAGAGGCAACCCGACCGTTGAGGTCGAGGTATTGCTTGATGACGGTTCGGTCAGCCGTGCCGCCGTTCCGTCCGGCGCATCCACCGGTGCGTTCGAGGCTTACGAGCTGCATGACGGCGACAAGTCACGTTATCTGGGCAAGGGCGTCCGCAAGGCCGTTGACGCTGTCATCGACGAGCTCGGCCCGGCAGTCGAGGACCTCGACGCCGCTGACCAGCGCATCATCGACGCCGTCCTGAACGAGACCGACGGAACCGACAACAAGCACCGCGTCGGCGCCAACGCTATCCTCGGCGTCAGCCTGGCCGTCGCCAAGGCCGCCGCGACCTCGGCCGGCCTGCCGCTGTTCCGCTACCTCGGTGGCCCGAACGCACACACCCTTCCGGTCCCGATGATGAACATCATCAACGGAGGCTCCCACGCCGACAACGACGTGGACATTCAGGAATTCATGGTCGTCCCACTCGGAGCCGAGTCCTTCGCCGAGGGCCTCCGCTGGGGCACCGAGACCTACCACGCCCTCAAGGCGCTGCTCAAGTCCAAGGGCCTCTCTACCGGCCTCGGCGACGAGGGTGGATTCGCCCCCAACCTGCCGAGCAACCGTGCCGCTCTCGACCTCATCGTCGAAGCCATCCAGAACGCCGGCTACACGCCCGGCAAGGACATCGGTCTGGCGCTCGACTGCGCCGCCTCCGAGTTCTACAAGGACGGCGTCTACCACTTCGAGGGCAAGGAACTCACCGCCCTGGAGCTGTCCGCGTACTACGTCGAGCTCGTTGCGGCCTACCCGCTCGTCTCGATCGAAGACCCGCTCGAGGAAGACGACTGGGACGGCTACGTTCACCTCACCGCCGAGCTCGGAGGCAAGGTCCAGATCGTCGGCGACGACCTCTTCGTGACCAACCCGGTGCGCCTTGCCAAGGGCCTGGCCCTCGGCACCGCGAACTCCATCCTGGTCAAGGTCAACCAGATCGGCACCCTGACCGAGACGCTTGACGCGGTGTCCCTCGCGCAGCGCGCCGGATACACCGCCGTCATCTCGCACCGCTCCGGTGAGACCGAGGACACCTTCATCGCCGACCTCGCGGTTGCGACGGATGCCGGCCAGATCAAGACCGGAGCACCCGCCCGCAGCGAGCGCGTCGCGAAGTACAACCAGCTGCTCCGCATCGAGGAAGAGCTGGGCGAGGCCGCCGTGTACGCGGGCCGCTCTGCCTTCCCGCGCTTCAAGGCGTAGTTCGACTGGAGCTCTCGGAGCGCGGGTTCACCCCGCGGCTTCGGGAGCTCCATTTTTTTGTCCGATTGCGGTTAGGGTTCCAGTGCGGGACAACCGCGACCAGCGATTCACGAAGGGAGTTGCCGTGGCCAGGAAACGCGCCGAAGAACAGCCCGTCGCGCTGCCCCCGACCGAGACCGCGGCCGCTCGCTGGCTGCGCGGCCTGCGCCTGTCCGGGTTTTCCCTGGTGATGATGGGCCTCCTGATCATGGCCGTGATCGTCCTGGCGCCCGGCATCCGCACCTACGCCGACCAGCGCCAGCAGATCGAATCGCTCACGGCGGCGGTCGAGGCCCAGCAGGGCGCCGTGGAAGAGTTGAAGAGTGAGCGGGAACGCTGGAACGACCGCACCTACGTCACCACGCAGGCCAGGGACCGACTGTCCTATGTGCTTCCCGGCGACGTGAGCTTCCTCGTGATCAACGATCTGGCCCTGCCCGTCGCGGGCGACGCGGCCGCACCGGTCGCCACCCCCACCATCCAAACCACCAACGTCGATTGGCTCTCCTCCATGTTCGCCTCCGTAATGACGGCCGGTCTGGCTCCCGAGGCCGCGAAATGACCAGGCCTCCCTTCGATTCGGTCACCGAGGACGACATCACCATCGTCTCGGCTCAGCTGGGACGCCCGGCCCGCAACGTCGTGGGCATCGCCGCGCGCTGCGTTTGCGGCGCCCCGACCGTGGTGGCGACGGCGCCGCGCCTTGCCGACGGCACCCCCTTCCCCACGCTGTACTACCTGACGCACCCCGCGGCGACCGCCGCGCTGTCGTTCCTCGAGGCCACCCAGGTGATGAACGAGTACAACCAGTTGCTGGCCGATGACGAGCAGGTGCGTGCCCGCTACCGGCGTGCGCATGAGGGCTTCCTTGCCGACCGCGAGATCCTGGGCACGGTTCCGGAAATCGTCGGCATCTCCTCCGGTGGTATGCCTGAACGCGTGAAATGCCTGCACGCGCTGGCCGCCCACTCTCTGGCCGCAGGCCCCGGAGTGAACCCGATCGGAGATCTGGCCCTCGGCCGGGCGGCCTGGACGCCCGCCGTCTGCGAGTGCCTCGACTACACCACGGCCGACGAGTGACCCGCTCCGCCTGGCGTCGGATCGGCGCGGGCGTCGCCCTGGGCCTGACCATGGCGCTGGGCGGGGCTTTCGTTGCACCGACCGCGCCGGCCTTCGCGGAGAACACGCAGGTGCGTGACCTTGAGTACTGGCTCAATGACTACGGATTCACCCAGGCCTGGAATACGACCCGTGGCGCGGGCGTGACGGTGGCCGTCATCGATACGGGTGTCGCCGACGTCGCCGACCTCACCGGTGCGGTCGTCGGCGGAACGGATGTCTCCGGGCTCGGCTCCGCCAATGGGCAGACGCCCGTCGGAGAAGGCAGTGAGCACGGGACTCTGGTGGCATCCCTGCTGGCCGGACGCGGCACGGGTGAGGGGTCCGGCGTGCTGGGAGTGGCTCCCGAGGCGTCGCTCCTGGCCGTCTCGGTGGCCTTCGGCACCAGCGACGCCACCCTCAGCAACGACGACCAGATCGCCGAGGGCATCCGCTGGGCCGTCGACAACGGCGCCGACGTCATCAACATGTCCCTCACCCGCAACACCTTGGACTGGCCGCCGAGCTGGGACGACGCCTTCCTCTACGCGTTCGAGAACGACGTCGTGGTCGTCGCCGCCGCCGGGAACCGAGGCAGCGGCACCACCGAGGTCGGAGCCCCGGCCACCATCCCTGGGGTGCTCACGGTCGCCGGTGTCGACCGCAACAAGGGCGCCAGCTTCGACGCGTCCTCGCAGGGCATCACGATCTCGGTGGCCGCGCCCAGCGAGCAACTCGTGGGCGTCGTTCCGGGCGGCGGCTACGTGCAGTGGAACGGCACCAGCGCGGCCGCGCCCATCGTGTCGGGCCTGGTCGCCCTGGTGCGCGCCGCCTATCCCCGCCTCGATGCTGCGGAGGTGATGAACCGGGTCATCGAAACTGCCGACCCGAACGGGCGGGTCGTGCCCAGCCCGATCTACGGCAACGGTCTGATCGATGCCGCGGCGGCGGTCACTGCGGCCGTGCCGGCATCCACGAGCCCGGAACCGGCCGCCCTGCTGGAGGAGTGGATCCGGGTACACCGGCGGGCGGACACCGAGGTCGAGCCCACGCCGCAGACCGCCACGCAGGTGCCGGTCGCGCCGCAGGAAGACCCGGCGTTGCCTGCCCCCAGCGTCGTCGCGGCATGGTTGCCCAGCCCGCTCACGCTGACGTATGTCACAGTGCCGCTCCTCGTCCTGGTCGGGTTTGGTACTCTGGTAACGCTGCTCGGCACCGGGGCCACTCGGCACATCAAGCGAATCCGGTCAAAACGGTAAGTTTTCGTGCAGCCAAATCATGTAGGAGGACTTTCATAGTGCCCAAAATTCTTATTGTCGGTGGCGGCTACGCCGGGTTCTACACCGCGTGGAAGCTGGAGAAATGGCTTCGCGCCGGCGAGGCCGAGGTCACCATGGTCGACCCTCTGCCGTATATGACCTACCAGCCGTTCCTGCCGGAGGTCGCAGCCGGCTCCATCGAGGGTCGCCACGCCGCAGTCGCGCACCGTCGTCACCTCAAGAAGACCAACGTCGTGACGGCCAAGGTCACCCACATCGACCACGCCACGAAAACCGCGACCATCACCCCGCCCATTGGCGAGCCCTACGAATTCGTCTATGACGTCGTCGCGGTGACGGCCGGCGCCGTGTCGCGCACGTTCCCGATCCCGGGCGTCGCGGACCAGGCCATCGGTCTGAAGACCATCGAGGAAGCCGTCGCCATCCGTGACCGCGTGCTCACCAACTTCGACAAGGCTGCCCAACTTCCGGCCGGCCCCGAGCGCGACCGCCTGCTCACCTTCGTCGTCATCGGCGGGGGCTTCGCCGGCATCGAGGTCTTCGCAGAGCTGCGTTCCTTCGCGTCATCGCTGCTGAAGTCCTACCCGCAGATCGGGTTCGACGACACCCACTTCCACCTGATCGAGGCGATGGGGCGCATCATGCCCGAAGTTTCGCTGCCGACCAGCCTCTGGGTCATCAAGCACCTCGACGAACGCGGCGCGCAAATCCACCTGAACACGCAGCTGACCAGCTCGGTCGACGGCAAGGTCGAACTGTCCACCGGTGAGAGCTTCGAGACCGATCTGATCGTCTGGACAGCCGGAGTCATGGCTAACCCGGCCATCGTGCGCCACACCGACCTGCCGATCGAAGATCGTGGTCGCCTGCAGGTGCGCCCCGACCTGCGCGTCGGAACCGATGACGAGATCATCGCGGACGCCTGGGGCGCCGGCGACATCACCGCCGTTCCCGACCTGAGTGGCGGGGGAGTGGGCGGCTTCTGCGTGCCCAACGCTCAGCACGCGGTTCGCCAGGGCAAGCTCCTCGCGAAGAACATCGTCGCGGTGCTGCGCGGCGAGAATCCCGAGGAATACCTGCACAAGAACTTGGGTGCCGTCGCCGGCCTCGGCATCGGTTCCGGTGTCTTCCAGTCCGGCAAGATCGCCATCACGGGTCTGCCGGCCTGGTTCGCCCACCGCGGCTACCACGGCCTGGCCATGCCCAGCTGGGAGCGCAAGCTGCGCATCATCTGGGGTTGGATGAACAACTTCTTCCTCGGTCGCGACATCGTCTCGTTGGCCGCGGTGCAGAACCCGCGGGCCACGTTCGCGGAGTTTGCCTCGCGGCCCAAGCCGGTCGTGGATTCTGCCGCTCCGGCCAAGGCTCCGGTGACCGTCGCCGCATCGGCCAAGGCAGCGGCCACCGTAGCCGGCCCCGGCACGGGTCCCGCCGCCAAGGCAACGGCGCGTGCACCCCGAGCCCCGCGAAAGACCGCGGCCGACAAGGCTGCGGAAGTCGCTCCGGCAGGGACGACCGAGAAGGCCGCGGCGACCGCAGCCGTCAAGTAACAGCGTCTGCGGGCGTCACCGAGAGAAACCGATGACGCCCGCAGCCCCTACGCTTGAGGCGTTCGGTTTCGCCGGGCGTGCCCCCGTAGCCCAATGGCAGAGGCAGACGACTTAAAATCGTCACAGTCTGGGTTCGACCCCCAGCGGGGGCACCACACGGTACGTCACAGCGTCACCGCGTCACCGCGTCACGGCCTCGACTCCCGCCGCCCGGGCGACAGCATCCATGCAGCGTCGTTCAACCTGCCGGCAGACCCTGAACGGATGCCGCGGTAAATCCCTGCCCCCGGTCTGTGCCGGGTGAGGCAGCCTGTCCGGCCCGGTTTCGTCGCGCTACGATCCGCGAGTGAAACGGTCGATGCCTCCTGCCACGTGCCATTCCCCGATGTAGGAACGGTGTCAGGGGCTTTCTGCAAACAACGTGGGACATCACCCGGTTCTTCTTCTGGAAGTGATCACCACGGCGAAGGTGCTGCCCGGGCGCGGAACCATCACGACCGGCGAGGGCGCGCCGCTCACGGCCAAGGCGCTGCGCCGACCCGGCCGCTCCCTCGGCGTCACCGGCGCTTTGCACCACCGACGCCCCGCGCGCTTTCCGCTCACGGCGTCACTCTGTTGGAGTCCAGTCGGCCGAGGGCGGAACCAATTCGACGGAGATTTTGGCCTCAGAGCCCGGTTCCCGTCTGTTTGGCGCCATTCTCGGCAGAATCTCCGTCGAATTGGTTAGGGGCAGCTACTCCAGGTGGTCCAGATACCTCAGGATGATGCCCTCGCGGAGCGCCCACGGCGACACTTCCAGCTCGGTCACCCCGAACGCGGCCATCGCCGCGTGGAGCACGATGCCGCCCGCCACGATCTGGAAGGTGCGGTCGGCGGTGATGCCGGGCAGCGCCGGGCGCGCCTCAGCCGGGATCCGGGCCAGCCGGGGGACCCAGTCGCTCAGCTGCGAGCGGCTCAGCTGCATCCGCTCGCCTGAACCGAAACCCTCCGCGGTGGAGCCGGCCAGTTTGGCCAGGGAGCGGATGGTCTTGGACGAACCGACGACGTGGTGCGGCGCCGGGAGCCCCTCGAACGCCACCAGGGCTTCCGCGAGCACGGCGGCGGCGTGCTCGCGGAGGGCGGAGACCTGCGCGGGCAGCGGCGGGTCGTCGTGCAGGAAGCCGATGGTGGAACGGCCGGCGCCCAGCGGCAGCGACAGCGCGACCGCAGGCACCTCGTTCGCGCCGGCGGCGATCTCCAGGGAGCCGCCCCCGATGTCGAAGAGCAGGATGTCCCTGGCGGACCAGCCGTACCAGCGCCGCACGGCCAGGAACGTCAGTCGGGCCTCGTCCTCGCCGGACAGGACCTGCAGGGCGACCCCGGTTTCCCGTTCGACCCGGGCGAGCAGTTCGGGCCCGTTCACGGCCTCACGGAGTGCGGAGGTAGCGAACGGCAGGAGGTCGTCGACGTGGTGGCGGCGGGCCACCTCGGCCGCGTTCCGCACCGACTCGAGCACGGCGGTGCACCCCTCCTCGGTGATGGCGCCCTCAGGGGTGAGGTAGCGCATCAGGCGCAGCACGGCCTTGTCGGAGGCCATCGGCACCGGCTGGGCGCCTGCGTGCGCGTCGACGACCAGCAGGTGGACGGTGTTCGAACCGACATCAAGGACTCCGAGGCGCACGCTCTCGACGATAGCGTGCGCGCGGACGCGCCGTTACGCGCTGATGCTGTGGCGGCTCGTCGTTCGGGTGCCGTCGACCATGGTGTGCAGGAAGTCCACCAGCGGCAGCGGCAGCAGCCGCTGGTCGTGGGTGACCAGCACCGTGGCGGTGTCGTGCTCGACGGTGAGCCGCGCGGGCCGTTTGCCGGCCTGGCCCAGAAGACCCACGGCATCCGGCATAAGGTTCGACTGCTGGAAGACGATGCCGAGCCGATCCCAGCGCAGCTGCGCCTTTTCGGCCAGGGACAGCAGGGTCGCATCGATTTCGCCCATGTGCACGGACCCGCTGTCGGGCGTGATCAGGGTGGACGCCACGGCGAGCAGGCTGGACGTGCCGCTGGATGCTCCAGACCGTGAAGAACGCGCCGAAGACCAGCGCCGAGATGCCGAACAGCATCGCCACCACGAGCAGCAGGCCGCCACACATCTACCCGAAGCTCGGGGTGTCCTCACGCCCGGCAGGCCGGCCTGATCCGTCGGGCCTGACCGGCCGCGTGACCTCTCGGCGGGCCTGACCCCGCGCCCTCTCGGCGGAATCATCGGGGGTGGCCGAGGCTCAGACTCGGGCGGGCGTGACGAACCGCTGCCAGGCCCAGGCCCCGATGCTGAGGGCGGCGAACAGGGTGCCTGCCACCCACCACAGGCTGAGGCTGCCACCTTCGTGCCAGAGTTCCACCGCCGGGGACAGCACTCCGAACATGATCGTGAAGGCGAGCACGGTCAGGCACGCCCAGATCGGCGGTGACCAGGCGAGGATGCTCCGTCCGCTGGTGCGTCCGATCGGGATCAGCACCAGCGCTGCCGAACCGATCGCGGCCAGCACCACACTGTTGATGATCTCGGCCGCCAGCGCGCTGAGGAAGCCGTCCGCGGCCGGCAGCAGGCCCAGCGTCAGCCAGCCGACCACGGCCAGCCCGATCAGGCTGCCGGCCCGAACGGCGGCGAGTGGGCCGCGCCTCGGCGTCAGTACCTCGGGGGCCACGGTGACGCTGCCGAGCAGCCCGAAGACCAGCGCCGGGTGAACGTCGAAAGCCCGGGAGGCCAACGCGGTCAGGGCGACCAGCAGCAGGTAGCGGGGCAGGAAAGTCACGGATGCTTTCGTCCGCCACACGCGGGAGCTCCACCAGAGCGGAACGAGTGCTCCGACCGCGTTGACGATGAGGAGGGCCAGCGCCACGGCGAGGAGCAGCCGCAGGTAGGCAGGCTGGCTGGTGACCGGCCCGGACAGCATGACGAGGGTGGCCGCGGCCAGCACGGCGGCGCCGGCCACCAGCCACCGGTTCAGAGGTAGTTCGGGAACGGTCTCGAATTCCTCGCGGGAGCGGTTGCGGCCCGCGATCGGCATGCTCTGCCAGAGCGGGTGGCCGTCCGTGGCCCGGAACACGGTCCCGGCGAGGAGGCGCGCGGGGATGCAGAGCAGCAGGAGGGCACCGAGCGCCAGCAACGCCGCCTGGAACCAGGAGAGGTCGGGGGTCGACCACGGCGGCAGCACTGCCGTGGCGAACCGGGTGGGGTCGTTCCAGCCGCCCGGCAGCGGTGTGGCCAGGGCCACGGCCGGACGGTCTGCCTGCGGTGCCGGCGAGGCCGGGGCTGCAGAACCGGGCGGGGCTTCCGCCGGTGCCGACTCCTCGGCCGGCGGCGGGGCGGCGGGGGCGTCGGCGGACGGGGCGGTCGCCTCGGGGCCGGTCGAGCCGGAGGGGGAAGGGGTGGGGACGCCGTAGAGCACGTCCACCCCGGGGCTGCCCGGGCCGAGGTTGCCGGCCAGGTCGAGTTGCACCGCGATCACCCGGAAGGTACCGGCAGCGACTCCGCCCGCCGAGCAACTCCACGACCCGGATGCGACGACGGCGCTGCAGACCGAATATGACCCGGCGAAGACGGTCACGGTCGCACCCTCTTCTCCGGTGCCCATGTACCCGGCGTCGGTGAGCGGCAGCTGGGCGCCGCTCGCCGGCGTGGTCAGCGTGGGCGGCGCCGGACGGTCGAGGTCGAAGACGAGGTCGACCGGTGCGCTCGAATTGGACCATGAGGGATTGCTGTAGCTCGTCTGCTGGCTGGCCGAGACCTCGGCCTGCCCGCCGGCGAGGCCGTCGGCGAACGTGCACGACCAGTTGCCGGAGGAGTCGGCGGTGGCCGTGCAGCGCGGGCCGCCGCTCACCGTGATGACGACGGACGCCCCCGGATAGCCGGTGCCGCGCACCGTGCCGTTGGTCAGGCTCCCACCGGTGGGACCGCCCGTCACCCGGGGGGCGGACAACACGGCGATCGTGTGCTCGTCGGTCAGGTCGGCGGCTCCGGTGACGACGACGCGAAGCGGCACGGATGGCCCGCTCGGCAGGGAAACCGCGGCGCAACTCCACTGGCCGGCGCCGTCGACCACGGCGAAGCAGAGCGGGTCCTGACCGTCGACGGGGGAGAGCAACCGGATCTCCCGGCCGGCTTCGCCCGTGCCGGAGACGGTGGTGGTTCCGCTACCCACGAAACTGCCCGGCGGTGGGCTGACGATGGCCGGCGCGTTCGTCGGCGCCGCCTTGGTGTCCCGCTCGCTTGTGGGAGCCGGTGTGGGAGCCGGCGTGGCTGCGGCAGTCGGTTCGGCGAACGCCGCGCCCGGCACGCCGAGGAGAGACAGGCCGACCAGGGCGACGAACAGAGGCAGGGTGCCGGGCGTCCACCGTCGGCGACGGCGCCCGGGCGTTCCGCCCGAACCGGCCATACGTGTCCCGTACATGATTCCCCCTGTGACCATTTCACGGGCCAGCGCCGGGAAAGTCAACGTGCGACACGCAATTTGACGGCGACGGCACCCATTCGTGATCGGCGGGGGCCATAGGCCATACTGGCGTCGGAACATCCACGCTGCTGCTTCCCCGCGCAAGAGCACGGGGCGGCTGTGGCTGGGTCACCGCGCCGGGTATCCTCAATCCCGGCTACTGAAGGCGGTGCGCCGATGCTCGACCTCTCCCACCGCCTTACGGGCCGGCCGTGGCAGACCCCGGGGCTGTTCTGGCCCGAGCTCACGGCCGCGACGGCGCACCTGGACGCCCCCGTCGCCGCCCTCCACCTGGGTGCCCTGCGCCACAACGCGCACGACCTGCTGGACCGCGCGGCCGGCACCTCCCTCCGGGTCGCGTCGAAGTCGATTCGGGTGAGTGGCGTGCTTGAGGCCATCCTGGCCGTGCCCGGCTATCGGGGTGTGCTGGCCTACACCCTGGCGGAGGCGCTCTGGCTGGCTGAGACGGTGACGGATGTCGTCGTCGGCTACCCCACGGCCGACCGGTCCGCGATCCGGAAGTTGGGCCGCTCGCCCGAGCTGGCCAGGGCGGTCACCCCGATGGTCGACTCGATCGCGCACCTCGACGTCATCGACGCCGTGCTTCCGCCCGGCAGCCGGACCCCGATCCGGGTCTGCCTCGAACTCGACGCGGCCTGGGACGCCCCCGTGCTCGGCCATCTGGGCGTCTGGCGTTCACCCGTGCACACACCCGGCGAGGCCCGCCGGGTCGCCGCGGTCATCGTCGCCCACCCCGGCTTCGTCCTCGTCGGCGTGATGTCCTATGAGGCGCAGGTGGCTGGGATCGGCGACAGGCCGGCCGGGAAACCGCTCCGGGGCCTGGTCACCCGCTGGGTGCGGCGCCGGTCCGTTGGCGAGCTCAGGGAGCGGCGCAGCGCGGCCGTCGCCGCGGTGCGCGAGGTCGCGCCCCTCGAGTTCGTGAACGGGGGCGGAACCGGCTCGGTCGAGAGCACGCGCGCCGACGCATCCGTCACCGACATTGCCGTCGGCAGCGGCTTCTTCGGCGGCCACCTCTTCGACAATTTCGCGAGCTTTCGGCCCGCGCCTGCGGCCGCGGTCGCGGTCGCCCTCACGGTGGTGCGGAAGCCCAGCCCCGACACGGCCGTACGGCTCGGCGGCGGCTGGATCGCGTCCGGCGTGCCCGGGGCCGACCGGCTGCCCCGCGTGGTCTGGCCGGAGGGCCTCAGCCTGGCGCCGCGGGAGATGGCCGGTGAGGTGCAGGCGCCGCTCACCGGTGTCGGTGCGGCCCGGCTCCGCGTCGGTGACCGCGTCTGGGCGCGGCACACCAAGTCGGGGGAGCTGAGCGAGCACGTGAACGAGTTCGCGCTGGTCGAGAATGGAAAGGTGGTCGATATCCTGCCGACCTACCGGGGTGAGGGGAAGGCCTTTCTGTGAGTGCGAGCGGAGCGGTGTGGCGCAACTGGGCCCGGAACCAGGCGGTGACCCCGGTGCGCGTGGAGCGGCCGTCGAGCGTCGCCGCCGTGCAGCGCGCCGTGGTGGCGGCCGGGGCGGTGGGCCTTCGGGTCAAGGCCGTGGGCTCCGGGCACAGCTTCTCGGGCATCGCGCTCGCGCCCGGGGTCCAGCTTGACCTGTTTGACCTCGCCGGGCTGATCGGTGTGGACACCGTGGCCGGGCAGGTCACTCTGGCCGCGGGCACCCGACTGTTCGAACTGCCGCGGCTGCTGCGGCCCTACGGTCTGGCCCTGCCGAACCTGGGCGACGTGGACCGGCAGACGATCTCCGGCGCCACGTCCACCGGGACCCACGGCACGGGCGGCCGGTACGGCGGCCTGGCCACCCAGATCGTGGCGCTGACCCTGGTGGTCGGTGACGGCACCCTGCTGCGCGTGAGCGCCACGGAGAACCCGGAGCTGCTGCCCGCGACCCGGCTCGGTCTCGGTGCGCTCGGAATCGTGGTGGACGTGACCCTGCAGTGCGTGCCCGCGTTCCTGCTGCACGCGGTGGAGGCGGCCGAGCCGCTCGAGGAAGTCCTGGAGCACTACCTCGACCGGTCCGACCACAGCGATCACTACGAGTTCTTCTGGTTCCCGCACACCGAGACCGCCCTGACCAAGACCAACACCCGGCTGCCCCTGGAGTCCGGCCGGTCGCCGCTCGGCAAGGTCGCCCGCTTCGTCGACGACGAATTGCTCGCGAACGGGGTCTACCGCGGCATTTGCGCCCTGGGCGCCGTGGCGCCGGCGACAGTCCCCGGATTCAACCGACTCGCCGCCCGCCTGACCGGCAGACGCGAATTCACGGATGTCTCCCACCGCGTGTTCCTGACGAACCGCACGGTGCGTTTTCAAGAAATGGAATATGCCCTGCCGCGCGCCCTGGTACCGGCCGCGCTGCGGGAAGTGCGGGCGCTGATCGAGGCGCGGGGTTGGCGCATCTCGTTCCCGATCGAGGTGCGCTCGGCCGCCGCCGACGACGTCTGGCTGTCCACCGCAGCGGGCCGGGAGACCGGCTACATCGCCGTGCACCGTTACTACCGGGAGGATCCGGCTGCGTATTTCCAGGCGGTCGAGGCCATTATGCGCGCGCACGGCGGGCGTCCGCACTGGGGCAAGACGCACGACCGGGATGCGGCGTCCCTCCGCACCGACTATCCGCACTTCGACGACTTCCTCTCGGTGCGTGACAGGCTTGACCCGGAGCGCCGCTTCAGCAACAGCTATCTGGAAAGAGTCCTGGGTCGATGAGCAACAGCAACACCCCCGCCGCCCGTGCTTGGGAACACCGTGCGGGGGAGCTGGGAGACCGGCTGCCCGACGGCTTCACCGTGGGCGTGGCAACGTCCGCTTTCCAGATCGAGGGTGGCGCCAGGCAGGGCGGTCGCGGCGAATCGAGTTGGGACACGTTCACGGCCACCGCCGGGCGCATCCGTGACGGCTCCAACGCATCCGTTTCGACCGATCACTTCAATCGGCTCGAGGAGGACGTCACGCTGCTCCGCGAACTGGGCGTCGACGTCTATCGGTTCTCCCTGGCCTGGTCCCGGCTGCAGCCCGATGGCCGCGGCTCGCTCAGCCGGGCCGGCCTGGCCTTCTACGACCGGCTGCTCGACGGGCTCCTGGTCGCGGGGATCAGCCCGATGGCGACCCTGTTCCACTGGGACACCCCGTTGCGGTTGCGCGGCGGCTGGCTGAACCGAGACACCGCGATGCGGTTCGGCGACTACGCCCACCAGGTCGGCGAGGTGTTCGGGGACCGGATCGACTCCTGGCTGACCCTGAACGACCCCGCGACGGTGACCCTCAACGGCTACGCCCTCGGCACGGATGCCCCGGGGGAGGCCCGGCTCTTCGGTGCCCTGCCGGCGGCGCACCATCAGCTGCTTGCTCACGGACTCGCTGTGCAGGGGCTGCGCGCCGCCGATGTGCGCGGCCGGATCGGGATTTCCAACGTGCACTCGCCCGTGCAATCCGCCAGCGGCCGCGAAGCCGACGAGGTTGCCGCCGCGCTCTTCGACGTGCTGCACAATCGCGTCTACGCCGACGCGGTGCTGCTCGGCCGCTACCCGGAACCGCCGGAGCCCTACCAGGTGCCGATGCGGATGCTGCTGGAAACCGACCCGGACGACCTCCGCACCATCCACCAGCCGCTCGACTTCTACGGGCTGGGCTACTCCCAGCCGAGCCGGATCAAGGCCGGCGCCGCTGCCCCGAAGACCCTGAACGGGCCGCCGCCCAGCGGGCCGCCGGAAAAGGTCGTGGCCTTTCCCTTCCACGTCACCCCGTTTCGCGAGTTCCCGGTGACCAACGCCGGCACGGCCATCGCGCCCGAATACCTCGGTGTGGCCCTCGGCGAACTGCGCGACCGCTACGCGGAGAACCTGCCGCCCGTCTGCATCACGGCCGGGGGAGCGAGCTTCCCCGACGTCGCCGACACGTGGGGTGCCGTGCACGATCCGGCGCGGATCGACTACCTGGCCGAGCACATCACGGCGGCGCTCGCCGCGGTGGCCCCCGGCGGGATCGCCGACGGGGTCACCCTGCAGGGCTACCTGGTCTGGTCCCTGCTGGACAGCTTCGAATGGACGGCCGGCTACACCCAACGGTTCGGCCTCGTGCACGTCGACTTCCAGAGCGGCACCTGCACCCGCACCCCCAAGTCTTCCTACCGCTGGCTGCAGACGGTGCTCTCCGCCCGCTGACGGTCGCGTGGGGCCGGTCGTCGCCGCGTTACTTGGAGTGTGTCGGGAAGCGCATGTGAGCCTCAGGGCGCGCGGTTATGATAATTCGTGCGTCGTAAAAAACGCCGCCGCGGCCTGCTTGCCCGCCCCGCCTCACCTCAAGGAGAAGCTGCCATGGAATGGCTCATCCCGGTCCTCATCGTTGTTGCACTCGTCGTCATCATTGGGATTTACCTCTGGGCCACGTACAACTCTCTCGTCACCCTCAAAGTGCGCGTGGACGAGGCATGGAGTGATATCACCGTTCAGTTGAAGCGCCGGGCCGACCTGATCCCGAACCTGATCGAGACGGTCAAGGGCTACGCGGCACACGAGCGGGCCGTTTTCGAGAACGTCACGAAGGCACGGGCCGAGTCGCTCAACGCGCAGGGTCCGGCCGAGGCCGCCGCCGCCGAGAACCACATGCAGACCGCGCTGCGCAGCATCTTCGCCGTAGCGGAGGCGTACCCGCAGCTGCAAGCCAGCCAGAACTACCTGCAGTTGCAGGGCGAGCTTGTCGACACGGAGGACAAAATCCAGGCCTCACGCCGGTTCTATAACGGCGGCGTTCGGGAACTGAACACGAAGATCCAGGTCTTCCCCAACAACCTCATCGCCCGCAACCTCGGGTTCACCCAGCGAGACTTTTTCGAGGTGTCCGACTCCGCCGCCATCGCGGAGCCGCCTCGCGTTCAGTTCTAGCGGACGGCTTCCATGTACAGCGCAATTGCGCGCAACAAGCGCAACACCGTCTTCATCATCATCCTGTTCATCGCCATCATCGCGGGTCTCGGCTGGCTCGCCAACGCGGTCTATAGCACGCCCGGTGACTACAGCATCCTGATCTTCACGGTCGTCTTCGCCACGGGGTATGCCGTGGTGCAGTACTTCGTGGCCGGTCGCCAGGCGATCGCGATGAGCGGCGGCATCCGCATCACCAATCAATCGGAGAATCCGAGGCTCTGGAACATCGTCGAGAACCTCTCGATCACCACCGGCACGCCGATGCCCGCGATCTATGTCATCAACGACCCGGCGCCGAACGCCTTCGCCACCGGGCGCGACCCGGAACACGCGATCGTCGCGGCCACCACCGGCCTGCTGGAGATCATGACCGACTCCGAGCTCGAGGGCGTCATGGCGCACGAGCTCGGCCACGTGCGCAACTACGACATCCGCCTGTCGATGGTCGTGTTCGGCCTCGTCGTCGCCGTCGGGTTCATCTCGGACATCTTCCTTCGAATGGCGTTCTTCGGCCGGAACAGCAAAAACAATGGCAGCCCCGTCATCATGGTGGTCGGTCTCGTCGCCATGCTCGTGGCGCCCCTGATCGCCACGATCGTGCAGCTTGCGGTGTCGAGGCAGCGCGAATACCTGGCGGATGCGACGGCCGCCCTGACCACGCGGCATCCGGACGCCCTGGCCAGCGCACTCGGCAAGCTCGAGGCCTTCGGGCGCCCGATGAAGAAGCAGAATACCTCGATGGCCCACCTCTGGATCGCCGACCCGCTCAAGCCCGGCGTGATGGACAAGCTCTTCGCCACGCACCCGCCGATCGCCGAGCGCGTCGAGCGCCTGCACACGATGGGCCGCAAGTTCTGACCTGCTTCGACGGCCGCTAACGCAGCTCGGCGGCCAACGCCTCGGCGAGATTGCCGCGCCGTTCCACCTCGATCTGTGGCAGGCCCTGCCAGGCGGCGGCCTCCTTGAGAACAGATGAGAGACGCCCGGCCGTGTCCGACGGCGCGCCCGGCTCCACCCAGGCCGCGCGCACCCGCAGCACCTGCGCCTGCCGGTCGTTCTTCAAGTCGACCCGGCCCACGATCGTGTCTCCGAGCAGCACGGGCAGGCAGTAGTACCCGAACACCCGCTTCGGTTCGGGCGTGTAGATCTCGATCCGGTAGTGGAACCCGAACAGGCGCAACGCGCGCGCCCGTTCCCAGACGACCGGGTCGAACGGCGACAGCAGGGTCGCGGCATCCACCCGGCGCGGGAGCCGCGCGTCGCGGTGCAACCAGGCGCCCCCCGATGCGCCGCCCGCACCCCAGCCCGGCACCTCGACCGGGATGAGCTCGCCGGCATCCTCGAGGTCGTGGATGGCCGCCAGGGTCGCCGGGCCGCGCAACCGGAAGTAGTCGGCGAAGTCCTTCCCCGTGCCGATTCCGTGCGCTCGCGCCGAGCGACTCACCAGCTCGCGGTGCGCGTCGTCCCGGCCGATCGTGCGCTCCCGCAACTCCCGCGGGAACACCTGCTCCGGCAGCCCGTAGACCCGCTCGAACCGTTCCCGGCCCGAGATCGCCACGTCGCCCCAGCGGAACAGGGTCTCCAACCCGGTCTTCACGTCCGACCAGCCCCACCACGGGCTGCGGCGGCGGTTCGCGTCGTGCTCGATGGCGCTCGCGCGCAGGGGACCGTTGGCGGCAAGCTCGGCGAGCAGCCAGTCGAGCATCGGCCGGTTGCCCTGAGCCCACGCCTCGGTTGCCGACCGGGTCCGGAATTCGCGCATCCGCCAGCCGAAGAGCGGCCAGGCGTCGCGCGGCAGGAACGATGCCTCGTGCGCCCAGTACTCGGTGAACCGGGATTCGCGGCCCGAGGTCAGCCGGTCCAGCTGCGCCTTGTCGTAGGCGCCGAGTCGGCTGAACGCCGGCATATAGTGGCTGCGCTCGAACACGTTCACGGAGTCGATCTGCAGCAGCCCGAGCCGGTTCACCAGGGCATCCAGTTGACGGATGCCCGGCGTCACTGACGGCGGGCGGCCGAAGCCCTGCGCGCCGAGCGCGATCCGGCGGGCAAGGGCTGGGGAGATCGTCTGCACCACTCTCCGACCCTAGTGGCACGCTTCAGACGGCATTCACCCGATGTTCAGCGGCGCACCCCCTCACGGTCGACGGCTGCTCCTAGCCTCGCTTTTACCGGCTACCCGGCTCCACACGTCCGCGTTCTCGCGCGGCGGCCGACACCGGTCCGACGGAGGAAACTTGTTCACCACCCGCATCCTGGCCGCCCTGGCCACGGCCACCGCCCTCGCCCTGAGCCTGTCCGCCTGCTCCGGTGCCGCGGATGCCGGTCCCGGCACCACGGGGGTCGATGCCGCCTCCGCGACCAGCCTCTCCGCCTTCGGCGACCTGGCCGCCCTCGAGGACGCGGCCCGGGCCGAAGGCGCCCTGAACGTGATCGCCCTGCCGCGGGACTGGGCCAACTACGGCGCCGTGCTCGACGCATTTTCCGAGAAGTACCCGGAGATCACCATCACCGAGGCCTCGCCGGACGCGTCCAGCGCCGAGGAGATCCTGGCCGCGGACAACCTCGCCGGGCAGGACACTGCCCCCGACGTATTCGACCTGGGCCTCGCGGTGGCGCTGTCCAGCACCGATCGCTTCGCGCCCTATCAGGTGGCGGCATGGGCCGAAATCCCGGATGCGCTCAAGGAGGCCTCCGGGCTGTACACGGGCGACTACGGCGGCTACCTGGCGGTCGGCTACGACCCCGACGCCGTTCCCGCGCCGACCGAGCTGCGTGACCTGCTCGGCGCCGAGTACACGGGCAAGGTCGCGATCAACGGCGACCCGACACAGGCCGGGGCTGCGTTCGCCGCTGTCGGGCTGGCCACCGTGCAGAGCGGGAGCGATGTGAGTGACTTCCAGGCCGGCATCGACTTCTTCGACGAGCTCAACCAGGCCGGCAACTTCGTCAAGATCGACCCGACTTCGGCGACCATCGCGTCGGGTGAGACCCCGGTGGTCTTCGACTGGGACTACCTCAACGTGGGCTACGGCACGAGTCTGGCGGGCGAGCGCAACTGGGAGGTCGTCGTCTTTCCGGGAACCGGGTACGCCGGCTACTACAACCAGGCCGTGAACAAGGATGCCCCGAACCCGGCCGCAGCCAGGCTCTGGCAGGAATTCCTCTACAGCGACGAGGGCCAGAACCTCTGGCTCTCCGGTGGCGCCCGCCCCGTGCGCGCCGAGGCGATGGCGGCGGCCGGCACCATCGACGCCGCGCTCTTCGCCGCACTCCCTGCGGCCCCGGCCGAGACGGTCGTCCCCTCCGAGGCGGAGAGCGCCGCGGGGGCCGCGCTCCTCGGCGCGAAGTGGGCCGCAGCTGTCCGGTAGCCGGCGCGGCACGGCGGCAGCCTTCGGGCTGTTGCCGTTCGCGGCATATGTGGTGCTCTTCCTGCTCGTGCCTACCCTGATCGCAGTCGGAAGCGGCTTCGTCGACGAGTCCGGGGTGTTCACGCTCGACACTGTGGCCGCGCTGGGCAACCCGGTCGTGAGAGACGCCTTCGCCGCGTCATTCGGACTGTCGGCACTCACCGCCGTTGTGGGTGCGATCGTCGGTGCCCTTGCCTGCTACGGCTTGCTCGGCGCGCGCGAGAACGGCCCCCTCCGCGCCGTCGTGGACTCCCTCAGCGGCGTGCTCGCCCAGTTCGGCGGCGTCATGCTGGCCTTCGCGTTCGTGGCGACTATCGGCATCCAGGGTCTGGTCACCGTGATCCTGCGCGACACCTTCGGCGTCGACATCTTCGCCGACGGGGTATGGCTCTACGAACTCCCCGGCCTCGTGCTGCCCTACATCTACTTTCAAGTTCCCCTGATGATCATCACCTTCCTGCCCGCGCTGCAGGCACTCAACCCGCACTGGGCCGAGGCCAACGCAACCCTCGGCGGCAACCGGGCCACCTACTGGTTCCGGATCGCGTTCCCGGTGCTGGCGCCCTCGTTTCTCGGCAGCCTGCTGCTGCTCTTCGCCAACGCGTTCTCCTCCTATGCGACCGCCGCCGCGCTCACCAGCCAGGGATCGCAGATCGTTCCGCTGCAGATCCGCTCGGCCCTGACCAGTGAAACCCTGCTCGGCCGGGAGAATCTCGCCGGGGCGTTGGCGCTCGGCATGATCCTGGTGATGTTCGTCGTCATGTCCGGCTACTCGGCGTTGCAGGCACGGGCGGCCCGGTGGCAGCGATGAAGGCGGTGGCGCACACCCCCACCCGGCTGGCGCGCGGCCTCATCCTCGGCAGCATCGGCCTCCTCTTCGCCATCCCCATCGTCGCCATGGTGGAGTTCACCTTGCGCCGCGGCCTCGCCGGCGGCCACGACCTCTCCCGCTGGACGGCCCTGTTCCAGGGTGGCTTCGCCGGCCCGTACCGTTCGGTTCTCGTCGCGCTCGGGAACTCGGTCGGGCTGGCCGTGGGCACCGTCTCGATCGTTCTCCTGCTGCTGGTGCCGACCTTGCTGCTGGTGCACCTGCGGTTTCCCCGCCTGCGCCGCGTGATGGAGTTCGTCTGCATCCTGCCCATCAGCATCCCGGCCATCGTCCTCGTGGTCGGCCTGGCCCCGGTGTACTCGGTGCTCGCCCGCCTGCTTGGCAGCGGCGTGTGGACCCTCGCGTTCGCCTACGGCATCACGGTGCTCCCGTTCGCCTACCGGGCCATCCAGACGAACCTCGACGGCGTCGACGTGTGCACGCTCAGTGAGGCGGCCCGCACGCTCGGCGCGGGCTGGGTGAGCGTGCTCGTGCGGGTACTGATCCCGAACCTGCGCCGCGGCATCCTCGCCGGCGCGTTCATCTCGGTCGCAGTCGTGCTCGGCGAATTCACGATCGCCTCCCTGCTCAACCGCATCACCCTGCAGACCGCGCTCGTTGTCGTGAGCAAGGCCGACCCCTACACGGCCGTCATCCTGTCTCTGCTCGCACTCACCTTCGCATTTCTGCTCTTGCTCGTCATCGGGCGTCTCGGCACGGTTCGCGCCGGCAGCCGGCGACGGCCCACCACCGGAGGTCAGCTATGAACCAGAACCAGCTTCGGACCCAGAATCAGAACCGGGACCGTTCGGTGGCGACCGCTCCGGCGGGAGCCTCGGTGCGCTTCGCGGGCGTGGTGAAGGACTTCACCGGCCACCGTGCCCTGGCCGGCTTCGATCTCACCCTGCACGCGGGCGAGTTCGTCGCCCTGCTCGGCCCGAGCGGTAGTGGCAAGACCACCGCGCTGCGGGTATTGGCCGGGCTCGAATCCACGGATGCCGGAAGCATCCTGATCGACGGAGCCGACGTGTCGACACTGCCGACGAGCCGGCGCGACCTGGGCATGGTGTTCCAGTCCTACTCGCTGTTCCCGCACCTCAGCGCGGGCGAGAACGTCGAGTTCGGCCTGCGCATGCGGAAGGTCCGCGGCGAGGAACGGCGCGCCCGAGCGGCCGCGGCCCTCGCCCTGGTCGGGCTCGACGCCCACTACGACCGCTTCGCGCACCAGCTCTCCGGCGGTCAGCAGCAACGGGTGGCGCTGGCGCGCGCCCTCGTCACCGAGCCCCGGGTTCTCCTGCTCGACGAGCCGTTGTCGGCCCTTGACGCCCAGGTTCGGGTGGTGCTGCGCGAGGAGATCCGGCGCATCCAGACCGAACTGGGCATCACGACCCTGTTTGTCACGCACGACCAGGACGAGGCGCTCGCCGTGGCCGACCGCGTCGCCGTGATGCGGGCGGGTTCCATCGAGCAGGTCGGAGCACCGGAAGAGCTCTACACCCGGCCGGCCTCGTCGTTCATCGCGGACTTTGTGGGGCTCAGCAATCGACTGGTCGGCGTGGTGCGCCACGGGTTCGCGCGGGTTCACGGTGCCTCTCTGCCGCTACTCGACCCCTCGCAGGCGGATGGCGCTGTGTCCGTCTCCGTGCGGCCGGAAGACCTCGAATTCGGCGCTGCGGGGGCACCAGGGGTCGTGCTCTCGTCGAGTTTCCACGGCTCGCTCCGGCGCACGAGGGTGCGCCTGGACGACGGCGCGTCGCTCGTCGTGCAGCACGGCGCGCGGCTGCATCCGTCGGCCGGGGACCGGGTCCTGGTGCGGTTCACGGGCGCGCCCGTCTCGGTCGACCCGCTCCCCTCTCCGGCGTAGTGACCGGTCCGGGGCCTGAGGCAGCGAGCACCTTTGGCCCATACCGGAGACGGCACGTGTGATTGCCTAGACTGATGCCGTGATGGAAACCGACGGAAAACCCGCCCGCAGCGGCTTCTTCGGCGTGTTCGGACGCCGCCGCACCGTACCCCCGATCCTGGTCGAGCTCCCGCCCTCGCACGGCTACGGAGTCGACGAGAACCTGCCGGCCGGCATCCGACTCGCCGCCGCCTGGTCCTGGCGCCTGCTCGCGCTCGCCGGCGCACTTGCTGTTTTCATCTTCATCGTCATCCAGCTCCGGTTGATCGTCATCCCGCTGCTCGTGGCCGTGCTGGTGTCGGCACTGCTCGTGCCCTTCGTCGGATTCCTGGTGCGACACCGATTTCCCAAGGCTCTCGCGGTCGTGGTCGCTCTGATCAATACCTTCGCGATCCTCGGCGGACTGATCACGCTGGCCGTGAAGCAGATCGCCATCGGCACGGTCGGCCTGAACGAGAGGCTCGCCGCCTCCTACGAGAGCCTCAAGGCCGTTCTCCTGGCGTCGCCGCTGCAGCTGACCGAACCGGAGCTCAACGCGTTCCTCGGCCAGGCCTGGGACGCCATTCAGGCGGACAGCCAGGTTTTCGTCTCTGGGGCGCTCTCCGTGGGGTCCTCGCTCGGCCACCTGGTGACAGGTTTCCTTCTGGCGCTGTTCAGCCTGCTGTTCATCCTGATCGATGGCAAGGGCATCTGGTCCTGGATCGTGCGCCTGTTCCCCCATGGCGCGCGCGCGGCCATCGATGGCGCGGGGGTGGCCGGCTGGACCACGCTGGGGAACTTCGCCAGGGTGCAGATCCTGGTGGCGTCCATCGACGCGATCGGCATCGGGGTCGGGGCCGCACTGCTGGGGGTTCCGCTCGCCATCCCGATCGGCGTGCTCGTTTTCCTCGGCTCGTTCATCCCCATCGTCGGCGCCGTGGCCACGGGCGCGGTGGCGGTCGTGATCGCCCTGATCTTCAACGACTGGGTGGTGGCTTTGCTGATGCTCGGCGTTGTGCTGCTGGTGCAGCAGATCGAGGGTCACGTGCTACAGCCCCTGATTATGGGTACGGCGGTCAAGGTGCATCCACTGGGTGTCGTTCTCGTGGTGGCGGCCGGCGCCCTGCTCGCGGGCATCGCCGGCGCCCTCTTCGCCGTGCCGATCGCTGCCGTACTCAACGTCATGATCAGCTACATCAACAGCGGGGCGTGGCGATCCGAGCAGACCGCCTCGGCACCCGTCTTCGCCTCCTCGTTGTGGCAGACCGTCCCGCAACGCCCCGGTTTCCGCCGACCGGCATACCGCCTCGAGAAAAGTGCCTCCCATGACTAATGTCTCGCTCGTCGGACCGACCCTGGCCGATTTCGAGTCCGCCCGGGACATCGTCGGTCGGGTCGCCGCCGTCACCCCGATGGAAACGTCCCGCTACCTCTCGGAGCTCCTCGGCGCGCCGGTCCTCCTCAAGTGCGAGAACCTGCAGCGCACCGGGTCCTACAAGATCCGCGGCGCGTACAACCGGATGTCCAAGCTCACCGACGAAGAGAAGACCCGCGGCGTCGTGGCCGCCTCGGCCGGCAACCACGCCCAGGGCGTCGCCTTCGCGGCGCGGGAGCTCGGCATCCAGGCCACGATCTTCATGCCCGTGGGCGTCGCCCTGCCCAAGCTGCAGGCAACCCGCGACTACGGCGCGCACGTCATCCTGCGCGGCAATACGGTGGCCGAGCCGCTGCTCGCGGCCGCGGAGTGGGCCGCCGAGACCGGCGCCATCCTGATCCCGCCGTTCGACCACGCGGATGTCGTCACCGGCCAGGGCACCGTGGGTCTGGAGATCCTCGACCAGGTTCCCGACCTCGCCACCGTGATCGTTCCGATCGGCGGCGGCGGCCTCATCTCCGGTGTCGCCAGCGTGCTCAAGCAGCGCGCGCGCCGGGACGGCCGCCAGATCCGGGTGATCGGGGTGCAGGCCGCCAACGCGGCCGCTTACCCTCCGTCCCTCGAGGCCGGCCGGGTGCTGGAGATCCAGATCATGCCGACCATCGCCGACGGCATCGCGGTGGCCAAACCGGGCCTGCTCAATTTTGAGATCGTGCGTGATGCCGTCGATGAGGTCGTCACCGTCACCGAGGATGACACGGCTCGTGCCCTCCTGGTGCTGCTCGAGCGCGCCAAGCTCGTGGTCGAGCCGGCCGGCGCGGTCGCCGTGGCGGCGATCCTCGCAGGCAAGGTCACCGCGACCGGCCCGACGGTCGCGATCCTCAGCGGGGGAAACATCGACCCGCTGCTGATGCAGCGCGTGATCAGCCATGGTCTCTCGGCATCCGGCCGCTATCTCACGTTGCGCATCATGCTGCCCGACCGTCCCGGGCAGCTGGCCCGCATCTCGGAGCTGCTCGCCGAGGCGCACGCCAACGTGATCGAGGTTCTCCACACGCGGCACGGTGTGGGGCTTCAGATCAGCGAGGTCGAACTCAACGTCAGCGTCGAGACTC
Source organism: Cryobacterium sp. M96 (assembly GCF_002929845.1). GTDB lineage: Bacteria > Actinomycetota > Actinomycetes > Actinomycetales > Microbacteriaceae > Cryobacterium > Cryobacterium sandaracinum. The sequence goes on from NZ_PJJS01000048.1 coordinate 76,881, forward strand.
GCGGGCCCGACCACCGCCAGCTCGTCGTGGATGTGTTGCGTGCGGCCGGATACGACCCGCAGATCGACTAGCGGGGGAGCTTCGACGAATCGTGCGTCGTGGGTTTGACGCTCGTGACGGTGCCGTGCCTCTAACGAATTCGACGGAGATTCTGCCCGGATCGGCTCCAGAAGCCCCGAGAACTCGCATTTTCCGCAAAATCTCCGTCGAATCGGTTCGACGACGGGAGCCAGGCGGGGCGCGGCGCGAGCGGGGGACCGGTGCGGCTAGTCGCCGGTCCAGGTCTCCACGAGGAAGATCTCGACGGCGATTTCCTTGCCGGTGGGCGTCACGTACGACGTCGTCGCTCCGACGGCGAGGCCGATGATCGCGGTGCCGAGCGGGCTCTGCTCGCTGAAGACGTCGAGGTCGCTGTCCCCGGCGATCTCGCGGCTGCCGATCAGGAAGCGGGTCTCATCGCCGGCGATCGTGGCCGTGATCACGGTTCCCGGCTCGACGACGCCCCGGCTTTTCGGCGCATGGCCGACCTCGGCGTTGCGCAGCAGTAGAACGAGGGTGCGGATGCGGGCCTCCATCTTCCCCTGCTCATCCTTGGCCGCGTGGTAGCCCGAGTTCTCCTTGAGGTCGCCCTCCTCGCGAGCCGATTCGATCTTCTTCGCGATCTCGACGCGCCCGACGGTGCTGAGCGTGTCCAGCTCCGCGGCGAGGCGGTCGTGGGCCTCCTGCGTCAGCCAGGTGACCGTGGTTTCGGTAGTCATGGGTGGAATCTCCTCATGCTTGTTCGTGCTCGTTCGATGCCCGTGCGGGTGAACCCGCAGATATACAACGGACGCCCCGACGATCACGTCAGGGCGAAGTCATCAGTCTAGGTCAGCCAGCAGCGGTAAATCAATCCGGTGTTGCTCTGCTCGGTGGTGCGCACATCCGTCGTCGTCGACCGCGAATACACGATGCTCGCGGGCAGGTCGACGACTTTCCAGCCAACCACCGTGAAACTCTCGTTGAGCGCCTGAACCGCGCAGCTGGCGGTGCGGCCGACCGGAATGGACGCCTCGAACGTGACGCTCACAGTGTTCTCGTCGATGATGCTGTGACGGATGTCCCGGGTCTCGATCAAAGGCTGCGATGCCCCCAGTCCCACCCAGACCACGAAGCCCAGGAGGATTGCCGCGAGGGAGCCGGCTGAGACGAACAGAACGCGGCGGTCTCTCGTGCCCCGGTTCGGGGCGCGCCCGTACCGGGTGTCGAGGTTGCTGCTCAGGGCCACTCAGACTCCACACTCACGGATCAACGATTAGTCTTGGTACCAAGGTTATCTGGCATTTCTGAGGAGTTTCATGGCGCTGCGACTCTTGGCGGTGCACGCCCATCCCGACGACGAGTCGAGCAAGGGCGCTGCGACCTATGCCCACTACCGGCGTCTCGGCGTCGAAGTGATGATCCTGAGCTGCACGGGCGGCGAGCGGGGGAGCATCCTGAATGAGGCTCTGCTCGGCCATCCGCTGGCCGAGCGGGACCTGCCGGGACTGCGCCGTCTGGAAATGGCCGAGGCCCAGCGGGCCCTCGGCGTGCAGCACCGCTGGCTCGGCTACGAGGACTCCGGCATGAACGAAGACGGTTCGGTGCCCCGGAACTCGTTCGCGGACATCCCGGTGGCGATCTCCGCCGAACCGGTCGTCCGGCTGATCCGCGAATTTCGGCCGCAGGTCCTGGTGACCTACGACGAGAAGGGCGGCTACCCGCATCCCGACCACATCCGCTGCCACGACGTGTCGATGGAGGCCTACCGTGCGGCCGCCGACCCGACCCGGTACCCGGATGCCGGTGAGCCCTGGCAGGTCGAGAAGCTCTATTACGATCGGATTTTCAACCTTGAACGCGTCGACGCCATGTTCCTGGAACTGAGCGTCACGGAGCCGGACTCGCCCCTGCTGGAGCCGCTCGGAGCGGCCAGGGAATGGATGAAAGACTACCCGAAGCTGGCCACGACCCATGTGCCCGTCGGTGACTTCCTCGAGGTGCGGGACGCGGCGCTTCGAGCCCACGCGAGTCAGGTTGCTCCCACCAGCAGTTTCTTCTTCTGGCCGAACGACCTCATCCGCGAGGCGTGGCCCTATGAAGACTTCCAGCTCGTCGAATCGAAAGTGGACACCGTGATACCTGAATCCGACCTCTTCACCGGAATCCGGGACGACTCGTGAGCGGCCTGATCCTGGCTCCCCTCGTGAGCATCGTCTTGGCCGCCACCCCACCGCCGGAGTTCGACCCGAACACGGTGACGCCGGGCCCGGAAGGCTTTGTGGCGATTGCTCTGGTCGCCGTGGGAGCGGTGCTGCTGGCGATGGACATGGCCCGCCGAGTGCGCCGCAACACCTACCGCGCCGAGATTCAGGAACGTCTGCAGGCGGAGATGGCCGCACAGAAGGCCGCAGAGGCCGGAATCGCCGACAAGGACTAGCGAACTACGGGTGGATCGGGTTCGTCGCGATGATCATGATCGCCGCCCAGTGGCAGAGGAAGGCCACCACGGTCAGGGTATGGAAGATCTCGTGGAAGCCGAATACGCCCGGCAGCGGGTTCGGCCGCTTCATGCCGTAGATGACGGCGCCGACCGAGTAGCAGAGCCCGCCGACCATGATCAGTGTCATCATCGCTGCGTTGGCCTGGAAGAAGTCCACGATGAACATCAGCGCTCCCCAGCCGAGTGCCAGGTACAGCGGAACGTAGAGCCAGCGTGGGGCGTGGATCCAGAACACTCGGAACGCGATTCCGAGGATGGCGCCGCCCCAGACCAGCGACAGAAGCAGCGTGGACTTGGCGGGCGGCAGGGCCAGCACGGCGATGGGCGTGTAAGAGCCCGCGATCAGCAGGAAGATGTTGGCGTGGTCGATCCGTTTGAGGATGACCTTCGTGCGCGGACTCCAGTCGAACCGGTGGTATAGCGCCGAATTGCCGAACAGCAGCATCGAGCTGAGCACGAACACGAGCGAACTCCACCGGGCCGCGCTGCCCTCGGCCGACAGGAGCAGCACGATCCCGGTCACGATCGTGACCGGGAACGTGCCGGCGTGGATCCATCCTCGCCAGGTGGGCTTGACGTCCACCTGCGGGGGCAGGTCGTCCTCGAACAACGGCAGGTTGGGGATGTCATCCGCTGAGGCCATGCTGCAAGAATAGGACAGTGTGCATGCCGCGCGCGGTACGCGACGCTCCCGAGTGGGCTAGCGTAACTGTGTGCAGAAACGGGAAGTTCCTTGGGCGCGCGGCATTCTCTACGGGGTTTATCAGCGTCGGCTTCGTCGCGGGCTGACGCCGGATGTGCTTCCAAACCACGTCGCCATGATCATCGACGGCAACCGGCGCTGGGCCAAACAGCTCGGGTTCGACTCCGCCGCCCACGGGCATCGGGCCGGTGCCGCCAAGATGCGGGAGTTCCTCAAGTGGTGTGACGACCTCGGCATCTCCGTCGTCACGCTCTACCTGTTGTCGTCCGACAATCTCACCAACCGGCCCAGCGAAGAACTCGCGGAGCTGACGAAGATCATCGCCAAGCTCGCGGAGGAGTTGTCCCGGTACCGCGACTGGCGGGTGCAGCAGGTCGGCTCGAAGACCGGACTGCCCGAGCCGCTGGTGGCCGCACTGAACGCCGCGGAAGCGCGCACGGCCCGCAAGAAGGGGCTGCACGTCAACCTTGCCGTCGGCTACGGCGGGCGCACCGAGATCACCGACGCAATGCGCAGCATCGTGGGAGCGCACCTTGCCAGCGGCGGCGTGCTCGAGGACCTTGCGGAGACGCTGACCCCGGATCTGATCGGCGCGCACCTGTACACGGGCGGCCAGCCCGATCCGGACCTGGTCATCCGCACGTCGGGGGAGCAGCGCATCAGCGATTTCATGCTCTGGCAGAGCGCACACAGCGAGTTTTACTTCGTGGAGGCGCTCGGGCCTGACCTCCGCCAGGTCGATTTTCTGCGCGCCCTGCGCGATTTTGCCCGGCGCCAGCGCCGCTTCGGAGGGTAGGGGCACCTCATGACGGCTCTCGAACGGTTCCTTGACGGGTTCATCGCGGAACCCGGTTACCTCGACTATGCCCGGATCGGCCCGCTGTCGGCGGGTGTGGTCGCCGAAACCCTCGGCCAGACCGAGGTGCTCTCGCGGGCCCGGTTCGGCAGCCTGGACCACTTCCAAGCCCAGGACGAGCGGCTGCGCACCGCCGTGGCCCGAGCGACCGGATTCCGCGCCGACCAGGTCGTTTCCGAGCCCAACACCACCACCGGCGTGATGCAGGCCATGTTCGGCCTGACGGGGGCGGTGCTGCTGTCGTCGGGCGACTTTCCCACGGTCCCGTTCGCGGCCGTGCGCGCCGCGGAGGCGCTGCAGGTGGTCACCCCGCTCTGGCTGGCGACCGACCACGGCCGCGTCACCCCTGGTCAGATCCGGGAGCAGCTCACCCCGGCCACTGCCGCAGTGGCGGTCTGCCTCGTCGATTCCCGCACCGGCCATCGCGTGGACCTCGAGGGCATCCGTCAGGTCATCGGCGACCGTTTGCTCATCGTCGACGCCATCCAGGGTTTCGGCGCAGTGGATGTCCCCTACGAGGTGGCAGACGTCGTCGCGTCGGGCGGGCAGAAATGGTCCAGGGCCGGCTGGGGCACCGGGTTCCTGGCTCTCAGCGACCGTGCGGTGGAACGCTTGGTCCCCGTGTTCTCCGGTTTCGCCGGCACCGACGTCCCCGAGCCGTGGGACGAAGTATTGCCGCCGAGCCGCAGCGCAAACGCGTTCCGGGTGAGCAATGGCGACGCCATCGCCCAGGCCCGGTTCGCGGCCGCCCTCGAGGAGGTGGCCGAGGTCGGTATCCGTGCCATTGAAGATGCGATCGCCGTGAACGTGTCGCTTCTGATCGATCTGGCGGACGAGTTCGCTGTGCCCGTGGTTTCCTCCCGAGACGACCGGGAGCGGGCCGGCATCCTGGTGCTCGAGCCACCGGCGAGCCAGCTCACGCTGCTGAGCATCGCGCTGCACAACCACGGGGTGACGGCGACGACCCGCAGCGGGACCGTGCGGCTGAGCACCCATGCTGCGCTCAGCCCGGACACGGTCGACATGCTGCGCGGGGCGTTCACCTCGTATGCGACCGCCGTGACCTACTGACGACGGCTCGGTGAACATTGTTTCGAATGGGCGTGTCGCTCTTCCCCTGGAGCGTGCGGGTAAGTAGCGTCATGCTTATCAGGTATGGCGCCTGATCGAGACGGCCACATAAGTACGTCTCGAGAACCCTGTGGCCGCTCGCCAACACAATCTGTGCCTCACGGGGCACGGGGTGGGAGTGGTTGTGACCGCTAATCAGATCGATAACAAGGGTTCTAACCAGAGCGCGTCGGCGACGGGGCAGACCGAATGCACGTACGTTCTTGACACCTCGGTTCTGCTCTCCGATCCCAAAGCGATCTTCCGTTTCGCGGAGCACGCCGTCGTGCTCCCCGTCGTGGTGATTGCGGAGCTCGAGGCCAAACGCAACGACCCGGAGATCGGCTACTTCGCTCGCCAGTCACTGCGGTTCCTTGACGAACTGCGGGTGAAGCACGAACGGTTGGACTTCCCGATCCCGGTCGGTGACGGCGGCAGCCTCCGCGTGGAGCTCAACCACTCGAACATGTCGGTGCTTCCGTCCGGACTGCAACTCGGTGACAACGACTCCCGCATCCTGGCCGTGGCCCTGAATCTCGCCCACGACGGCTTGAATGTGACCGTCGTCTCCAAGGACCTGCCCCTGCGGGTCAAGGCGGCCTCGCTCGGCCTCACCGCAGAAGAGTACCGTCATGAACTTGCCGTGGATTCCGGCTGGACCGGCATCGACGAGATCACCTTGGGCTCGAACCTGATCGACGAGCTCTACGACAAGGAGGTCGTGCACACCCGTCTCGTGCAGGACATGCCCGTGAACACGGGCCTGGTCATCCACTCCGACCGCGGTTCGGCGCTCGGCCGGGTGACCGGCAACGGCGCGATGAAGCTCGTGCGCGGCGACCGGGACGTCTTCGGGCTGAAGGGACGCTCGGCGGAGCAGCGGCTCGCCATCGACCTGCTGCTCGACCCGGAGATCGGTATCCTGTCACTGGGAGGTCGGGCCGGCACGGGGAAGTCGGCGCTCGCCCTCTGCGCCGGGCTCGAGGCCGTGCTGGAACGCCAGCAGCACCGCAAGATCATGGTCTTCCGACCGCTCTACGCGGTCGGCGGCCAGGAGCTGGGGTACCTGCCCGGCGACGCCGCCGAGAAGATGAGCCCGTGGGCCCAGGCGGTCTTCGACACACTCGGGGCCATCGTCTCCGAGAACGTTCTGGAGGAGGTCATCGAGCGCGGCATCCTCGAAGTCCTGCCGCTGACGCACATCCGCGGCCGGTCCCTGCACGACGCTTTCGTGATCGTCGATGAGGCTCAGTCGCTCGAACGCAACGTGCTACTCACGGTGCTCAGCCGGATCGGGCAGAACTCGCGGGTGGTCCTCACCCACGATGTGGCGCAGCGGGACAACCTGCGGGTCGGCCGCTTCGACGGGGTGGCGTCGGTGATCGAGACGCTCAAGGGACATCCGCTCTTCGCCCACATGACGCTCACCCGCTCGGAGCGGAGCGCGATCGCCGCCCTCGTGACCGAGATGCTCGAGGGCAACGAGGTGCGCTAGCGCCCTGACGAATTCGACGGAGATTTTGCCCCAGAAGCCGCTTTCGGTACGAAAACAGGCAACTGGGAGCAAAATCTCCGTCGAATTGGTGAGCGCTGAACGGACAAGGAGCTGCGCAAGTGAGAAAGTGCGGGGCTACTTCGCCTGAGGCGGGCGGGTCATGCTCAGCACGTCGAGGGCGGTGTCGAGCAGTTCGAGGGTGACCTCGCCGCGCTCAACGAAACCGAGCGCGATGACGGAATCGCGCACGGTCACCCCTTCGGCCACCGAGTACTTTGCCACCTTGGCCGCGGCCTCGTAGCCGATGACCCGGTTTAGAGGAGTGACGATGGCGGGGGAGGACTCGGCCAGCGCGCGCGCGCGCTCGACATTCGCTGTGAGGCCGTCGACGGTCTTGTCGGCGAGCACGCGGGCCGCGTTCGAGAGCAGGCGGATCGACTCGAGCAGGGCGGTGCCCATCACCGGGATCGCGACGTTGAGCTCGAACGAGCCCGACGCGCCCGACCAGGCGATGGTGGCGTCGTTGCCGATCACGCGGGAGCAGACCATCAGCACGGCCTCGGGGATCACCGGGTTCACCTTGCCCGGCATGATCGAGGAGCCCGGCTGCAGGTCGGGGATGTTCAGCTCTCCGAAGCCCGTGTTGGGTCCCGAGCCCATCCAGCGCAGGTCATTGCAGATCTTGGTGAGGCTCACCGCGATGGTGCGAAGGGCGCCGGATGCGTCCACCAGGCCGTCCCGGTTGGCCTGCGCCTCGAAGTGGTCGCGTGCCTCGGTGACCGGCAGTTCGGTCTCCTCGACGAGCAGCTCGATCACGAGCTGCGGGAACCCTGCGGGCGTGTTGATGCCGGTTCCGACCGCAGTGCCGCCGAGGGGGACCTCCGCGACGCGGGGAAGCGCGGTGCGCACGCGCTCGATGCCGAGGCGCATCTGCCGCGCGTATCCGCCGAACTCCTGGCCGAGGGTGACCGGGGTGGCATCCATCAGGTGGGTGCGGCCGGCCTTGACCGCGCCGGCCCACAGCTCGGCCTTGGCCTCTAAGGCCACAGCCAGGTGGTCGAGTGCGGGGACGAGCTCGTCGATGAGCGCGCTCGTCACGGCGAGGTGCACGGATGTCGGGAACACGTCGTTGGAGGACTGAGACGCGTTCACGTGGTCGTTCGGGTGCACCGGGCGCCCGAGGCTGCGGGTCGCCAGGGTCGCGAGGACCTCGTTCATGTTCATGTTCGAGGAGGTGCCGCTGCCGGTTTGGTAGACGTCGATCGGGAACTCGGAGTCGTAGCGACCGGTGGAGACCTCGTCGGCGGCGGCGGCGATCGCGTTGGCGATGTCGACGTCGAGTACCCCTAGTTTCGCGTTCGCCAGGGCGGCGGACTTTTTGATGCGTGCCAGGGCGGCGATCTGGGCGGGCTCCAGTACCGAGCCGGAGATCGGGAAATTCTCGACGGCCCGCTGCGTCTGCGCCCCGTAGAGGGCGGCGACCGGAACCCGGACCTCGCCCATCGTGTCGTGTTCGATCCGGTACTCGGCTTCAGCGGTCTTGTCCACCACGGTGTGTATTACCTTTCGGTTGGGAATCTCTTCGGTACGGGAACGCGCGGCGACGGCCTGGGCGGCTCGCCGCAGGCGGGCTGCTCGGCTAAACCACGCCGACAACGATGTCGGGTACGGCACGGCCTTCGAGCAGCCGGTAGTTCGCCCCGACGATAGCCAATGTACCTTCTGCCACGGCCGCCCTGATCATCTCAGAGCGCTCGAGCAGTTCGGACACCGTGTCGCGAAGGTGTTCGCGGCCGACGGCGAGGGCGTCGACCAGCTCGGGATCGATCGACGTCGCATCCTTGGACTCCGCCACCCGGCGGACGGCCGGCACGATCTTCTCGATGATCCGGCTGATGTGCGCGGGCAGAGGTTGCGCGTCGGCGGCCTGGGAATCGATGGCGGCGCGCACGGCCCCGCAGCCGTCGTGGCCGAGCACCAGGATGAGCGGCACACGCAGCACGGCGACCGCGTATTCGAGTGAGCCGAGCACCGAATCGGAGATGACCTGACCGGCATTGCGCACGACGAAGAGGTCGCCGAGGCCCTTGTCGAAGATGATCTCGGCGGCCAGCCGCGAGTCGCTGCAGCCGAACAGGGCCGCGTCGGGGGTCTGTACGAAGGCGAGTTCGGCTCGGCGGTCCACATCCTGCCGCGGATGCCGCGGCTCGCCGCTCACGAAGCGGTCGTTTCCGCGCTGCAGGTCGGTCCAGACGTCTGCCGGTGTTGCTGCCTCGCCCATTACTGTCCCTCGGTGCTGTTGGAACTGATCTGTTCGGCCAGCACTGCGGCCAGGACGGCGAGTTCCTCGTCATCGGCGGTGCCGACGAGGAGGTAGGTACTGTCGCCGGCCGTGGTCACCAGAGCGGATTCGAAATTGCCGCGGTCATCTTCCGGTGCGGTGTTGCGGTAGACGTCCCAGGTGACTCCGGCGATCATGACGGTGCCGGCGACCGGAGCATCCTGCAGCTCGTCGGCGAGCCAGCTCGGGTTGGCGCCGAGCGCTTGGGTGAGGCCGATGAACTCGGTCTTGGCCGTGATCAGACCGATGTACCAGGACGGGATCTTGTCGCTTCCGCCCAGGCGCCACTGCGCGGCGTTGGCCGTCCACCCACTCGGCAACTCCGGAACCAGCAGGGGATCGGTGAGGCCGGGTTGCACCTGCGCGGCGACGGCGGCGAAATCGACGTCGCGGTTCTGCGGGGCGTCGCTGCGCGGCACCAGCAGCACGAGCACCAGGACTGTGCCCAGTGTGGCCAGCAGGGACAGGACCAGATTGTTCACGGTCTTGTGGGAGCGGTACTTGCGGGAGTTCTCGGCCAGCCGGGTGCGGGTTTCATCCGGCGTCTCCGGGCGACCCAGCTCTGCGACGATTCGGGGCGCGCGCTTGGCGGGGCTCATCCGGCTGTCGCGGCGGAGTCGACTTGGCCTGCCCTGGCGGCATCCAGCCTGGCTTTCGCGCCGATCAGCCACTCTTCGCAGCGGCGGGCGAGAGCCTCACCTCGTTCCCACAGCGCGAGCGATTCCTCCAGCGACGAGGCTCCCTGCTCGAGGGCGTTCACCACGCGCACGAGTTCATCCCGGGCCTGTTCGTAGCTCAGTGCGTTGATTTCGTCTGGTGCCGAGGTCATGGTGTCCATTCTAATTTCTCATTCGACGGTGTCGGGTCGGAGGTTGCCACGTCCGCGGTGGCCGCCAGAGCGCCCTCGGCGAGCGTGATCAGGAGTTTCGTTTGCGACGGTGCCTGCCCGGGCGAGCGCACCACCTGGCCGCCCTGCAACTGCACGATCGAGTAGCCGCGGTCGAGGGTGCCCTGGGGGGAGAGGGCGCGCAACTGGGAACGCAGGTCGACGATCACCGCTCCGGCCCGCTCGACCGCCCGGTCGATTAGCTCGGCGCCGCGGGCGACGTAGCGGGTGAGGTCCTCGGATCGGGAATCGATGATCCACTCGGGGGTGCTCAACACCGGGCGTGAGCGAAGCTGACCGATCCGGTCGACCTCGTGCGCGAGGATACCGGTCAGCCGGTTGCTGAGGCGGGCCCGGGCCTGCTGTACCCGGTTGAGTTCGTCGGAGACGTCCGGCACGACGCGTTTGGCGGCATCCGTCGGCGTCGACGCGCGAAGGTCGGCCACGTCGTCGAGCAGCGGCCGGTCGGCCTCGTGGCCGATCGCGCTGACCAGCGGGGTCGTGCAGGCCGCCGCAGCCCGGATCAGCGTCTCGTCGCTGAAGCCGAGCAGGTTCTGGAAGTCGCCGCCGCCGCGGGCGACGATGATCACGTCGACCTCCGGGTCGGCGTCCAGCCGCTGGATGGCCGCGGTCACCTCGGACACCATGCGATCACCCTGCACGGCGGCGTAGGCCAGGTCGAAAGTGACGGCCGGCCAGCGCAGCTGGGCGTTGCGGATGACGTCTTTCTCAGCGTCGGAGTCTTTGCCGGTGACCAGGCCGATGCAATGGGGGAGGAAGGGCAGCGGCTTCTTGCGGGACGCGTCGAACAGACCCTCGCTGGCCAGCCGATTGCGCAGTCGTTCGAGCCGTTCCAGCATGTCGCCGAGGCCCACGTGGCGCATCTCGAGCATCTGCATGGTGAGAGTGCCACCCTTGACCCAGTAGTTGGGTTTGACGAGGGCGATGACCCGGTCGCCCTGCTTGAAGTCGTTGGTCAGCTTCGCGCGCACCGACGACCAGATCGTGAAGCCGACCGTGGCGTCTTCGGTGAGGTCCTTGAGCTTGCCGTAAACGTTGCCGCCGCTGGCGCCCCACTGGGTGATCTCGCCCTCGACCCAGGCCGTGCCGAGGCGCTCGATGTAGCCGCGGATCTTGTTGGCCAGCAGCCCGACCGGCCAGGGGGTCTCGAGGGTGGGTGGTGCGTCCGTCATCAATCGTTCCTCCCACGGACTGCACAGTCGGCCCCCATAAGATGAGGAGGTGACTATCAGTACGGATTCGCCTGTGATCGGCCTTGGCATGCCAAGGATTCCCCGCGCACGCAACAGGCTCAAGGATACCCCGGTGCTCGGACGCAAACGGGTGCTGCTGGCCGCCCCGCGAGGCTACTGCGCCGGCGTGGACCGTGCCGTCATCGCCGTCGAGAAGGCCCTCGAACTGTATGGCTCCCCCGTGTATGTGCGCAAGCAGATCGTGCACAACATCCACGTGGTCTCCGAGCTGGAGAAGAAGGGGGCGATCTTCGTCGAGGAAGTAGACGAGGTGCCCACCGGCTCCCACATCGTTTTCAGCGCCCACGGCGTGTCTCCGGCCGTCGTCACTGCGGCGGCGGACCGCGGCCTGCTGGCAATCGACGCCACCTGCCCACTGGTCACGAAGGTGCACCGTGAGGCCGTGCGCTTCGCCCGGGACGACTTCCAGATCCTGCTGATCGGCCACGAAGGCCACGAAGAGGTCGAGGGAACCGCGGGGGAGGCACCCGAGCACACCACGCTCGTCGGGAGCCCTGACGACGCCGACACCATCGAGGTGCGCGACCCCGACAAGGTGGTCTGGCTGTCCCAGACCACACTGAGCGTGGACGAGACCATGGAAACCGTGCGTCGCCTGCGTGCCCGTTTTCCAAATCTGCAGGATCCCCCCAGCGACGACATCTGCTACGCCACCCAGAATCGCCAGGTGGCGATCAAGAAGGTGGCCCGTGATTCGGACCTCGTCATTGTGGTCGGCTCGGCGAACTCGTCCAACTCGGTGCGACTGGTCGAGGTGGCGCTGGAGTACGGTGCTCGGGCTGCCTACCGCGTGGACTTCGCCAGCGAGATCCAGCAGGAGTGGCTCGACGGGGTTGTCACCGTGGGCGTGACCAGCGGGGCATCCGTGCCCGACGAACTCGTGCACGAGGTGCTCGCCGATCTGGCCGAGGCCGGCTACGGCGACATCGAAGAGATCAAGACGGCCGAGGAGGACCTGCTGTTCTCGCTGCCGAAGGAACTGCGCAATGACCTGGCCGGCAACGCGGATGCCCGCGGTCTCGGCGGACGGGTCAGCAGCTAGGAACCGGCCAGCCGCGTTCACCACGAAGGCCCCCGTCGATCAGATCCAGGATCTGACCGACGGGGGCCTTCGTGCACGCCGGACCCGGCAGAATGGCGTCGTCTACAGCTGGCCGTAGACGTCCATCAGGTTCGGGTCGTTGAGCAGCGTCGGGTCGGTGGCCAAAACCGCGGTGGTGAAGGCGATGAACACGAACGCGGACAGGACCACACCGATCAGCGGCACGTAGAACGCGCGCTTGCCTCGGACCAGCAACAGGATCACGCCTGCCGCCGTGGCCAGCCAGACCAGGGACACACCGATGATCCCGGCCGTGACCAGCCCGGCCGCGGAGGGATCCGGCTCATACGCGGCGAGATCCAGCTGGGTATGGAGCAACTGAATGGACTCGGTGATCATCGTGAGCATGCTGACCGCGAAGAACGTGGACAGGAGCCCGAGGACGAGCAGGCTCAGAGTCACCGGCCGGTCCCAGGCCGGCGCGGTTCCGGCCGGGCGCACAGCCCGCTCGGGGGCCGCGGACGGCCCCGGAGCCGGCGGTGTGGCGAGCGTGGGCTCATCCGGGCTAGGAGTCCAGCTCCAACCCTCGGGCGCAAGCTCACCGTACTGGGGACGGGGCCGGGAATCCTCCGGAGGGGTTCCCGAAGGAGTCGACGAAGAATTCTCGGCCATCGTCATCCGGTGCTAGCTGTTCGAGTGGCCGGCGGAGCCGAGCTGGCGGGTGGCGTCGGCGACGCGAGCGGCCATGCCCGTCTCGGCAACCTTGCCCCAGGCGCGCGGGTCGTAGACCTTCTTGTTGCCGACTTCGCCGTCAACTTTGAGCACGCTGTCATAGTTGCTCAGCATGTAGCCGGCGACCGCGCGGGTGAACGCGTACTGGGTGTCGGTGTCGATGTTCATTTTGACGACACCGTTCGCGACGGCCTCGGCGATCTCGGCGTCGGTCGAGCCTGACCCACCGTGGAAGACCAGGTCGAGCGGCTTCGGGCCGGTACCCAGCTTGGCGGCGACGCCGTCCTGGATCTCCTTGAGGAGCTCCGGGCGCAGCTTGACGTTGCCGGGCTTGTACACGCCGTGCACGTTGCCGAAGGTGAGGGCAGCCATGTAGCGGCCGTTCTCGCCCATGCCGAGGGAATCGATCATCGAGAGCGCGTCGTCGAGTGTCGTGTACAGGTTCTCGTTGATGTCGCCCTCGACGCCGTCTTCTTCGCCGCCGACGGCGCCGATCTCGACCTCGAGGATGGTGTTGATCGCCTGGGTGCGCTTCAGGATGTCCTTGGCGATGTCGAGGTTCTCTGCCAGCGGGATTGCGGAGCCGTCCCACATGTGCGACTGGAAGATCGGGTTGCGGCCGGCCTTCACCTCGTCTTCGGAAGCGGAGATGAGCGGGAGGACGAAGTCCTCGAGCGCGCCCTTGGGGCAGTGGTCCGTGTGGAGCGCAACGGTAATGGGGTAATTGTCGGCGACGGACTGCACGAAGCGCGCCATCGCGAGCGCACCGGATGCGCGGTTCTTGACCGTGTGGCCGGCGAAGTAATCTGCGCCACCAGTGGTGACCTGGATGATGCCGTCAGAGCCGGCTTCGGTCAGGCCCTGAAGAACGGCATTAATGCTTTGAGAAGACGAAACGTTGAACGCCGGGTAGGCGAACCCCTTCGTCTTGGCCTTGTTGAGCATCTCGGCGTACTGGTCTGGGGTTGCGATGGGCATTGTTGAGTCTCCTCGATTGAACCGTTTCGGTCTTCTCATCCTACCGAGGTGGGTCTCCGGCCGTGCCAGCGAGCGAACGCCCCCGCGACGAAGAGCGGGCGCTAGGCTGAACGAGGCAGCACCGACACCGGTGCCGGCCCAAAGATGGGTCTTGCCACTGCCGCACTCTTCGTCCGGGAAGGACCATCTGTGAACAGCCCCGAAGTCGCCCCCAATTTCATGCACCCCGACCGCAACCTTGCGATGGAATTGGTGCGGGCCACCGAGGCCGCAGCGATTCGTGCGGTCCCGTTCATCGGCCGCGGCGACAAGAATGCCGCAGACAAGGCAGCCGTCGACGCCATGCGCGTCTTCCTCGGCACCGTGAACTTCGACGGACTCATCGTCATCGGCGAGGGTGAGAAAGACGAAGCCCCGATGCTCTTCAACGGTGAGCGCGTCGGCAACGGAACCGGACCCGCCTGCGACATCGCGGTCGACCCGATCGACGGCACCAGCCTCACCGCCGCCGGACGCCAGAATGCCCTCTCCGTGATCGCGGTCTCCTCCCGCGGCACCATGCTCGACGCGTCATCCGTGTTCTACATGGACAAGATCGTCACGGGCGCCGCCGGGCGCGGAGTCGTCAGCCTCGACGCCCCGATCGGCGACAACATCCGTGAGCTGTCGAAGGCGACGGGCAAGCCAGTCGGCGAAATGGTCCTCGCCGTGCTCGACCGTCCCCGCCACGCCGAACTTATCGACGCCATTCGCAGCGCCGGAGCGGGCACGCGGCTGATGAGCGACGGCGACGTCGCCGGCGGCATCAACGCGGCCCGCTGGGAAACGCGCATCGACATGTGCGTCGGCACGGGTGGCAGCCCGGAAGGCATCACCACGGCCTGCGCGCTCAAGGCCATCGGCGGCTACATGCAGGGACGCCTGGCACCGAAGGACGACGCCGAGCGTGCGGGTGCCGTCGCGGCCGGCCTCGACGTCGACAAGCTGCTCGAGCTGGACGACATGGTCAGCGGCGACAACACCTTCTTCGTCGCCACGGGCGTGACGGATGGCGGACTCGTCGACGGCGTGCGCCGCCAGGGCCCGATCATCCGCACCGAGAGCATCGTGCTGCGCTCGAAGTCCGGCACCACGCGTCGGGTGATCGCCGAGCACCTCGCCTCGAAGTGGCTCTAGGCGCTCGGCTTTAGCTGCCTGCAAGGCCGAAAATCGCCGTCCCGACGGCGATTTTCGGCGTTATCGGCGATTCTCGGAGTCAGTCAGTGCGGCGGTCTCGAGTGCGGCGGCATCGAGTGCGGCGCTTTCGAGTGCCGCGGCCTCCAGCTCCGACACAAACTCCCAGGCGGCCAGTTCGCGCGGTGTGTCCTCGATGCCCGCCAGCGGCGCCAGCACCTTGGACTCGTCGAGGGCATTGAGCTTGCGTGCGGTGGGCAGTACCTGGCGTTCCATCGAGCCGACGAAGCCGTTGTAGTCCTTCACCGTGCGCTCGATCGACCGGCCCAGTTTCTCGATGTGCGTGGCCGTGGTGGCCAGACGGCCGTATAGCTCCCGACTGAGGTCGAACAAGACTTTTGCGTCATGCGTGAGCACGTCCTGCTGCCAGGTGAAGGCCACCGTCTTGAGCACCGACCACAGGGTCACCGGGGAGGCGAGGGCCACCCGTTTCGAGAACGCGAATTCCATGATCGAGGGGTCGGCCTCCAGCGCCGAGGAGACCAGGGACTCGCTCGGGATGAAGGCGATCACGATCTCCGGGGAGGCCTCCAAGCCCTGCCAGTAGGCCTTGCTGCCGAGGGCGGTGATGTGGTCGCGCACGGCCTTGACGTGAGCTTTCATGTAGACGGCCCGCTGGGCTCCCAGGGCACCGGTGGCGGTGACCGGGATCTGGCTGGCTTCAAGGAACGCCGTGAACGGCACCTTCGCGTCGACGGCGATGTTCTTGCCGCCGGGCAGGTGCACGACCATGTCGGGGCGGCCGGCGCCGGCGTCGGAGGTGATGCTCGACTGCACATCGAAGTCGACCCGCTCGATCAGGCCGGCGGCCTCGACCACGCTGCGCAGCTGGGTTTCGCCCCAGACCCCGCGCGTGTTGTTGGCGCGCAGGGCCGACGCGAGCGACTCGGCGGTGCTCCGTAGGCGCTCCTCCGACTCGGTCGCCGACCGCAGCTGCTGGCTGAGCTCGCCGTGTTGCAGGCTGCGCTGGGCCTCGAGCTCGGCGACCTTTTGCTGCATGTCCTGCAGGCTCTCCTTGACCGGAGCGAGGGCCTGGAGCACCTTGCTTTCCTGATTCTGTTGCTCGGTGCGCGCGTCCTGGTCGTTGCGCTGGCGGTCGCTCAGTTCGCGGTATTGCCGCCCCGCGTCGACGACCTGTCCGCGCAGGGCGTCGGCGGTGGCCTGGACTGAGGCCAGCTCTTCGCGCAGGATGGACTGGATGCCGGCCTCTCGGGCATACACCTCGGCCAAGGCCACCTGGTGCCGGGCCTCGATGACGAGGGGATCGGTGCCGGACGAGCCTTCGTTGCGGCGCTCGGCGGAACGCGCCGTGAGGACCACCGTGAGTAGGGTGCCGAGCAGGGCGCCGACGACAAGGCCGAGAAGAAGACTGAACCAGGAATCCATGGTTCTACTCTGCCAGTGGCCACCGACATTGCCCGAGCCGGTGCCCCAAGGATGCCTAGTTCAGCGCCATCGGGCCGTGCGTGGCGGACTTCTCCTTCGTGGCGAACGGCCCGATGGCGCCGATCTTCACGCCGGTGATCTGCGCCAGCTCCTCGAGAGTGTCGGCCCCGTGCCGGTCGGCGGCGTGGATCATGATGGCCGCGCAGGCCTCCGCGTCGGCCAGGGCGTCGTGGTGGGCGAAACCCTCGAAGCCCGCGGCCATCGCGGCCACCGGGAGCCGGTACGAGTCGAGGTGGTAGGTGCGGCGGGCCACCTGGAGGCTGCAGACGTAGTTGAAGTCGGGCACGACCAGCCCGGCGACCGTGGAGGACGTCTTGATGACCCCCAGGTCGAACCCGGCGTTGTGCGCCACGAGGTGGTCGTCGCCGGCGAAGGCGACCAGGTCGGGAAGCTGCTGCGCCCAGGTGGCCGCACCGGCGACATCCGTCGGCCGGATGCCGTGGATCTTGATGTTCCAGGCCAGGAAGACGTCGTGCCCGACGGCCGGCTTGATGAACCAGGCGATGCGGTCGACGACCTTGCCGTCACGGACCTTCACCAGCCCCACCGAGCAGGCCGAAGCGCTGGAGGAGTTGGCGGTCTCGAAGTCGATGGCGGTGAAGTTGACTGGCACCGCTTCATCCTGTCACGGGCCGCCGACAGCGCGTCGCCGCTGTGCCGACCGGCCTCGGGTCGCAGACGGTACGATTGACTTTCGTGGCTCTTACTATTGCAATCGTCGGACTGCCCAATGTTGGCAAGTCCACCCTCTTCAACGCGTTGACCAAGAACAACGTGCTCGCGGCGAACTACCCGTTCGCCACCATCGAGCCCAACGTCGGCATCGTCAACCTGCCCGACCACCGCCTGGCCAAGCTGGCCGCGGTCTTCGGTAGCGAGCGTCTGCTGCCTGCCCCGGTGTCGTTCGTCGACATCGCCGGCATCGTGCGCGGCGCCAGCGAGGGGGAGGGGCTCGGCAACAAGTTCCTTGCCAACATTCGGGAGGCCGACGCCATCGCGCAGGTCATCCGCGGCTTCGCCGACCCCGACGTGGTGCATGTCGACGGCGCCGTCGACCCGGCCGGCGACATGGAGACGATCAACACCGAACTCATCCTCGCCGACCTGCAGACCCTCGAGAAGGCGGTCTCCCGCTTCGAGAAAGAGGTCAAAGGGCGCAAGCTTCCCCCCATCGTGCTGGAGACCGCGCTCAAGGCGCAGGCCATCCTCGACGCCGGAGCGCCGCTGTCATCGGCCACGCTCGACATCGAGCCCATCCGCGAGCTGGGCCTGCTGACGGCCAAGCCGTTCATCTACGTGTTCAACGTCGACGAGGCGGTGCTGCAGGATGCCGGGAAGCTCGCTGTTCTGGCCGCGCTGGTGGCCCCGGCCAACGCCGTGTTCCTCGACGCGAAGCTCGAATCCGAGCTCAGTGAACTCGACGCCGAGGACGCCGCCGAGATGCTGGCCTCCACCGGCCAGGCCGAGAGCGGACTCGACCAGCTCGCCCGCATCGGCTTCGACACCCTCGGCCTGCAGACCTACCTCACGGCCGGCCCCAAGGAAACACGCGCCTGGACCATCCGAAAGGGCTGGACCGCTCCGCAGGCCGCCGGCGTCATTCACACAGACTTTCAGAAGGGCTTCATCAAGGCGGAGATCTTCTCCTTCGACGACCTGATGGAGGCCGGTTCCGTGGCGGAGGCCCGCTCCAGGGGCAAGGCCCGCATCGAGGGCAAGGAATACATCATGCAGGACGGCGACGTGGTGGAGTTCAGGTTCAACGTCTAGCTCGTAGTCCCGGCTGCAACTGTTCCTGTTTCGGACAATTGTGGCCGGCGCACCGGCAGCAGTTGTCCGTTCCGGCAACAACTGCCCTGATCTCGTGGGTGAGTACCTCTCTCGTGGACCGCGGGCCCGCATGCGGCAGCAGAGTTTCCGTCTCGCTCAGGTGTGATTTACCTCCTCTTGGCCGGCTGGACGGCCTATTTTCGCGTCATGCACTTCCCGGTCAGCTGGCGCAGTTCCGCTTCAACGTGGAGCCCGCAGACTAATAGACCCGGGACGACTCTCGCGATGGGCGCAGCAGCCGGCGGGGTTGGGCAGACCCTTTCACGGGGTGTGTGGCGGCTCAGGCCCCTGAATCCACCGAGGGGACATAGAAGTGGGTGATCGGCCCGAGTGGATCGTCGGCGATGAGGACGACTGACAATGTGCGGTCTTGTCGGTCTGATGATGGCGTGCAGGGTGGAAGTGAAACATGACCCACGACGATGCGGAGCTGGAGCGGGTCATCCGTGGGCTGGCCAAGCGAAGAGATGTTCCACGAGGAATCGGGATACTGGGCTTCAAGTTCAGCGGCGTTGTCTCCGACGGCGATTCCGTCGACTGTGCCGATGTGGACCCCGTTCACGGTCTCGGCTGACACTGCGAAAGTGGTGTTCGGGCAACGAGGTGCATTCGGGCTATCCCAATCCCGATCCCAATCCTGCACGACAAAATCGGCCCAGGAGTAGGTGATTCTCGGATGCCGCTCGTCGCCCAAGGTATCGAATATTGGCGCGCTGCCCAGGGCCAACGAAAGTGCAGGGACCAACTCGCTGGCGGGCTGGAAATAGTCGAATGTGGACAGGGCATTGCCCGATGCATCCCGCAGCTCGATCGACGTCGCACTGAGGAAGATGTCCGTCACTTCGGCTGGATCGGGCGGCGACACCGATTGAGTTGGTGTCGGTGCCGCCGTGGGCATTGCCGTCGGGCTGGGAGTGCGGGGGATAGGAACTGCTAGACCAGAACAGCCGGTCAGCAGCACCGCGCCAAAAGCGAGGAGCAGGGCTGAGAGGACTGCGCCCACACCAGACACGCCGTGATCGGCCATGGTTTTCCCCCAGAGTCATCGGACGCATAGCGCCCTCGGTACATCGTTACACAGACGATCAGATATTCCTCAGGAGTGGGTTGGTGTTGCCGTTTCAAGGTAACGTTCTTTGGTTCCGAAACGTGGTGGAGTTCAGGTTCAATGTATAGGCTCTAGCTCCTCGCGTTAGTCATCGAAGCAGCAGCAATCGAAGGAGACCATCGTGCCTGTCATCGTCATCATCGGAGCCGGACCGGGACTCGGAGCAGCAGTTGCGCGAAGGTTCGGGCGCGAGGGCTTCTCAATTGCCCTGATCGCCAGAAACCAGTCGAAACTAGACGCTATGGCAGCCGAGCTCACCGCTGCCGGCTTCACCGCGAGTGCTTACCCTGCTGATGTCCGCACGCCGGCGTCGCTCGAAGCTGCCCTTAAGCGTGCCGCGGCAGAGCTTGGGCCCATCACCGCGCTGCAGTACAGTCCGCTCCCATCGCGCGACTACCTGAAGCCGGTGCTTGAGATGACTCCCGAGCTGGCGCTAGAGGCCCTGCAGTTCTCGACCCTCGGACTCATCCACGCGGTGCGTACGGTGCTCCCAGCAATGCGGCAGGCAGGAAGCGGCAGCATCATCATGATCAACGGCGGAACCTCGGTGAAGGCCCGCGCTGACTTCGCAGGTACATCGGTCGCCTTCCCGGCTGAGAGCGCCTACGGCGAGATGCTCCACGACGCGCTCGCGGGTGAGGGAGTCCGTGTCAGCCAACTCGTGATCCCAGGAGGCATTCCTCAGCTTCAGCTTGCCAACGGCATCGACGGCGTCGCCGATCGGATTTGGGACCTCCACGCCGTTGCCGGACCATTTCGAACAATGCTCATCCCGCTTGAGGAAGGCAGAGAGTAGGGGGCACTACGCTGCTGGCAGCGACGATGCGGAGACAGCCAGGAGGGCGCGAAACGTGGCTCTAAAGGTCGCTCCGCGATGCCACTCCGTGGATTTCGCTTCAACGTGTAGCCCGCTCCGGGTTGGGCATGACAACGGTCGAGAGTCTGTATCCGTCCGACCTGGTGCGGGAAGTGGGACACAACGTCATGTCTGCGGCGTGCGTCGAGGACGAGGCAGGTGAGTTGATTCAGCTCGTCCCGACGTTTGAGGGCGCGGCTATGTTAGCGAGAACAAGTCGGTGGGGGCGAGGATTTTTTCGATGATGCCGGTGTCTCGGCCGGTGAAACCGATCACGCCGTAGGTCATTGGCAGTCCGTAATCCGGAATCGCGCCTGAGAATGACGACGGCATGTCGAGGGTGACAGAGTCGATCCCGAAGGTTTCGTCAAAATGCACTTGATCGGCAGGCTTGCCGTCAGCTGCTGACTCGAAGTCCTGCCCGGTCTGGTTGCCGTTGACATCCTCAATGGCGACACCGTTGGTGGCCATGGTTCCGGATGCCCTGACCTGAAAGGCGGGGTTGTACGGGCCCGGCCGCGGATCGAAGTCTGCGTCAGGACGGTTCACCCCAATCGTGAAGCCGTCCCATTCCGTGAGTTCGGTCCTTGGGTAGTGGGAGGACTCTTCCACCGATTCTGACGTCGGCTCGCCGAGAAGGCCCCTGAGTACGGCCACAGCTGCATCCCCATCGCTCTGATAGTTAAGCGATGCGAGGACCGTGCCGTCGGCTGTGACGATATCGGTGGCTTCGGCGCCGATGATTATGGTTGCCGGCAGCGCGGCAGGTGTCGCCGATGGAGTGGGTTCCGGTGTGGGTGTTACCGTGGCGGTCGCGACCGGTGTCGGTGACGATGCGGCGACATCGCCTTCGACCTGGTCGGTGCTGCATGCGGCAAGGGTGAGCAAAGCGGCGGCCACAATGGCGGTCAGAGCCAGCGGTCGGCGCATTACAAAGTCTTCCAGGTGTTGATGTTGGGGCCTGGTCGGAGCCTACTTCTTCCCCGCGCGGCTTCGGTCGATTCAGGGCTCCGGGGCATAGCCTCCGTTCATTCACGCTTCCCCAGAAGAGGTCACTCGCAGTGATAGGAACCTCACTTACAGAGACTCTGGCTCCCGGAGCCTCACCGCGAGATACTGTGTCCTCTCACCAAGAGTGTGGACCTCACACGCCCCAGTTCGGGGAGGGGGAGCGGAATTCGGTGATAGGGCCGAGTGGGTCGGCGGCGATGAGCCAGACTGAAAACGTCAGTTCTGACAGGGAGTCCAAGGGTGGGAGCGGCACTAGACCAACGAAGATGTCGCGTCTGCTGCCTTGTGGGCGCGCTGTGTCGGGGTGTCGTGCCGCGATCTCGGCGGCATCATCTCCAACAGCGATTCCGTCGACGGTGCTGATCTGAACACCGTTCACGGCGGACGAGGAAACCTTCACCCAGGTGTTCGGTTCATGTGGTGACGTCCCGCCTGGCACACCATCCACGAGGACGAAATCGCCGTCCCATGGAGTAGGCGACTCAGAGCCCGTAGGCAGGATATCGCCCCAGATGTAATTGGTTCCCGGAGGCACCTCGCTGCCGCCCTCGAAGTGCTCTGAGGTAGGTGCGCTTCCGAAAGCCGTGGACAGACCGGCAACCAACTCGCCGGCAGGTTGAAAATAATCGAACGTGGACAGGGTCGTGCCGGACGCGTCTCGAAGTCCGATCGACGCTGCAGTGATGAGGAGGTCCGTCACAGGGGCCGGAGCTGACGGATGCGCCGCTTCAGTGCGGCCCGGCGTTGGCGTTGCCGTCGGGCTTTCGCCGCCGAGGACGGGACCCGGTGGGCCGGAACATCCGGTCAGAAACAGAGCTGCCAGCGCTCTGCCGAACTTATCTGGCACCCCGTGAACGGTCATACTTCCCCCGATGTCGCCTTGGATCTGACTGCAGTCGGGACATCGTTGCACAAATTACGTGTCGGCGGCCTTCGTGGGCGGGGCCATGTCTTTCGGTGACGGAATGCGGTGAAGTTCCGCTTCACCGTCTAGCCGAGTTCCGGCCGCAACTGTTTCCGTTTCGGACAATTGTGGCCGGTGCACGGGGCGCAGTTGTCCGTTCCGGCATCAGTTGCGATGGCGAAGCTCGTTGCACTCGAGCGAGTCGTGATGGTCTTCCTTGGCTTGGCCGGCTGAGTTATCTGGTACTCGTAATGTGTTTTCGTGCGGTGATGCGGTGGAGTTCCGCTTCAACGTCCAGCGCGTTGCGTGTGGCGTGTCGATCGACCGTGCCCGCGGTCGCGGTCGCCGAGATCGACAGGTCCGGTCGAGTTCCCCTGGTGTTGTGGGTCGATCTCGACCGCAGCCGGCGAACTCCGCTGCCAGCGCTCTCAGCGGGGCATCCGGCGCGTGAGAATTCGCGGTAGGCCTCGCTCGACGGAGCCGGCACGGTGGGGTGTGGCTAAATCAGGAGATCTGTCGCCCGGGGATGCCCCCAGACTGGTCTTTCAATGTGGATACCGCCGCGGGCCGGACAATTCTCCTGAATTAGCCACCGCGCGGGGCTCCCCGCTTCAGCAAATCGTGTTGCAGGGAACGGGGAGATCCCTCGGCCGACACCTCGACTTCTCCGCGGACGAGCAACAGAATCGGGATCGGGGCCACGCTCGATGAACTCAAAACCGCGTAACCCGACGCTCACGGACCAGAGCGACTGCTTCCGCCCCCTCAACCTTCCGCCCCCTCAACCGCCCGCGACGCACAGGATGACGTTGCCTCTCTTATGGCCGGCCTCGACGAAACGGTGCGCCAGAGCGATGTCGGTCAGGTCGTACGTCCAATCGATGACCGCCAGGAACAGACCCGACTCGGCAAGGTCGACCAGGTGCGCGAGGGCATCCGCGGTGCTGTCGATGTTGCCCGCGACGACCCGCCTCCCGCTCCTCCTGGTGTGCCAGGCGGCCAGAAGCAGCCCCCCGGAGATCGGAAACGACGAGCAACAGGGCCCCGCCCGGAGTGAGGCACGCCGCAGCGCGTTCAAAGGGGGCGTTCCCGACGCAATCCATGATGACGTCGTAGGTTTGCCCCTCGAGCAGGAAATCCTCCGTTGTATAGTCGATCACCCGGTCGGCGCCGAGCGCGGTGACCAGCTCGCGGTTGGCGCCGCTGCACACACCGGTGACTCGCGCGCCCATCTGCTTGGCGAGCTGCACCGCCGCCGTGCACACGGCACCGGATGCGCCGTTCACGAGCACGGTGCTGCCCAATTTGATCGCGGTGCGACTGAAAAAAGCATGGGCGGTGGTCCCGCCGGAGACGAGAGTCACGGCATCCGTGAAGGTCATGTTCCGTGGCTTCGCCGTGATCGCGCCATCCTGCGGGATGCAGACGTATTCCGCGTGCCCGCCGAATCGGCTGCCGAGCATCGCGATCGCCTCCCACCCGGCAACCTGCCCGGCAGAGGCGCCGAACTCGCTTGCAGTCGTCGAACTCGGCGCACAGACCCGCTGCACCCGACCGGGTGACTGCGCTCACACGGCAGTTGGCAACGGGAACGTAGCGAGCACCGTGCGGCCGCTCGCCGCCGATCGGGGCGCCATGTCCACGAGGGCGATCTGGGTGAGAGCGAGCCGCTGGCCCTCGTGCACCCGGGCGCCGTTCTTGATCGTGATGTGGGCCCGGAAGCCGGGACCCGTGAACGCGGGCTCGTCGGGGATGGAGGCAAGCGGCCGCACAGCCTCGATGAGGGCGCGGTGCAACCGGGTCAGGCGTGGATCGTCCCCGACGAGCGTCACCGGCACGTCCTCGCGTCGGCCGAAGAGCGCGTCGGCACCCGCGACCGCCGTGAGGGCGGTGCGGTCGGATGCCGTGGCGGCGACGACGCCGGAAATGACATCCGCGATGACGGATGCCGCGACATCCGTGTGAAAAGGGGGCAGCACGGTGATGTGCAATGGCCATTCCGACACCGGGAAGCTGTCGCCGGTGCTGAGCGCCGTGAGCGGGAGGACGACGACGAGGCGGGACATCCGCCGAGTCTAGGGGAGTCCCGCCGGCGCGCCGCCGGTGGCACAATGGGCGCATGATTCTGCACCTCACCGGCGACGACGCCGCCGACGCCCTGCTCAGTGATGACCCCTTCGCGCTCCTCCTCGGGATGCTGCTGGATCAGCAGATCGCGATGGAGACCGCGTTCGCCGGTCCGGCCAAGATCCGCGACCGGATCGGCACGCTCAATCCGGCGACCATCGCCGGCTTCGACGCCGACGCACTCGTCGAGGTGTTCCGGGCCACGCCGGCCGTGCACCGCTATCCGGGCTCGATGGCCGCTCGCACGCAGACCCTCGCGGGTGTGATCGCCTCAGACTGGAGGGGTGATGCGTCCGCCCTGTGGACCGCCGACTCCCCGGACGGCGCCGAGATCCTGCGGCGCCTGAAAGCGCTCCCGGGATTCGGCGAGCAGAAGGCGAAGATCTTCCTGGCCCTGCTCGGCAAGCGTCAGGGGCTCGTCGCGGAGGGCTGGCGCGAGGCCTCCGAGCCCTATGGCGAGAACGGCTCGTTCCGGTCCGTCGCCGACATTGTCGACCCCGAATCGCTGACCCGGGTGCGGGAAACCAAGCGCGCGGCAAAGGCCGCGGTCAAGAAGGGGTAGTCATGGTGCGTCTGCTGATTCGCACGGCCATCTTCATCGGCTTGGGCGCGGCCGGCCTGGTGTCGACCAGGTCACCGAGCGTGTAGCGGCTGCGCGCCATCCGCAACCACCTGCTCAAGCACCACGCTGTCAGGCGAGGGGTGTTCACCGACGTGGCGCGTACCGGATCGGCCGACCCCCTGCCGGAGAACCCGCTCTTCCGTGCTCCGAGGGGCCGTCATCTGTCTTCCTGCTATTGACCTTTTGACTGGGGGCATACTCTATGCAAAGATTCAGGAAACTCGTACTAAATTTTTAGACAGCAGTCAGCTAGGCAGTTAAATGACTGATCAATCAATAAACACAGCAAAGCTCTACAGCACGGCTCTTTCCTGTTCTTTCTCGCTTATTCGGAGGACAACGTGATTCCCGATTCCCTCACCCAGATTCAATACGACACCGTCTACAACGTGTTCTCGCTCGTCATCGCGTCACAGCTGTTCACGTCGATCTTCATCATCATCTCGCTCAAGCGGGTCCTGCCCCGGTACCGTCAGGCGATGACCGTCGCGGCCATCGTCTGTGCGATTGCCGCCTACCACTACTTCCGCATTTTCGACTCCTTCAAGGCGGCCTTCGTCACCGAGGCCATCGGCGGGGCGGGCAACTATGTGCAGGTCGCCGGGGAGTCCTTCAATGAGGGCTACCGCTACGTCGACTGGCTGCTCACGGTTCCCCTGCTGCTGCTCGAACTGATCGCGGTTCTCGCCCTGGCCCGCAAGGTGCAGACCAGTCTCCTGTACCGGCTCATTCCGGCTTCGGCCCTGATGATCATCCTCGGGTACCCCGGCGAGCTCAGCGGGGACAACGGGGTGCGCGGAATCTTCGGTCTGCTCTCCACCATCCCGTTCGCATACATCCTCTATGTTCTGTTCATCGAACTGACCAAGTCCCTCGACCGCCAGCCGCGGAGTGTGCGCCGCACGATCAGCCAGCTGCGTCTGCTTCTGCTGCTGACCTGGGGTGTCTACCCGATCGCCTACCTACTGCCCATGCTTGGTATCGACGGCTCGGATGCCTGGGTCGGCAAACAGATCGGATACTCGGTCGCCGACATCCTCGCCAAGGCCCTCTACGGTCTGATCATCTACCGGATCGCGCGGATGAAATCGTTCGCGGATGACCCGGCGTTCGCACATCTTGAACTATCGGTCGATGAGGCCGAGGAGATCGCCGCCCCGGTGCACGTGCGGAACAAGTAGGCCTACCCGGCCACCTGCTCACCGCCAACAGGCCTGGGCCGATCCCGATCATTTTGATCGTGACCGGCCCAGGCCCGTTTCGCTTTCTGCTGCCCCTCAGGCAGGGTCTAAAATCAAGTGTGCTCATCGCTCTGAATGACGGAACCGCGGATGCCGTGGTGCGGCGCCATCTGCACCACCTGGTCGACGACGAGGTGCGGGCGAGCCCGAGCATCCGGGGTGGCCAGACCAGCGCCGACCGTGCCCTCGCGGCATTCTCGGTCGCGGGCTATGCGGCTAGGCGCAGCCAGGTGCTGCCGGAAATCGATCGCGGGGCATCCCGGCTATCACCGTACATTCGGCACTCCCTGGTGCCGCTTAGCCGGGCTTGGGAGCACGTCGCAGACGGACCTGCCCGAGATACCCGCAAATTCCGGGACGAGTTGCTCTGGCAGGAATACGCCCGACATCTCTATGCGCGTGTGGGTGTGGCCCTGCACCGAAACCTGCGCTTTGCGGCACCCTGGTCCGGAGAATTCGAACCCCAGGCCTGGCCGCACCGGATGCACTGCATCGACTCGGTCGTGTCGGAACTGGAAACCGACGGCTGGCTGGTCAACCAGACCCGGATGTGGCTGGCCTCCCAGTACACGGTCCGGTCTGGCGCGGGGTGGCATGCCGGCCAGGAAGAATTCTACCGGCACCTGCTCGACGGCTCCCGCGCGGCCAACCTCCTGGGCTGGCAGTGGACCGTGGGTGCCGGCACCGGGTCCGCCTACGGCTTCGCCCGCTGGCAGGTTGAGAAACGAGCGCCGCAGCTCTGCCGGGACTGTCCGCTCGCCCGGGCCTGCCCGATCGAGCAGTTTCCGGTGGGGGCAGCGCCAGTGCCGGTGACGGATGCGCCGGCGAACCTCACGCACGATCCGCACCTGTCCGACACGCAGGGGCCTACCGACGTCGTGCGCCGCCGCGCACCCCGGTCGGTGCTGCTGACGGTGGATTCCCTGGGCGACGCCGATCCGGCCCTTGCGGCGCATCCCGCACTCCCGGCCGCCTTCGTCTTCGACGAGCCGGCCCTGGCCAGGCTGCGGCTCTCAAGCAAAAGACTGATCTTCACCGTGGAAACCCTTCAGGATCTGGCCCGGCGTCGCGAGGTGGTCGTGTACCTGGGTGACCCGCGAGTGATCGTTCCGGACCTCGACGCAGCAGTCACGTTTGCACCGGTACCCAGCTTTGCGCGCTACGCGGAGGGCGCGGCCGCGCTGCATCCGTGGCCGTGGCTGGTGCCGCCGCATAGCGGATCGGTGGCCAGTTTCTCGGCCTGGCGCCGTGCCTCGGCCGGCGTCTAGAGTCCGAAGTCGAGCGTGCGGGCTAGCGGCCCTGGCGGCGCTTGCCGGGACGCGGCTGGCCCTTCACCTCGGGCGCGCGGCCCTTGCCCTTCGCCGCCTTGGCCTTTCCGCCCGCCGGAAGCGGCGGCTTCCAGGACTCATCCGAGGCGACCAGCTCGGTGCGGGCATCCGTGAGAAATAGGTTGCCCGCCGCGGTCAGCCGGGTGGTCTCCGTGGTTCGGTCGATGAGCACGACGCCGATGTTCGCCTCGAGTTTTGCGATCGAGGAGCGCAATTTCGGGGTGGATATATTGAGGTTCATCGCGGCGCGCGGGAAGTGCAACTCCTCGGCGACGGCGATGAAATGCCGGAGGAGTGTGATGTCCACGGAACGCCTTTCTGTGTGGGCCGCACGAATCGCGGGCGAAGTGACAAGGGTACGCGTTCCCGCTGGAGGTGTCGCCGGGAGGCAACGGAAGCGGCCGCACCGCGCTGCCGGGCCCGCACGCGCTAGGCTCGGAGCGCACACCCTTAAGTGAATATAGGGCCATCAAGGTCGATGCGGGAGAGTTCGGCGCCCTCAGGCAGTCGAACACCGAAGGAGCAATCCTCCCCGACAATCTCTCAGGTACTCGTACCGCATCGAACTGGCCACTCTGAAAAGTAGTCGCGGCTCGACAGCGGCTCGCCCACGGTGAAAATCGCGCCCGACCAACGGCTGCGGTGAAGCTCTCAGGCCTGACGACAGAGGGGGAGTTCCCAGGGGTACGATCGATCGATCGCGCCCCGGAGATTCTTGCTCGGCCCCCGGCCGGCGACAACCTGGAGAACTCATGACCTCGGACACTGAAGCCCACACCGATTCAACCCCCACGGTGGAGCGGTTCTCCCCGCTGCACCTGGCGCACGTGGATGCCGGCGCCAGTTTCACGGACTTCGCCGGGTGGCAGATGCCGGTGCGCTACTCGAGCGATCTCGCCGAGCACCACGCCGTGCGCACCAGCGCGGGCATTTTCGACCTCTCGCACATGGCCGAGATCCTGGTGGCCGGGCCGGACGCCGGAGCGTTCCTCGACTATGCCCTCGCCGGCCAACTCTCCACGATCGACCTGCTGCAGGCCAAGTACAGCCTCATCCTCAACCGTGCCGGCGGCATCATCGACGACATCGTCGTCTACCGCACGGCCGAGAACGAGTACCTCGTCATCGCCAACGCGGGCAACCGTTTCCCGGCGGTCAAGGCGCTCACGGCCCGGGCCACCCGCTTCGACGTCACCGTCACCGATCAGAGCGACGACGTCGCCCTGATCGCCGTGCAGGGGCCTAATTCGCGCGCCATCCTCGAGGCCACGGCGGACCTCACGGTCGGCGGCGACCTGTCAGCGCTGAAGTACTACCGCGCCCTGGGTGGTACCTTCCAGGCCGGCCGCGTTCTCATTGCCCGCACCGGCTACACCGGTGAAGACGGCTTCGAACTCTATGTCGACGTGCCGGATGCCGCGGCGCTCTGGGACGCGCTCCGCGCGGCGGGCGCCTCTTTCCACCTCGTGCCGGCGGGGCTCGCCAGCCGCGACACCCTCCGTCTCGAGGCCGGCATGCCGCTCTACGGCCACGAACTGAGCACCTCGACCTACCCGGCGCAGGCCGGACTCGGCCGCGTTGTGAACCTCGCCAAGGAGGTCGATTTCATCGGCCGCGAGGCCAGCGAAGAGGGTCCCAGCGCGGAGGCGCGCGTACTCGTGGGACTGGAATCTGCCGGCAAGCGTGCCGGGCGCGCCGACTACCCGGTATATCGCAGTGCCGACGCGACCGTGGCCGACGGCGTGATCACGAGCGGGGCGCTGTCGCCGACGCTCGGACATCCGATCGCCATGGCCTACGTGGCTCCCGGCCTGGCGCGACTCGGCACCCAGGTCTTCGTCGATGTGCGCGGCACCCGCATCCCCGCAACTGTGACCGCCCTTCCGTTCTACAAGCGTCAGAAATAGTCCACCCCTCGAGAGGAACACCCCCATGGCCGAACAGTCTGAACTCCAATACACCGCCGAGCACGAGTGGGTTCTCGTCGACGGCGACACCGCCACCGTCGGCATCACCGCCTACGCCGCCGACAAGCTAGGCGACGTCGTCTTCGTCGAGTTGCCAGCCGTCGGCAGCGATGTCGCCGGCGGCACCGTCGTCGGCGAGATCGAGTCCACCAAGTCGGTCGGCGAGCTCTTCGCCCCTGTCACGGGCACCGTCGCCGAGACCAACGACGCCGTCGTCGAGAGCCCCGAGCTCGTCAACAGCGACCCGTTCGGCGCCGGCTGGCTGCTCAAGGTCACGTTCGCGGAGTTGCCTCCTCTCCTCAGTTACGCCGACTACTCCGCCCTCATCGGCGAGTAACGAAAACGAAAAGCCAGGTTCCGCACACATGTCACAGCCCTTCACTCAGCGCCACATCGGCACGGATGCCGACGCGCAGTCCCGCATGCTGTCGATCCTCGGTTACGACTCGGTCGACGCCCTCGTCAACGCGGCCGTGCCCGAATCGATCCAGGTGGACCAGTTCCGCACCATCGGTGATAGCACCCTGCCGCCCGCCGCCACCGAGCGGGAGGCCATCGCGGAGTTGCGGGACCTCGCCGGCCGCAACACCGTGAAGCGGTCCATGATTGGTCTCGGCTACTACGACACCGTCACCCCGGCCGTGATCAAGCGCAATGTGTTCGAGAATCCCAGCTGGTACACGGCCTACACTCCGTACCAACCCGAAATCTCCCAGGGCCGTCTTGAAGCGCTGATCAACTTCCAGACCATGATCGCCGACCTGACCGGACTCTCCACGGCCAACGCGTCCATGCTCGACGAGTCGACCGCCGTGGTGGAGGGCATGCTCCTCACCCGTCGGGCGTCGAAGTCGAAGTCGACCCGTTTCCTCGTCGACGCCGACGCGCTGCCGCAGACGAAGGCCTTGCTGGGCAATCGCGCGGCCGCCGTCGGGATCGACCTCGTGGAGGTCGACCTGGCTGGGTCCGCTGAGGACCTCGGCGAGTACTTCGGTCTCTTCGTGCAGTACCCCGGCGCATCCGGCCGGGTCTGGAACCCGGCCGACGTTATCGCCGCCGCCCAGGCGCAGGGGGCGCTCGTCGTCGTCGCCGCCGACCTGCTCGCCCTGACCCTGATCACCTCGCCCGGCGAGCTCGGCGCCGACGTGGCCGTGGGCACCAGCCAGCGCTTCGGCGTGCCGATGGGCTTCGGCGGTCCGCACGCGGGTTACATGGCCGTGCGCAGTGGCCTCGAGCGTCAGCTTCCCGGCCGCCTGGTCGGCGTCAGCGTTGACGCGGCCGGCCACCCGGCCTACCGCCTGTCGCTGCAAGTGCGTGAGCAGCACATCCGTCGGGACAAGGCCACCTCGAACATCTGCACCGCCCAGGTGCTGCTGGCCGTGATGGCCGGCATGTACGCGGTCTACCACGGGCCCGACGGCCTGCGGAAGATCGCCGCCCAGGTGCACGAGCGCGCCGGGCAACTCGTCGTCGCTCTCCTCGCCGCCGGTGTCGACGTTGTCACCGCGACGTTCTTCGACACGGTCCGTGCCTCCGTTCCGGGCCGCGCCGCCGAGATCGCCCGGGCCGCCTCCGCCAGCGGGGTCAACCTCTACCTGGTCGACGCGGACACCGTCGGCATCGCCGTCGACGAGACGACGACTCTCGCGGATCTCGCCCTGGTCGTCGGCGCGTTCGGCGGGCGGGATGCCTTCGGCCTGGTGGACTTCAGCATGGTCGAGGCCGGCCTTCCGCCCGAACTTCATCGCACCAGCGAGTTCCTCACCCACCCGGTGTTCAACACGCACCGCTCGGAGACGAGCATGATGCGCTATCTCAAGCGCCTCGCCGACTTCGACTACGCGCTCGACCGCGGCATGATCCCGCTCGGCTCCTGCACCATGAAGCTGAACGCGGCCACCGAGATGGAGGCCGTCAGCTGGCCCGAGTTCGGCGGGCTGCACCCGTTCGCGCCGCGTGCCGACATCGAGGGCTACCTGGAACTGATCCGGCAGCTCGAATCCTGGCTGACGGATGTCACCGGCTACGACTCCGTGTCCCTCCAGCCCAACGCCGGCAGCCAGGGTGAACTCGCCGGGCTCCTCGCGATCCGCGGCTACCACCTCTCCACCGGGGATACCCAGCGCACGGTTTGCCTGATCCCGTCCAGCGCGCACGGCACCAACGCGGCATCCGCCGTGCTGGCCGGCATGAAGGTCGTCGTCGTCGCCTGCGACGAGCTCGGCAACGTCGACCTGGAGGACCTGCGCGCCAAGATCGCGAAGCACGCCGAGAACCTCGCCGCGTTGATGATCACCTACCCGTCGACGCACGGCGTCTACGAGCACGAGGTCGGCGCCATCTGCACGGCCGTGCACGACGCCGGCGGCCAGGTCTACGTCGACGGCGCCAACCTGAACGCCCTGCTCGGTTTCGCCCGTTACGGCGACTTCGGCGGCGACGTGTCGCACTTGAACCTGCACAAGACGTTCTGCATCCCGCACGGCGGCGGCGGGCCGGGCGTCGGTCCGGTCGGGGCCAAGGCGCACCTCGCTCCGTTCCTGCCGGGGCATCCCCTCGCTCAGAGCGACGAGCACTACCTCCTCGCCTCCGGCGATGCGGCGGCGGTCGACGGCGGTGTCGATGAAAATGGCGGCAGGGTCGGCGGCACGGTGGGCGGCACGGTCGTGCACTCCGGCGGGCCGGTCTCGGCGGCGCCGTACGGCAGCCCGAGCATTTTACCGATCTCCTGGGCCTATGTGCGCATGATGGGGGCCGAGGGTCTGCACGCGGCCACCGGCGCCGCGGTTCTCGCAGCCAACTATGTGGCCAAGCGCCTCGAGGCTCACTACCCGGTGCTGTATTCCGGTGACAACGGCTTGGTCGCACATGAGTGCATCCTCGATCTACGCCCGCTCACCGAGGCCACCGGGGTCAGCGTCGATGATGTGGCCAAGCGACTCGTCGACTACGGCTTCCACGCGCCGACCATGAGCTTTCCGGTATCCGGTACGCTCATGATCGAGCCCACCGAGAGTGAAGACCTGGGCGAGATCGACCGGTTCGTCGAGGCCATGATCGCGATCAAGGCCGAAGCGGATGCCGTAGCCGCCGGCCGCTGGCCTGCCGAGGACAACCCGCTGCACAATGCCCCGCACACCGCACAGTCGGTGATCGAGGGGGAGTGGACGCACGCCTACGACCGTGAGACCGCGGTCTACCCGGTGCGCAGTCTCATCCGTGGCAAGTACTGGCCGCCGGTGCGCCGCATCGACAACGCCTTCGGTGACCGCAACCTCGTCTGCGCCTGCCCGCCCCCCGAGGCCTTCGAGTAGACCGCCACTCCCTAACGAATTCGACGGAGATTTTGCCTGTCCGGCCAGGTTTTGGCCCGATTCGCGCCATTCTCGGCAAAATCTCCGTCGAATTCGCGGGCCGGCCGGCCGGCAGGTCAGGCAGGTCAGGTCGGCCGGCAGGTCAGCCAGCGGGGGCGAGGAGCCCCGGCCACCAGGTGAGGGCGAGCGGGTACCCGATGAAGGAAACTATGTCGAGGATCCAGTGCGCAATCACGAGCGGCATCGTGCGTCCCCAACGCAGATAGCACCAGCCGAACAGCACCCCCATGGCCGCATTGCCGAAGAACGGCCCGATGCCCTGGTAGAGATGGTAGCTGCCGCGCAGAAGCGCCGAGGACACGATGATGGTCCAGGTGGACCAACCCAGCTCGCGCAGCCGGGTAAACAGGTAGCCGACCACAATCAGCTCCTCGACCAGTGCCGAGCGCAGTGCCGAGAGCACCAGGATCGGGATCGTCCACCAGAACGTGTCGAGCGGCGACGGCACGATCGCCACGGTGAAGCCGAGGGACCGCCCGGCGAGGTAGAGCCCCAGTCCGGGGATACCGATCACGAGCACCAGCCCGAAACCGCGCATTAGGTCGCGCCCCGGCTGCGTGAAGTCGAAGCCCAGCCGCCGGAACGGGCTCTGCCCCGGCAGCCACAGGAGGTAGAGCACCAGGGCCACGGCGAACAGGGCGAAGAAGATGCCGAGGAACTGATAGCTGAAGTCGAGCCATTCCCGCGGCGACTGCGACCCGTTCAGGGTCGCCGACTGCTCCGAGAGCGGCCGGGCGTCGGTCAGCCGGGCGATGATCGAAATGATCGAGTAGAGCGCGGATGCCCCGAGCGACATTCCGAGGACGATCCCCACCTCCCAGCGGAGCCCGGTTCGATTGCCGCGCAGAGTCACGCGCCCGGCTTCATCCGGCAGGCCGGTGTTCCCCCGGGCAGCCGGTGGCGGTACCGCGCCACGAGCCGGTAGCCCACTTCGGCCGCCCACGACCACGGCGGCACGGTGCCGAGCCAGCCCAATACGCGCATGAGCGCATTCGGCTGGTGCCGAAGCAGGGCGGCCACGGCCGCGGCGCCGCCGAACCGGTGGTCGTCGACGATCAGCCAAACCCGGGACTGGGCATCCTTCGTCGTCAGCGCATAGGAGGCCAGGTCGGTCCACTGGTAGGGAGCGGAAGCCGGCATGCCGGGAATCAGACGCTTCATGGTGTTCACGGAGGTCGTGCAGAACGCGCAGTCGCCGTCGAAGATCAACAGCGGAGGGCGTGCGTGGGCGGTCACGATCATCCTCCCATCTTCCCACTGCTCGGAACGTGCAGGTTGCTGAATTCGGTGGGCGGATTGCGCGCAAGAACCTGCTGTGGCGCAACTATCCTGCGCAGTTTGTTTCGCATCTGTAACGTTTCCCCAATAGATTATGCGAAGTCGGCGCCCACTCTTTAAGGTCGGTATATCCGAGATGTCTGCTCGCCCGAGGGTCACGCGGCATTTCCCTGTGCACTGGAGGAAAATTGAAAATCAGGAGACTGGGCATACCTGCCATCGCCTTGGCTGCCGCGGGAGCCCTCGTGCTCTCCGGTTGCGCCAGTGGAGACGCCCCGGCAGAGAGTGACACCGCGGCGATCATCACCACGAACGGATCCGAGCCGCAGAACCCGCTGGTCCCGACGAACACCACCGAGACCGGAGGCGGCAAGATCACCACCTCGATCTTCGCCGGGCTCGTCTCGTACAACGCCAAAGGCGAGATCGAGAACGAGGTCGCCAAGTCGATCGAGTCCGACGACGCCCAGAACTGGACCGTCACGCTCAACGACGGCTGGGAGTTCACCGACGGCGAGGCCGTCACGGCTGACTCCTTCGTGGACGCCTGGAACTTCGGAGCGAAGTTCAGCAACGCTCAGAGCGCCTCTTACTTCTTTGACAACATCGCCGGCTTCAGCTACGACGCTGACGCCGAACTGACCGGTCTGAAGGTTGTCGACGAATCCACCTTCACGGTCGAGCTGGCCTCGCCCGAGGCCGACTGGCCGCTGCGCCTGGGCTACACGGCGTTCATGCCGCTGCCCTCCGCCGCGTATGAGGACATGGAAGCCTTCGGCGAGAACCCGATCGGCAACGGCCCGTACATGCTGGCCAAAGAGGGCGCCTGGGAGCACGAGGTCGGAATCGACCTCGTCACCAACCCCGAGTACGACGGCGTGCGCAAGCCCGCCAATGGTGGCCTGAACATCGTCTTCTACGCCTCGATGGACGCCGCGTACGCGGATGTCCAGGGTGGCAACCTCGACGTGCTCGACGCCGTCCCGGACGCCGCGTTCGAGTCCTACGAGTCGGACTTCCCGGACCGCTTCGTGAACCAGCCGGCCGCCATCTTCCAGGGCTTCAACATGCCGTACTACCTCGAGCACTGGAGTGGTGAGGAGGGCAAGCTGCGACGCGCCGCCATCTCGATGTCGATCGACCGCAAGGAAATCACGGACGTCATCTTCCAGGGCACGCGCACCCCTGCGACCGACTTCACTTCGCCGGTCATCGACGGTTACTCCGATTCCCTCAAGGGTGCCGAAGTCCTCGAATACAACCCGAAAGAAGCCAAGGCCAAGTGGGCCGAAGCCGACGCGATCGCACCTTACACCGGCACGTTCGACCTCGCCTACAACTCCGACGGCGGCCATGCCGCCTGGGTCGACGCGGTGACCAACAGCATCAAGAACACGTTGGGCATCGAAGCCATCGGCAAGCCGTACCCGACGTTCGCTGCGGCGCTCGACGACCGTTCCGCCGACAAGCTGACCGGTGGAACCCGCGCCGGCTGGCAGGGTGACTACCCGTCGCTGTACAACTTCCTCGCTCCGCTGTACCAGACCGGTGCCGGCTCGAACTACGAGGACTACACCAGCGAAGAGTTCGACGCGCTGCTCAAGGAAGGCGCAGCCGCGTCCTCCGTCGAGGACGCCACCGCGAAGTACCAGGAAGCACAGGAAGTCCTCCTCGCCGACCTCCCCACGATCCCGCTCTGGTACTCCAACGTCAGTGGCGTCTGGTCCGAGTCGGTCGAGAACGTCGTCTTCGGCTGGGACTCCGTGCCGATGTACACCGACATCACCAAGAGCGAGTAGCTCTCGTTCAACCAGCTCGTCAGCAGTAAACAGATAACACGTGTGGGGTTCGGGGCATACAGCCCCGGACCCCACACGTGACTAGACTCAACCAGTGATTGTGAATTTCATGTACATACGTTCCGGCTTGGGGACCTGATGATCTGGTATACCGGCAAACGCCTGCTCCAGATGATCCCGGTGTTTTTCGGTGCGACACTCCTGATCTACTTCATGGTGTTCTCTCTTCCCGGAGACCCCATCGCGGCCCTGTACGGCGATCGGCCCCCGGCTCCTGGAGTGATCGAGCAGATCCGCGCCCAGTACAACCTGGACAAGCCATTCATCGTGCAGTACTTCATCTACATCGGCAACTTCTTTCAGGGTGACCTTGGCACCACCTACTCCGGCCGCCCGGTCAGCGACGTGATGGCGAAGGCCTTCCCGATCACCGCCCGTCTGGCCCTGCTCGCGCTGGCCATAGAAGCCATCTTCGGCATCCTCGTCGGTCTCGTCGCTGGGCTCCGCAAGGGCAAGCTCTTCGACACCAGCGCCCTCGTGGTCAGCCTCCTCCTGATCAGCGTCCCCACGTTCGTGATCGGTTTCGTGCTGCAATACGTCTTCGCGGTGAAGCTCGGCTGGGCGCGCACCACGGTGAGCAGCGAAGCTCCCCTGAGTGAACTGCTGCTGCCGGCCCTTGTTCTGGCCTCCGTCTCCTTCGCCTACATTGTGCGGCTCACCCGGGCCAGTGTCTCCGACAACCTCAGTGCGGATTTCGTGCGCACCGCCACAGCAAAGGGGCTCTCCCGCCGCCGGGTGGTGGGCGTGCACGTGTTGCGCAACTCCCTGGTCCCGGTCGTCACCTTCCTCGGCGTCGACCTCGGCTCACTGATGGTCGGTGCCATCGTCACCGAGGGCATCTTCAACATCAACGGCGTCGGCGGCACCGTCTATAAGGCGATCAAGCTCGGCGAAGGACCCACCGTGGTGTCGTTCATCGCGGTGATGGTCGTGATCTTCGTGCTGGCCAACCTGCTCGTCGACCTCCTCTACGCAGCTCTGGACCCGAGGATTCGTTATGCCAAATAAGAACCCGAACGCGCAGACCCACTACGTGGCCGCGCTCGAAGAAACCCCGGTCGAAGTCGTCGACCGCCTCGATGAATCGCAGAAGGCCCGCAGCACCTGGGCGGATGCCTGGGACGCCATGCGCGTGCGGCCCACCTTCTGGATCTCTTCGGCCCTGATCCTCCTGATCGTTATCGTCGCCCTGTTCCCGAGCCTGTTCGCCCAGGTGTCACCCACCGAGTGCGACCTCGGCGACAGCCACGCTGGTCCGGGAGACGGACATCCGCTCGGCTACACCCGTCAGGGCTGCGACATCTACGCGCGAATCATCTTCGGCACGCAGGCCTCGGTCACCGTCGGCCTGCTTGCCACGATCCTGGTGACCTTCACGGGAATCATCGTCGGCGCGCTCGCCGGTTACTACGGCGGCGTGCTCGACTCAATCGTCTCCCGCATCGGCGACATCTTCTTCGCCGTCCCCACCGTGCTGGGCGCGATCGTGCTCATGTCGGTCCTGCCGGAGCGCACTCCCGTCACCATCGCACTCGTGCTGTCGCTTTTCGCCTGGCCGCAGATCGCGAGAATCATGCGCGGCGCGGTACTCTCCGCCCGCAACTCGGACTACGTCACGGCGTCCGTCGCCCTGGGCGTCAGCAAATTCCGGATTCTGCTGCGCCACGTCGTGCCGAACTCGATCGCCCCCGTGATCGTGATCGCCACCGTCTCGCTGGGCACGTTCATCGTCGCCGAGGCCACCCTGTCGTTCCTCGGCATCGGCCTCCCGCCGGGCATCATGTCCTGGGGTAACGACATCGACGCGGCGAAGAGTTCGCTCCGCACCAACCCGCAGGTGCTGCTCTACCCTGCGGCGGCACTGTCCGTGACCGTCCTCGCGTTCCTCATGCTGGGCGACGTCGTGCGCGACGCCCTCGACCCCGAAGCGAGGGCCCGCCGATGAGCCAGACCGTCATCGAATCCATCGGCGAGAGCGCCGTCGTTTCCACCGAGCCTCTGCTCCAGATCCGCGACCTCGAGGTCGGTTTTCAGACCCAGCACGGCCTCGTCCCCGCCGTGCGGGGGGTCAGCCTCACCCTGAATGCCGGTCAGACGCTGGCGATCGTGGGGGAGTCCGGCTCGGGCAAGACCACGACCGCACAGGCCATCATCAAGCTCCTCGCCGGTACCGGCAAGATTACGGCCGGACAGATCCTGTTCGAGGGCCGCGACCTCGCCGGGCTGTCGGACAAACAGATGCAGGATGTGCGCGGTCGCCTGATCGGCTACGTGCCGCAGGACCCGATGAGCAACCTGAACCCCGTCTGGAACATCGGCTTCCAGGTTGAGGAGGCCATCAGGGCAAACAACGTGGCTCAGGGCAAGGCGGCGCGTCAGCGCACCATCCAGGTGCTGCAGGAGGCGGGCCTCAGCGACGCGGAGGACCGCCTCAAGCAGTTCCCGCACCAGTTCTCCGGCGGCATGCGCCAGCGTGTTCTGATCGGCATCGGCCTGTCCGCCCGGCCGAAGCTCCTGATCGCCGACGAGCCCACCTCGGCGCTCGACGTCACGGTGCAGCGTCAGATCCTGGACCACCTCGGCACCCTCACCCGCGACTACGGCACCTCGGTGCTGTTCATCACCCACGACCTCGGCCTCGCGGCCGAGCGGGCCGAGCAGCTCGTCGTGATGTACAAGGGCAAGGTCGTCGAATCCGGGCCGTCGCTGGAGATCCTCGCCAACCCGCAGCATCCCTATACCCAGCGCCTTGTGGCCGCGGCTCCGAGCCTCGCGTCGCGCCGCATCCAGTCGGCCAAGAGCCAGGATGCGGACGACGTGGAGATCTTCTCCGGTGGATCGCTCGACACGACCCTCGTGGCCCGTGCGGCCGAGCGGGAGCAGGCGGCGGCGACGCAGGACCTGATCAAGGTGCAGAACATCTCCAAGATGTACCGCATCCGCACCAAGGGTCTGAGGTACAACGAGCTGCTGGCCGTCAACGACGTCTCCTTCGCCATCAAGAAGGGCACCACCACGGCGCTCGTCGGCGAATCCGGGTCGGGCAAGTCGACGGTGGCCAAGCTCATCCTGCAGTTGGAGAGCATCACCAGCGGGCAGATCGAATTCGACGGCCAGGATGTCGCCGGGCTCAAGGGTGCGGCGCTGCTCAAGTTCCGGCGTCGCGTTCAGCCGGTCTTCCAGGACCCGTACGGTTCCCTGGACCCGCAGTACAACGTGGGCAACACGATCGCGGAGCCCCTGCTGGCCCACAAGATCGGCAACGCCGCGGAGCGGCAGGCCCGCGTGCGCGAGTTGCTTGACCAGGTCTCCCTTCCCTGGGCCACCCGGTACCGGTACCCGAGCGAACTGTCCGGTGGGCAGCGCCAGCGCATCGCCGTGGCGCGCGCCCTGGCGCTCAAGCCGGACGTGCTCGTGCTCGACGAGGCGGTCTCCGCCCTCGACGTGCTCGTGCAGGGACAGATCCTCAACCTGCTCACCGAGCTGCAGACTGAACTGGGCCTGACCTACCTGTTCATCACGCATGACCTCGCGGTCGTGCGGCTCGTCGCCGACAACGTCTGCGTCATGCAGAAGGGCAAGATCGTCGAGACCGCGTCCACGGACGAGGTCTTCGACAGTCCTCGCGAGGCCTACACCCAGGAGCTGCTCGCGGCCATCCCCGGTGGCAACTTCCAGTTTGGCCGCTGACCGGGTTCCGGGTGCTTCGGCACCAGGTCGTCGTGGTGACCCGATCGGGCGAACGCCTCGTGTGCTGGGGTGCACCGTCCGCTGTCCGGTCGTCGGTGGCGACTTCGCCGGAGACCTCTCGGGCGG
This sequence comes from Cryobacterium sp. M96, assembly GCF_002929845.1. Taxonomy (GTDB): domain Bacteria; phylum Actinomycetota; class Actinomycetes; order Actinomycetales; family Microbacteriaceae; genus Cryobacterium; species Cryobacterium sandaracinum. Next base: position 116,819 of record NZ_PJJS01000048.1, read on the forward strand.
CCGGGCAGGTGCGGGAGGCCAGCGGGCGGATCACCGGGTCGTCCGCGCACCGGGCCATCCGCGGCTTCTGGGACCGGCACGAGGCTCCGCAGCGCACCGGGGAGCGATTGGTGCGCCGCTGGCATCGACGGTCGTTCCTGGTCGGCGCCGTGCTCGTCCTCGGGCCGGCCGTTCAGCTGGCGTGGTCGTCGCTGGCCTGAATTTTCTGGTTGCGCCTGAGCTTTGCTCCAGGACAGATCGTGTTCTTGCGCATTGTGCCCTCAAAGTTTCAAAACTGTTACATTTTCCGTCTTAAAGTGCCCCAGACTGGCATCTGGGGCAGAGTCGCTTCACGCAGGCATAGGCTCTCCCCTCAAGCACACGAGAGCAGTTCCTTCCCCCGGTATCCCGGCGGGGGGAACGATGGGCGAGTCTTCATGGTTTCGCATCGTTGTACGCAGATCGTCGCCGTTCCCGGCACCCTGGTCTGATCCGAGCTCAACCCGGCCGCGGTCTGGGAAGAGCGCACTCCGATCACGTACAAGGACTACGTGGCCACCTGGACGGCCATGAACGGCACCAACGAGAAGTATTCCCTAGCCTCCACGGCCATCTTCGACCAGATCAGCGCGATCGAATCCACCGGAACCGAATTCGATTTCACGGTCACGTTCGACTCGATCAACGCCGACTGGGCGTCGATCTTCACGAGCGTGCTGCCGGCCAGCGGCGCATCGGCAGCCACGTCGTTCGGCAACTCCGAAACCGACCTGCTCCACATCTCGTCGAACGCCGATGCCGACCAGAGGGTTGAGAAGCGCGCGGATGCCGAGATCCAGGCATCCGGTGGCCTCACCTGGACCCACGTCACCATGAACGGCTCGAAGGGCCCACTCGCGGACGTCGAACTGCGGCGCGCCGTCGGCCACGCCGTCAACCGCGGTCTCATCTCCGAGTCGGTCAACACGCCGGTAGGCGTCGACGCCACCACCCAGGGCAGCTTCATCTTTATGCCGGGTCAAAAGGGATATGAAGACAACGTGGGCGACGCACTCGGCTACGACGTGGCCAACACGGAGCTCGACACCGACAAGCGCATCGTCATCGCCAACGAGATCAACACGGTCCTCGCCGCGTATGTGCCCATCATCCCGATCGCGCCGCTGCCGAACGTGTACGCCGTGAAGTCCGGCCTCGTCAACCACAGGGCCACCCAGTGGCGGACACACCCGCAACACAGCACGGAGGACGGGACGGGGACTTGAGCCCCCAGCCCTGTTTTTCGTGCTCCGAGTCGGGATCCGAGGGACTCTCAGCCCCCGGACGGGGAGAGTGCGGTAGGATTGTCCGTTGGGTCGGACTTTGACCACACACATCCATTCTTCGTCGCATGCGGTACTTTGCGGCATCCATTCTTCGTAAGGATTTACTTCATGGCGATTGCCACGCGCAATAACCTCCGAAATGTCGCGATCGTAGCCCACGTTGACCACGGCAAGACCACGCTGGTCGACGCGATGCTCCAGCAGACCAACTCGTTCGCCGAGCACTCACACACCGAAGAGCGCGCCATGGACTCGAACGAACTCGAGCGCGAAAAAGGCATCACCATCCTCGCCAAGAACACGGCGATCTCCTACAAGGGCATCCACGCCAAGGATGGCCCCATCACCATCAACGTGATCGACACCCCCGGCCACGCCGACTTCGGCGGTGAGGTCGAGCGCGGCCTCTCCATGGTCGACGGTGTTGTGCTCCTCGTCGACGCCAGTGAGGGTCCGCTGCCGCAGACCCGCTTCGTGCTGCGCAAGGCGCTCGAGGCCCACCTGCCCGTCATTCTCCTGGTGAACAAAACTGACCGTCCCGATGCTCGCATCGACGAGGTCGTCGAGGAAAGCCAGGACCTGCTCCTCGGCCTCGCCAGCGACATGGCCGACGATGTGCCCGACCTCGACCTCGACCTGGTTCTGAACGTGCCCGTCGTCTACGCGTCCGGCCGTAACGGGTCCGCCAGCCTCAACCGTCCCGAGAACGGCCAGCTGCCCGACAACGAAGACCTCGAGCCGCTCTTCGCAGCGATCCTCGAGCACATTCCGGCGCCGGTCTACGACGACCAGCACCCGCTGCAGGCCTGGGTAACCAACCTCGACTCCTCGCCGTTCCTCGGCCGTCTCGCACTGTTGCGCATCTTCCAGGGCACCATCAAGAAGGGTCAGACGGTCGCCTGGATCAAGCACGACGGCACCATCGCAAATGTGCGTGTCACCGAGCTCATGATCACCAAGGCGCTCGACCGCTACCCAACCGAGAGCGCCGGCCCCGGCGACATCGTCGCTGTCGCCGGATTCGCCGACATCACCATCGGTGAGACCCTGGCCGACCCAGAGGACCCGCGCCCGCTGCCGACCATCACGGTCGACGACCCGGCCATCTCGATGACGATCGGCACCAACACCTCGCCGCTCATCGGCAAGGTCAAGGGCCACAAGCTCACCGCCCGCATGGTCAAGGACCGTCTCGACAAGGAGCTCGTCGGCAACGTCTCGCTCCGCGTTATCGACATCGGACGCCCGGATGCCTGGGAAGTCCAGGGCCGAGGCGAACTCGCCCTCGCCATCCTGGTGGAGCAGATGCGACGCGAAGGCTTCGAGCTCACCGTCGGCAAGCCGCAGGTCGTCGTCAAGCGCGTCGAAGGCAAAATTCACGAGCCGTACGAGCACCTCACTATCGACTCGCCGGAAGAGTACCTCGGCGCGATCACCCAGCTGCTCGCCGCCCGCAAGGGACGCATGGAGAACATGGCGAACCACGGCACCGGCTGGGTCCGGATGGAATTCATCGTTCCGTCGCGTGGCCTGATCGGATTCCGCACCGAGTTCCTCACGGACACCCGCGGCACCGGTATCGCCAACGCCATCTTCCACGGCTACGAGGCCTGGGCCGGCACGATCACCACTCGTACCAACGGCTCGATCGTCGCCGACCGGTCCGGCGTGGTCACGCCGTTCGCGATCATCGCTCTGCAGGAGCGCATGTCGTTCTTTGTCAACCCGACCGAAGAGGTCTATGAGGGCATGGTCATCGGCGAGAACTCGCGCGCCGACGACATGGACGTGAACATCACCAAGGAGAAGAAACTGACCAATATGCGTCAGTCCACCTCCGACACGTTCGAGTCGATGACCCCGTCCAAGCAGCTCACGCTCGAGCAGTGCCTCGAGTTCGCCCGTGAAGACGAATGCGTCGAGGTCACCCCGGCCGTCGTGCGCATCCGCAAGGTCGAGTTGGCCGCCTCGGCACGTCAGCGCAACGTCTCGCGTCTGAAAAAGCAGGACGCGAACTAACCGTCGCCACCGTGCGGCTGAGCGGCCGCGACGAGCGAAACCGTAGGGGTGCGGTTATGGTTTTCCATAGTGCTGCCCCTGCGGTTTCGCGCTTTTAAGCACGTGAACGATCGAACCGAAGGATGGGATCCCTGATGCAGTTGAACCGAGTACGTGTGCTGGCCGTCACCTTGGCCGTCGCGGGCGTGGCCCTGCTGTCCGGATGCTCCGGTGAGGCCGTCGGCTCCGCGGTCGACGGCGCGGTGAACGGGGCAACCGGAGGCGATGTCAGCCTGGGCGGGCAGCTGCCCGAGGGCTGGCCGGAAGAGATCCCCGTGATCGACGGGGATCTCGGTTTCGGGGCAGCGAACACCGCGGACGCCGGCCGGGGCTGGGTCGTCACCGTCACCACCAGCGCCGCGGACCCGCTGGCCGACGCTACGGCGATGCTCGAGGCTGCCGGTTTCAGCGCCGACAACGCCGCCACCGCGAACGTCGGCAATGCCGGCGTCGCGGCCCTGACGAACGAGACCTGGTCGGTGGTCGTCGCCGGCACTCCCGAGGGTGTGCTCTACACGGTGTCCCCGGCCGCCTAGCTGAGAACCAATTCGACGGAGATTCTGGCTCTCCTGTCGTAACCGTGGGTTAATCCCGGCCGGGGAGCACTGGTTTGTGGCCGCCGAGGCTGAGCATGGCGAGGGCGATGAGGGCGTCGGGTG
>NZ_PJJS01000052.1 GCF_002929845.1 Cryobacterium sp. M96
CCAATTTGATCACCTTCCATGATGGTTGGTGGCCCTATTTTCAGTTGGCGTTTCTGGCCCTGTTTTCAGTTGGCGTTAACAGGAGCTCCGGATGTCCCGTGAGAGGTCGCTCAGTCGTAATTCGTTCATGGCCGCTGTGAGATCAGTAACCTGCATACCTGATCGGTATTGGACCCGGCATTTGGATACTCGCGCTAATACATTGCATCCTCCGTGCCTGCAGAGGCAAGAACCGCTCTCAGCCTGCAACCCACCGTCCTCGTGACGGGAGAAATCGATGAACCCGAGTACCTTTGAGGAGCGGCTGAATGGTTCGGCGGCGTGCTCGGGGGAGGACACGTGGTGGTGGATCCGGTCGCTGCAAACGAGGCAAAGCTCAGCATTGAAATGAGTGATAGCGGGCTTCTCCATCTGCGCTGGCTGCCCGGGGTCCACGTTCAGGTCGAGGACGCTCGGGCCGCGATGGCGAAAGTCAACGAGGTCTGCCAGCAGGAAGAGCATCCCATGCTCGTCGATATGGCAGCGGTCGGTTCGGTTAGCCGTGAGGCCAGGGCTGTTTGGTCCATTCCCTGCAGCGCCTCACGCATTGCTCTATTAGGCGAATCGCCTGTAGATCGGGTCCTGGCGAACTTCTTCCTCGGTGTGCACGTCCCGCCTTGTCCGACTCGTTTTTTTACATCGCGCAGCGAGGCCTTGGACTGGCTTAGTGCCCGTGCATGAGCGCCGGGAAGTGCTGCCTGCCGCGATGAGGGCCACACCGGGCGTCTGTCCTTTGAGCGGGGAACCGGCGGTGGCGGTGCCCGACACGTTCCGGCCAACCGGCAGGGTTACTGACCGCCCGTCGGGCTGGCAGGCGCCTTCGGGTGGGTACTCCTCTTGGTGGAGTATCGATAGTGGGCCCACATCGGAGGTCGCTGGTGACCGCAGGATTCAGCGCGTGACAGATCGATTCAGGGCGACCCCGGGGCAGTTGCCAGTTCTTCGGCCGGGGTCTGCAAAGGGCCAGACTTCCCGTCGTGGATTGCACTTTTGGACGATATGACCTCGGGAAAGGCCGCTGAGGACCCGCGCCTGCAGCAGTTGGTGGAGGGCATTGTCCGGTTGGCTGCCGGTGAGCTGGACACACGCATGAAAACTTCGGAACGTAGGGATGACATCGATGCTGTCATCACGGGTGTCAACCTGCTCGCGGAGGAACTTGACCATATTTACTCGGATCTGGAACGGCGGGTTGCCGACCGTACGGCCATGTTGGGGCGAGCGCAGGCTGAGCTGGAGCAGATGGCCAAGACGGATGCCTTAACAGGCCTTGCGAATAGGACCCTGCTCAACGAGCGGATCCAGGAGGCAATCCTGGCCAGTGCGGACAGCGGGAAAGCCCCGGCCGTGCTGGTGCTGGATCTGGATTCTTTCAAGGCCATAAATGACACTCTGGGCCATGGTGCCGGTGACGCCGTGCTGGTCGAGGTTGCCAAGCGTCTCCGGTCCGCCGTCAGGGCCGCCGATACAGTGGCCCGTCTGGGTGGGGATGAATTTGCCATCGTCATCACCGAGGCCACGGAAGAGGAGATCCTGCAAATTGCGCACCGGGCATCCGAGCAACTGCAGGACAGCGTGCGTGTCGGAACCGAAACGGTCTGGGCAATGGCCAGCATCGGGGTTTGCATCGGCACGCCGGGGTATCCGGCCGAGGCGCTGATGCGCGATGCTGACATCGCCATGTATCAGGCGAAGGAGCAGGGTCGCAACAACGTCCAGCTCTTCCACCCCGATATGCTCGACGCTGTCCGGGAACGCTCGCGCATAACCGCCGAACTACGCAGCGCTGTTGCCGGCGGCGAACTGGCACTGCGGTACCAGCCGGTGGTCGAATTGGCCTCCGGCAGGGTCATAGGCATCGAAGCCCTCCTTCGGTGGCATCATCCCGTGCGCGGAATTATTATGCCGGACAGCTTCATCCGCATCGCGGAAGAAACCGGCCTGATCCTAGAGCTGGGGCGGTGGGTGCTGCATGAAGGAGTCGCCCAGATGAGACGCTGGAGCGAAACCGCACCTGACCTGACGGACTTCCGTCTGCACATCAATCTTTCCGCCGCCGAACTGCTTCGCAGTGATCTGCTGGAGGACATCAGGGATACGCTGGACCGGAATCACGTGGCTCCGCGGCGTTTGGTTTTGGAGATCACCGAGACCGTGTTGATGTCTAGGGGAACGGCGGAAGAACAGGTCTTCAGCGGGCTGCGGGACATGGGCGTGGGGCTGCAAATTGACGACTTCGGTACCGGCTATTCGTCCATCAGCTATCTCCGGTCGCTTCCCGCGGACACGGTGAAGGTCGACCAATCCCTGATTCAGGACATGGGCTCGGACCCGCAGCAGCTGAAATTCATTGCTGCCATTCTTCAGCTGATTTCCTCTGCGGGACTGAAAGCGATCGTGGAAGGCATCGAAACCGCCGAGCAGGCGATCCAGTTGCAGGCCATGGGTTGCCTTTACGGGCAAGGCTATTACTACAGCTACCCGCTGCCGCCCGCGAAGGTACTGGATCAGCTCCGGAGCCTCGCGCAGCGTCGGTAGAGTTAGGGCATGTCAAAGCTTTGGGAACAAATGCTACTTGTCCCAACAGTAGTACGCCTCACTTCCCGGGTACCGAGAGACCCGGCGGCCGCGTGGGATGGGTATTGGCGCGGAATCCACACCACCGGCCGTTCCGGAGACGTGCTGTGGGACTCCGGATCCCGGACCGAGCATGCGCAGTACTCCGACGCCGTCGTAGCCCACTTTGATCCGGCTCTTCCGGTGATTGACGTCGGGTGTGGTAACGGGACCTACACCCGCTGGCTTGCTGGTCTTTTTCCAAGCGTGCTCGGCATCGATGTTTCAACCGGCGCGGTCGAGTTGGCGAGGAGGGAAGCTGAAGGCGTCCAGAACGCCGACTTCATGGTCATGGATGCTGCGGGAGTAGGAGCGGGAGAGCACCTGTTGGAGCGGATGGGGCCTGCCAACGTTTTTGTCCGCGGAGTCTTTCACGTCCTGAAACCCGACAAACAGTCCAGCTTAGCTGCCAACCTGCGAACCGTCATCGGGCGCAGCGGCCGGGTGTTCCTCGCCGAAACCAACTTCCAAGGAAACAGCCTCGCCTACCTGCAGCAGCTGGGTGCCACGCCGCGAAGCATACCCCGGCAGTTGCAGAGCGCCCTGGAAAACCTGCCCCGCCCCGGGCGTTTCGGCGCCCAGGAACGGCACAGCACATTTTCGGATTCGGACTGGCAGTTGATCGCGGACGGGCCGGTGAACATCGAAGTGGTCCCGATGAAATCCACCGGTCTTTCGCAGCAGATTCCGGGATATTTCGCTCTTCTGGCCGGCAAATAAATCCAGCGAACATCCGCCCTGAGCGTCAAACGGCGGACTTGCTCTGAGGTACTGGGGGGAAAGGGGTTCGCATTCGTGGGCCGCCAGGTCCACTTCGATGTCGCCGGCGATGACTTCTACCTCGACCCGCTGTTCTTTCACGTCGAGCAACTCCGGTACGTCGTCATCGAACTGAAGACCGGAAAGTTCCAACCCGAGCATGACGGCAAACTCGCCTTCTACGTCTCCCTCGTCGACGGCAGACTCCGACGAGACGTTTACGCGCCCACGGTCGGTATCCTCATCTGCGGTGACCGAAACGATCACACAGTCCGCTACGCGCTTGGTCGCTCGGGCTCCCCCATGGCCGTGTCCACCTACACATATGACTCCCTGCCGCCCTCCGAGAAGAACGCTCTCCCAGGTGCCGACGAACTTACCTCAGCTTTGGGTTTGGATGAAGTACCGCAGCAGCTCGACTAATTCCTCGCGGACAGCAAGCGACGGCACCCTTGATCAAGCTGACCATCCACTCGCCGCTTGACAAGAACACAGGGACACCCCGCCCTAAAGCTTGATCGCGTGCATGACCCTCGCCGCGAGGATCATACGGACGACTGCGGCTCAGCCGCTTTTCTGCCTCGCGTGGCCATAAGCCAGATGCCGACAGCGACGGCCGCAACAAGTAGTACTGTGACACTGTTGAGGCCGGCTGATTCCCAGCCGGAGTAGACGGACGCCATGTTCGAACCTTGGGTCGTATTGCAGTGAATCTGCGTAGGGAACAAGCTCTGGGTGGGGTCAAGTCCAAATGTGTGGTGTAACGCGTCTGCCGCGTGATTCTTGGATTTCTAGGCGCTGAGGGCGCCGAGTTCGGTTGCGGGTTCCTCCTTCTCGGTCGGGACGAGGGTGAGGCGTGAGCGGCTGAGGACGTCGAGGCCGAGGTAGCGGCGGCCCTCGATCCATTCGTCGTGTTGTTCGGCCAGGACCGCGCCGACGAGCCGGATCAGGGAGCCGCGGTCGGGGAAGATCCCCACGACGTCGGTGCGGCGGCGGATCTCGCGGTTGAGACGTTCCTGGGGGTTGTTGGACCAGAGCTGACGCCAGATCTCCTTCGGGAAGCCGGTGAAGGCGAGCACGTCCGCCCGGGCCGCCTCGAGGTGGGTGGCGACCGCGGGGAGCTTCTCCTCCAGTGCGTTCAGGACCCGGTCGAACTGGGCGTGGACGGCGTCCGCGTCGGGCTGGTCGTAGACGGAGTGGAGCAGGGTCTTCACCCACGGCCAGCTGGTCTTCGGGGTCGCGGACATCAGGTTCGCGGCGTAGTGGGTGCGACAGCGCTGCCAAGTCGCGCCGGGCAGGGTCGCCCCGATGGCGGCCACGAGGCCGGCGTGAGCGTCGCTCGTGACGAGTTTCACGCCGGTGAGGCCGCGGGCGGTCAGGTCGCGGAAGAAGCCGAGCCAGCCGGCGCCGTCTTCGGCGCTGGTGACCTGCAGGCCCAGGATCTCGCGGTGCCCGTCCTTGTTCACGCCCGTCGCGAGGAGCGCGTGGACGTTGGCGACACGGCCGCCCTCGCGCACCTTCAGCACCAGGGCGTCGGCGGCCACGAACGTGTAAGGGCCGGCGTCGAGGGGCCGGGTGCGGAACTGCTCGACCTGTTCGTCGAGGTCCTTGGCCATGATCGACACCTGCGACTTCGAGAGGCGAGTGATGACGAGGGACTCGACGAGTTTCTCCATCCGCCTCGTCGACACCCCGAGCAGGTAGCAGGTCGCCACGACGCTGGTCAGGGCGGCCTCGGCGCGGCGGCGGCGCTCGAGGAGCCAGTCCGGGAAGTAGGTGCCGGTGCGCAGCTTCGGGATCGCGACGTCGAGGGTGCCGGTGCGGGTGTCGAAATCCCGGTGCCGGTAGCCGTTGCGGGAGTTGACCCGGTCGGCGGAGACTTGGCCGTATTCGGCGCCGCAGACGGCTTCCGCTTCGGCGCTCATCAGCGCGTTGATGAACGTGGTCAGCATCTGCCGCATCAAGTCCGGCGAGGCTTGCTCGAGTTGTTCGGACAGGAAACGGGCAGGGTCAATAAAATGGGGTGCGGTCATCGCGTGTACTCCTTCGGAAAAGACTTGATCGGTCTTTCCAAGAATCACGCGGTGGCCGCCTTACATCGGTGCAACACGCCCATCAGGGCCGGGGGTTACACCACGCTATTGGACGCAACCCTGGGTGGTGGCGAGGATGCGACCGCTGGACCGTCCGAGGGCATATTGACACGCTATGTGAGCGCCTTCCCCGAGGGGGAAAACGAACCAAACCACAAAGAAGGACCAGATGGCGAGCAGGGCCGCACCTCCGCCCACATAGAACACCCCGGCTCGGAAGCGGTCTGAGCGGCCGCTGGCTATTGAGAGGGTCAAAGGTGCCGTGATGAAAATTAGAGCCAGGCCAATGAGGAGTGCGGTCACATCGACGATACCGAAGTAGCTGCCTTGTGCACGGGTGACCAGCGAGCCAACGAAGGAAGTAAGAAGGAGCCCGACGCTGGTGTACAAGGGAAGCAGGGGTAGAGCAGCCGACCAACCCCGAACGGCCTGCGGCGGCGTCTTCGGTATGGTCGTCACGTCTGGATCCTACCAATCGCTGCGCCGTCTGTCCTCGAAGTCATCTGCCGCCTCTTGATGTCGTATCGCACAGATCATGCGCGGCGCCAGACGCTGGCGCAGCGGAAGCGGCAGTTTTCGTCCGCGGCTTCCACTTCTCAGCTGCCGACAGCTATCCCTGGATTCTCTCCATCAGCACGTCAGCCCATGCCTGGCTGATGTCCGGGATGAACTGTTTGATGTCGGGTTCGGAGACGAAATCGGCGAGGAGAATCCCGCCTCTCATCGCCTGCACGAGCGTGATGTCGCTCTCCCAGATGTTAATTGCCATCCCATGGCCGTGTCCACCTACACATATGACTCCCTGCCGCCCTCCGAGAAGAACGCGCTCCCAGATGCCGACAAACTCACCTAAGCTCTGGGCTGGGATGAAGTACCGCAGCAGCTCGACTAATTCCTCGCGGACAGCGAGCTATGTCGCTGTGGGGCAAGGAACGAAAAAGCCCCGGAATGTATCGCCTGGGGAAAGACGAGCATGAGAACCGGGGCTAATCGTTGGAGTGGGGGACTCCGACGCCCAACGCTATAGGAGCGTTACCGGCTGGTAATCAGGCGCGCCCGGCGGTCTGAGCCAGCTCCCTAAACAATTGGAATGCTGCGCACCCGGCAGGCCGGGTGGACCTTATCTCAGGTCTCGAAATGGTCAGCGCTGGAGGATCCGCCGACATTGTGCCGAGTCCTCGCCTGCGTCTCGGAACCCTGGATCTGGCCTTGGAGCACGTCCACCCAGCCATTTGCAATGGCGACGTTCGGGACTGCCCCGAGTTCAGTTGACTCAAAGGGTTAGTGGTTTCAGGCGGCCTTGAGGGCCACGTTTATTGTTTCAAACTCGGTCGGGGTGAGCTTACCGAGGCGGCGCTACCGGCGCTTTCGGTGATAGGTGCGCTCGATCCAGACCACCATCGCCAGGCGCAGTTCCTCCCGGGTTGACCACCGCTGCCGATCGAGGACGTTCTTCTGTAGCAGGGCGAAGAACGACTCCATCGCGGCGTTATTGCCGCATGCGCCAACGCGGCCCATCGACCCGGTGATGCCGTTGTTCTTCAGCACCCGCAGGAACGCGTTGGAGCGGAACTGCGAGCCTCGGTCGGAGTGCAGGATCGTGCCGTCGATGGTGCGCTGGCCGATCGCGTTCCGGGCGGCTGCGACGGCCAGGGACGCCTTCATCCTGGAGTCGATCGAGTACCCGACGATCTTGTTCGAGTAGACGTCTTTGATCGCGCAGAGGTAGATCTTGCCCTCGTCGGTGCGGTGTTCGGTGATGTCGGTGAGCCAGAGCTGGTTCGGGCGTGTCGCGGTGAATTTCCGTTTGACGTGGTCGTCGTGGACGGGCGGGCCGGCCTTGCGCGTGAGGCCGCGTTTCTTCGCGAACACGGACCAGAGCCGTTGCTGCGAGCACAGCCGCCAGACCCGGTTCTCACCTGCGGTGAGGCCGGCCTGGCCGAGCTCGTCGGAGATGGACCGGTAGCCGAACGCGGGGTCGTCTCGGTGGATATCCCAGGCGGCGTTGGTGAGGTGGGCGTCGTCCCAGTCGCGCTGGGAGATGGGGTCGCGCTTCCATTGGTAGAACGCTTGTTTGGAGAAGCGCAACACCCGGCAGGTCACCGTGACGGGGACACCGTCGACGGCAAGTTCAAGGACCAGCGGGTAGATCATTTTGGGTTGACGTCCCGGGACATATAGGCGACGGCACGGCGCATGACCTCGGCTTCCTGCTCGAGCAGCCGAATGCGCTTCTTGGCATCCCGCAGCTCAGCGGACTCCTTCTCGGTCACGCCCGGCTTGACGCCTTCCTCGACGTCGGCTTTCTTCAGCCAATTCGCCAGGCAAGACTCCGAGATCCCGAAGTCTTTCGCGATCTGATTCAGCGGGGCTTCGTGCTTCCGGGCGACCGCGACAACATCGCGGCGGAACTCGGGTGGATAGGGCTTGGGCATGATGACATCCTTCCAGCGAAGACGAATCTCCACAGGTTAGGAGTCAACCAAACCGGGGGCAGTCCCAGCTCGTCAATTCCGACCTGAAGAGCAGCGCCCTCGCCCACCTGCCCTCCGGTGTGTTCGCGGCCAACGCGGCCCGGCTGGTCCTCGCCGTGATCGCCTTCAACCTCACCAGCGCCACCGCCGCGATCGCCGGCACCGGCCCGGCCCGGGCAACGACGACGACCATCCGCAGAAACTGATCAACATCCCCGCGAGGATCGCCTCGTCCGCCCGGCGGGTCACCCTGCACCTGCCCGAAAACTGGCCCTGGGAAACCGGCTGAACCCACCTCTTCGACCCCGTCTTCGCATCACCCAGCCCAACACCGACCTGACTTGCCCGCCCCGACTGGCTCGACCTGGAAACCAAGTGGAACACCCCGAGCAGCGAGGCTCGGCACTCGAACACGCCCCAGCGCCCGGCATCCCCTCAAAGCAGAAAACGACGCCCAGCCTCAGCCATTCGGTGGATTGGGGCTTAGCGAACCGACCGACTCCCCAGTCCGAGGCCGCTTGACATCGGCATCCGCCACCAATCACTCACGGCTTCGCACCGAGGTCAGCGCCGTGGACCGAGAATGAACGCTACAGGCGTTGTGTTCGGGACAGGATTGTCTGGACGATGACCACAATGGCCAGGAATAGGCCGCTCACTACCGACTGAACAGACGAACTGAGTGAGCCCACCTGGTTGATGAGGTTCTGGATGACGCTCAGCAGAAGCACCCCCACGACCGTGCTGATCAGGTTGCCTCGCCCTCCAGTGAGCAAAGTTCCGCCGATGACGACCGCCGCGATCGCACTGAGTTCAAGTCCCGCGCCCACGGTTGGCACACCGGATGAGGAGTATGCAGCGTTGAGGGCTCCGGCCAGGCCCGCACACAGGCCGCTGACGACGTAGACGCTGAATTTTATACGCGCGACTGCAACACCCATGAGTGCGGCAGCGCTTTCCGACCCACCCACCGCGAGAATGGACTGGCCTCCGCGCGACCGCGTCAGAAGGACTGTTCCAACGATGATGACGACGATGGCAATGATCACCGGCCACCTGACTCCGAACAGCGTCTCTTGGCCGATTGCTTTAAAAGAGAGGTCACTCACGATTGGAGTGTTTGACCCGGCGTTAGTCGACGCGAAGACGATACCGCGCACGCCGAGCAGGCCGGCGAGCGTGACGATGAACGGCGCCATCCCTACGTAGGCAACCAGGAAACCCTGGATCATGCCGATCACCCCGCAAGCGACCAGCGGCAGCAGGAGTGCTTCAACCGACCCGAACGTGGAGCCGTAGGCTGCCAGCACGCCGCCGAGGGCGAAAACAGACCCTACAGAAAGGTCGATGCCGCCTGTGAGGATTACAAACGTCATTCCGGCAGCAACGATGACCAGGAACGACGACTGGGTCGCGATGTTCGAAACGTTGCTGACGGATGCGAAGGTCGGGAAGGCGATGGTACCAATGACGACTAGGAGCGCCAGCACTACTGTGGCGCCGTATTTCTGTGCTCCCAAGGCGAGTGTCTCGCGATCAAAACGCTTCGTCGTTGGAAGTCCTGCTTCGGGGACGATGACGCTCATCGGACAGCCAACTTTCCGCGCTGAATGTAAACCGCAATCAGAATGATGACGGCCTGGGTGATTTGTGAGTATGCATCCGGCACGTTGTTCTTGATCAACGTTGCCGCAATGAGCTGAAGCAGGAGGGCACCCGCTACCGTGCCGACTACCTTGACCTTGCCGCCGGTTAGCGGCGTGCCTCCGATGACGACCGCGGTGATGGCCGATAGCTCGATGAGGTTGCCGAGTGTTGAGGGCACGGATGCCCCGAGCCTGGCGGTTGCGACGATTCCCGCGACTGCCGCGAGTGCGGCTGCGAGGATATATGTGGTCATTAGGATTCTCTTGACCGGGAGGCCCGCTAGCTCAGCTGCGCGCCTGCTCCCTCCCACGGCCACCAGCTGCTTGCCAAAAGTGGTGCGGTTCACCAGGAGGGCGACAACAGCCACAAGGATCACGGCGACCAGCACACTGTACGGCACGCCAACAATTGAGTTTCGGCCGAGCGACAGGATCGTTGGGTTGGTTACGGACTTCAGTTGTTCATTCGCCACTACCAAGGCGATTCCTCTGCCGGCGACCATGAGCGCCAGGGTAGCCACGATGGGTTGCACACCAATGAACGCGATCATCGCTCCGTTGGCCACGCCAATCAGGCAGCCAGCGAATATTGCCATTGCGGCGGCGGGAATGAGGCCGTAGCCGATATAGAGCGGGATGACCGCTGCGGCGAGGGCCATGACGGCTCCGCCGGAAAGGTCAATGCCCTGCGTCCCAATGACTAGCGCCATCCCCAACGCCACGATCAGGACGGGAACCATCTGGATGAATTGCGTCCTGAAGTTATCTACACTGATGAAGTTCGACGTGAACGCTGCGTTGTACATGAGCAGAAGAACGATGGCGATGTACACCCCGTACTGCTGGAGGTATGCCAACGACCGGCTCTGACGTTGTGCTGTGGGTGCTACCGCTGCTTGTGTCATGGGAGTTCTTTCGTGACGGTGATGGGCTCGCCGACCAACGCCGAGAGCAGATGATGCTCAGTGACTTCGTCTCCAATGAGTTCGGTCTCGACCGAACCATCGCGAAGCACGATGACACGGGCCGAACCTTCGACGACCTCTTCGACCTCAGAGGACACCATGACGATGGCAAGGCCTTCGTCTGCCAGCTCATTGATGAGTGCTTGCACCTCGGCTTTCGCGCCCACGTCGATCCCGCGGGTGGGCTCGTCGAGCAGAAGGACTCGCGGGTTCATTGCGAGCCAGCGCGCGATCATCACTTTTTGCTGGTTGCCGCCTGATAGTTCAGAGACCAGTTGGCTCGAGCTCGTTGCCTTGATACGCAACCGCTTCATGAAGACGTCGACGATTGCGTCCTGGCGTGCCCGTGAAGTGAAGCCTCCGACAGAGAGCCGGGGAAGCGCAGCTAGGACGATGTTGTCCCGAATGGACAGGTTCGGGATGATCCCTTCGGCTTTGCGGTCCTCCGGGAGCATCACGATGCCCGCTCGGATGGCGGCCGAAACTGACCCGTTCTTCACGAGACGCCCACCGACACGGACGTGACCGTTGTCGACCTTCATGACACCAGCAAGAGCCTTCAGAGTCTCCGATCGGCCGGACCCCAGAAGACCACCGAGCCCGACGACCTCACCGGGGCGGATCTCGAGGCTGATTCCGCTGATCTGATGCTTCCGGGTGAGGTCTGTTGCGATGAGTGTTGGTGCCTGGGAGCTCGTGCGGGCGGACCCGAACGCGGTAAGGGACTCACGTTTCGTTTTCTCTACGGAGCGACCGAGCATGATTGACACGAGTTCGACGCGGGGCAGGTCTGCGAGCAGACCAGAGTGAACGGACTTGCCGTCCCTGAGCACGGTGACCGAGTCACACACGCGATAAATCTCATCCATCCGGTGGCTCACGTACACGATGGCGATGCCTTGGGCTCGCAGCAACCCGATGACGCGGAACAATGTCTCCACTTCGCGAGCCTCTAGCGAGGACGTTGGCTCGTCCATGATGACGACACGCGCATCGATGCTTACCGCGCGAGCCAGTGCAACCATCTGCTGCATGCCGAGGGCGAGGCGGTGGAGCGGCCGCCGGACATTAACGTGAATGTCGTACGTGTCGAGGAGCGTGCGGGCGTTTTCGTTCAACTGCTTGAAGTCGATCAGTCCCCAACGGTCGCGGGGTTCCCGCCCGAGGAAGATGTTTTGCGCAACAGACAGGAGAGGAATGAGGTTGACCTCCTGATAGATCGTGCTGATGCCCGATCGTTGGGCATCCAGGGGGCGCGCAAACGTGGTGGTGGTGCCCCCGAGATGAAGTTCGCCGGCGTCCGGCTGATAGACACCGGTCAGCACCTTGATGAGGGTTGATTTTCCGGCTCCGTTCTCGCCCATGAGTGCGAGACTTTCACCGGGGTGAAGAGTGAAGTCGACATTGTCGAGGGCTGTGATTCCAGCGAATCGCTTGGTTACGCCGCGGGCTTCCAGGACCGTCGCATCGCGGGGGGTGCCAGTTGGTGTGATCACGCACGAGGCCTTTCTGTCGGGAGGGTGCGGGGCCGGCTGCGCACGTCGCAACTGACCCCGCGTTTATCGCTCGAGTTAGTAAGCGAGATCAACCTTTTCGGCTGCGTTCGACGGGTCGTACTCGCCGTCTTCGATGACGATGCTCTGGCTGACTGCCTCACCTGACAGGAAGCTCTTCAGTGTGGCGAATGCGAGCGGACCGAAGCGGGGGTTGGACTCGACCACACCGTTGTAGGCTCCTGCAGCTACCTGTTCGACGGCATTTCGTGTTCCGTCGATGGAGTAGATCTGGATGTCTTTACCGGGGGTCTTGCCCGCGGCGATGATGGCGGCCTGGGCGCCGAGTCCCATCTCGTCGTTGTGTGCATAGATGACCGTGATCTCAGGGTTCGCCTGCAGAAGCTGTTCAGTTACCGACTGTCCCTTGTCGCGTGAGAAGTCGGCAGTCTGCTGGGCGACGATCTCCATGTCGGGCGCCTCTGCGGCCATCTGGTCCACGAACCCCTTGAGGCGGTCCGTTGTCACGCCATTGCCCGACGAGCCCAGGAGGATCGCGATGCTGCCTTCGCCGCCTGTGCCCGCGATGAGCTGGTCAGCGGCACGCTTGCCCTGCTCGACGAAGTCAGATCCGAGGAACGTGACGTAGTCGCTGCAGCCCTCCGCGTTCAGCAGGCGGTCGATGGTGATGACGGGAATGTTCTTCTCGCGCGCCACCGACAGTGCTGGCTCGAGCCCGTCGGAGTTGAGCGGGGCCACGATCAGGGCCTGTGCGCCCTGCGAAATCATGTCCTGGATGTCGGAGATCTGCTTGGACAGCGTCGACTGCGCGTTCGTGACGATGAGTTTCTTTACTCCGAGCTTTGCAGCCTCGTCCTTGATGGACTGCGTCTCGGCGATGCGGAAGGGGTTGTCTTCCTTTTCTGACTGCGAGAAACCGACGACAGCGTCGGCGAGCTCGAACTTGTCCCCCTTGTAGTCCGCGAGGGCACAGGTCGGGCCATCTGAGGATTTGACGACCTGGTCAGCGCCACCGGAAGTGGCGGCTTTGCTTTCGCCGGTGTTGGTGCAGCCGGTGAGTGCGAGGGTGAGGACGGCGGCACAGGCGACTGTGCTGAAAAGCGCCTTTCGTAACGGTGTAGCGGTCATTCCATTCCCACTTTCATTGTGTGATTCCGGATACCGTCCGGGCGGAGTTTCGGGGTGTGAACGCTGGCTCGGTCAGCTTCGGACGGATTCAAGTGCGTTGAAGTCGAGGGTGACCCCATGACCGGGGCGTTCTGGAGCGACGGCGAACCCGTCGTCGATGACCATCGGTTCGTGCAGGAACGCGTCGAGTCCGAAGCCGTGGGCTTCCATGAAGGTTCGATTGGGTGCTGCGGCGAGTGCGTGAACCGTGAGGTCGTGGACTCCGTGGGAGGTCACGGGCAGGTTGTGCGCTTCCGCGAGGCTGCAAACCTTACGGAAGACGGTGTAACCCCCACAGTTGGCCACGTCAGGTTCAGGAAGCGTGACAGCGCCTGCCGTGATGTGCTGCTGGAACTCGTAGAGGGAGTGAAGGTTCTCCCCAGCCGCGATTGCGTGGTGTCCTTCTCGCACAATCCGAGCGTTACCGGCGACGTCGTCTGGGATGGTTGGTTCCTCAATCCAGACGAGCCCGAACTCCTGCATGGCCCGGGCGGCTCTAATCGCCTCGTCGACGCCCCATTTCATGTTGGCATCGACCATCAGGGGGAAGTCATCCCCGAGATGCTCCCGCATGCTCGTGACTCGGGCCAAATCGGTGCGTAGTAGCGGCCGCCCGACTTTCATCTTGATAGCGCGGAAACCCTCGGCGATAAACCGGTCAGCTTGTGCAAGCAACTGTTCGATTGGGAACTCCAGGTCGATGCCGCCGGCGTAGACGGGGACCTTCGGGTCGAATCCGCCGAACAGTCGCCACAGTGGCTGGTTCTGTCGACGCCCGTGCATGTCCCACAGTGCAATGTCGACTGCGGAGATCGCTGAGGTCGCGTGACCACCTCGGCCCGCATAGTGCAGCATCCACCACATGTCCTGCCACAGTTTTTCTCTGTGGTCAGTTTCCTTGCCGATCAGGTGCGGTGTGAGGTAACGCTCGATCATTACCGCGACTGCAGCACCACCGTGGTTCACGGTGTACGTGTATCCGCAGCCCTCCACCCCGTCACTGTCAGTGATCCGAACCGTGATCAATTCGAAGTCCACCATGGTCCCGTGGGTGCTATCAGTCAGCTGTTGCGCCAGCGGAATGCGGTACAAATCAGTTCGAATTTGCTCGATTTGAGGCAAGGAGGTCTCCCTGTTTCGGTACGGTCGGCGGGTGAAAAAATTAGATTCTGAGCTCGGGATAGGTTGCGGACGTGATAGTCACGGAGAGGGTCGTGCACGTGCAGTGGAGCCCCGTTCGACCGCCACGGCGTCGTGCTCGAGTACGACATCGGCCACGGCCTTGCCCTCGAGCTGGTCGACGAGCGTGTCGACAGCGAGCCTCCCAAGCTCATCGAGAGGCATCGCCATCGCCGATAGGGATGGCACCAGGTAGTTGGCCAGCGGGAGATCGTCGTTGGAGAGGACTGAAACATCTTCGGGAACTCGAATGCCCAAGTCACGGAGCGCTTTGAGTGCTCCGACCGACTGGGAGAACGTACCGGCGTACAGTGCGGTGATCTCCGGGTGCTCGCGCATCAGGAGTTCTGCCGAACGATAGCCGCCCGACTCTAGGAAGTCATCCCGCACCACCATCGGCTTCTCGGCGCCCAGATCGCTGGCCGCTTGGTCGAAGCCGCGCTCACGTTCGACCGCCGGTGAGAGCGTGTCGGTACCGGAGATATGCCCAATCTTGCGGTGGCCCCGCTCGAAAAGAAACCTGTACGCGTTCGCACTTGCGCTTGATTGGTTGATGCTCACGTTCCGTCCAGAATCGGGGACGGTGCGATTCACGAACACATGCGGCACTGTTCTCAGGCGCCCATCGGCTAGGAGAGGGTGACCCTCCCTCGATGAGGCGATGAGGAGCCCATCGACGCGTCCGGCGCTCACCAGGTCGGTGTAGTCGGACTGTGACTGCGAATCCTCACGGTCTTCAGCGAGGAGCACGACATACCCGCGTTCGCGCGCACGTTGGTACGCGCCCCGAGCTATCCGAGCGTAAACCGGGGTCGTAAGATCGGGAATCAGTAACGCCAGTGCCTTTGAGCGCGAACCCGCCAGAGCTTTCGCTCCAGCATGCGGTTCGTAGGCCAGATCTGCGGCGAGTGCGAGGATCCGGTCTCTCGTCTCGTCGCGGACCGCGAGAGTCGGGTCTCCGCTGAGCACTCGCGAAACCACTGATTTCGTCACATTTGCGGCATCCGCGACGTCAATCAGGCGCACTCGCTGCTCTTTCGGGCTTTTCTCGGACATTGCACGCACCTTCCTCATGTCGTTGCATTCGTCGGTCTGGCGGTTGAAACTATCGGTCAGCGGGAGGGCTTCGCGTAATCGAGGTAGACAGTCTTTCGACGCAGGTATCGCTCGAATCCGTGGGCACCGTCGTCACCGCCGAGCCCGGAGAGCTTCCACCCGGTGTGAAACCCCTGCACCTGTTCGGGCCCGGTCTGGTTGAGATAAACCTCCCCGAACTCAAGATCGTCGGTCGCAGCCAGAGCGGTTCGCATACTTTCCGTGTACACATAGGCCGTAAGGCCATACTCTGTGGAATTCGCCCACTCGATCACCTGGTCGTAGTCATCGAAGGGGATGATCGGCAGCACGGGGCCGAAGACTTCCTGCTGGACGATGTCCATGTCGTTCGTGACGTTGGTAAGTACCGTCGGAGCGAACCAGAATCCGTCGCTGTCCTCCATACCTTCTGGTTTTCCACCACCAATTTCAAGGTGTGCACCAGCAGACACGGCGCCGTCCACGAACGACTTCACTTTGTCCCACTCCGCCTGAGAAACCTTCGGTCCCATCTGGCTCGTGTCATCGAGCGGATCGCCGACCTTCAGGTCCCTCACCTTCGCGACGAACCGGCGCACGAACTCGTCGTAGACACCGCGCTGCACGTAAGTGCGCTCATTGCACGTGCACACCTGCCCACAGTTCCAGAACCGAGCTTCGAAGGCTTGCTGCACCGCTAGCTCTAGTTCGGCGTCGTCAAATACGATAACCGGCGCCTTGCCGCCGAGTTCCAGCGACACCGGGATAACCTTTTCGGCAGTCGCGGCGAGAATCTGTCGTCCGGCCCGGGTCGAGCCGGTCACGGTCACCATTCCGACGGATGGGTGGCGGACAATTGCGTCACCGATGACTCGACCAGGGCCGGTGATGACGCTGATGAGGCCGTCTGGCACGCCGGCCAACTGGCACACCCGTGCCATCGCAATGGCTGAAAGGGGCGTTTCTTCACTCGGCTTCAGCACAATCGCGTTTCCGGCCATCAGCGCTGGTGCTACTTTCCGCGCGAAGATGGCGGCCGGGAAGTTCCAGGGGATGATGGCCGCAACGATCCCAATCGGTTCTTCTCGCACGATCAACTGGCGGCCGTGAGCTGAGGGAGCCACAAGTTCACCGACGTTTCGGTACTTCTGACTAATTGCAAAATCAAAGAATGCCTTCACGCCGCCGATCTCGCCTCGCGCCTCGGTGATCGTCTTTCCCTGTTCGGCGACCACGATCTGCGCAAGCTCCTCGTGGTGTTCCGACACAATTCGAACGACAGACTCCAGCACTGCGCCGCGTTCGGCGTAGGTTTTACGCGCCCAGTTCTTCTGCGCATGGCGAGCGACCGACAGCGTCTCTTCGAGATGTGCAGCTGTTCCTTCCGGAACGGTGGCGATCTGCTTTCCTGTCGACGGGTTCGTCACCGGTCGTGCGGCTTCGGTCCGCGTCCATTGGCCTCCGATCAGCATTGCGGGTGAGCTGGAGAGGAGGGAATCTTCACTGAAGAGAGTGCTGGTCATCATTGGCCTTTGTCGATAGTTGTTCAGGGTCTGAGCGGGGTGGGGCGGCGCGGCGCGGCGCGGCACGTTAGCTCATGACAATTCCGCCCTCTACGTTGTACGTCTGGCCAGTGATGTAGTCGGAGCCGGACCCGGCCAGGAAAATGGCCAATGGGACGACATCTGAGGGGACCGAAGTGCGACCGAGCGGAATTCCGGCTGCCGCGTCGCGGAATGTTTCTCCTTCGGACTTACCGGTGATCTCGCCGAACTGCTTGTCGACCTCTTTCCAGTACGGTGTGTCAACGATTCCGGGTGCCATTGCATTCACGTTGACTCCGTAAGGGGCCATGGCCATGGCAACAGACTGCGTGATTGAGATGACGGTGGCTTTCGATGCACAGTATGCGGCGACGAGAGCCTCGCCGCGGCGCCCCGCGATGGAAGCCATGTTGATGATCTTTCCGCTCTTCTGGGCACGCATCGGTTCGCACGCTGCCTGCGTCAGGAAGAACAATCCGCGCACGTTCACGCTGAAGATGCGGTCCCACTCCGCCGCAGTCGTCTCCCAAACGGGCTTGATGAGTCCGATGCCTGCGTTGTTGACCAGGATGTCAAGCGAACCGTGTTCAGCGACGATGGCGTCCACAATTTCCTTGGATTGGACCTCGTCAGCCACATTCAGCGATCGGGCAGATGCTGACCCGCCTGCAGCCGTGATCTCGGCGACGACTGCCTGTGCGCCTTCCATGTTGAGATCAGCGATCACGACGTGGGCGCCTTCGGCTGCGTAGCCGAGGGCCATGGCCTTTCCCATACCTGATGCAGCCCCGGTGATCAATGCAACCTTGCCGTCGAGTTTCGTCAATGTCTTCTCCTTTGAAGTGGCTGGGGTTTGAACCGGCTCTGTGAGCCTTCCAAAGAAAGCTAGCACTAGAAAACCGGTTTTCTTTTGGTATACATTACGGCGAGAAGCTTTTTTGTCAAATCATTTCGCTCAGATTGGACAGCATGAAGATAGTCATCACAGACTGCGACCATCCGCAGACAGCCGAAGAAACCGCTGTGGCTCGGGCGCACGGCGTCGAACTGGTTCTCGCCCAATGCCGCACCGAGGACGATGTGATTGCCGCCGGCAGGGACGCGGACGGCCTGGTTGTTCAATATGCACCCATCACGGAAACCGTGCTTGCGGCACTGCCCCAGCTGAAAGCCATTGGCCGATACGGGGTCGGATACGACACCGTGGACGTGCCGGCAGCCACAAGGCACGGTGTGGCGGTGTGCAACGTTCCGGACTATGGAACCGAGGATGTCAGCGATCACGCGATCGCTCTGGCGGTCAGCCTGGAACGTGGCATCGTACGTTTCGACAGGCAGGTGCGTCACGGCAATAGCCGGATCGATGACCTTCGACCGCTTCACCGCATCAGCACCAGGGTTTTCGGAGTCGTTGGCCTCGGTCTCATCGGATCCGCCACCGCCCGCAAGGCCCGTGGACTGGGCTACACCGTTATTGCGCATGATCCCGCACTTCCCGTTGATGGAGTCAGCAGTGAGGGCATCCCACTCGTTGGCTTGGACGAGCTGTACGCCACCGCCAACGTCGTGTCCGTACACGTGCCACTAAACGACGCCACCCGGCACCTCATAGATTCTCAGGCGCTCGGGAAGTTCTTGCCCGGAGCGATTCTCATCAATACCTGCCGGGGCGGCGTCGTCGACACGGATGCACTCGTGGATGCACTGGCGAGCGGTCGGCTGAAGGGCGCGGGGCTGGATGTTTTCGAGGAAGAACCCGTGCCGGTGAACAGCCCCTTGCTGCACGCGGAAAACGCCGTGCTCACCCCCCACGTCGCGTGGTACAGCGAGGAGTCATATAGCGAGTTGAAGACTCGCACCATCGAAAACGTCATTGAGGTGTGCGCCGGTCGCACCCCCCGCAACATCCTCAACAGGGAAGTCCTGGTATGACCAACTCATCATCATCAGCCGCAAAGAATGAAATGAGAGCTGCCGTGTGGATCGGCCCCGACTCCCTCCACGTGCGCACAGTCCCGATGCCGACCGTGCCCAAGGGCCACGCCCTGGTGAGAATCGAACTCACCGGGCTGTGCGGCACGGACTTCAGTATCCTTCATGGAACCCATCCGCGGGCCGCCGCGCCCGCGATTCTCGGGCATGAGATCACCGGAATAGTGGAAACAGCAAGCGAGGGTAGCCCGGCTGTCGGCACTCGCGTCGCCGTGGAACCGCTGGTCACCTGTGGGTCCTGTGGCCCATGTAAAGCCGGGAACTCACACGTCTGCACGAAACTGAGGCTGCATGGAATCGACTCGCCAGGTTCACTCGCGGAATATGTCGCCCTTCCCGTGGGGTCACTGATTCCGATTGACGCGCGTGTTCCCTTGCGTGAGGCGGCGTTGGCGGAACCACTTGCAGTGGCGGTGCACGCGGTGCACCGATCCGGGCTCGCGGGCGGTGAAACAGTGATGGTATTCGGTGCGGGGCCGATCGGTATCCTGACGGCCCTGGTGGCACGCAACGCGGGAGCCGGGCAGATCCTGATCTCGGAACCGAGCGAGGAGCGACGGCTCGTCGCTGCAGACCTGGGCTTCGAGACAGTGCCGGGCAACGCTGACCCCGTAGAGTGCATCCTTCAGTCAACGGAAGGCGCGGGCGCCGACATCGTTTTTGACTCCGCAGCCCACCCCTCGGTGGCCGCTAACTTGGGCAAGAGCGTGCGTGTGCTAGGAACGATCGTCCTGGTCGGGGTCTACAAGAAGCCCGCTGAGGTCGATCTCCAGGCACTGACATTTGCCGAGAACACCGTCGTTGGTGTGCGTGTCTACACCCGCGCTGACTTCGAAGAAGCCGTTGCGCTGATCGAATCGGGGGTGCTTGGACTGGAACGCATCCCTGTCGAGGTGTTTCCACTCGATCACGTCGCGGAGGCCTTCGAGCGGGCCATGGCGGCATCGGGCTGCCTAAAGGTATACGTCAGTTCACAAGAGGCGGTGGCATCATGAGCGCATTCGACCTGACCGGTAAGACCGCCGTGGTGACCGGAGCCTCTCGGGGCATCGGATTGGCAATTGCATCAGGCCTTGTTGGTGCCGGTTCTGATGTCATCGCCCTGCAGCGTGGCGACATTCCAGAGTCTCTGCTGAGCCTGGCTGCCGCGACGGGGCGCCGTGTCACGCGAATCAGCGTGGACCTGTCGGAGAGCGAGTCAATCGCCGAAGCGATCCGCGTCGTCCTCGCCTCAAACCACGTCGACATTCTGGTCAATAACGCCGGCACTCAGGTGCGGCACGACGCAGTGGTGTTCCCCCTCGACGACTTCGACGCAGTGATGAACGTCAACCTCCGCGCAGTCTTTCAACTGTGCACAGGATTCGGCGCCGCCATGCTGGAGCGGGGCGAAGGAAAAGTCATCAACTTAGCTTCGCTCCTCTCTTTTCAAGGCGGACTGCGTGTTCCCGCATATGCGGCGTCCAAAGGAGCCGTCGCCCAATTGACCAAGGCACTGTGCAACGAATGGGCGGCTCGCGGAGTCAACGTCAATGCGATCGCTCCGGGCTACTTCGCCACAGAAATGAATTCCGCCCTCCTGGCAGATGAAGAACGTAGCGAGCAGATCTCAGCGCGAATTCCGGCCGGTCGGTGGGGAGCTGCCGACGATATCGCCGGTGCGGCGATTTTCCTCGCCTCACGCGCATCGGATTACGTCCACGGTGTGGTCATTCCGGTCGACGGCGGATGGATGGCACGGTAGTGAATATTCAGAGGCCCGCCGTTTCCACCCTGCTCGCCGCGACACCGGTTCTGGCCGTGCTCAGGGCAAGTCATGCACGTGAGTACGCGCCCGTGATCGAAGCACTCGCCACAGGCGGTGTGCGGTCGATTGAGCTGACGCTCAGTACCGAGGGTGTGGTCGAAGAACTTCCTGCACTGCTCGCCCGCTTCGGCGGAGACGTTGAAATCGGTGTTGGCACGATCGTGGACGTCGCCCAGGCGGTGGAGTGTCTAGATCTAGGCGCGCAATTCATTGTGACTCCTACGACGAATCCTGACGTCGTGCGCACTTGCGTCGACCGAGCTGTTCCTGTATTTCCCGGTGGAATGACTCCGTCAGAGTTGTTTTCGGGCTGGCAGGCAGGCGCCACGGCAGTGAAAGTGTTCCCAGCTTCAAGAGTGGGGATTGGATATCTCAGCCTGATTTGGGGACCCTTCCCGCGGATGGAGATCGTCCCTTCCGGCGGTGTAACCCTAGAGGAGGCGCCTGCGTGGATCACGGCCGGGGCCTGTGCCGTGAGTCTAGGCAGCCCTCTTCTAGGGGATGCGTTCTCGGGTGGCGACC
The DNA here is from genome assembly GCF_002929845.1 of Cryobacterium sp. M96. Taxonomy (GTDB): domain Bacteria; phylum Actinomycetota; class Actinomycetes; order Actinomycetales; family Microbacteriaceae; genus Cryobacterium; species Cryobacterium sandaracinum. The sequence goes on from NZ_PJJS01000052.1 coordinate 21,392, forward strand.
TCGGCGCACTCGAGGAGCGAGCCAGGACATTGACCGCAAGCGTCCTCGAGGCCGTCGCTGCACGCTCGTCGGTGCGAGCATGACGCGAGACATTGACGTTGTCACCCTCGGCGAAACCATGGCGCTCATCAAGGCGAACGCCACGGGTTCTCTCGCGCATCAATCGGCCCTTGGCTTGTCCGTTGGTGGCGCAGAGAGCAATTGCGCTATTGCTTTGCGCCGTCTCGGCACATCTGTGACTTGGATCGGTCGTGTCGGCGCTGACAGCCTAGGAGAGCGAGTACTCCGGGAATTACGCGCCGAGGGGGTCGTCGTGCACGGCATCATCGACCCGATTGCCCCAACGGGTCTCATGATCAAGGAACGACGAACCGCAGATTCGATCAAGGTCGTGTACTACCGCTCGGGCAGCGCAGGTTCACGGCTCTCCCCCTCGGACGTCGATACGGTGGCGATCTCATCGGCAAAAATTCTGCACGTCACCGGCATCACCGCCGGGCTCTCCGCATCAGCGGCTGACGCAGTTGATTTCGCCGTCTCATGCGCGAAGGAGGCCGGCACCCTGGTCTCATTCGATTACAACTACCGTTCGGCTCTGTGGGCACCTCCGGCAGCGGCAGCGGCCTTCCGCCGCCTCACCGAGCAGGCGGACCTGGTATTCGCCGGCGATGATGAAGCCGCGCTTGTCGTAGGCCCGGGAACTCCACGCGACCAGGCATCAGCTCTCGCTGAACTCGGACCGCGACATGCCGTAATCAAGCTCGGAGCACGCGGATCCGTCGCCCTTATCCATGGGGAGTACTTCGAACAGCCGGCCATCCCGGTGCGCGCGGTTGACACTGTGGGCGCGGGTGACGCCTTTGTCGCAGGCTATCTTTCTGACCTACTGCGCGGGGTGACCCCGGAGGAACGGCTGCTGACAGCCGCGACCGTCGGAGCTTTCGCGTGCACGGTCGAAGGTGACTGGGAAGGCAACCCAGTCAGGGACGAGCTGGGCCTGTTACACGCCGTGGAGAATGTGCGTCGGTAGGGAGAGAAATGTCGGCGCGGCTCGTGACCGTGCAGGCGCATTGGGGTCCTTGGGCACCGTCCAAACAGACGTGCACGTGCGTTGCCCATAATAGAGGGTGTCCGCGGCCGGGGCCCATGCCCACTATTGAGGTCCGCCATCCCTGGGTAGCGGAGCTAGTCCTACGAGTCATCGACTGACTGTTGACGGTGCGGGAAGAGGCTTGGCTCGCCGTCCGTCCCGGACAATTCCTGTACAGCTCCACGTCGTCAGGCGGCATCGACGTCCGCACGATCGGGGCGGTTGTGTCCTTGCGGCGATGGAGGTGTCCTTGGTCGGGATCGCAGTTGCGGAAGGGCCCGTTACCTGTGTCGAAGATGACGGCGGTATGGCGGTCCCAGTGGTTGATCCACCACGACGACACGGCGCCGGCGTCGCCGTCCATGACGCTGGCGTCAGCTTGCATGCTGGCCTGCCAGAGGGCCTTAAACCGGGCAATGACCTCCGGGTGCAGCCACCACTGGGTGCACCACGGAGTCGGTTTGGTGCCGACGACCTCGACGGTGGCGAGGTGACGGGTGAGCCAGTCGAGGAACATTTGGCTTACGTGGACCGCGGCCTCTTCAGGTCTGACGAGTTGTCGTCGTCATACCCAGCCATGGGCCGCAACCTCCGCTGCAGCGGTGTCGTCCGGCACGGCGATAGGCGTCGGTGCGAGATTCGGTGTCCTGGTCGGGACGCGGTTGATCGTGGTGGTGAGGGTTTTGTCGCGGAACCAGGGGAAGGTATTGACCATGATGGGTCGGCATTTAGAGCTGAAGACGATGGCACGCCATTCGAGGAAGGAGCCGAGGACGGAGATGTTGAGGGTGCTGACCTTGCGCTGGCGGGCCGATTGTTGCGACTCCGATCGTGCGTTCGAGCATGCGAAAGGGTCCTCGTCACGTGCCGCGTGGAATCCGCTGTCGCCGGGGATTGCGTCCCGGTGACGGGCCTGAGGGTCAAGTCGGGGTGCGAGCGCAGTGTGTCCGTCATGGACGACGAGCTGGGTGTGCCGAACTGTGAACGGTGCCTGGTGCCCATGGTGATTGAGGGCGCAGATGAAGGCCCGTACTGGTGCTGCCCGGAGTGCCGTATCGTTCGGCTGGCTTGACGTCCCCTTCAGTGATGTTGCTCAGAAGGTGTCGGGACGATTTCATTGCTGATCAGGCCGGGGGAGAGCTAGTTTCAACTGCATGTGCGGCAGATACGTGGTCCCCAATACGACAGACGAGCTACTGAGCCTCTTCGACGCCACCGGCGCCAACACGGCTGACTGGAAGCCCTCGTACAGTGTTGCCCCCACGGACCCGGCACCTATCGTGCGCGAATGGATGCACGACGAAACGGTGCAGTAACACAGCTGGAGCGTTGAACGGTTGTCGCGCTAAAGGTACCTGAGGGCGAATCCTCAACGGGCGAGTCATACGGGCACGTCCCGCCCAAGCGCGATGCGCAACCCAGTCGTCGCGGGGGAGTATCCGCAGGGCGTCCCTCTTGCGGATCGATGGGACTGCCTACCCAAGCTGCGATTGAGCGTTGGATGCGCTGCCTAACGGCGTATCGCTGTGCCGTCGGGCCTCTGGCCAGATAACCTCTGGCCAGATATGTTGCACTGCCCCTACAGTGAAGTCATGTTGCACTCAACTCGGCAAGGCTCCGGTAAGCCACTCCTGCTGATCCATGGGGTCGGTTCCAGTATTGGCAACTGGAACCCGGTAATCCCGGCGCTGGCCGCTGAACGTGATGTCATCGCCGTCGACCTCCCCGGCTGCGGCGAATCCGCGCCGCTGACCGGCGAAACCACCATTGCCACGCTGACCGATTCCGTCGAAGCCTTTATCCGCGACGCGGAACTGGGTGACCTTGATCTGGTAGGCAGCTCCATGGGCGCCCGGATGGTAATGGAAATGGCACGCCGCGGGCACGCTGGCACCACGGTCGCACTGGACCCTGGTGGATTCTGGAATGACCGCCAGGCAGCGATCTTTGGTACAAGCATCAAGGCATCCGTCGCACTGGTGCGCCGCATCCAACCGGCGCTTCCCTTCCTCACGGGCAACCCTGTGGGTCGCACGGCCCTGTTTGCACAGTTCTCCGCCCACCCCTGGAAGCTGCCACAGGATCTGGTCCTGCACGAGCTTCGCGGGTTCAAGACATCGACCAGCCTGGACCCGGCCCTCAACGCGCTGATTCACGGACCCCGCCAGGAAGGCGCACCGGCCGGTTCACTCAAGGGCAAAGTGGTCATTGGATGGGGGCGGAAGGACAAGGTCACCGTTCCCAGTGAGGCGGCGCGGGCCACGGAGCTGTTCCCGGATGCAACGCTGCACTGGTTCGAAAACTGCGGTCACTTCCCGCACTGGGACCAACCAACGGAAGCGGCGCGCCTGATTCTCGATAGCACCGGCTGAGCTGCGGCTGAGCGCCCGGGCGGAGCCACCTACGGCTGAGTTGGCTTCAGAAAGGTGGAACCGGCGACGGCTGGGGATGATGCATGCAGGGAACAGCATCAGTTTCCCTGCTCGGGCGCGACAGCGGGCAACTTGATCGGAGATGTTGATTCGTGCGCCTCGGCGTCCGGGCCGCCAACCGTGACCGGCACGCCGCCGGAATCCGCAGGGCGGGATGCTGCGGTCGTTGGAGCCGGTGACGGGCCGGTACCGTCCGCTACTTTCTCCACCCGCACAGCCGCATTTTTGAACAGGGGCTGCTTGGATACCGGATCCCACTCTGTCATCGTCAGTTCGTTGGCTGCGGTGGGGTGACCGTCCGGACCGGGTCGTCCCGAATCCCAATAGCCGTAATGAAACGGTGCGAATACCGTACCCTCGCGCACATTGCTGACGCGGGCGGGAACGACAAGTGCACCGCGACGGGAGGTGACTCGTACAGTGTCACCCTCCACGATATCGAGCCGGCCAGCATCCAACACCGAGATCTCTAACCACGCCGACGGTGCCGCGTCGTTGAGCTGCCGGGCACGACCGGTGCGAGTGCGCGTGTGGAACTGGTACGCGGTGCGGCCGGTCGTGTACCGCAACGGAAAGTCGGCATCCGGCTCTTCGGATGGTGGCGCATAGGGTGCAGCCTTGAAAACGGCGCGCCCGTGAGTCTCCAGCGCACGGAACGCCTGCTCACCGGCCGAGGCACCGGTGAGCAGGTCATGGCCGAACGTTTCGCAGTCGTCTGGCTCGGTGGCGAAGACGCCGTCACCGTAGAGTCGAACTGTTCCCTCCGGATGCTCGTCGTTACACGGCCACGGAATGCCGCTTCCTCCTCGAAGTCGCGTGTAGGTGATGCCGGTGTAGTCACACGGGCGGCCTCGGCTGCAGTCCTGCCACGCGCGGAATCCGTCCTCCGGTCCGGCCCAGTCGAGAAGTGGCGCGCCCGAATTCGTGCGAAAATTCATCCGCGCCGAATAGTCAAGAAAAATATCCAGATCGCTCCTTGCCTCACCAGGCGGCTCGACGGCCTTGTCGGAGAGATGCACCGTACGATCCGCGTTGGTGAAAGTTCCTGTTTTCTCGCCCCAGCCCGCGGCCGGCAGCACGACATCGGCAAACAGCGCCGTTTCGGTGAGATAGAGGTCCTGCACGACGAGGAAGACGTTCTCTTGGCCGAGGATGGCGCGGATACGTTCCAATTCCGGCATCGAAATCGCCGGGTTCGTCGCCGAGATCCAGAGAAACTCGATGTTGCCTTGCTCGACATACTGAAAGATTTGCATCGCATGGGTTGGGGGAGCTTGGTGCGCAATGAGCGAAATATCAACGTCCCATAGGGTCGCGAGCTCGCGGACGTGCTCCGAATTCTCCCAGTTGCGGAATCCGGGAAGGTCTCCGTCCGCTCCGCACTCCCGGTTGTTCTGCGCGGTGGGCTGGCCGTTCATCTGCAGCACCCCGCTTCCTGGCGCGCCGAGTTTTCCTCGCAGCAAGTGCATATTGTTCACTTGACACGATGCCGCGGTTGCCTGCGCCGACTGGTAGAAGCCCTGCAAAACGGTGGAGAGCACTCGGGCGCTCGTGCCGAAAATTTGTGCAGCTTCTCGCACATCGTCGACCGAGACACCGCAGGTTTCAGCTACTGCGTCTGGCGTCCATGGTTCCACGACGGCCCGCAATCTGTCGACTCCGATGGTGTGGGCCGCGATGTAGGCCTCATCAATCCATCCGTTCATGAACAGTTCCCGGATCAGACCATTCATCAGTGCCTGGTTCGTCCCTGGACGCACCGCAAGGTGCACGTCCGCGACCCGCGCCACCTCAGTCTCACGCGGGTCGATACAGACAATACGTGGCCGGTCGGGCCCGGCGATCCGATCGAGCACCCTCGCCCACAGCACCGTCTGCGTCTCGGCCATGTTGTGCCCGAATAGGAACATCGCATCACATTCGTCGATGTCGGCGCAGCTATTAGGCTGGCCATCCGCACCAAAGCTCTCCTTCATCGCCGCCGCCGCGGTCGCCGTGCATAATCGGGTGTTGCCATCCATGTGCGGGGTACCGATACCAGCCTTGCCGAGAATTGCCAGCGCGTAGTACTCCTCGAGAAACAATTGGCCGCTGGTATAGAACGCGTGGCTCAGTGGACCCTTGTCCGCCAAGAGCTGCCTGCTTCGCTCGACGATCCGGGACATCGCCGTGTCCCAGTCGGTCTCGACCAACTCGCCACCGATCCGGATGAGCGGACGAGTCAGCCGGTCGCCGTTCGACATACCCTGCCAACTGCCGAAGAGGCCCTTCGGCCCGAGTCGCCCATGATTGACGGTGTCGATGGCTCGACCCCGCACTCCGACCATCCGCCCGTCTTTCACCGCGATGTCGCACGCGCAGCCATTGCTGCATAGCGTGCAAGCCGACTGCACCCAACGATCAACGTCGTCCTCACCGAGGCCATCAGCCAACTTCTGATCAACACGCACCGGCCACTTCTCGCCGCGGCCAAAAGGCGTCCTGGTGCCCCAGATGTCGCCGATCCTGTCCACCATCACAACACCCTCTTCCGCTCCGACTTGTAGTCTGCGCCCGCGAGCAGCCCAGATCAACGTCCAGACGAGACTCATCCACAGTGCTCCGACACCGCCGTCGGTGAAGTGAAGCCGACCGTTTCGAGGGTCAAGTAGGCGAATGCCATGTTCTCGCCCCGCAGGTAGGGAACGATGACCTGAGCGACACGATTCATGTTTCGGTACAGCAACCTTCACCCGCACCACCCCTGGCTCCCTGAGAAGGCAATATTCAGCGGTGGTTCAATGAGCGCGAGCGCGGGGCTAGCCATCATTATTGAAAGCCCGTGCTGCCGCCATGACGCCGCGCGCTCGACCGGTGGACAGCACCTCGGCCAGGGACTCGTCATCCAACTGGGGATTCATCCCTATGAGCCACGCACGAGCTACTTTGCCCGGTTCCACCGCGAGCGGTAACTCAACAACTTGGAACGTATCGCACAGCAGCTACTCGCTCGTCTACGGCGGATGAACCGTTCCGTTGGCCCACCGTATGAGACCCCGCGCGTTCTTCGTGACGATCACTCCGAGCAGTGCCTGACCAAGTTGCGACTGCAAAGCACCAACGATGTCGCTGACTCCACGTCGCCCTCATCCGCCTGATATCCGCAACCGTGCCGAGGCTCAGAAACTCCAAAGCCGCGCCCGTCATGGGATCAATTGCAATCGGCGTAGATGAAAAGAGAACCCCAGCACCGCGATGGCGAGTGCCCGTAAGACGTTCCCAAACGCCACCCAGCTGCTCAACGCCGGCTCGAAGCACTGGCGGCGAATTCTGTGCCCCATGAAGGTTCCGCTTACGGACATGCCAGCCAAGACTTGCGTTCGGTTCGATCCGTAGGATTACGCTCATGCTCCCAACCGCTGAACTCGCAGTGCCGACGGCCGAAGACCTTGAGCTCGTTGAACTCGCAAGAGAGGTCATCGACGCGAACACGGACGCCGGGCCCGATGAAGATGGTGCACACACCATGGGCGCGGCAGTTCGAGACGCCGACGGCCGCATGTTCGCTGGGGTGAATCTGTTCCACTTCACCGGCGGTCCGTGCGCCGAGCTGGTTGCACTTGGCGCGGCGCGTGCACAGGGCGGGCGAGAAATCACGACAATCGTCGCTGTTGGCAATCACGGGCGCGGTGTTGTCGGACCGTGCGGTCGTGACCGGCAGGTCCTTTTCGATTACTACCCCGGCATCAGGGTGCTTCTTCCGACCGCCGAGGGTGTTCGTGTCGCCACCATTGAGACCCTGATGCCGTTTGCCGCGTCATGGACTATGGAGGGCGGCACTCAGCAGTTCGACGAAGAGCGTTTCCGCTGACGACCGGCGGAATCGATTGAGGTTCGCCTTGCGGACGGGGAATCCGAGTTTGAGGAGCGACGCTAAAATCCCTGTCATGGGGATTCGTCAAACATTTGCGCGTGCTCTACGGCCAGGCACGCGAGTGCGGATACTGAGTGATCCGATCTTCGGGGGCCCATTCAGCGAGCCCTGCTCCGGGACCGTCCAGTCGTCTGAACGAGCGCACGGTCTCACACCGGCAGCGGCTCGGGAAAGCAAGTTCGTCTATTGGATCGAGTTCGACACGCCGCAGCTCGACAGGGACGGTGACGGCCCATATTCCGCCTCGCAAGTATTGTCCACATACGTCCGTGCGGTCTGATTAGCTGGAACTGCGACTGCGCCCCTGACTACGCGGGATCGTCCGGTAGCCGTTCGGCTTTCAGACGCAGTTCGTCTGCCATTCAAGAACAGCACGCCTGTCGGTGCTGGGATCTACCGTCGTCTCATGGCAGGCAATCAACCGAAACATCCGCGCCACCACTACGCCAAATTCAAAGATCCACCTAACGACCGCGTGCGCATCGAGATGTTCCTGGAGGCAATCAGCGACTACGCGAGCCTCCAAGCAACGTTTCCACTACCGGAGTTACCCCTCCGAAATGAGGATCACATCAGCGACGGTATCTACTGGATTGTGAACCTACACGCGGCGCTCTTACGCAAGTTCTTTACCACAGGCGAGCAAACTGAGGTTCATCGGGTGATCGATGCCGCTCGACGCCAAATGAGGCGCGAGGATGGACGCATATCGACCCATCTCAGCGAGGTGGAAAAGTATGCGCGAGCGGACAGCGTCCCGTCCCGTCTGGCTCAAAGCTTCGACGGAAACGCGACGCCGGTCTGGGAACGTGTGCTCATCGAGCTCTACGGTCGACATCTCCACAACGACTTCGGCAAATGGCACGCATCGAAACGGTTCCCGCACCGAAGCAACACCGTGCCGATGTACGAATGGTGCGGAGCCGCGGTGATTGTCCTGGACATGCTCGTAACCGTCATCCGCGACGGAGAACGGGCGGGGGTGATCGACCTTGATGATGACAAGGCGGCCTACTTCACCGAAAGCGGAGCATTGAATCGCTAATCATGTGCTGGGCACAGGCGATTGGAGTGAATTGACGACTGCGATGATAAAACCATTCGAGAAAGAGGCCGCGCATGGCGATAGCAGGACCTGGGGATCTTCCCACTGCGTTGGACGTCCTGGAGACTGCTCTTGGCTCGCGTCCCACGCCAATGCAGCTTCGCAAGCTCACGATTCCAGAACTCGATGACTTGGCCGGTCTCTTGGGAGAGTTGTCTGAGGCACAGAGCAAGGACGAAATTCCTGGGGGCACCTACCTCGTTGGTGGTTGGCTCGGCACCTACTGGAGCGAGCCCTTTCTCCGGGGCGACCTAAGTAGATCCCTGCTTTATTATTCCAACCTCCTAGTCCTTGACCCGCTCGCTGACTACTTTGACGATCGGTCGCGTCTGCCGACGACTCACCCGATTCGAGTGCGTAGGCCAGAGGATGCAAAATTCAACACCGTCACATCCGGTCCGGCAATATGGAGCACACATGGTACATTTATGGCGTTTAGGGACGACCCGGACAGGGCGGTCGCTCGCTTCGCTGCAATAGTCGAAAATCTCTACTCGCTGGAATCGCTAATTAAGAGCGGCGTCGTGGTTCTCCGAAGCCAGTGGCCGATTCTCTCCGATCGCAGAGACGCTTTGGCGACTTCGGTACGGCACGACGTTCGCTCGCAGGCAATGCAGTCACTGGCGCGCCAGCCCTCTACAGCAGATGACGCATTCGCCGTCTGGGACAACCTACGTGGATTGTCATTGAGCTTCTCCGGCGGCGCAATTCCCAGCGACGAGCCGTGGGAAACCCAGCATATTTTCTACTACCTGGCCAAGACCCTCGCCATCGCAGACGCCTCAGGAGCACAATACGTGCCCTCAACCGAGCGAGACCTCGAACTCCTGCGCACAAAGGTGGGCTCGGCTGCGCGGTTCACCCACCCGGGAGGCTTTTTGGAAGAAGTGGCCAGAGTGGTCGTTCCGTCATTCGATGTACCAATAGCTCGGGCGGTCGAGATAAGGAAGTCTTCATCAGGCTTTGAGGACTGGCGAAGCACGCTAGATCGAATTCGCCGGGGGTCACGTCCCGCTGAGTGGTGGAGTTTCTCGACACCGTGCGGGTCAGCTGTTCTAGCTTAGGCGGCGGCGAGTTCGGGGAGTATCACCGCCTCGTCGATGACCTCGATGGGGTTGTTCATGGTGGCCAGCTCGAGCATGGATGCTTCGGAGAAGTAGCGGCGTTCGCCGGCTTCGCACTTGTCGTGCTGCTCGATCAGGACCGACCCGGCCAGGCGCAGCAGGGCCGCGGAGTTGGGGAACACTCCGACGACGTCGGTGCGGCGTTTGATCTCCTTGTTGACCCGTTCCAGCGGGTTCGTGGACCAGATCTGGCGCCAGTGTCGCCGTGGGAACGCGGCGAACGCGAGGAGGTCGGGTTGTGCGTCGACGAGCATGGCAGCGACCTTGGGGTGCGATCGGCCGAGCATGGTCGTGACTTCTCGGAACTGCTTCTCGATGTGTTCGCGGTCCGGTTGGGCGAAGATGGTGCGGATGATCGAGGCGACCATGTCCTGGGATCCTTTCGGGATCACGGCGAGGACGTTGCGCATAAAGTGCACCCGGCAGCGCTGCCAGCCGGCGCCCTGGAACACGGTCCCGATGGCCTTCTTCAGGCCGGTGTGAGCGTCAGACATGACCAGCTTGACCCCGTCGAGGCCGCGGGTCTTCAACGACCGAAGGAAGCTGGTCCAAAAGCCCTCGTTCTCGCTGTCACCAACGTCGAAACCGAGGACTTCCCGGCGCCCGTCGGCAGCCACGCCGACCGCGACGACGATGGCCTGGGACACGATCCGGTGCCCGACGCGGGCCTTGCAGTAGGTCGCGTCGAGGAACACGTAGGGGAAGTCTTGGGCGGCGAGGGTGCGGTCGCGAAACTCGGCCACCTCGGCGTCCAGGCCCGCGCAGATCCGGGACACCTCCGACTTCGAGATCCCCATGTCCGTTCCGAGGGCCTTGACCAGGTCGTCGACTTTGCGGGTCGAGACGCCGTGGACATAAGCCTCCATCACGACAGCGAACAACGCCTGGTCGACCCGACGGCGACGCTCCAGGAGCGCGGGGAAGAACGACCCGGCGCGCAGCTTCGGGATCTTCAGATCGAGGCCCCCGGCTGTGGTCGTCAGGGTGCGCGCTCGGGTGCCGTTGCGGTAAGTGGTGCGGTCGCCAGAACGCTCGAACGGGGCTGCACCGATGAACGCGGTCGCCTCCGCATCGATCAATTCTTGATACAAGGTTTCGGTCGCGACGCGGATGCGGTCGGTGACATCGGTGAGTTTGAGTTCTCCCAGCAGGTCGAGCAGGGCAGACTGGTCTAGAGCCATCGTGTGGTGTCCTTTGTGAGTTGCTTTAGTCGGTACTCACTGACCATCCCACGGTGGCTCTTTACGTTGACGAAGCAACGCTCAAGAGCGGGAAACCACACCACTCACGGGGACGTAACCGAGGGCCGTCACGAGCGCGTGGCAAATCAAGCGTGGAAAACGAATTACGCGGGAACGATCATTCCTTAGAACAGACAAGAACGTGACACTCAGCCCACCCCTCTAGCCCAGGTCCGTCTCCGTCCGTATGCTTCAAGGATGACAGACTTCAGCACAGGCGACCGGGTCAGTTGGGCGACGTCTCAGGGGCGAACTCAGGGGGAGGTAATCGAGAAGAAGACGAGCGATTTTGACTTCGCGGGCAAAACGTTCCACGCCTCGAAAGATGACCCTGCATTTATCGTGAAATCTGAGAAAACGGATGCCGAAGCCGCGCATAAGGCTGGTGCCCTTCGCAAGCTGTCGCCACGTTAGGGGCAACTCAGCGCGCGACCGTGGCCAGCACCATGCGCCGCCTGGGTTGGTGAGCATCAGCCCCAAACGCTGGCGCACCACCACGGTCAGCCAAACCGGGGACGCCTATCCGGACGTCGCCGTCAAACGGCAGTGGGATACCGGGGCTCTGAACCAGGTCTGGTGGGCGATATCACCCACCTGAGGACCTGGGAAAGGTGGCTGTATTTAGCCACCGTGATCGACGCGCACTCGCGCCGCGTGATCGGCTGGGCCATCGCCGACCACATGCGAACCGACCTCATCCAGGACGCCCTGGTCATGGCCATGGCGCTCTGCGGTGAGCGGCCCGAGCAGGTGATCTTTCTTTCCGATTGCGGCACCAAATACGCGTCAGCGCAGATCACCGCGTTCGCTAAAGCGCACCGCATCACCCGGTCGATGGGCTACACCGGGGTCTGCTGGGACAACGCGATGGCGGAAAGTTTCTTCGCCACGCTCCAGACCGAGTTCTACCACCGACGCGTCTAGCCCAGCAACAACAAGGCATCCCGGGAAGTCGGCGCCTGGGTCGAAGCCCGCTACAACCGGCGCCGCCGGCATACCTCCCTCGGCCAGATCAGCCCCGTCGACTTCGAACTGCAATAATCAAACCAGAACGCGGGCTCGCTAAAGCCGCGTAACCCCGTGTCCACTAACCGCGGGCAAGGCCACAAGGCGCTCGCTCAGCGAACCGGACCGGCGATCCGCTCGTCGTGACAAAAACTCGACCGGCTCAACCGGTCGCTGGAGAACCTCATCGATCTATCGAACTCCCTCCAGGAGTTCGGAGACACGTGCCCCACGATCTACCGGCGCCGGGCCAAACCACGAGCCTCGGCCGTCCGCTGGAGAAAGAGTCAGCAGCTCATCGACCTTGAGCAGCGACATTCCCGCTGGGGACTACTCCCCGATTCGGCAAATCGGGAGATCGACAAGATCGGCGACTTCGGACAGGCGACGCCGGGGGTCGTTTCCGATGTCGCATCGGACGTCGGAAATGCCGTCTCTGATGGCGCCGAAACAGTAGGCAACCTCGTCGAGGATGCGTGGCCATGGTGACCTTGCCCCGTCGGCCTGAAAGAATAGGACCATGACAGACGCCACCACGTCGGTGCCGAGCATCGCCGAAGACGTCCAGCTGATGCTCCAGCAGAGGCCGGGACAGCTCGAACCCGACCAGATCATGCCGGGCGCCGGCGCTTTAATCGAACTCGCGCTCGAAGGACGCATCCTGACAGACCCGAAGGCCGGATTTCTAACCGAGCCCGCTGACAACGCCCGCCTCGTGGTCGTCGACGACTCGCCGACCGGGTCCGCCATGTTGGATGACGCCCTTGCAGCGGTATCTGCTCGGCGACGACCCCCATTCGCCTACAAGGTGCTTCAGCCGGTGACTGTCGCCGTGGTGCCCCACCTCTATGTGGCACTCGTCGAGCGCGGGGTCGTACGCGAAACCGGCGGCTATCCGATGGGACGTGATCGACTCGAGATCGCTGACGAGTCTGTGTTCCTCGAGCGCAAGTCCGTTCTGGCGCGGGCGCGGACCCTGCCAGCAACGGTGTCGGATCCCCGAATCGGGGCGGTCATCGACCTGCTGCGTAACAACGGCACGTACCGTGGAGAGACGGGTCTGCTGTCGATCATCGCCGGGGACTGGTACCCGCCAGCGACGAGGGACGTCATCTCGTCGATACTTCGCGGCGTCCGCCATATGTCCACATCGCAATGAATGCGTGACCGTACGACTTTCCACGGGAGAGGATGAACATGACCGATACCGAAACGATGACCCCCACGTCTTCGTTACCCGCGACGCCGGCGTCCCCGAATGTGGATGACATCGGTTTCTGGGTGCACGAGCTGCAGTATCTGTTCAGCATCTCGCCGGGAGACAGCGCGGATCGGCAAGGGCTTCGGTGTTCTCGGTTCTCGGGGTCGGTGTGGGCGTTCTCAACATGGCTACCGGCGTCAACGGGATGTTGGACGGCGACGTCAGCTCAGACGACAGGTGGGCTCTCGCCGATGGTGTCGCGGGAACGATCACGAGCATCGGTTCGTTCGCCCTTCCGCCCGCGGGACAGGTATTTGCAGGTGTCCGCGCGGCCTATACCGCCGGACGCTGGGGTCGGATCGCGAAGGCCAATGAAGAGGGCGGCGATGTCATCAAAGCCATGATCGGGAGCATCGGCGCGAACCCACGGAAGGGCGCCACCCACACCCGCGCTGACATCCTCGACGAGCTGCTCATCGACGATGTGGCGGCCCTCGGTGCGTCCCAATATCCCGGCGGGTTCCAGTCTCTAGGACCATGCCCCATGTGGCCCCACGTCAATTCGCCCAGGCGACCATCCATACGGGTTTTGTCTAGCAGCCGGGAGACCAGTCCGACAGACCCCCGAACAAGTGTGTGAGTCGCAAAGCTAAGCGGCGGTATCGCTGTCGTAGGCGGTGAGAAATACACGCGTGGCCTCCGCTGCATGGGCCTTCATGGCGGTGGTAGTCGGGATGGCGTCGTCGCCCAGGAGCATGGCTTCGTTGACCGGCGCGGCGAGTACCAGCCAATTCAGGGTCGTGGCTGCTACTGCTGGGCTCGGTGCGCTCAGGAGTCCGCGCTGTACGAGCTTGGAGATGACGATGGCCAATGACTGGATCGATCGTTGGGGACCGTTTTCGAATAGGGCTCGGGCCAGTTCGGGGAAGCGGCTGACCTCTCCGATCACTAGGCGTCGTAGGCGGAGCAGCCTCGGTGTCATGACGATTCGCATCTCGTCCATGGCGTATTGCATGAAGTAGGGCGCGAGATCTGCTTCATCGTCCGCGTCATCACCCCGGGGCAGGCGGTACCCGGCAGCGGTGAAAACGTTCGAGGACGCGTGGGAACGCTTCACTCCGTTCCTCGCGCTTCCACCCGATTTGAGACGCGTGATTTACACGACTAACAGCATTGAGTCGTTGAACTACCAGCTGCGGAAGGTGACGAAGAACCGCGGTAACTTCCCCAACGATGAGGCCGCGATCAAGATGCTCTGGCTGGCGATCTGCAACATCGAAGACAAACGCGCCCGCGACCGAGCCAAAGAACGAGGAGGCAACCGCACGACCAAACGCAAGGCCGAAGGCCGCCTCGTCGAAGGCCAAAATCACCACGAATTGGAAGCTCGCCCTCAACCAGCTCGCCCTGGCCCACCCAGACCCAGCAACCCACACCTCAACCAATTCCGAAACACTTACACAAACCACTTGGCAAGCTCTTCCGACGCCGTGCACGGGCCCATCACCGCGTCCAGACTGGCATGCGTTCCGCACTCAGCCAACGCCACCAACCGTGCCTGCGGGAAAGCAGATTGCTCCCCGCGACTGACGGGTGGGCGACCAAAGAACTCAGCATTCACCACGCTGTCCGCCAGATCCAGAATCGTCGCGTCGATGGACATCAAACGCCATCCAGCCAATCATGACCCCGGCGTGTCAGGACCTGCCGGCGGCTGTGCGACACGGGCAAACAGGTCCCGAACCGGTTCAAACCCCAGCCGCTGACGCGCCTGAAAGATGGCGGACTTCGACGGCGGCGCATACGCCTCGGACCAACCAGACGACCACGACAGCCCATCCGTGAGCTGAGCAAACACGTCCTCGTAGGACTCTTCGGCATACAAGCCCATCCCGATTAAAAAATACGTCATCACCCGCGCCGACAACGACCGGTTTCGCTGCACAGTCCGCCCCGCGGCCTGGACCACCTCGTCGATGACATCAGCCGGGAACACCCGGGTCAACAAACTAACCGACAAAACATCCGGCAACCGACGGTCGGAGACCGGCCTCACCCACCCTGTACGCGCATAACCACAACGCAACACGAGAACGCTTAACTGAACGGTGTTGAGGTTGAGAGCCGCCCGGCCCGGGCGACCTCTCCGAGCCACGCCAGGCTCGGTTTGGGGTGGCGCTCGAACGTCTCGGCGTCCCAGCCGATGAGCCCGAAGGTGGGCGCGTAGCTGCCCCACTCGTAATTGTCGAGCGCGCTCCAGTGCAGGTAGCCGCGCACGTCGATGCCGTCCGCGATGGCACTCAGAATCCCCTCGAGCGCTCCCGTCGTGTAGTCGATGCGGCGCGCGTCGTCGGCGGTCGCGATGCCGTTCTCCGTCACGTAGATCGGTACGCCACCGTTGCGCTGCCAGGAGCGGCGGATGCCGAATTCGATCGCTCCGGGGTAGTACTCCCAACCGGTGAGGGTGCGCTCCGCAGCAGCCGGAATCGCGATCGGCCCGTTCGCGCCGATTTTCGTGCGCGTATAGGCCTGGATGCCGATCCAGTCGTCACCGCGCGCTGCGTCCATGAAGACGTCTTCGCGCGAGTATCCGTAGTCGTCGGCCGCCTGCTCGGCGCCCGGCTCGGGCTGGTAGGCCTGCGTCGCGACCGACCACCCGGCGCGTTTGCCGGCGCCGCGCAGGATGTTGACCGCGCGCGTGTGTCCGGCGATGAGGTTCTCGGTGACGACGGGGTCGCCGGCCCGGAGGCCGACGTGCGGGAACGCCTCGCGCGAGTTCGCCATGATGGCGACCATGTTCGGCTCGTTGATCGTGCAGACGAGGTCGACGTCGGAGAGGATCGGCAGAGCCGACTCGACGAAACGCGCGAACCGGTCGACGACCGCGGGGTTGCGCCAGTCGCCGTCCCGCGCGAGCCACGCGGGGTTGGTGAAGTGGTGCAGTGTGACCATGGGCGTGAGTCCGAGGCCGAGCGCCGTGTCGATCATCCGGCGGTAGTGGTCGAGCTGCGCCCGGGAGACGAAGCCTTCCTCTGGCTCGATCCTGGCCCACTCGATGCCGAACCGGTAGCTCGTGAGCCCGGCCTCGGCGAGCAGGCGCATGTCCTCCGGGTAGCGGTGGTAGCTGTCCGCGGCATCGCCACTCGGCGACTCGACCGGATGCGGGCTCGGCAGCTGCCCGTGCTCGCGCAGCCACCAGTCGCTGGAAGTGTTGTTGCCCTCGACCTGGTGCGGCGCAGTGGCGGCACCCCACAGAAATCCGTTGGGAAAAGTCATTGTGTTCCTTACTATTTGATCCCGGTCAGGGCGATGCCCTGAACGAAGTAGCGCTGCAGGGCGATGAAGATTGCGAGCACGGGCACTACGACCACGACGGCGCCCGCCATCATCAGGCCGTACTGCGAGGCGTTCTGGCCGACCGAATAGAGCGCGAGGGCGACCGGAAGCGTGTACTTGTCCTCGCTCGTGGCGACAACGAGCGGCCAGAGGAAGTTGTTCCAGCTGCCCAGGAAGGTCAGGATCGCAAGGGTTGCGACGGCCGGTCCGCACAGCGGCATGATCACCCGGAGGAAGATCCGCCACTCACTGGCACCGTCGATCCTGGCGGCCTCGATAATGTCGTCGGGAAGGCTCAGGATGAACTGCCGCATCAGGAACACGCCGAGCGGCGTGATCAGGAACGGCAGGATGAGGCCGGGGTACGAGTTCACGAGGCCGAGGTTCGAGGTGAGCACGAACAGCGGCACGAAGGTCACGACGCCCGGCACCATGAGCGTGCCGAGCACAAGACCGAACAGCACCTTCTTGCCGGCGAACTCAAGCTTCGCGAGCGCGTAGCCCAGCATTGACGAGAACACGATGTTGCCAAGCGTCACGAAGACCGCGACGACAACGCTGTTGGTGAAGTAGGTCGTGAAGTCGAGCCGCCCGAAGAGCTGCACGTAGTTCTCGAGCGTCGGGTTCTCCGGGAAGAAGTTCAGTGGGGCGCTGCGGATCTCGGCGTTCGTCTTGAACGAGCCGAGTAGCATCCAGATAAACGGGAAAATCATCGCGACGAACCCCGTGACGAGCACGATGTAGAGCCACCATCTCGGTTTGCGTCTCATCATGGTCAGTCCTTCTGTCGGAGGAATCGGAACTGCACGAGCGACAGGACAACGATGCCGAGGAACAGCACGTAACTGGCTGCGGAGGCATAGGAGTAGTTGCCGAATCCGAACTGGTTGAACGTGTACATCGCGGTCGAGAGGGTCGCGTCGAGCGGCCCGCCGCGGGTCATCACGAAGGGCTCCTCAAAGAACTGCAGGAACCCGATGCCGGTGATGACCGCCGCGAACAGCAGGGTCGGTCGCAGGGCAGGCACGACGACGTTGAAGAATCGCTGAACCGGACCGGCGCCGTCCATCATGGCTGCCTCGAGCTGCTCCTGCCCCACGCCCTGGAGCCCGGCGAGGAAGATCACCATGAGGGTTCCGATGTTGCGCCAGATCGCCATGGCAATGAGCGATGGGAGGGCGAACGTGGTGTCTTCGAGCCAGTTGGGGCCGGAGACTCCGAAGATCGAGAGAAACCCGTTGAGCAACCCGTCCGGCTGGAGGATGAACTTCCAGACGATCGCGATCGCCACGATGCTCGTGACGACGGGGGCGTAGTAGCCCACGCGGAACACGGTGCGGAACTTGTTGATGCCGTTGTTGAGGGCGAGGGCCACGAGCAGGGCGAGAACGATCGTGAGCGGGACGCCCACAATCACAAAGACCGCGGTGTTGGAGAGGGCCTTGAGAAACCGGGGGTCCTGAAAGAGGTTTAGGTAGTTCTCGAGGCCGATGAAGTTCACGTTGAACGGCGATCGAAGGTCGCGGGTCGTGAGGTCGGTGAAGCTCATCACGAAGGACGCGAAGATCGGGCCGGCCATGAAGACCACGAACAGGATCATGAAAGGGGCGGCAAAGCCCCACGCGATCCAGGTCATCTTGCGCCGACCGGGCGAGCGTCGAAGCGCCGTCGGCGCAGGCGGCGCGGGCGGACGCGGTGAGGGCGCCCGCCCGGTCTCTGGTGCGAAGACGGCCATGGCTAGTTGCCGGTGCCGATCGTGTCCGCCTGCTGCTGGATCGTCTTGAGGGCGGCGTCGACGGTCTGGTCACCGCGCGTGACCTTCTCGAGCTCCTGGTCAATGACGGCAGACACCTGGGCCCAGGTCGGGATCGCGGGCGGCGCCTTCGAGTCGGCGAGCTGCGCGGCGAACACGCTCAGGTAGGGGTCGTCGGTGAAGATCGGATCCTCGAACGCGGCCTGCACCGAGGGGAGGTCGGTGGAGATGTCGTACCACTCGAGCTGCGTCTCGGGCTGGCTGAGCCAGCGCACGAACTTCCACGACGCGTCACGGTTCTCGCTGTCGCCGAAGACGGTGAGGTTGCCGCCTCCCGTGAAGCTCGTGCGGGTGTCGGCTCCGGGAACCTGGGCGACGGCGAACTTGTCGGCGAAGTCCGGGCCGCCCTGCTCACGGAGCAGTCCGACGTGGAACGGGCCGCTGAAGAACGAGCCGACCGATCCCTCGATGAACTTCTGTTCGATCTCGCCGCCCTCGAGGCGAACCGCCTCGGAGGCGCCCTCGTCGAAGAAGCTCTTGTAGAACTCGAACGCCTCGGCCCACTCTGGGGTGTCGAACGTGAACTCGGTGCCATCCTCGTTCAGGATATCGCCGCCGGCCTGCCAGGCGAGAGGGGCAACGTACTGCCAGGAGTCGAATCCGCCGGGCGGAAGGGAGACGCCCGACGTGGCGCCGCCGCCCTTGAGCGCCAGGGCAAAGGCCTTGTACTCGTCCCACGTGGTGGGCGCCTCGACGCCGGCGGCCTCGGCGAGGTCGGTGCGATAGTAGAGAACACGCGAGTCGACGTACCACGGCACACCGTAGGCGACGTCGTCGACGACCGCGGTGCTCCAAGAGCCCTCGAAGAAGGATGCCTCGTCGACGAGGCCTTCCGGGGTGGGCTCGAGAGCACCGGTTGCAGCGAACTCGCCGACCCAGGTCGTGCCGAGCATCGAGATGTCCGGGGTCTCGCCGCCGGCGATCGACGTGGCGATGCGGTCGTGCGCGGAATCCCACGGCACCGCAGTGACGTTGATCGTGACATCCGGATTCTCGTCCTCGAACTTGGTCGCGAGCTGGTCGAGTACTTCGCCCTCGTTGCCCATCGCCCAGACCGTGACTTCGCCCGTTGCCGGCTTGGCGTCGATTGCGGCGCCGCTCGTGGCGGTACTCCCGCCTTCGGCACGGCCACAGCCGGTCAGGGCGATAACCCCCACCAGGCCCATTGCCGCGATTGATCCCCATCGATTCATGTCGTGCCTCCATTGGTTCGACTCCTGCCGTATGGCAGAGTTGCGACTGCTCGTAACGGCCGCAGAGGGGTGAAGCCCCTCGTTGAGTTTCGACCCTA
The DNA here is from genome assembly GCF_002929845.1 of Cryobacterium sp. M96. Classification (GTDB taxonomy): domain Bacteria; phylum Actinomycetota; class Actinomycetes; order Actinomycetales; family Microbacteriaceae; genus Cryobacterium; species Cryobacterium sandaracinum. The sequence goes on from NZ_PJJS01000052.1 coordinate 40,943, forward strand.
GCCCAAAAACCTTACATACGATAGGTTTCTTCTATGACGGACACTCAGGACCGCAAGCGCGGCAGCTACCCCAAGGGCCAAGCCCGACGTCAGGAAATCCTGGATGCCGCGCTTCTCGTGTTCGGTAAGAGCGGCTTCCACAGCGGCTCACTGCGTGAGATCGCCAAGCGCGTCCAGCTGACCCCCGCGGGGGTGCTGCACCACTTCGCCTCGAAGGAAGACCTGTTCACGGAGGTGTTGAGACAGCGCGACGAGCGCGTGCGCGCTGCCGTCGGCGATGTTAGCGAGATCACACTTCTCGAGCAGATGCGCAAGGTCGTCGCCTACAACCAGACCACGCGCGGGCTGACATCGCTATACACGGTCATCTCCGCCGAGGCCACGGACTATGAGTATCCGGTGCACGAGTACTTCGTCGAACGGTACGCGGCGACGGCCGCCGACACCGAGCGCGTGCTCTCCGAGGCACAGCGCGACGGCCTCGTGCGCACCGACCTCGACGTGCGGCATGCCTCGCGTCTCATCACTGCCGTGATGGACGGGCTCCAGCAGCAGTGGCTTCTCGACGGGAGCGTCGACATGCCCGCCGCATTCGATGAGTTCCTGCGTGGCTACCTGTTGCCGCCGTCCTGACCGCCTTTGACCCCGGCGAATGATGTTGATTGCACGAAATTGCGGTCGATATCGTCTGTTGGGTGGGACTTTGCCGGCGCAATCGTCAGGGACTGTGGCTGTGCTTTTGTCCTTGTGCCGATCGAAAACGGGGCCACGAGCGCGCTGACGGCGCAAGCCGGGGTCGCTGCCCCCGTCAGGGCGGATCCGCCGGGTTTTTGGGTTGCTGGGCGGGCTGTCAGGGCGTTGTGCGCGGCCAAGCGGACCTTGGTTTGCAGGGTGTGTAGCTTCATCAGGTTGTGGCAGGCAGCGATCAAGTCCCACTCGTGGGCTGCCTGTTCCAACCCGCGCAGCAGTACAAATTTTCCTTACCGGGTGTGGAGCTGCCCGAATAGGGGCTCAACGATCGCTTTGCGCCGAGTGTAAACGGCGCGGCCCTTCTTCGTCTTCAATTTCCGGCCCATCCGCTCCCGCAACGGCGCATTGGCGGGGATCCATCCGCGGGGAACCTCCGGAAAACGTTCACCGTGCTTGACCCGGCCGGTCGCGATGAAAAACTCGGTCCGGCCGCCGCTGGCCGCCTCGACGGTCTTGGCGTAGTCCAGATTCGCTGCTAAGCAATACCCCGCATCTGCGAGGATCTGCTGGCGCAGGACACCTACCGTGGCATGGAGTTTCTCGATCAGTGGAACGACCTGTTCCACATCCACAGCAATATCCGTCAGCGTCGTCGCGACGATGACTTGATGTTCCCCGTCCACGATGGCTTGTGCGTTGTAGGCATAGTGAAAGGACCCGTCGACGGTCTTCATGATCCGTGCGTCCGGGCCGGTGAAGTTGCGTTGAGCCTTCGGAGCGACGACCGCGTTCTTCGCCGCCGCCTCACCCCTCTGCAGGGCAGTGTCGTCATCGTCGTCCTCCTCCCGAGCTTTCTTCTCCGCGTCTTGCCGTGCCCGAGCGGCCGCGTCGGCCTCCAACGCGGCGCGCGTTTCCGCCAGTTTCACCAGACGCGACTCCCGCCTGGCGAGCTCGGGCGGCAGTTCGTCGCCGCGTTTATCCTTCCCGAACCGGGCATCCTCAGCCCCATCGATCGCGTCCGCGTCGGCCAGGAGGGCGGAGACGTCGTCGGCGAGGACTTTCTGCTTCTCTGTCACCAGGGCGTAACTCATGGCCTTGCGTCTGGACGCGTTCGCGCGCACTTTCGTGCCGTCCAACGCGACCTGCCCGAGCGACACCATCCCGGCCGTACGGCACAGTTTCAACGAGTGCAAGAACACGTTGTCCAGGCCGGAGAGGTGCCGTTTCCTAAACCGGGCGATCAAACGAAAATCTGGTGCCTGCTGCGCGGCCAACCACCGAAACGCGACCACGTCCACGAAGACCCGTTTCAACTCCCGCGACGATCGAACCCCGACGCGATACCCGTAGAGCAGGACACGCACCATCAACCTGGGGTCATACGGCGGCTGCCCCTTCGACTTCGCATACGACGCAAGCCGGCTCGAACGCCCGAAACCTCTTGTTCACTCCAGCACCAGCCTCAACACCGTCATCAACGACCGGATCAACGTGCTCAAGTTCAGCCGCAGGAAACAGACCTCCTAAATCGCTCATAAGCAATTTTCCCAGACCAACACGCCAAGCCCGGCAAATCAACCGGCGTTTTAAACTTTGCCGTTACTGACCCACGCTCCTAGCCATGGTTGGGAGGTAGGCCTAATTTACGGAAGGTCACCTCCCCAAAAGGGAGCCGAAACTAGCTCCCGACAAAGGGAGATGACCCCCTGCCACGGGCGAAGGAGCACTGCCTCGAGAACGCCCGCGGCAACAACCGAGACGAGGGAGCACGATCGTGAAATCAAGGCTAATTTCAGGCGCGGTAGCGATTGCGCTCGCGGCATCGATGTTGGTCCTGGGAACGGGACCAGCCAACGCCGCCACCACCACTGCGAACCTCACCGGCCCACAAACCCCGCTCGAACTGGCGCAGGCGCTGGCGGGCGAGGGCGTGTCCGTCAGCAACGTCACCTACACCGGAGACGAACGGGCGGCGGGGACCTTCGCCGAGACCGATCCCACCGTCTTCGGCTTCGACTCGGGTGTCATCCTGTCGTCGGGCGAGGTGGCATCCATCGTCGGCCCGAACGACGCAGACGGCACCACCACCACCTTCGGGGGCGCGGGAGACACTGACCTCACGACGCTGGCCGGATTCCAGACATTCGACGCCTCGGTGCTGAGCTTCGACTTCGTCCCCAACGCGGCGACGGTGTACGTGAGTTACGTCTTCGCCTCTGAGGAGTACAACGAGTTCTCGAACAGTTCGTTCAACGACACCTTCGCTTTTTTCGTCAACGGCCAGAACTGCGCGACGGTGGATAACGTCCCGGTGTCGATCAACACGATCAATGGCGGCAAACCGCTGGGCACCGACCCAGTGCGCCCACAGCTGTACCGGAACAACGATCTGAGCGATGGAACGCCAACGATAGACACGCAGGCCGACGGACTCACCGTTGGACTGGTATGCGAGTCTGCCGTCAACAACGGCGAGACCAACACAATGAAGCTGGCCATCGCGGACGGAAGCGACACTATCCTCGACAGCTGGGTCGTGCTCAGCGCCAGCGGGATCACCACCACGAAGCCGGAGATCTGCAACGACTCGGTCGACAACGACGGAGATGGGCTCGTTGACGGTGCCGACCCTGACTGCGTGGTCTCCGGGCCAGCGGCGACAAACACCGCCTACACCGGGTCCACGACAGTCCAGTACTCCGACCCAATCGGACTGTCCGGCGTCTTGACCGACACAACGGCCGATCCCGATGCCGCCGTGAGCGGCAAGGACCTGACGTTCATCCTGGGGACGCAGTCGACCGCGGGCTCAACCGGCGCCGCCGGAACGGCCAGCGGTTCGATCGCCGTGTCGCAGCCCCCCGGGGCGTACCAGGTGACAACCTCGTTCGCAGGCGATGCAGGATTCGCAGCCTCGTCCGACACCGACTCCGTGACGGTGGCGAAGGAGGACTCCACCTTGGCCTACAACGGCGAGACGTTGATTGCCACGATGGCCAGCACGACGTTGTCCGCCACTCTGGGTGAGCTTGACTCGACTCTCGGTGACCTGTCGAACAAGACGGTCGTCTTTACCGTGACCGACTCGAACATGGTGACGCAGACGTTCTCCGCGACGACCAACGCCAGCGGAGTGGCCAGCATCACCGTGCCGCTCGCCTCGGGCGTGTACGCGGTCAAGGCCGAGTTCGCTGGCAACGACTACTACCTGGGATCTGCGACTGCTGCCGACACGCTGGTCACCGTCCAGGCCGCCGGGGCCAAGGTGACCGGTGGCGGTTGGACATCCATCTCGACGGGCCGTACGTCATTCGGGTTCAACGTGATCCCCGAAGCCACCGGCTTCAAGGGACAGTTCCAGTTGCGCGCCAAGGCCGACAAGGCCAAGTTCCACGGCAACACCGCGATCAGCCTGGTCGTCTCAGGGAACACGGCGACGTGGACCGGCGGCGGGAAGTGGAACGGCACCGCGGGCTACACCTTCCAGGTGTCGGTCGTGGACAACGGGGCCTCAGGGGGGAAGAAGGGCGACACGATCAAGGTCGTGATCAAGAACCCCTCCGGTACCGTGGTCTTCACCACGGGTTCGACGCCGGTGGCCCTCAGGGGCGGCAACATCACCATCCACTGAACCGAAGAGTTGTGCGGCCAGCTGGGTGCTGGCCGCACAACCTCTGCGCGGGTGACGGCAATGGCTCTGACTGCGGGCTCAGCGCGGCCAGCGACGCGGAACATGGGCGGTTCTGCGCCGACACCGTCTGACCAAAGCGTAGAGACGACCAACGCCACCGCGGTGACCTATACGGGAAGCGCGCGCAGCGCCACAGGGGTGGCGCAATAATCGCTGTCCAATCGTGGCGGGCGCCTGCCGCGGGATCCTCGGCACAACGCGTGTCCAATCTGGTCGTCGGGCTTGGTGACCGCGAGGGATGCTGCGGTTGCATAGTTGGGTGCAGATGACCCGGCACGGGTACGCCTTGTCCGCGCGGACCCGGTCTGGGCATCCTTGGAAGGCAACACGGAAACCTTCAGTTCGGCGAGCAGTCGGGGTAGCGCGGGGGAGTCCCCGGACTCGGCAACGGGGTCAGCGACACGCCTTAGGAGCGTGGGCCAGTCGTAGCAGTGTTTAAAACGCCGGTCGCGTTCCCGGGCTTTGGTATGGGGTCTGGAAAACTACTTGTGAGCGATTCGGATGGTCTGTTTCCCGGGACGAAGCTTGAGCATGTTGACCTGGTCGTGAATGACGGTGTTGAGGCTGGCGCTAATGTGAATAAACGGTTTTGAGTGTTCGAGCCGGCGGCGGTGATGTTGGTGCCACATCGCTGGTTGAGTGGTTGCCGCAGAATCACCTCTCTCCCTTCATCGCGGATATCGTCGAAACCCAGCTCGACCTGACGAAGGTTTACGCGTCGTATGCAAAGGCGAAGGGACAGCCGCCGTATGACCCCCGGCTGATGGTGCGTGTCCTGCTCTACGGGTATTGCGTCGGGATCCGGTCATCGCGGGAGCTGGCACGGGTCCGCGTGGATATGGTCGCGTTTCGCTGGTTGGCCGCGCAGCAGGCCCCAGATTTTCGTTCCATTGCCCAGTTCCGGAAACGCCACCTCTCCAGCTTGGGGAACGTGTTCTTGCAGGCGTTGGAACTCGGCCGCACTGCCGGGATGGTGTCGCTCGGGCAGGTCGCGTTGGACGGCACGAAGGTGTGCGCGAACGCGTCCCTGCGCAAGGCGATGAGTCACGGTCGGTTGACAGAGAAGCAGAAGGTCCTCGCCGCTGAAGTCTCCGCGCTGCTGGCTGACGCGGACGCGATCGGCGTTGCCGAGAATGCGCGGTTCGGGAAAGACAAACGCGGCGATGAGTTGCCGCCGGAGCTCGCGCGGCGGGAGTCCCGCCTGGTGAAACTTGCCGAGGCGCGCGCTGCATTGGAGGCCGACGCGGCCGCTCTGGCTCGGAAGGACGCGGATAAGAAAGCCCGGGACAAGACTTTAGTGTCGGGCTATTCATGCATGGCTACGACCTATCACAAGGCGAAATAATCCTGCTTAAAGGGTACGTAACCCCGTCGGCGAGGTCCTTACGCGGTTGGCTATTTCGCGAGGAATGCGAGTACGTGCTGGTTCCATTCGTCCTTGTGCGAAACGGTGACCCCGTGCGGGGCGTCTGTGATCACGACGAGTTTGCTGCCGGCAATGGCCTCGTGAGTACGTTTGCCACTCACCTCGAATGGCACGATGGTGTCGGAGTCACCGTGGATGACCAGAGTCGGCACCGTGATTTTCGTAAGGTCGTCGCGGAAGTCGGTAGTGGAGAATGCGGTTACGCAGTCGAGCGTCCCCTTCGGCGATGCCAGTTGAGCGATGTCGAGATTATAGGCAATCTGCTCGGAGCTAACCTTTGGAGTGTTGACCGGGGACGGCTTGCCGGCGGTGAAGAACATCTGCAAAAATTCGTGCAGGAACGCCGGCCGGTCTCCGGTCAAGCCGTCGTGGAACCATTGAGCCAAATCGGCGTCGACGCCCCCGTCAGGGTTGTCATCCGATTTCCAGAGGTAAGGCGGCACGGCGCTGGCGAAGACGAGCTTGGCGATGCGGGCGGTGCCATAGGTACTGACGTATCGAGCGAGCTCTCCACCGCCCATCGAGAATCCGACGAGGGTGACCTCCCGCAGATCGAGGGTATCGATCACGGCCTTCAGGTCGGCGGCGAACGTGTTGTAGTCGTACCCATCCCAAGGCTGTGACGACTGGCCGAACCCGCGACGGTCAAAAGTGATGACCCGGTAGCCGGCCTCGACCAGTGCGGGTACCTGCCCCTCCCAGGACCTACTACTCAGGGGCCAACCGTGGATCAGTACGACGGGCTTACCGGCTCCGACGTCTTCGTAGTGCAGTTCGACGTCGGGACCGTTGTGATCCGGGGCGGTGATGAAGGGCATGGTCTCTCCTCTTAATCGGGGCGGTTCGTTGGAGGCAATCGAAATGTGCAATAGAGACAATAGGGGTTCGCTGGGAGAACGCTGAGCTGATGAGCACAGAGGCAAACCGTGTCACCATCACCGCTCCGCGGAAGGGGCAGCTTAAAACCGTCGGACGCCGAAACGAATTGCCTGGCGAGCCGCAGCCCTCCACGCACGGCGCACTTCCTTGCGGACGCTGCTGAAGTACGTCTTCTCAACCGACGTCAGTGCGAACACTTAGCTCTACTATCCATGGCGTCCTGGATTAAGAAGTGAGGTGTTTTTGAGAAACCCGGTTCAACCCTGTTTCCTAGGATGACAGTCTCGTGTTAGGTGTTGACCATCCGCGTTCACGGGCACCACTAGCGGACTGCAAGGGCGATATATAGAATCTCACCATGGCAGCTGCTCCAGTGCCTGCCGGTTTGGACGGAAAAGCGTCGGACACCATGTTGGCGCTAGGCCGTTTTTTCACTCGGTGGGACCAAACAGATGATGGGCGCGCAGTGTTCCGTGAAGGCGGGCGCAAGGGCGATGTGTTCTACCGCGACCGGTGGAGCCATGACAAGGTGGTGCGTTCCACCCACGGGGTGAACTGCACGGGGTCGTGTTCGTGGAAGGTTTACGTTCGGGACGGCATTATCACTTGGGAGTCGCAGCAGACGGATTACCCGTCGGTGGGCCCCGACAGTCCGGAGTACGAGCCGCGGGGGTGCCCCCGTGGTGCGGCGTTCAGTTGGTACACCTACTCACCCACGCGGGTGCGGTATCCGTACGCCCGTGGAGTTCTCGTCGAAATGTACCGTGAGGCGAAGGTTCGTCTCCAGGACCCCGTGCTCGCTTGGGCCGACGTTGTGGACGACCCTGAACGACGTCGTTGCTACCAGCAAGCGCGAGGGAAGGGCGGGCTCGTCCGGATTCCGTGGCAGGAGGCGATCGAAATCGCCGCCGCCGCCCACGTCCACACGATCAAGAAGTACGGTCCGGATCGGTGTTCCGGGTTCTCCCCGATCCCGGCCATGTCTATGGTGTCGCACGCGGCGGGTAACCGGTTCATCCAGCTCATCGGCGGGGTGATGACGTCTTTTTACGACTGGTATGCCGACCTTCCCGTGGCCTCTCCGCAGGTGTTCGGCGACCAGACAGACGTGCCTGAATCAGGTGACTGGTGGGATTCCACCTATCTGATGATGTGGGGATCAAACGTTCCCGTGACGCGCACGCCTGACGCGCACTTTATGGCGGAGGTGCGGTATCGCGGCACAAAGGTGGTCGCGATCAGCCCCGACTATGCCGACAATACGAAGTTCGCCGACGAGTGGCTGCCCGCCCAGGCCGGCACTGACGCGGCGCTTGCGATGGCGATGGGGCACGTGATGCTCAAGGAATTCTTCGTCGACCGGCAGGTGCCCTATTTCAGCGGCTATGTGCGCCGCTACACAGATCTGCCCTTCCTTGTCCGGCTCGAGGAGCACGCTGGCGGTGGGCTGGTGCCCACGAAATTTTTGATGGCGGCTGACTTGCCCGACAAGGCGCATATTCCGGATGCTGCGTTTAAAACGGTCTTGCTTGACTCAGCCACTGGCGCTCCCGTGGTGCCCAATGGTTCCATCGGCTACCGGTACGGTGAAGCGGGTAAGGGCAAGTGGAACCTCGACCTCGAGGGTGTCGACCCGGCGTTGAGCCTTCTCGACGAGTCCGTCTCAGGCCAGCCCCCGGAGACCGCTGAGATCCGGATGCCCTGCTTCGAGGCACCCTCCGGGGAGGGGTCGATCGTGACTCGCGGCGTTCCCGTCCGGCGAGTGGCCGGGCACCTGGTAACCACGGTGTTCGACCTGATGCTCGCTCAATACGGGGTTGGGCGTCCAGGACTGCCGGGCGACTGGGCGACCGACTACGACGACGCGTCGACGCCGTACACGCCGGCCTGGCAGGAGGAGATCACGAGCGTGCCGGCCGCCGCGTGCATCCGGGTGGCGCGAGAATTTGCCCGCAACGCTGAGGAATCGAAGGGGCGGTCCATGATCATTATGGGGGCCGGTATCTGCCAGTGGTTCCACGGTGACGCCACCTACCGTGCGGTTCTCTCGCTCGTGATGCTCACCGGATGCATGGGGCGAAACGGCGGCGGATGGGCGCATTACGTCGGCCAAGAGAAAACCCGTCCGATCACGGGATGGATTTCTCTCGCTAACGCTCTGGACTGGAGTCGACCGCCGCGCACCATGATCGGTACCGGGTATTGGTACATGCACACCGACCAATGGCGCTCAGATGGGTACTCGGCCGACTCGCTCAAGTCCCCTCTCGCTGATGGGCACTTCGACGGTATGCACACCGCGGACACGATCGCGCAGTCGAACAGGCTCGGTTGGATGCCGTTCTACCCTCAGTTCGACCGCAACCCGCTTGACCTCGCCGATGAGGCGCAAGCGGCGGTGGATGCGGGGGAGGCGCCCGACGCCCCCACCTGGATCGCCGATGCCCTCAAAAGCAGGCGGCTGACCCCCGCCATCGACGATATCGACGCTCCCGAAAATTGGCCGCGCACCCTGGTGCTCTGGCGCTCCAACCTTTTCGGCTCATCTGCCAAGGGCAACGAGTACTTTTTGCGCAACCTTCTCGGCACTCACAACAACGTGATGGGTGCCGACCACATGAACGCTGCCCGACCGCGTGATGTGAAATGGCACGACGAGGCTCCGGAAGGAAAACTGGACCTGCTCGTCTCAGCTGATTTCCGGATGACGTCAACCACACTGTTGTCGGACATCGTCTTTCCGGCTGCAACTTGGTACGAAAAACACGACCTTTCCTCTACCGACATGCACCCCTTCGTGCACGCCTTCAGCCCCGCAATCGACCCACCGTGGGAGGCGAAAACCGACTTTGACACGTTTCGACTGCTCGCCGAGGAGTTTTCCCGGCAGGCGGTGACGCACCTCGGCACCCGACGGGACCTGGTCAGTGTGCCGCTGCAACACGATACGCCGGGGGAGATAGCGCAGCCGGGTGGAGTGGTGCGCGACTGGCGGAACACCGATATACCGGCGGTCCCCGGTCAGAATATGCCTGTCTTCTCGATCGTCGAACGGGACTACACCGCTATCGCGGAGAAGCTAGCCACGGTTGGACCCCTCGCGGAGGAACGCGGTTTCACCGTGAAGAACATCACCTATCGGATGGGGCACGAGATCGAGCGGCTCGCCCGAAGCAACGGGGTGATGCTCGGTGGTGCGGGGAACGGCCGCCCGGCCATCGATACCGATGCGAAGTTCGCCCAGGCCATCCTGAGCTTTTCCGGCACCACCAATGGCGAACTGGCCGTGCAGGGGTTTCGCGAACTGGAAGAGCAGACCGGCATGAAGCTCGTCGACCTTGCCGAGGGATCCGAAGAGAAGCGGGTGACCTTTGCGCAGACGCAAGCGGGGCCCGTCCCTGTCATCACTTCGCCTGAGTGGTCCGGGTCGGAGACTGGTGGGCGTCGGTATTCCCCGTTCACGATCAACGTCGAGCGGCTGAAACCCTGGCACACCCTCACCGGCCGGATGCACTTCTTCCTCGACCACGACTGGATGCGCGACCTCGGGGAGGCCCTCCCGATTTACCGACCACCGCTGGATATGCAGCGCCTGTTTGGCGAACCTCGGTTTGGCCCGAACGGAACCACCGAGATCACAGTGCGCTATCTGACTCCGCACTCGAAGTGGTCGATCCACTCAGAATATCAGGACAACCTTTTTATGCTGTCTCTATCGAGGGGAGGACCGACGGCTTGGATTAGCCCCATGGATGCGGCGGCCATCTCGGTCTCTGACAATGACTGGATCGAGTGTGTCAACTTCAACGGCGTGTACGTGTGCCGCGCCGTGGTCAGCCATCGGATGCCCGCGGGAGTCGTTTACGTCTACCACGCGCAAGAGCGCACAATCGATGTACCCAAGTCGGAGGCGACGGGCCGCCGGGGCGGAATTCACAACTCGCCCACCCGCCTGCTCGTCAAACCCACCCACCTCATTGGCGGGTATGCGCAGCTGTCGTACGCCTTCAACTATCTGGGCCCTACCGGCAACCAGCGTGACATGGTCACCACAATCCGAAAGCGTTCCCAGGAGGTGCGGTACTGATGCGCGTGATGGCTCAAATGGGCATGGTGATGAACCTCGACAAATGCATCGGGTGCCACACCTGCTCGGTGACCTGCAAACAGGCGTGGACGAATCGCGCCGGAACCGAATATGTCTGGTTCAACAACGTGGAAACCCGGCCGGGGCAGGGGTACCCGCGTCGCTACGAGGACCAGGAACAGTGGAAGGGCGGTTGGCAGCTAAACAAGAAGGGCCGACTTGTGCTGAAGGGGGGCGGACGCCTGAAGAAGCTTTTCGGAATCTTCGCAAGCCCCGTGCAGCCCGAGTTGAAGGATTATTACGAGCCCTGGACCTATGACTATAAAACACTGATCGACGCACCGCTGGGAGACGACTTCCCAGTGGCCCGCCCGAAATCCTTGATCACGGGCGAGGACACCAAAATCAGTTGGTCGGCGAACTGGGACGACGACCTCGGCGGCGCCCCTGAGATGGGTCACCTTGACCCCATCGTGGAGAAGGTGCGGAGGGAGTCGGAAGACAAGATTAAGTTCGCCTTTGAACAAACTTTTATGTTCTACCTTCCGCGGATCTGTGAGCACTGCCTCAACCCTTCCTGCATGGCATCGTGTCCATCCGGTGCCATCTACAAGCGCGTGGAAGACGGCATTGTGCTCGTCGATCAGGACAAGTGCCGCGGCTGGCGCCAGTGCATCACCGGCTGCCCGTACAAGAAGATCTACTTCAACCACAAAACCGGCAAAGCCGAGAAGTGCACCTTCTGTTATCCGCGGGTGGAAATTGGCCTCCCCACAGTCTGCTCCGAAACGTGTGTCGGGCGCCTCCGCTATCTCGGCTTGTTCCTCTATGACGCCGACCGCGTCACCGACGCCGCAGCGGTGACGGATGTCACCGACCTGTACGAATCGCAGATGGACGTGCTCCTCGACCCGAACGACCCCGAAGTGGCCGCTGCCGCCCTCGACCAAGGCATTCCCAGCGATTGGCTGGACGCCGCACGGAAATCGCCCGTGTACGCTCTCGCGAAGGTGTACAAGGTGGCGTTACCGCTGCACCCGGAGTATCGCACGATGCCCATGGTCTGGTACGTGCCCCCGCTGTCTCCCATTGTCGATCTCCTGAGCGAACAGGGCCACGATGCCGAAGACAACGGCAACCTCTTTGGCGCCATCGACGCGCTGCGCATTCCCGTCGAGTACCTCGCCGAACTTTTTACCGCTGGCGACACCGACAAGATCACCGAGGTTTTGCGCAAACTCGCGGCGATGCGCGCCTACATGCGCGGCATCACGATGGGACAAAAACCTGACCCGTCGATCCCCGCGGCTGTGGGGATGACGCCAGGCAACATGTATGAAATGTACAGGCTGATGGCGATCGCAAAGTACGACGAGCGCTACGTTATCCCCAAGGCGCACGTCGAGCAGGCGCATGACCTGGAGGAGATGGGCTGCTCGGTCGATTTCGAGGGCGGGCCGGGCATGTACGAAGACTCGCCGTTCGGGGAGGCGAGTGGTCGACCGACGCCCGTCGCCGTGGAGAACTTCTACGCGCTCAAAGATCGGCAGACTTCCGACACTCCCGCCGGCGAGCAGTCGCTCCGGGGCCGCGTAAACCTCCTCAACTGGGACGGCAACGGAAGCCCCGTGGGTTCTTTCTCCGAGAAACGCGACCAGCCGCGCGCTGCACCGCCGTCACCGGCTGATTTGCGCCCACCGACGGATGGCGGTGCGCTGTGAGGCGTGACCGGGCTGCAGCTCATAGCCTGGCGCAGCGGGTCTTCTACCAGGCTGCCTCGTGGTGCCTGTCGTATCCGGACGCTCAACTCGTGGGAAGGTGCGAGTTGATGCGGTCCGCACTGGCCGAACAGGGCCCGGCAGCACCTGATCTCACCGCGGTCATCGCGTACCTTGAGAACACCGCGATCGGCACCCTCCAGCGCTCCTACGTTGAGACGTTCGACCTCAGTAAGCATCATCCGCTCTACCTGTCCTATTGGACGGATGGCGACACCCGGCGCAGGGGCGACGTGCTGGCTGCGTTCAAGCAGGTGTACCGGGGGAGCGACTATCTGACCAATACGCACGGTGAGTTGCCCGACTTCTTGCCGCTGGTGCTCGAGTTCGCGGCTGTGGCCAGCCCAGTAGCAGGCCGGGACCTGCTCATCCAGTACCGGCCCAGCGTCGAAATGCTCCGGCTTTCACTCACGGAGCACGGGTCGCCGTACGCCACCGTGATGGACGGCATTTGCGCCACACTTCCAGGCCCCTCGCCCGCCGACCGGCAGGCCGTGCAAGCCATGGCCGGCGTCGGCCCCCCCGCCGAAAGTGTCGGACTTGAACCGTACGACCCGCGCCTGCTTCCTTTGAACGCGAGCTCGTGATGTGGGACGTGCTGCTCTGGGGAATTCTCCCCTATGTGATGGTGGCGATCCTGATCAGTGGAACTATCTGGCGCTACCGTTACGACCAATTCGGTTGGACCACCCGCTCGTCCCAGCTCTACGAATCCCGGCTCCTGCGCATTGGATCGCCAATATTTCATTTCGGGTTCCTCGCCGTCATCGCCGGGCATTTCTTCGGCCTGGTGATCCCGATGTCCTGGACACTCTTTTTCGGGATGAGCCAGGACTTCTATCACCTCAACGCTCTGCTGGTCGGCGGCGTTGCGGGGGTCTGCACTCTCGGTGGCATTGTGATCCTGATCTATCGGCGCCGCAAAACCGGGCCGGTCTTCATGGCCACGACCACCAACGACAAGATGATGTACATCGTGTTGACCGCCGCGATCGTCCTGGGGCTCTGGACCACCCTCGCTAGCGTTTTCAGCGGCGAGCATGGCCACAACTACCGTGAAACCGTGTCGCCCTGGTTTCGTTCGCTTTTCATTCTGCAACCAGATATCGCGGCCATGGCCGCAGCTCCGTTCTCCTTCCACATTCACACCCTCGTGGGCATGATTTTGTTCGTCGTGTGGCCCTTCACCCGGCTGGTGCACGCCTTCACCGCACCTCTGCACTACCTGTTCCGGCCCTACATCGTCTACCGGTCCAGAGATCAAGAGCCCGGGCAGATTCGGCCGGTGCGCCGCGGGTGGGCGCCCATCGGAACCCAGGATCGCACCCGGGACAAACGCTGATCGGAGGTGCGGGTAATGGGCACACCGATGGGCTCGAAAATGACTGCACGGCAGAAGGCACACCACAGCAAGGGTGTGAACCTCACCCTCGCGACTCTCACCTCCGTCGTGTGCTTCTGGGCGTGGACGAGTGTCTCGCCGCTCGGCATCCGCTATACCGAGTCGATGAATCTCTCGTCGGCCCAGACGTCTGTACTCGTGGCGATGCCCATACTCGTCGGATCGATCGGCCGCATTCCAGTGGGCGTGCTCACCGACCGATTCGGCGGACGCCTCCTATTCACACTGGTACTGCTTGCATCCGTCCCCGCCCTCTTGCTCGTCGCGCTTGCCGGAACCCTCAACGCATTTGCCTTCCTGGTCGTGGCAGCGCTGTTGCTCGGCGTAGCCGGAACCGTGTTCGCCGTGGGAATTCCATTCGTGAGCCAGTGGTACCAGCCATCCCGCCGAGGCTTTGCAACCGGCGTCTTCGGGGCAGGGATGGGCGGCACCGCAGTGTCGGCCTTCTTCACTCCACGTTTGGTGGAATGGCTCGGATACGTTCCAACTCACCTCATCATCGCGACGCTCCTCCTCGTCACCGCAATATGCGTATGGACACTTATGGCAGAGGCCCCCGGATTCACGGCCAGCACTGATCCATTCCTTCCCAAGCTCACCGCGGCGGCGCGGCTCAGCGTGACGTGGCAGATGAGTTTTCTCTATGCGCTGGTCTTCGGCGGATTCGTCGCTTTTTCCACCTACCTGCCCACGTATCTCCGCCAGATATACGATTTCGACCTCACTGCCGCGGGGACACGAACGGCTGGGTTTGCGGTTGCCGCCGTTATTCTCCGCCCCATCGGCGGAATTCTTGCCGACCGCATCGGTCCGAAGCCAGTGGTAATCGGGTCGCTGGCGGCGGTGGCCGTTCTCGCTTGGGTGGTGAACCTCCGTCCCGATGGCGAGATCCCCGCCGGCCTCACCTTTGTCGCGATGGCGTCTGCACTCGGTCTCGGTGCTGGGGGAGTGTTCGCCTGGATCGGGAGGAGCGCACCGCCCGCCAGAGTGGGGGCGGTGAGTGGCATCGTCAGCGCTGCCGGTGGGTTAGGCGGATACTTCCCGCCACTGGTGATGGGGGCCACCTACAACGCTGCGGAAAACAGCTATGCGATCGGACTAATTCTCCTCGCTGGTACCGCTCTGGCCGCTCTGATTTTCACGATCCTTTTTGTGAAAAACCGACCGTCTGCCACCACGACTCAGTGACATTTCCAAAGACCTACGCCCGCTCGTTGGTGTCGCCCGTCGCGTTGTTTGACGGTGGCGGGGTCACCGTCGGTGACGTCGACCGGGTTTGTTAAAGCCTTGTCGGAAGTTTCCGGTGCGAGGTAGATGGCGTGACGGCGTGGATGGTGTCGTTGGCGAAGTGTGGGTTGGACTGGCCGGCAGCTTCAAGGTGCTGCGGATGTAATCGGTCGTATCGGCTGCGTTCATCCCGATCATTGTCCCGGGTGGAGATGTTTCGGTCTGGCGCTGGGAGCACCGCGAGTTTGAGCTCACCGACGCCGAAGTGTGTGCTGCCCGATAAGGCGTATCGCGATGTGCGATCCGGTGTCCATGTCGACGTTTGTGAGCATGCGGAGCATTTTGAGGTGGGTGTTGGCGAGCAGGTGTGCCTCACCGATGACGAAGGATATGAGCTAAGTAGGGCATCCGGTCCGCGAGCGATGTTGTGATGCAGCGACGTAATTGGCGCTTAGAGACTGGCTTCATGACGCTCTGCCAGCGAGCGCCCGGGTCGACCTTTGAAGGTCCGATTAGCTCTGGCAACTCGAAGTCCACTGGTGTGACAGGCCCGATCGAGGAGTGGCGCCGGCGGCGGTGCCGCGACAGAAGTCTCGGCCAAGGGTGGTGGCGGTGGTGGAGGTCTTCTATTTCTTCGGACAGATCTCGCCATCGTTAGGCGTTTCCTGGTCGTGGCGACAGTTCTTCAGGAAATGATTTCCACCCCCAATCGACGCCGGCGATGGCGGACGGCCGATGTCGACGAGGCGGACCATGCGGGTGATGGTGAAATTGATCTCTATTACGCCAATCGATTCATACGCCTGGACCTCGTATTCGATGCTTCCTGGTGGAAGAAGGTCGACGCTTTTTTCAAGCACGCCCTGTCCATCTTCAGATCCGCGTCTTTTTGCCGTAGCCGCTGCAGCTCGGCCCCTTCAGACTCCATCACTTCGGCCCGTCGGGTTTCGTTGAGCGCCTTGAACGCGGTCACCATGCGGCCCAGGGTTGCCTCGTCGACTCCGCTCTCGGGTGACGGTCGCGACCGTTTTGCCGGTGGTGATGATCAGCTTCACGGCCTCGTCTGCTTACTCAAAAGTGAACTCTCGACGTGTTCTTTCCAGAGTAAACAGTGTGTCCTGTGAGTTGTCGGCCACCAGGGCCAGGGCCACTCTTGACATATAAGGCCTGTACGCACAAACTCAACTGAAGAATACTCTTTTATGTTTTCGCTCCGATATGTTTTCGAAACTACCTCCTAGTAAGGGACTTTGATGAATAAGAAAACAGCAGTGTTTTTTGTGCCCGCGTTTGCTTTAGGTGTCGCCGTATTGACGAGTGGTCCAGCCTTTGCAGCCACTGGTGACGCGTCCTACCAGGGGACGCTGGATGCGATCAACGGCAGCAACGGCAGCGGCACCATCTCCGTTGAGGTTTCCGGTGATCAGGCCACAGTCACCCAGACCGTCAAGGGTCTGGCCGAGACCTTCGACGGTAAGCCGTACCCGCACGTACAGCACATCCACATCGGTGCGAAGGGGGAATGTCCCACCACGGCAGCTGACACCGATGGAGATGGTGTGATCAGCACGACCGAAGGTCAGCCGTCCTACGGAGAGATTGGCACAACGTTGTCCACGAGCGGCGACACGAGTCCGGCGGCCGGAACTGATCTAACGCTTGCCGGGATGGGTGCAAACTACGACTACAACCGAACCTTCACTCTGGATGCCGCCACCGCGGCCTCGCTGGAGGCAGGCACGGCGGTTGTGGTGGTCCACGGGCTAGACCCGGCCACGTTGACGAAAGCAGCACAGGACGCAAAGAGTGACTTGGTTCCGAGTCTGCCCTTGGCAGCAACGTCGCCGGCTCTGTGTGGCGCCCTGAGCGCGTCGCAGGCGAACATGCCTGACGGTGGCGTGGAAACCGGTGGTGGCAGCACTTCGAGCGGTGCTGACATGGGCCTTCTCGCCCTCGGTGCCGGGGCCCTGACCGCTGCAGGTGGCGCGGTGATGATTCGTCGGCGTCTTGCCGCACGAGGCTGAGATCGGTTTGATCCCCGGTGATTATCCCGGCTGAAAAGCGTCGTCGCGGTAGCCGTCTGGCTACCGCGGCGGCGGTTCTGCTCTTCACCGTCGGCTGTGCGGCGATCGGCTTCGCCCTGTGGGGCAACCCTCCTCCTCCACGGCCGCCTGCCTCGGCTGCCGTATCAGCCCCATCGCAGGAGTCCGTCTCCGTTACACCCTCACCGGAGCCCATCTCAGATCCGCCGACTCCGCGGGTTGACCAGGTTGTCGGCCCGACCTTGACCGACTCCGAGCCCACTCAGATCAATGTCCCCGCGATTGAAGTGGACTCTGTCCTGATGCAATTGGGACAGAATCCTGATGGCACGGTGCAGACGCCGTCGTTGGACGAGGCCTCTCCGGCCGGCTGGTACACCGGTTCGCCCACCCCTGGCGCGATCGGACCTTCCGTCATCCTGGGTCACGTCGACTCCAGGGTGCAGGGGCGCGCGGTGTTTTACCGACTTGGCGAGATGCGTCCCGGCGACGAGATTTTGGTTACCCGAGCCGATGCGACAGTGGCGGTATTCGTGGTCGACGGAGTGGAGGAATACCCGAAAGATGATTTTCCGCAGTTCGCCGTCTACGGCAACACCGATCATGCGGGATTACGGCTGATCACCTGCGGTGGAGAGTTCAACGAAACCACTCGTACGTACCCAGATAATGTTGTTGTCTACGCCAGCCTGGTGTCCAGCCATGCGGCGTAGCAGGACAAAGACGCGTATCAACAGGCCCGACTGGCTGCTTGCGATCGCGGTGGCTTCCACGGCTTTGCTGGTTGGATGCGCCACCACCTCCTCCGGCGCCGTGAACACAATGACCCCCGGAATGTCCATGCCAGGCACGTCGGCCTCCCCGACTCCGCAGTCGAGCTCGGCAGGCAGCGCGGAGGCAGAACCGTCCGCAGCATCACAGATGATTTGTGGCACCGAAACACGCGACAACATCACACGTGCGCTAACTCTCGCCGCCCCGCCACACTCCGTCGACAGCTGGATCAATCGCCAATACACCTGCACATACCATCTGACTGATGGAGAATTCGTGATCTCGGTGCAGGAATCCTCGGACGCAGCGTCTGCCCGCAGCTACTTCGACACAATGCAGGGAAACCTTGCCCCAGTCCAACCCATTGAAGGACTCGCGAATCTCGGATTGCCTGCTTACGAAACCACAGGCGGCGTGGTCGTCTTCCTCAAAGACAACATGACGTTACAAGTTGACGCCAGAAAGTTGACGGATAGGGTCGGGCCGCATGGCGTCACCCGCACCGCGTTTTCCTATCAAGTAGCTACTGCCATCCTGGGCTGCTGGACCGAACACTAGTCCGGCCGCGCGTCGAATTAGCCAAGCCCGGGCCGCCTATAGCGGGACTCGCGTCCTAAAATCCAGCCGGGGGTTGGTGGGGATCTGTCTGGCCATCAGGGACTGGGTTCTTGCGCATGCCAGAGGCGTAACAGTGCGAAGACCATGCCGTTTGGAGAGGGATAGTCGCCCAATGCACCTTCGTGAATCGCGAAACGGGGTCCCAGGAGATCACGGGTGTACATGGTTGACTATGCTGTTCCCACTCCTCGTACCCGCTGTTACCGTGATGATGTCCTCATCGACGAGAACTTTGCGCTGGCCGATGTGTCCGAACATCTTGAGTTTCCCAACTCCATGGTTTGGTGGACTTCTGTACCCCGGATGGTGCCGACCTCGCATTACTCACCGAGGAGCTGGGTTTGCACGAGTTGGCCGTCGAAGACGCCACGAAACTGCGTCAGCGGCCGAAGCTCGATCACTATCCCGATCACTCGTTCTTGTCTGCTTGCGCTGTCGGCTTCGATCCGGCCTCAAAAGCGGTTACCACCGACGAGATTGCCGCCTTCATCACGGCCCGTGCACTGGTTACCGTGCACAAGGAGGAGAGCATCGATTTGGACAATGTGGTTGCCAGATGGGACTCTTTCCCGGACTTGGCGAAGCATGGTGTCGCCTTCCTGTTGCACGGACTGTTGGACTAACTTGTCGACGGGTACTTCGATGCGGTAGACGCCCTCGACGAGGAGATCGAAGAGCTCCAGAACCAGCTATTCGTGCCCTCGGCCGACCAGGAAGCCCTGCAACGGAGTTCTTTCGCGCTCCGGAAGAGCCTGGTAACGCTTCGGCGGGTGATCCTACCGATGCGCGAAGTGGTGAACACGCTCCTCCGTCGCGACCTTCACCTTGTGGCCGACGAGATGGGTCCTTACTGTCAGGGTGTCTACGACCATGTACTGCGCGCTATGAAATGGACGGAGAGCCTGCGCGACCTCGCCACGAGTATCCTCGAAGCGAATCTGGCCCTCCAGGGAAACCGGCTCAACGTGATCACCAAGAAGGTGACGGGACTGCCATCATCGCCATATCGACGGCCGTCACCGGCTTCTACGGCCAAAACGTGCCCTACCCCGGGTTTAGCGAGATCGGAGGCTTCTTCAGTTCGGTAGCGTTTATCGTGAGGTTCTCCACGCTGGTGTTTTCTCAAACGCAACGACTGAATCTAGGATCCTGACCCGCACTCACGTGCGGTGCTCTCCCGCCCCATCCTGATCGACGCCCTGATTGCACGCCGTCTTTGGGCTCTGCTCACACACTTTCTCGCACGACTGAACGGTGGGTCACGACCATGGCATTGATTGACAACGGCATCTACTTAGCCGGACACCGCGCGGAGAGCCTCCGCAGCCGTGAGGAAACGTACCAGGCCCTCCGCGAGAACGCTGGCATGGCGTGGATCGGACTCTACAGACCGGACGCCACCGAGATACGGTCGGTTGCCAGCGAATTCGATCTCCACCCGCTGGCCGTCGAAGATGCCCTGACCGGCCATCAACGAGCCATGCTCGAGCGGTACGGATCCACGTTGTTCCTCGTCTTGCGCCCCGCACGATACATCGACGAGAAGGAAGAGGTGGAATTCGGTGAGCTTCACCTCTTCATCGGCGAGGACTTTGTTGTCACCGTTCGCCACGCCGAATCGACGACCCTCAGCCGGGTCAGGCACAGCCTCGAGGCGAATCTCCCGCTTATCGCGAAGGGTCCACAAGCCGTGCTGTACTCCATCCTTGACGAGGTAGTCGATGAGTATGCACCCGTCATCGCCGGACTCGAGAACGATATCGACGAAATCGGAAACCAACTCTTTGACGGCGACCCCAGCGTCTCCCGACGCATCTATGACCTCTCCCGGGAAGTTATCGAGTTCCAGCGCGCGGTGCACCCCTCCTGATCGGGATGCTCCAAGCGCTCCTCCGCGGCTCGGAAAAATACCAGGTCGAACTGGAGCTCCAACGTTCCTTCCGCGACGTCTTGGACCACGCCATCCGCGTCGTCGATCGAGCGGACTCATTCCGCGCCATCCTACAAAACGCACTGACCGTGCACTCCACCCTGGTGAATCAACGGCAGAATGACGAAATGCGCCACATGTCTGAGACGAGCCTCGCTCAGAACGAACAGGTCAAGAAGATTTCCTCCTGGGCGGCCATCCTCTTCGCCCCAGCCCTCGTCGGCACGGCCGACGGCATGAACTTCGACTTCATGCCCGAACTGCACTGGACTTTCGGATACCCGATCGCACTCGGAGAGATGGTCTTCCTTGGCGTTGCCCGGTACGTGGTCTTCGAGAAAAAAAGTGGCTGTGACCCGCGCTCGAGGCCGACAGCACTTCGAGCTCAGATCTTTGCCCTGAGCGTGCGGCGCTCGCTCGTGTGTGGCTCACAATAGAGGTGTTGTTCGCATTCGATAGATCTGCTCGCACCCTCTAGTGACCGGCGCGGGCGGGATGGAAGATCACAGTGGATTCATTGGACGTTCCGGTCATCCCGGCGAGCGTTGCCAGCCCCGTCCGTTCGGGAGCGCCAGCGGGCAGCCTTGTGCGGTGGCTGCTTCGGAACCGTGTGCAGCCCGTCGGACCGGAGAGCCACGAAGACACGGTGACGAAGCGTCCCTGGTGGATGGTCATGTGTCTGACGGGCGTCGACTACTTCTCGACGTTGTCGTACCTGCCGAGCATCGCCGTGCTGGCTGCCGGAGCACTGGCGCCGTTGGCGACCCTGCTGATCGTTGCACTGACCCTGCTGGGGATGTTGCCGATGTACCGGCGGGTGGCGAAGGAGAGCCCGCACGGCCAGGGTTCGGTGGCGATGCTCGAGCGGCTCCTCCCGTTCTGGAAGGGCAAGTTCTTCGTGCTGGTACTTCTGGGCTTCGTCGCAACGTCCTGGATCATCACGATCACCCTGTCGTCGGCGGATGCCACGGTCCACCTTCTTGAGAACCCATATGCGCCCAGCTTCCTCGAGGGGCATGCCGTGACGATCACGATCGTCCTGCTCCTCACCCTCGGCGGCGTCTTCCTTCTCGGTTTCAGCGAAGCCGTGGCGGTTGCCATCCCGCTGGTGGCGGTGTATCTCACCCTAAACGCCGTCGTCATCGGCGTCGGCCTCTACGACGTCCTCACGGAACCAGCCGCTCTCGCCGGATGGACAGACGCCCTCACCTCCCGCGGCGGGGGGTTCGGTGATCTTCTCGGTCCCGCCATCATCGCTTTCCCGCTGCTCGTGTTGGGTCTGTCCGGATTCGAGACCGGGGTGAGCATGATGCCCCTGGTTGCCTCGGCAGGGAAAACCACCGAGGAGCGCCTGGCTTCACGCATCCGCAACACCCGCAAGCTCCTGACCGCGGCGGCCCTCATCATGAGCGCCTACCTCCTCTCGAGCACCTTCGTCACCACCCTCCTCATCCCCGAGGAAGCTTTCGAAGACGGTGGCGAAGCCAGCGGCCGCGCACTGGCCTACCTGGCCCACGAACTCGTCGGAAACACCTTCGGCACCGTCTACGACGTGAGCAGCATCCTCATCCTGTGGTTTGCGGGGGCGTCCGCGATGGCCGGCCTGATCAACATTGTCCCGCGCTACCTGCCGTCATACGGCATGGCCCCCGAGTGGAGCCGCGCCGTGCGCCCCGTGGTTCTCGTCTACACCGGCATCAGTATCCTGATCACGATTGGCTTCAACGCCGACGTCAACGCGCAGGCGGGCGCCTACGCCACCGGCATTCTGGCGATGATGGTGTCCGGAGCCGTCGCCGTCACGATCTCGGCGATCCGACGCCACCAGCGCCGAGCCAGTGTCGCATTCACCATTCTGACCTTGATCCTCCTGTACGCCCTGGGCGAGAACATCTTGGAGAAGCCAGACGGCATAGCCATTTCTGCGTTCTTCATTCTGGGAATCATCGTCGTTTCACTCGTATCCCGAGTTTCACGCACCACCGAACTGCGGGTGGAAACGGTCGAACTGGACGAACAGGCGCGGCGCTTCATCACCGACTCGCTCGCCTTCGATGGCGCGTTGAACCTGATTGCGAACAAGCCGAAGCCGGGCAAACAGACCGATTATGCCGGAAAGGAGACGGCGCAGCGGGGGATGAATCCCGTGCCGGGTCGCGCTGACGTGCTGTTCCTGGAGATCGAGGTGGTGGATCCGTCTAGTTTCAGCGAGACGCTCCATGTTCGCGGTGAAGAAGTCAACGGGCTTCGGGTGCTTCGAGCCCAGAGCCCCGCGGCTCCGAACGCCATCGCCGCCATCCTCTTGGCATTGCAGGACGCATCCGGAGTGCGACCTCACGCTTACTTTGAATGGTCAGAGGGCAACCCCCTAGGGCACCTCCTGCGCTACCTCCTCCTCGGCCAAGGAGATACCGCACCCGTCGTGCGCGAAATCCTTCGCCAGAGCGAAGCTGATCCGGCCCGCCGACCCGGAATCCACGTCGGCGGCGGCTGACGGCGCCCCGTACAGCGACGGTTCAGAGAAATCTGCACGGTCGGGAAATCGTGACTCACGCAGGGCCGTTCGTCTCCCCG
Organism: Cryobacterium sp. M96; assembly: GCF_002929845.1. Classification (GTDB taxonomy): domain Bacteria; phylum Actinomycetota; class Actinomycetes; order Actinomycetales; family Microbacteriaceae; genus Cryobacterium; species Cryobacterium sandaracinum. Next base: position 64,061 of record NZ_PJJS01000052.1, read on the forward strand.
TCGAGCCAGAGCGTATCGATGCGTCGTTGTGGACGGTGCCGGTGCCCACCTGCCTGGTGTCGATTTTGTCGCGGCGCATCGGGCGTGGCCTTCAATGACGGCAGAGGGTTCACCTACTCGGCCTTCGGCTACCCGGCAGCGGCACCGTTCACCGGCAACACCCTGCAGTCCTGCTCCGGCACCGCCACGGACTCCCCATACGCCCAGTCCGAATCGCAGGGCATCCCCTGCGACATGACCGGTGGAACATCCGGCGGCCCGCGGTTCATCGGCAGTGGTTCGGCCGGCTATCAGAACTCGGTCAACAGTCTCGGCTACAACAACGTCGCGAACACCATGTTCGTGCCGTACTGGGGATCGGTGATCGAGAGCGCCTGTGCTGCCGCCGCCTGAACCTGACCGGAATGACGAACCCGGCTCCGGAGGCGTCGCGCACGAGAATCTGACCGCGGACCCGTCCGACGCCGAATGGGACGAAGACCGGATGCGCGCGGCGCGACCACGAGCGATCCGTCGCAACCCGGACGGCACTCGACTTCGGATGAAGTACCGGGGCAACCAGAACCGACGGACGTACAGTAGAACCACCTGCGGGACAGCACCGGCAAGTCGGGGGTCCGCCGCATACCGCGGTGTGCGGCGGACCCGTGCTGTCATCCGGGGTCGAGGCCACGGGGACAGCCAGGGAGCCGATCGCAACCTCTCACCTTGTTTCGCAGCGGTGACAGGGATCGGGAACCGTCGAGGATCATTGACTGCTGAGGGTCTGGGAATGGCTCGAAGACCGCCCGCTTGATGAGGCGGTGCGTATCGAGGGTCGCAAGGAGCCCCCACGAGAGTGGCATCGGCACGAGGGTATCGACAACCGCTTGAGCAAGGATGCGGCCAGGACCCACGCGGAGCTGTCGGTCGAGGGTTATCAGAGCGTTCGTTTGCGACGTGCTGAGGGGTGCCTGGGTGTAGGGAGCGCGGTTCGTGTCGGACCGGAACAGGGATGAGTAGTCCTCGGTGGCCACGGATGCGTGCTTCGCCAGGGTGACCCGCGCGATCGGCTTGTGGCGCATCGACGTCTTCAGGTCCGTCTCGTCATAGCTCCTGCCCGGGAATAACTCGAACGACGCCGAGTACCCGAGATGTTGACCATTGCTGGGATGATGCCGAGGAGTGCGAGCACGGCGATGATCTTGCATGAAGAGTGTGATCAGAATCGGCGGGCACGTCAGGAGAAGAAAAACTAGGAAGGCCGTGGCGATCGGGTTGGCGAGATCAGGCTGTCGTCTATCCCGTCAATTGCGCGCCCAACCACGCTGCCAATGAAGGCCGGCGCGGCAGCGGCAACCGTCGGACCCCATCAAGTCTCGGCCCGGTATTCGCTCGTCCCGGCTTGATCGCGATGGACGCAAGGCCCGAACTCAAGGCGCATCTTGTGAAGATCCCATGATTTCATCGTGCACCCTCGACCGGGAGATGCGTAATTCCCGTTTCGTGCTGGTCGCTGACGAAAGCGATGGGCAGAGTGCGCAACTTTCGGTGACAGCAACGCCTTGATAGGCAGCTCCCGACGGTGCCACACTGGAGACTGTGAACCTCAACGATGAATTGCAGGCCGTCGAAAAAGTGGTGGATCGACTCACGAAACGATTCCCAAATGTGCCACGGTCGAGCGTTGAAAGAGCTGTCCGCGAGGAGCATCAGAACTTCTCCGGCCGCCCGATACGTGACTTTGTTCCCGTTCTCGTCGAACACGGGGTCAAGGAACGCTTACGCAAACAGTGAGCCACGGTTCAGCGGGATAGTGCGCGACCACCAGTGGTGCCCGTTGCGCCTTACTGGACATCCCGGATCATGAACACCGGGAAGTCGGCTCCTATGGTTTCGAATGCCTAGACTGGCTCCGACTGATCGACCGGAATGTGCGGTCGGGCGCCGGGTGCTTGCGCCAGGTATGACTTGGTAATCGGTGCGCGGGCATCCGCGCGAATCTCTTCAAGTAGCACCGGTCGCCTGCGCCCCGCGTGGATGACGGCGCTCCCATTCGCGGCCCGCACATTGCGCACCCACCGCGAGCCCTGGCCCAGCATCGAAACCACGTACTCACAACCTTCGTAGCGGGCCACCACGAGCGGCAGGGTGAGCAGGGTGTGCGACTTCGGATTGACGGCCTCGAGGCTTACCGCGCCGTGGCCAACGATACCGAGCGAGAACACCATCGCGCTTATTCGGTTCAGGAAACGCGCCCACCGGTTCGGGCGCCCGCCGGCGTACATGCGCCGTGAGTGGTGTGCCTCTCTCGTTTTCCGACTGTCACCATCGTTGCGGCTGTGTCGCTCGGGCGAGCTGACAGTACCATCGCATCATGGCGCGACCGTTGCCAGTGAATAGCCGATACCATAATCGTAGAGGACGGTACACCGTCGCCGATCTTGATGACGTGCACCAATGCCAGGGCGCGACCGCGGCCAAGGGATGTCCTACTTCAGCGAATCGACGATCACCAGCTCGATCAGACAACGAACCCTCACAGCGTTCTAGCGATCGGTGGTAGGTCGATCTGTATGCTTTGCATATGATGGCGCCGCAGATCTATGTCACTTTCCCCGGTACAGCGCGCGAAGCGCTCCGCTTCTACGCGGATGTTTTCAGTGGAGAGCTCACCCTGCATACCTACGAGGATTTCGGTCGCAGCGACGGCCCGCCCCACAACATAGCTCACGGAGTGCTCGAGGGCGTAGTTGTATTGATGGGATCCGATGCAGCCGCAGGTGAAAAAAGTGTTCGGCTTGATGGCGTCAAGCTCTCATTGCTGGGCGCCGCCGAACCGGAAATTCTCCACGAGTGGTTTGACAAACTCGCGATGGGCGGCCAGATCGTTGACTACCTTGCCCCAAAGCCTTGGGGTGCTTCGGATGGCCAAGTCATCGACCGTCATGGACTGCACTGGCTCATCGGATACGAACTCGGGCAATGAGCGGCCCACAACGCTCGATCGTGGAGAGCGACAAGGTCCTCGTGAGGATCGATCTGGATGTCCCTCCCTGTTGAACCCCTCCGACAAGAGTTCTCGATCGCTGCTGATCTCCACCGAGCTTGCCCCCTGTCGCCCTTTTGGAGTGCCTCGAAGCGGATGCCGCGCTCGGCCCGTCCGCGGCGGCCCGACCGGTCCCGACCGGACATGCTCGCTGTCAGAGACCTGATCACCAACGGTGGCCAACAGTAAGTCGTGATCAACGCACCGGCTGTCCGCGAGTGCCCACCCGCATATGGGCGTCGAAGCCGGGCAACTTATTGCATCGGGTGCACCCCGTATTTCGCCTCGAGCGTGGCATCCGTCACAATCTCTGGCCTGGACATGCCGCGACAGGTCTGGCAGCGCATCACGACGGGTCAGCGAAGTACCGACGACCACGGCGAGAGGCACCCAAAACCTGAGCGAGGCTGTGAAGTCGCGAAGCCGAGGGGCGCCTGACGGCAGGCTGAGAGCTTAGGGCTGCGAACTCCACACCTAAAGTTCCCTCAAAACAAATCTGCCGAAGTTCACCTGTATCACCCCGTTACGCGGACAACGAGTTGTCCTGACTCGAGCCTGTCGACGTGCACCGGCATCGGTGGCGGCCAAGTACGGATGACTTTGCCAGCTATAACTGAGCATCTGTCCAGAAAGTGAGTGCGAGCTGGAGGTTTCGTCCATGCGGCTTCATCTGGCCGTGAGTCCACCGATCAAGGTGCGCCGAGGATCGTGTAGCCCGGCCGCATCGCATTTGGAAGTCATGCGCTCTGCTTCACCCCGTTCACCTCTGACCGCCCGGCGAGAAATGAACGCCAAACGTAAACGTTCGCGCACCAGATCCGTCGCTGTCGGCACCGGAGCAGCTCTCGGTCTCCTCGGCCTGATCATGGGAATCGGTGCGGTGTCACAGGCATCCGCGGTAAGTTCTGCCGGCATCGCCGCGACGACGGAGCTCTCCGAAAGCACCGGTTTGCATCACGAGCAGCTCAGTGTCTACTCCGCCATAGCCACAAAAACCGCCCATGACCGGGCGGAGAGCACCCTCAGTGACGCCGGAACGGTGATCACGGCCATGGCGAACAAGGTGGATCCGACCCCACTGGCGTCATCCGTCGCCGCGCTCGGGGACTACAAGTCGTTGGAGACGGACACCGTCATCGAGCTCACCGAACAGACTCAGGAGGCGGCCGACACGGCCCGTTCGGCTGTGGCCGAGGTAGACCGAGCCGCCGCCGAGGCCGCTCGCGCCCAGGCCGAGGCTGCCGTTCAGGCTCAGGCTCAGGCGGACGCCCGGGCCGCGGCCGCGGATGCGTCGCGCGATTCCGCTCCAGCTGCTGAGTCCCAGCCCGACGCCGGCGGCAACACGCCCGCCGAGGCGAAGGCGACGGCCCGGGCGATGGCAGCCTCCAAGTACGGCTGGGGCGAGTCCGAGTTCTCCTGCCTCGTACAGCTCTGGAACAAGGAATCCGGCTGGTCGTACACGGCCAACAACCCCAGCGGCGCCACCGGAATCCCTCAGGCCCTGCCCGGGAGCAAGATGGCCACGGCGGGATCCGACTGGGCCACGAACGCGACGACGCAGATCTCCTGGGGTCTCGGCTACATCAAGGCCGGGTACGGCACCCCGTGCGGAGCCTGGGCGCATTCCGTGACCAACAACTGGTATTGACCGCACCTGACCTGACCTGACCCGACCGGGGCAACGGATTTGGGGGTGAGCCGCAGGTCGAGGTGGAGGGTCATGCTCCTGGCTGCTCCACAGTCGAACGAGTGGAAGGCTCAGTGTGCGTTGAGGCGGGCCCCTGCATCGATCGTCGTGCGCGGTGCGCGAGCCGGGGCCCCCGCACTCCGCTGACTCTGGCGAGCGACCTCACGCAGGTCCCACAGATTCTCCCGGGTGACGGAGACAGTCGGGCATCACCTCCCCATGCCGGACCCCTGCACCGGGGTGCCATCCAGCAGTGACGCATCGGCGAGGATGACCCTGCCGGGGTGCACGGAGAAATACCGGGGGAGCCGGTCGAGTTTGGCGGTCAGGTCGACCAGCAGGTCACACTGATCCGACCGCCGCACGTCGGCGGCCAGCTCGGCCTCCCGTCGACGGCGCGGCGGAAGGCGCGCGCGACGATGCGCCATGGCTGTTTGGCGATCGCGTCGATCATCTCGCCCAACAGGCTCAGGGCCAGGCCGGCGTACCGCACGGTGCCCCGGCCGCGGTAGGCGTTCGTCATCGACATCAGGCTGACCCGGTCGGCGCCAAAGAAACCTGTGCGAGTCAGCCGACTGCTCCCGGCCGTCTGCGTGCGATGAAGAACGGTCGCACCGACACCAGGTAGAAGGCGACGAGCGCGGCCAGCAACCCCGATGCGGATGCCCCGACGGCGACGCCCCAGAGCAGCCGGGGCCCGTTGCCGGGCACGATCACGCCGGTGATGTCGGCGTTCGCGGGCGGCTCCGTGGGCATCATCGCCGGAGTCGGCGTGCTGGTGTTCTCCGGCTCGCTGGTCGTTCCTGCGCGCTCGCCTGGAACGGGAGCAGAGGTCGGGGCTGGATCCACGTTCTTGGCAGGTGGGGCTTCCGACGGTGCCGCCGCCGTCGCCGACGGTGGAACGACAGCCGGCGTGGACTGTGGCCCGGCCGAGGGGGCCGGCTCTGCCGGGGGAGTGGTGGCGGGTTCCTCAGGTGCTGGCGAGGGGAACTTGGTCGGAGTGAGAGTGGGAGGGGGCGGCGGTGTCGGTGTCGGTCCGGGGGTGGTTTCACCCTCGGTCAGGGCCACACACTGTGACTCCCCGTCGACATCGACGATCGGCACGGTTTCGCCCGGGCACTCGTCGGCGGAGACGCGCGTCGCACTCGGCATCACGGTGCCGAGCGTCAGCAGGAGAGCGATCCCGGCCGTGAGCCCGGTCGCGGCAATCAGGGTGGTGAGTCGTCGATACACAGCTGATCCAGGTTCCGTTCGATGGTGCCGTGATTGTTCTGGTTGAACCGAGTCTGCCCTCGGTCCCCGGACGCGTCCAGTGCCCGGGACCACCGAAGTGGCATGTGTGCCCGTCAGCTCGAATCGGGTCGCCGCGCCTGAGCCCCGGGCGGCCCTCGACAAAGCCGAGGGTCGGCGGCAGAATCGGACGAGGCGGACCCGCAGGAGGTATTCGCCGGGTGGGAGCCTCATGTTCACGAATCGGAGCGAGGCCGGCCGACTGCTGGCCGAACCACTGATCGAACGACTGACTGAGCTTGAGGCGCACGACCCGGTGGTCTACGCCCTCCCGCGGGGCGGTGTGCCTGTGGCGATCGAGGTCGCTCGGCGCCTGCATGCCCCGCTGGACCTCATCCTGGTGCGCAAGATCGGGGCCCCGGGCTATCCGGAGGTCGCGATGGGGGCAGTCGTCGACGGTGCTAGTCCGCAGGCGATCGTCAATGAGGACGTGTTCGCCGCCACCGGGGGCGACTCGATGGGTTTGGCCCGGGCCCGCCGTCGCGAGCTGGCCGAAATCGCACGACGTCGCACCCTCTACCTCAATGACCGCCCGCAGATCAGTCCGCGGGGCCGTGTCGCCGTCGTCGTGGACGACGGCCTCGCGACGGGAGCCACGGCCAAGGCAGCCCTCGCGGCCCTGAAAGGGCAGGGCGCCGCACTCACGGTGCTCGCGGTCCCGGTCGCACCCGCCGAGCTGCTCGGGGAGATGCGGCAGTATGCGGATGTCATCGTCGTGCTGCACGCCCCGCAGGAGTTGTGGGCAATCGGGCCCTTCTACACCGACTTCCACCAACTCTCAGACAACGAGACCGTCGCCCTGCTGCAGGAGGCGTGGGCTGAGGCCGACGCCACTCCACCGACAGACGGCCGGACGAACTGACGGTCATATGACGGATGCTTTTCCCGCCGGCACGGTCCCGAACCGGCAGAATGGGCAGGTGCACCTTCTGGCGAGTCGAACGGGAAACGGGGAGATCCTCGTGCTGTCGCTCGACGCCGAGGGCAACGTCGCGGGGCCAGCACTCCGTTTGCCTTCACACGAATTCCCCGGCTATGTGCTCGGTCAGGAGCGAGACCGGCCCCGTTGGGTGTGGGAGGACACGGCCCGCATCTACCCGCTGCTCCTGGCGGCCGGAATCAGGGTGCACCGCGCCCACGACTTGCGCCTGTGCCACGCGATCCTGCGCCAGTCGTCGCTGACCCAGGCAAGCGCGCTGGCCCGGGCGGAGCCGAGCCGCTGGGATCGGGCGGTGGCCTTCGAACCGGCCGCGTCCGCATCCGGGGTGACACTCTTCGACCTGTTCGACAGCGACGGTGACAGCGCCGCCGGCAGCGACACCGAGACCGCCGCCGACGGCGTGACCGGCCGCGACGCCGGCAGCGCGGCCGCCGGGTTCGGTACGCAGGCGGAATACCGGCGCCAGCTCGACGCGGTCCGCGCCTCTGCGGAGCCCGGCCGCCTCCGCCTGCTGCTCGCCGCGGAATCGGCCGGGGCGCTGATCGCCGCCGAGATGCAGTTCGCCGGCCTGCCGTGGCGCACCGACGTGCACGACGCTCTGCTGACCCGCGAACTCGGCCCCCGCGTCGCCCCGGGCATCCGGCCCGAACGCCTCGAAAACCTCGCTCGGCGCATCCGTGACGCTGTTGGCGAACCCGGTCTCAACCCCGACTCCCAGCCCGATCTGATGCGGGCACTGCAGAAGGTCGGCCTGAAGGTGACGTCCACCCGCGCCTGGGAGCTCAAGGAGCTCACCCACCCTGTGATCGATCCGCTGCTCGAATACAAGAAGCTGGCCCGGCTGCTCAGCGCGAACGGCTGGTATTGGATGGACACCTGGATCGTCGACGGCCGGTTCCATCCCGAGTACATCCCCGGCGGGGTGGTGACGGGCCGCTGGGCCACTCGGGGCGGGGGAGCCCTGCAGCTGCCCAAACAGGTGCGCGGCGCAGTCGTCGCTGACGCGGGCTGGAAGCTCGTGGTCGCGGACGCCGCGCAGCTCGAGCCGCGTATCCTCGCCGCCCTATCGGCCGACACGGCCATGGCCCAGGCCGGCCGAGGAACGGACCTGTACGCCGGGATCGTCGCCGGGGGCGTCGTGGAGACCCGCGACCACGCCAAGGTGGCCATGCTCGGGGCCATGTACGGCGCCACCAGCGGGGAGAGCGGGCGCCTCCTGCCCCGGCTCGCGAAGGCCTTTCCGAGGGCACTGGCCCTCACCGAAACGGCCGCACGCGCCGGGGAACGCGGCGAGAGCGTGACGACACGGCTTGGGCGTTCCTCCCCGCGGCCCGGGGAACGCTGGCTGGCCACCCAGGCCAAGGCCTACGACCCCGGGGCGACGGATGCCGACGAGCGCCGGGCCCGTAGTCAGGCGCGAGACTGGGGCCGCTTCACCCGCAATTTCATCGTTCAGGGCAGCGCCGCGGAATGGGCGCTGTGCTGGATGGCGGAGGTGCGCCGGGAACTGCGAATGCTGCCCCAGGGTGCCCAGGGTTCCCAGTGGGCCCAGGGTGCCTCCGGGTCGGAATTCGACCGGGCCCCGCACCTGGTTTTCTTCCTGCACGACGAGGTCATGGTGCACACGCCCGCCGCGCTGGCAGATACCGTCGAGGAGATCATCCGGCGCGCGGCGGATACCGCCGGCCGGCACTTGTTCGGCGATTTCCCGGTCGATTTCCTGCTCACTGTTGCGACGGTCGACAGCTACGCGCAGGCGAAGTAGGTGCAACCACCGCAGAGGCGACGGCAGCTCCGACGGTGCGTGTCGCCCAGGTCAGGCGACGGATGCCGGTCGTCGTCCGCGCTTCGGCCGCACGTCGTTCAGACCGTGCCGAAAACCCGCGGCGTGGCCGTCCTCGAGCAGCGCGTCGACGTCCCGAAGCCAGTCCAGTGCAGCGGCGGACAGCGCGGCCCGGGCGGCGCCCGCCAAGCGCTCCGCGCCCGTGGCCGCGGCGTCCATAGTCGCAGTCTCGGTAGTTGACTGCCACCGCCGGCGGTACCGGGCAACGATGCCGCGCGCATCGATGCCCAGCACCTGAGGATCAGGGAGGGAGATGGCGATCAGGACCCGGTCGAGCAGGTCGCTCCACTCGTTGCCGGGAGAGCTCTCGGTATCGGCCAGCCAGTGGAGCGCCTCGGCCTGGCCGAGCGCGGTGATTCGGTACAGCGGTAGGCCGTCTGCGGTTCTGCCGGCCGATTCAACGGACGCCTGTTTCACCAGCCGCTCAAGAGTGCCGTAGATCTGCCCGACGTTGACCGCCCGCCGACCGGCCGTTCGAGACTCCAGCTCGCCATGAAGCTGGAAGCCATAGGCCGGACCGATCGTGAGGATCGCCAGCAGGCAGCTGCGAACAGACATGGGACCTCCGGTGGCCAAGGTATGACCATACTGAGTATAGCGAACGGAGATCCGGTCCCGGCTCGAGTCTTGTGATCGCAGGGGTCGCTGAGGCATAATTCATGGATGCAGCGCCTGCGCGGTGCGTCGACCGTTGGTCATAGGTTCAAGTTCTCGATAAGTTCACAGCATGCCGCATTGTTTCGTTCAGAGGTCGTTGGGGAAGACGCACCTCACAGAACGGGAGAAACGATGGTGGCTACACACGCTCGGCAGGAAGCGACTGCGCGCGGCTACATTTACGTGCATTCTTCGCCTCGCGCTCTGAGTCCCCATGTGGAGTGGGCGGTGGGTCGCGCCCTGGGCGTGCCCGTCAGTTTCGACTGGTCTGAGCAGCCCGTGCTCCGCGGAGCGCAGCGGGCCGAGTACCAGTGGGAGGGCGCCTGCGGTACGGGGGCGCGGCTCGCGTCGGCGCTCCGCGGGTGGGACCACCTTCGCTTTGAGGTCACCGAGGACGCCGGTTTCGGCGCCGATGGGGCGCGCTGGCTGCACACCCCCGACCTGGGCATCTTCTTCGCCCAGACCGACACGGCCGGTAACGTCGTTATCCCGGAGGACCGGCTGCGCCACGCCATGGACCTGGCCGGGGCAAACGCGCTGGAGCTCCACCGGCAGCTCCGCATTACGCTCGGGCAGGCCTGGGACGACGAGCTCGAACCGTTCCGGCACGCCGGCGATTTCAACTCGGTCGTGTGGTTGCACCAGGTGGGCTGACGTGCAGCGCAAGGTCGCTCCCGAACACGGGATGGCCCCGACCGGTGCCGGTCGGGGCCATCCCGGTGCAGGCAGGTTTTCCGCCGGGTGGAGCTAGACCGACCGGAACGCCACGACGGCGTTGTGACCGCCGAAACCGAACGAGTTGCTGATGGCCAGCAGATCGCCTGAAGGCAACGTGCGCGGCATGGTCACCACGTCGAGCGGGATGCTTGGATCCTGGTTCAGCAGGTTGATGGTCGGCGGGGCCATGCGCTTGGCCAGAGCGAGAACCGTGAACAGGGCCTCAATCGCCCCGGCACCACCGAGGAGGTGACCGGTGGAAGCCTTGGTCGCCGACACCGGGATTCCGTCGAGCAGGTCGCCGAACACGCGGCGCAGTGCGTTGTACTCGGCGATGTCCCCGACCGGAGTGCTGGTCGCGTGCGCGTTGATGTGCGAGACATCCGCCAGGCTCGCGTCGGCATTCCTGATCGCGGTGATCATCGCGCGGGCCGCAGCCGTGCCATCGGGGTCTGGAGCGGTGATGTGGTACGCGTCACTGGTCACGGCACCACCAAGGAGCTCGGCGTAGATGCGCGCGCCGCGGGCCTTGGCGTGTTCTTCCGTCTCGACGACGAGCGCCGCGGCACCCTCACCGAGAACGAAGCCGTCCCGGGTGATGTCGTAGGGGCGCGACGCCGTGGCCGGGTCGTCGTTGCGCTTGGACAAGGCCTGCATGGCAGCGAAGGATGCGATCGGAAGCGGGTGAATTGCGGCCTCGGAGCCACCGGCGATGACGATGTCGGCGAGCCCGGCCTGTAGGCGGTTGTAGGCGTTCACGAGAGACTCGGTGCTCGAGGCGCACGCGGACACAACTGTGGTGATTCCGGCCCGGGCGTGAAGGTCCATTCCGATGGCCGCTCCCGGGCCGTTCGGCATGAGCATGGGCACGGTCATCGGCAGCACGCGGCGCGGACCGCGTTCGCGGAGGGTGTCCCACGCGTCGAGAAGGGTCCAGACTCCACCGATTCCGGTCGCCCAGTCGACGGCCAGCCGTTCGGGGTCTGCTTCGGGGGAGCCGGCATCCGCCCAGGCTTCACGCCCGGCAATCAACGCGAACTGGCTGGAGGGGTCGAGACGCTTCGTCTCGTGGCGGGCCAGAACGTCGACGGATGGAACCCTGGCCTGGGCGGCGAAGGTCACGGGGAGCTGAGTCCGGGCCACCCATTCGTGGTCTAGCGTGCTCGTCCCCGATTCACCGGCGAGCAGGGCCGACCAGCTGTCGGCGGCCGTGCCGCCGAGAGGGGAGGTCGCACCGATGCCGGTGATAACGATTTTTTTGGTCATAACGTTAACTCTCCGTGAGGCGTGCAAACGTGGGCATCACCCACAGATCAGGCCGGTCGGCAGATGCCGACCGGCCTGTTCATTTGTGGACTAGACCTGAGCCTTGACGATGAAGTCGACAGCGTTGCCGACGGTCTTGAGGTTCTTGACCTCTTCGTCGGGGATCTTGACGTCGAACTTTTCTTCCGCGTTGACGACGATGGTCATCATCGAGATGGAATCGATGTCCAGATCATCGGTGAATGACTTCCCCATCTCAACTGTGTCGGTCGCGATGCCAGTCTCGTCGTTGATGAGTTCGGCCAGGCCGGCAAGAACTTCTTCGGTGGACAATGCCATGTTATTTCTCCTTGGGGGTGTCTCGTATGACCGAGATTCAGTTTAGAGGGGAGTTGAGTGAAATCTAGGGAAGCACGACGACCTGCGCGCCGAACACCAGTCCTGCTCCAAAGCCGATCTGGAGGGCGAGGCCACCGCTGAGCTCGGGGTGCTCTTCCAGGAGACGGTGGGTGGCCAGCGGGATCGACGCCGACGAGGTGTTCCCGGTGGTGGCGACATCGCGGGCGATGACGACCGAGTCGGGAAGCTTCAGTTGCTTGGCGAACTCGTCGATGATGCGCATATTGGCCTGGTGCGGGATGAAAGCGGCGAGCTGGTCGCTCTCGATTCCCGCGACCTGGAGAGCCTCCTTAGCCACCTTCGCCATGTTCCAGACGGCCCAGCGGAAAACCGTTTGGCCTTCCTGGCGCAGGGTGGGCCATTCGGATTCTCCGCGTCGGTATTCCTGCAGGGTGTGATTCATGGTGATGGCATCGGCCTTGGACCCGTCGGATCCCCACACGGTGGGTGCGATCCCCGGGAAGTCGCTCGGGCCGATGACGACGGCGCCGGCGCCGTCGCCGAGGAGGAACGAGATGCTGCGGTCCGTGGGATCGACGAGGTCGGATAGCTTCTCGGCGCCGATGACGAGCGCGTAGTGGGCGGTGCCCGTGCGGATCAGGGAATCGGCTTGCGCCACGGCGTAGGTGTATCCGGCGCAGGCGGCGTTGACGTCGTAGGCGGCGGCGGGGTTGGCGCCGACCCGATCGGCGACCACGGCGGCAATGGACGGTGTCTGCCGGCCGTTGCTGATCGTGGCCACAATGACGGCGTCGATCAGGTGTGGCTGGATGCCGGACCTCTCTATGGCTTCGCGGGCGGCATCCGTCGCGAGGTCGACGGCCTGGATGTCCTGGCTCGCTCTTGTGCGGGTGATGATGCCGGTGCGCTGCTGGATCCATTCATCAGACGAATCGATCGGACCGACCAGGTCGTCGTTGGGCACGACCAGGTCCCCGCGGGCGGCGCCGATCGAGAGAATCCGGGTGTACCGGGGACCGTGCGATTGCTGGAGTGTTGGCTTGGACATATTCTCTTTCGGTCAGACTAGGTTCTGCTGGTCGATCAGGTCGAACGCAGCGGGCAGGTCGTCCGGCGTCCTGATCGCTACGCTGGGCACGCCCTTGAGGGCACGTTTGGCGAGGCCGACAAGAGCCCCGGCCGGTGCGACCTCAATGATTCCGGTCACGCCGGCATCCGCGAACGAACGCATGCACATATCCCACCGTACCGGCGAGGACACCTGATCAACCAGCAACTCCACGAACCGGACACCGTTGGACACCGCGCTGCCGTCCCGGTTCGTCCAGATCGAAAGCGTGGGATCGGCGGGCGCGAGCAGCGCGGAGACACGGGTGAGGTGCTTCACCGCCGGGTGCATATACCGCGTGTGGAATGCACCAGCCACCTGCAGCGGAATCACCCGGGTGCGCGGATTGGGGTTCTTGCCGAGAGCGGCCAGAGCCGCGAGTGAGCCGGCGACGACGATCTGTCCCCCACCGTTGAAGTTGGCCGGGGCGAGGTCGAGTTCGTCGAGGCGGGCCAGGAGTTCGGTCTCATCGCCGCCCAGCACGGCGCTCATGCCGGAGGGCTCCAGCGCCGCGGCCTCGGCCATGGCGGTGCCGCGTTCGCGCACGAAACGCACGGCGTCCACCGCGCTGAGGATGCCGGCGCCGGCTGCGGCGGTGATCTCGCCCACCGAGTGACCGGCGATACCGGTGATGCGCTCCCGCCGGCCGTCGGCGAGGAGTGCGTTCAACGTGAGGAGTCCGGCGGCCACGATCAGTGGCTGGGCGATTCGGGTGTCCCGAATGGTGTCGGCGTCGCTCACGGTGCCGTGGCGCATCAGATCAATTCCGCAAGCCGCGGAGATCTCGTCCAGGCCGGCGGCGAAAGTGGGGTTCCGAAGCCAGGGCTCGAGGAAGCCGGGGGTTTGTGAGCCCTGACCGGGGCAGACGACAACAATCATTAGTCCAGTCTCCCAACCTCGTTTGTTGCGGGCATGTCGGAGATCCACCAACTATTCGCGGAGTGTTTGTCGAATCTCGTTAGTTCGGCACCTCTGACGCCGCGATTAACGCCGGCGTGTTGAGCCGTCGTGGTCGCTGATCGACCCGATGATCAGGGCGGCCTGCAGGATGAGGGCCTCACGGGCGCCCGTGGCGTCGTAGCCGATGACCTCTGACACCCGCTTCAGGCGATAGCGCACGGTGTTCGGGTGTACGAACAGTTCCCGGGCGGTGGCTTCCAGGGAGCGACCGTTGTCCAGGTAGCACCAGAGTGTGGTGAGCAGCTCGGTCGAATGCGCCTGCAGCGGGCGGTAGATCCGGTGGATCAGCGTGGCGCGGGCAAGCGGATCGCCGGCCAGCGCCCGCTCGGGGAGCAGATCGTCCGCCTGTACAGGGCGTGGGGCGTTGCGCCAGGAGCGCGCCACGGCGAAGCCGGCCAAGGCGGCCTTAGCGCTCTTGGACGCGTCGACCAGATTCGGCACCTCGTGGCCGAGCACCAGGTGGCCGGCGCCGAAGCTCGGCTCGAGCTGCACCGCGATCTCCATGAAGCTGAGAGCGGAGGCCGTGCCGATCGCGTCATCCGTCTCGGTCGGCGACGGGTGGGCCCGGCCGATGACCAGGACGAGCCGGTTGCCCTGCACCCCGATCAGAACGTCGGCGGCCATGTGGCGGGCCGAGCGACGCAGCTGGTCGACGTCGAGCATCTTGGGTGTCGTGCCCACGAGCACGCAGACCTCGCCGTGCCCGTGCCAGCCGAGGGCCGCGATCCGGCTGGGCAGTTCGTCGTCGTACTCGCCGCTCAGGATCGAGTCGACGACCAGGGCCTCGAGGCGGACATCCCAGAGGCCGCGTGCCTCGGCTGCCCGGGCATAGACATCCGCCGCGCCGAAGGCGATCTCGCGGGAGTACAGCAGGATGGCCTCCCGCAGGATTTCCCCGCCGTCTTTGACCCGCTCCTCCACCACCTCGACGGTGACGCGGATGAGCTGCAGGGTCTGCTGCAGGCTGATTGAGCGCAGCAGTTCTCGCGGAGCGGCACCGAAAACGTCGGCCGCGATCCAGGGAGTGGACCGCGGGTCGTCAAACCACGAGATGAACGACGTGATCCCGGCCTGGGCGACCAGGCCCACGGCGGAACGCCGCCCGGGCGGCATATCGCCGTACCAGGGCAGCGTGTCCTCGAGACGCTTCAGCGTCGCCGTGGAAAGCTCCCCGGATATCGTTCGCAGCCAGCTGAGCGTCTGTTCCTTCGTCTTCGGTGTGGGTGCCACGGGGGCTGTTAGCTCTCGCCCCCGGCGGAACCGGTAGTTCCCGCCGTTACGTCGTGCAACCGGTACTTCGCGATCGCCTGGCCGACGACGCTGCGGTCGACCTCGCCTCGGCGAGCGAGAAGTTCGAGTGCGCGCACCACCATCGACGGTCCGTCGATCTTGAAGTAGCGGCGGGCCGCCGGGCGGGTGTCGGAGAAACCGAACCCGTCGGCGCCGAGGGTCGCGAAGTCGCCGGGCACGAACTGCCGGATCTGATCGGGCACCGCATGCATGAAGTCGGTGACGGCGATGAACGGTCCGGCGGTGCCGGCCAGCTTCTCCGTCACATAAGGGATCTGCGGCGCGTCGTCCGGGTAGAGGAAGTTGTGTTCCTCGACCGCGATGCCATCGCGACGCAGTTCGGCCCAGGAGGTGACCGACCAGACGTCGGCGGACACTCCCCAGTCCTCGGCCAAAAGGGCCTGGGCCTCGAGCGCCCAGGGCACGGAGACGCCGGAGGCCAACAGCTGCGCCTTCGGACCGGACACATCGGACACGCTGACGCGGTGGATGCCGCGCACGATGCCGTCCACGTCCACGTCGTCGGGCTCGCGCGGCTGCACCTGCGGCTCGTTGTAGACCGTGATGTAGTACATGACGTTGGGGTCGGCGTGCGTTCCTCCGTACATCCGCTCGAGTCCCGACCGCACGATGTGCCCGATCTCGTAGCCGTAGGCCGGGTCGTACGAGACCACGGCGGGGTTCGTCGAGGCCAGCAACGGCGAGTGGCCGTCGGCGTGCTGCAGGCCTTCACCGGTGAGGGTGGTGCGTCCGGCGGTTGCGCCGATCATGAACCCGCGGGTCATCTGATCGCCCGCGGCCCACATGGCGTCGCCCGTGCGCTGGAAGCCGAACATCGAGTAGAAGACGTAGATCGGGATGAGCGGCTCACCCTGCGTTGCGTACGACGTGCCCACGTTGGTGAAAGCAGCCATCGCGCCGGCTTCGTTGATCCCCACGTGCAGGATCTGGCCCTGCGGGCTCTCCTTATACGCCAAAAGCTGCGCGTGGTCGACCGAGGTGTACTGCTGGCCGCTGGGGTTGTAGATCTTGGCATTCGGGAAGAACGCGTCGATGCCGAAGGTGCGAGCCTCGTCCGGGATGATCGGCACGATGCGGTGTCCGAAGTCCTTGGCGCGCAGCAGTTCCTTGAGCAGCCGTACGAAGGCCATCGTGGTCGCGATCTCCTGCGTGCCGGAACCCTTCTTGGTGGGGGCGTAGGTCGCGTCGCCCGGCAGGGTGATCTGCGTGTACTTGCTGCGACGCTCCGGCACGTACCCGCCGAGCGCGCGGCGGCGCTCATGCAGGTACTGGATCGCCTCATCGTCCTCGTCCGGCTTGAAGTACGGCGGGAGGTAGGGGTTCTCCTCGAGCTGGGCATCCGTGATCGGCATGTGGGTGCTGTCGCGGAACGTCTTGAGGTTGTCGAGGGTGAACTTCTTCATCTGGTGGGTCGCGTTGCGGCCCTCGAAGCTCGGGCCGAGGGCGTAACCCTTGACCGTCTTGGCCAGGATAACGGTCGGCTGGCCCTTGTGCTCGGATGCGGCCTTGAATGCCGCGTAGACCTTGCGGTAGTCGTGGCCACCGCGCTTGAGGTTCCAGATGTCGTCGTCGGTGTAACCCTCGACGAGCTTGAGCGCGCGGGGGTCGCGGCCGAAGAAGTGCTCACGCACGTACGCACCGCTCTCGGCCTTGTACGTCTGGTAGTCGCCGTCGGGGGTGGCGTTCATCAGGTCGCGCAGGGCGCCATCGGTGTCGCGGGAGAGCAGCTCGTCCCACTCGCGACCCCAGACGACCTTGATGACGTTCCAGCCGGCGCCGCGGAAGAAGCTTTCCAGTTCCTGGATGATCTTGCCGTTGCCGCGTACCGGGCCGTCGAGGCGCTGGAGGTTGCAGTTGACGATGAAATTGAGGTTGTCGAGACCCTCGTTGGCGGCAACCTGCAGCTGCCCGCGGCTCTCGACCTCGTCCATCTCGCCGTCGCCGAGAAACGCCCAGACCTGCTGGTCGCTGGCGTCCTTGATCCCGCGGTTGGTGAGGTACCGGTTGGTTTGCGCCTGGTAGATGGCGTTGATCGGGCCGAGTCCCATGGAGACCGTCGGGAACTGCCAAAATTCCGGCATCAGTCGCGGGTGCGGGTAGGAGGACAGCCCGTTGGGGCCGTGGGACTTCTCTTGGCGGAATCCGTCGAGTTGGTCGGTGCTCAGGCGGCCCTCGAGGAAGGCCCGCGCGTAGGTTCCGGGGGAGGCATGGCCCTGGATGAAAATCTGGTCTCCGCCGCCCGGGTGGTCCTGGCCGCGGAAGAAGTGGTTGAAGCCGACCTCGTAGAGGGCAGCGGAGGATGCATAGGTCGAGATGTGGCCGCCGACGGAGATTCCGGGGCGCTGAGCACGGTGCACGAGAACGGCGGCGTTCCAGCGTATCCAGGCGCGGTAGCGGCGCTCGATGTCTTCGTCGCCGGGGAAGTCGGGTTCATTGCCGGCCGCGATGGTATTGATGTAGTCCGTGGTCGGCACCATGGGGACGCCGAGGTGCAGTTCCTTGGAGCGTTTCAGGAGCGTCAGCATGATCTCCCGACCACGCTGGTGACCGTGGGCCGATACGAGCGCGTCCAGCGATTCCGACCATTCGGCGGTTTCCTCCGGGTCCGCATCCGTGCTGTTAACCGAATACGGGTCCTGGTCGTTGACAGTCACACTCGACCTCTCTCTGTTGGGCAGACCATCGAAGCGAACCTGCCAAGTTAGCGGTGCCGGATGACGGTCGGATCACGACCGATGGCACCACGCAAGCCTACAGATTTTGCCTTCGGTTTGTGCGCGGTCGGTGAGCGCCGTTCGGGCCGGGAATCGAGGGTCCCTCGGGACGCTCATCTTGGTTCCGGCAGAAGGCGGGGCTAGGCTGTGGCGTCGCCTTGCATCGTTCCCGTGGGCGCACGAAAGGAAGCGCTCCATGGCGTTGGAAAATGACACCCAGGCTCCTGATTTCGAGCTCTTCAACCAGTTCGGCGAGCGGGTGCAGCTCAGCGAGTTCCGCGGGAAGAAGTCGGTCGCCCTGGTCTTCTTCCCCCTCGCGTTCTCGGGAATCTGCAGTGGTGAGTTGTGCGAGCTGCGGGACAACCTGTCGTTGTTCGTCGCCAACGAGGTGGAACTGCTCGGCATCTCGGTCGATTCCCGTCACGCCCTGCGTGCCTGGGGGGAACAGGAACGGTACACCTTCGACCTCCTGGCCGACTTCTGGCCGCACGGTGCGGTCGCTAAGGAATACGGGGTGTTCCTCGAGCAAAAGGGCTTTGCGAACCGGGCCACGTTCTTGATCGACCCTGAGGGGATCATCCGGGCCAGCTTCATCACCGCGCCGGGCGAGCCCCGGTCGTTGGAGGCCTACCGGGCTGCGATCGGCGAACTCCAGCCGGCTTGAACCCGGCCGCGGTCCACCCGGCGCGCAGAATCTGTATGATGAAACACGGCCTTCACCGGCCGTTGCGTCAGGGGCCTTTAGCTCAGTTGGTAGAGCGCCACGTTTACACCGTGGATGTCATCGGTTCGAGCCCGGTAGGGCCCACACATAAACCCCTGATCACGTCCGTTGCGAACGAGCCCCAGCCGAGTGCCACGACAGCTTCCAGGGAGAACACGTGAATCAGCCACGCATGAACGTCGAATCGTTCAACCTCGATCACCGTACGGTTGTCGCACCCTACGTGCGCCTGGCCGATACCAAGATGCTGCCGCAGGGGGACACCATCGTGAAGTACGACGTGCGCTTCACCCAGCCCAACGTCCTTCACCTGGAGATGCCGGTAGTGCACTCGATCGAGCACCTCTTCGCCGAGCACTCCCGCAACCATTCCACCCGAGTCATCGACTTCTCGCCGATGGGCTGTCAAACCGGTT
The DNA here is from genome assembly GCF_002929845.1 of Cryobacterium sp. M96. Taxonomy (GTDB): domain Bacteria; phylum Actinomycetota; class Actinomycetes; order Actinomycetales; family Microbacteriaceae; genus Cryobacterium; species Cryobacterium sandaracinum. The sequence continues at coordinate 83,082 of NZ_PJJS01000052.1, forward strand.
TCTACCTCATTCTGCAGGGGCAGCCGGAGTACGCCGAGGTCCTCGAGTTGATCGAGGCCACCATGACCGACATCCTCGGCGCCACCGAGGTGCCCGCCGCCAACGAGGTTCAGTGCGGTTGGGGAGCCAACCACTCGTTGGCAGCCGCCCAGGACGCCGTGAAGGTCTTCCTGGCCGCCCGTGGCGCCTGGGCCACCGTCACCGCATGACGACCGTCGACGCGATCATTCTGGTCGCGATGGAGGAGGAGGCCGCTCCGTTCCTGGCGGCGGCCACCGCTTCCGCGCCGCCGGTCGCCATCGGCAGGGCCCGCCGGCACCGCCTCACCTTGGCCGGGCGTGAAGTGCTGCTCGTGCAGAGCGGCATCGGGCTGGTCAACGCGGCCGGTGGGACGACATCCGCACTCCTATTTGTGCGCGCCGAGGACCCCGAGGCGTCGCCGCTGGTGATCAGCGCGGGTTCGGCCGGCGGGGTGGGCGCCCAGGTGCGGGTGGGCGAGGTGGTCATCGGGAGCGAATACCTCAACAGCGACGCTGACGCACGCGTCTTCGGGTACGCGCTCGGCCAGGTGCCCGGCATGCCGGCTCGCTACGAGGGCGCGACTGAGGCGCTGCGCGGCGCCGAGTCGGCTGCCCGGATGCCCGACGGATCGGCGCTGGTCGTGCGCCGCGGGCTGCTGGTCTCCAACGACGCCTTCGTGAGCGTGGAGCGCGCAGAGAGCCTCCGCGTGCTGTTCCCCGGGGTTCTCGCCACCGACATGGAATCCGTGGGCGCTGCTCAAACCTGCTTCGCTCATGGCGTACCGTTCGTGGCGGTCCGCGGCATCTCCGACCTGTGCGGACCGGTTGACGATCACCTCACCCACATCGACGACGCGGCCGACCGCTCGGCCGCGGTCGTGCTGGAGATGCTGCGCAGGTTCGCCGACTGACTCGGCCTACGCCCCGTCCGGCCGTGACCGATCCTCGGTGCGTGCAAAGGTCGGACGCAGGTTCTTCAATAGCTCTACGGAGCCGGGTTCCGCGCGATACGCTGGAAACGGCGTGACTGAGAAAGTCGCTCCCCGCCGCGGAATAATCGTTGCTTTCCCGCGGAGCCGAGTGGTCGTGAAGGCACCGTTCACACTCACGCGCGAGCGACTTCGATGCGAGTAATTTCGATCCGAGTAACGGATGCCCTGGGGGGGTGAACGTCGTCATGTCCCGGTCTGACCGTCAATCGTTCGGCCTCGCCGTCGAGGAGTTGCGCAACGCGCACCTGAACAGCACCTACCTGTGTTCGCCGTTCCTGCGGGTGCTGCCCGTCACCGGCGTGGCGATCTCCACCCTCGGCGCACCGTTCGGCGCCGAAACCGTGTGCGCGAGCGACGTCGAAGGCGTGTTCGCGTTCCCGATGGTCGTCGGAACGTCGGAACGTCGGAACGTTGGACATCGGAGCGGTTGACCTGTACTCCCGCCGCCCCCGCACTCCCACGCGCGCACGGTCCGCGAGGTAGCGGACGATGTTGTGGCGCGAAGGGTTGATGTTTACTTCAGAATTAGACGGGTATTGGGATGGAATTATGGTGACCAGAACACGTGAAGGTCAGTGGGTTGAGACCTTCGTCACGCTGGCCGACCCGCTTGTCGTCGGGTACGATTTCGTCGTCCTGCTGCACACACTCGTAGAGACCTGCGCCACACTCTTCGGGGCGTCCGCGGTCGGGATCATCCTCTCCGCCTACAACGACAACGACAACGACAACGATCTCGAGGTCGTGGCCTCAACCAACGAACGAAGTCGCCTGATTGAAATATCGCAGCTGCGGGCCGGCAATGGGCCGTGCGTCGAGTGCTACACGACCGGCTACCCGTGGCCATTCCCGACCTCGATGTCCTCGCCCCAGTGTGGCCACGGTTCCGGGCGGGAGCGCTCAAACTTGGCTTCAAGTCGATGCATTCGGTCCCCCTGCGGCTGCGAGCGACGACCATCGGATCGCTCAATGTCTTCTGGGATCGCCTCGGCGGTCTGGGAGCGGGGGACCTGCGCACGGTCCAGGCGCTGGCCGACACCGCCACCATCGGCATTCTTCAGGAACGCGCCATCAGGGAGAGCGGCGTGGCTCGGGCGTAGCTGCAACGCGCGCTCAGTAGCCGCGTTCTGATCGAGCAGGCCAAGGGCGTCGTCGCTTTCACCCACACCGTCGACATGGAAGAGGCCTTCGCGACCCTGCGTCAATATGCCCGCGACAACGGCCAGTGGCTGGTCGAGGTTGCCGAACAGGTTGTGAACCGAACTCTCGACCTGTAAACCCCGCACGGTCTAGAATCGAATTATGCCCCAGACCTTGGCTGCACATGTCCATTTCGTGAACAATCAGGGGTCTACCATGAAGCGTCTATTTCACCCCGGCGGATCGGTCATCACGGGCGATGACCTTGCGGATGCCGTCATGCACTATGCCGAGGCGTTAAGTCTCCGTCCCCAGGTCGATGTCGTCGACATCCCGATTGTCAAAGAGACGGGCCTGCTGGGTCGCATCCAGATCCTGATCGGCGGATCCGGCCAATTGGTCTGCGTTACTGCCGGTTCCGCACGGTCAGAGCTGTTGGAGCCGGAGACGGTGGACACTCTCCGCCATAAGGCCCTGGTCGGCACGGCCTCGGGCCGAGCCTCGTGGACGGGCGACGGGCTGGATTCGCCACAGTTCGACGAGTTCGACTACTGACGTCCTGACCGACGCCGGGACTTTCGGCCCTGTTCTGTCGGATCGGCGCGCGACATCGTAGACCCCGTTCTGCCCGCTGTGACGGGGAGCGGAGGAGGTCGTCGTGGACAACCGTGTTGTAGTGGGCGTCAGCGGTCGGCCGCCGGCTCGGGCTGCGCTCCAGTGGGCGCTCGACTATGCGCGTCCCCGGAGCCTGGAGATCGAGTTGGTGCACGTCGTCGACGCGACCTTCGGCACGACCCCAGCCGGGTTTCTGCACTCGGCCCGCGAGCAGGCCGAACTGCTGCTCGCCCGTGAGGGTGAGGAGGCCCGCAGTGTCGCTCCTGACCTGACTTTTCGCACGACGGTCCTCGAGGGCTCGCCCACCGGGGCCCTCACCGACTGGGCCGTCGGCGCGCAACTCCTCGTCGTGGGCTCGCACGCCCTGGGCCGGTTTCGGGACTACGTCTTCAGCACCCAAGCCGCGCAGATCGCGGCTTACGCCGCCGGTTCCGTCGTCGTCGTGGACGGTTCCGAGGCCTCCCTCGCCGCTGTGACATTCGCCGCGGATCAGGCGGACCGCCTGGGCGAGCGGTTGACGGCGCTGTACTGCTGGAGTGCGCCGGCCCCTTGGACCGAAGAGCGCGCCATGATCGACTGGCCGATGGTGCCCGATGAAGCGGACCGCCTGGTCCTCTCCGAAGCGGTGGTGGGACTGGCCGAACGCTAACCGGACCTGGTGCTCGACCTGCGGCTCGACCTCGGGTTGCCGGTGGACGCACTTGTGTCGGCGGCGACCGGTGCGCGGCTTCTCGTTGTGGGCAGCCACGGTCGCCACGGGTTCGCTCGCTTTTGGCTGGGTTCGGTCAGTCATGTGATCGTTTTGACCATGCCCTGCCCAGTCGCCGTGATCAGGGTCGCCGGCACCGAGACCGGACCGGTCAGCGAACCCGTCTAAGTTGTTCACAGCGCTCGCATCGGAGCGTGCGAATCGGAGGGTGTCAGTCGGACCGGGCGATCAGCACAGGCACGTTGATGTTCATCAGGACGTCGTGGGTGACTGAATCGACCACCGACTGGGTCACGGGCCTCGGATGTGAAACTCTGAGCACGGTATGGCAGCCTCGCTGCCGACATCGAGCAGAGCCTCGGCCGGCGGCCGGTGCACCAGCCGGGGATTCACGAACGCGCCGGGGGTCGCGGCAGTCGCGAGCTCCGGGCTCCGCACGCAAAGTCGAGGGCGCATGCACGAGGATGAGTTCGTGGCCAAGGCGGCGCGCCTCCTGGGCGCCGAAAATGACGGCCGAGGTGGATCCCTCGAAACGGTCGACATCCACGACGACTCCGCTTCGGCTGTCTGTGGTCGATTCCGGCACCGCGGCGACGGTGCAGCCGGCCGCCGCGGCGATCTGAACGCTGCGCGAGCCGAGCACGCGTCCGCTCAGGGAACCGGTCTTGTGGGTTCCGACGACCAAAACATCGTCGGATGTCGGCACCGCGGCGAGCGTCCAGGCGGGAGACCCGTGCAGGACGAGCGCGCCGATGTCCAGCCCGGGATGCGTCTTCGCCGCGGTGATCTCCTGCGTGAGCAGACTGCTCGCCCGGCGCTCGGCCTCCCGCGGGTAGTCGGGACCCAGCAGCCCCCACCCATCGTCGACGACGTGCACCAGGACCACGGGCGACCCGTCGAATCCGATGTAGGAGGTGTTCACCGCTTCTTCACACCTTCCGTGGAGTCCGGTCGGGACTCGGCGCGTTCACCGGCCGGGCGGGGGACCACAGCGACCGGGCACGGCAGGTTCATCAGCACGTCGTGGCTGACCGAACCGAGAAAGAGGCTGCCGACGGCACCCCGGCCGTGTGTGCCGACGACGACGAGGGACGCCGTTTGGGAGGCATTCACGAGCACGGATGCCGCGGTGCCCTGTTTCAGAACCTCGGCGATATGCAGCGCCGGATGCGCGTCGCGAACCCTCCTCGTTGCCCCCGACTGGATGCGCGCGTGGGCGTCCCGTATCTCCTCGTAGGGCAGGACGGCACCGTATTCGACGGCCACGGTCGCGGGAATGGTCCAGGCGTGGACGATATCGAGAGGGAGTTTGTAACGCTCGGCTTCGCGGGCCGCGAAGTCAACGGCGACCAGGGCCGTGACGTCGTTCTCCATGCCCACGACGATGTGGCCGCCACGTGCCTGCCAGTTGACGGGGACGACGACGACAGGGCAACGGGCGTGGGCCGCGAGGCGAAGGGGAAGGGTGCCGAAGACCGTCCCGGCGAGAACACCGGTCTTGTTCGTGCCGATGACCAGAAGGTCGGCGGTCGCCGATGCCCGCGCCAGCTCATCGACCGGGACGCCATGGCGGATGTAGCTCGTCTTCCGGCAGGAGGGTGCCACCTGTTCGACCCGTCGAAGGGCTTCCGCGAGCGGGCGCTCGTAGGCAGGCTGACTGGAATAGTCCGATCCCTCAGCGGGGTACCAGCCCAGCTCCACCACTGTGGTGAGTTCGAGTTGCACGGGCGTGCCCTGCATCCGTTCGAGCGTCACGACCCGGTCGAGGGCCCACTCCAGGGCCGCCTTGCTCGCGGCCCCACCGTCAATGGCGACGATCACTTTTTCAACCATGGGTGTGACTCCTGCTCTGGGGTGGAATCGCACCGGACAGTCCGCCCCACGTTATGATCGCAGTGCCTGCCGGACCGGGACAGGGCCGAAGGTCCCGTGCGGGTAGTATCCCCGCTACCAGACGAGAGGCGGTCCTCGGTCATGCCCCACGAAACTATCCCGGTCACCCTGAACGAACGTCCCGAGGCTCGCCCGGAGACAGTGATCGACCTGCCGGCGCACCTGCCCCTCCCGCGCCGGTCGCGGTGGGTGGCCGCATCCGCCGATTTCATCGAGGGTTTGCGGGGTGAGCGAACGGGTGACCCGCTGATGTTGCTGGCAGACATCTTCGCGTCGGCTGCGGATGCGGACCTAGTCTGCGTCATCGGGCCGCCTGGTGTTGATTCGGGCGTGGGGGACGGTTTTGTCGTCCACGCGGCTCATGGCAGCGCCACTCGACCGTTGGACGGCCTGGCCTTCCCCGTGGCGGGGAGCCTGTGCGGCCGGGCGATGGCCACCGGCCGGCCGGTCCTCGTCGGCCGGGAAGAGCGCGAGGCTGCGGGCCCCGAGTCGCTCCTGATACTCGGGTCGACCCTGGTGGTCCCGCTGGGCAAAGCCGGGGAAACCGGCCCGCCCGCAGTGGTGCTCACGGCCTCCCGGCCCAGCGGGGCGCCCCCGTTCACTGCCGTGGACCTCGATTCGGCCGTCGATTTCGCCCGACTGGCATATGCGGGCCGCCACCTCGAGCGGAGCAGCACGGACCGGGCGCGTCTGGCGGTGCTCACCGATCGCGACCGGATCGCACGTGAGCTGCACGACCGGGTCATTCAGCGGGTCTTCGCTGTCGGGCTCGCTGTGCGCGCCCTCGGCGGGATGACTGCCGACCCGGTGTTCGGGCGGCGGCTGGCCGACCAGGTGGGAGCGCTCGACGCGGTCATCGCCGACCTCCGCACCGCGATCTTCGGGTTGTCGACGCAGGCGGACCCCGACCGGCACGGGCTTCGCCGCAGCATCGTCGACCTGCTCGACGAGGTCGGACCTCTTTTTGCGCACCCGCCGCGGGTGGTGTTCTCCGGGGCGATCGATCTGCTCGTTTCCACCTCGCTGGCTGATGATGTCGTGGCGGTCGTGCGCGAGGGGCTGACCAACGTGGTCCGGCACTCCGGAACCCGGGAGGCTGAAGTGCGCGTCTCGGTCGCAGCGCACATCCTCACGGTCGAGATCGGCGACACCGGCGTCGGTCTGACCGGCGCAAGTCGGCGCAGCGGCGTCGCTAATCTGGCGGTCAGAGCCGAACGCTGGCAGGGGATGGTGTCGCTGCGCGACCGGGCGCCGCGCGGTGCCGAACTGCGTTGGACGGCGCGCGTGAGCGACGCTTCCGCAGAGACTTCCCGATGACGCGCGTGTTCGTGGTCGACGACCACGACGTCGTCCGTATCGGCCTGGCTGCCCTGATCAACGCCGAAGCTGACCTGGAAGTGGTGGGGGAGGCGGCAACGAGGCGGCAGGCCGTGGCGAGGGTCGCCGCCACCCGGCCGGACGTCGTGGTCCTTGACGTGAGGCTGCCCGACGGAAGCGGCATCGACGCCTGCCGGGACATCCGGGGGAGGGATCCCGGCATCCGGTGCCTGATGCTCACGGCGTTCGACGACGACATGGCCAGCCGCGCCGCCGTCCTGGCTGGGGCGTCCGGCTATGTCTTGAAGGACATCCGCGGTGATCGCCTGGTGCAGGGAATCCGGCGTGTGGCAGGGGGGGAGTCGCTGCTCACCCCGCTGCTGGCCGGCCGGGTGGCAACCTCGTTGGGGCTGGACCGAGGCGACCCTGCCGCCCGCGCGCTGACGACGCGGGAACGGCAAGTCCTCGATCTGATCTCCCGGGGCCTCACCAACCGCCAGATCGGCGAGCACCTTGACCTGGCGGAGAAGACGGTGAAGAACTATGTGTCGGGGGTGCTCAGCAAACTCGGCATGGAGCGCCGCACCCAGGCCGCCGTCTTCGGCGTGGAGTTGCAGCGCCAGGAGGGTTCGTCCAATGTTCGAATTCACCCGGCCGCTCCCGGTACGCTGGCCGGATGAAGCCGTTTCGCACTAACCGGGTTGTGCCCGGACCCGGCCAGGAATCGGTCTGGGATTACCCGCGACCGCCTCGCGTGGAGACGAGTGCCGACCGGGTCGTCGTCACCCTCGGTGGCCTGGTCCTGGTCGACACCGACGATGCCGTCCGGGTGCTCGAGACCAGCCATCCGCCGGTCTACTACCTGCCGCGCTCCGCGTTCCGGGCGGGGAGCCTCGAACCGGTGACCGGCCGATCGTACTGCGAGTACAAGGGCGAGGCGTCGTACCTGAGCGTGGTCACCCCGGGGCGTGTGGAGGAGGCGGCCGGGTGGTACTACCCGTCGCCGACGCGGGGCTTCGAGGATCTGGCGAACCGCGTCGCGCTGTACCCCGGACGGATGGACCTCGTTACCGTGAACGGGGAAGCGGTGCTGCCTCAGCCGGGCGACTTCTACGGCGGCTGGATCACCTCCCGGGTCGTCGGACCGTTCAAGGGGGCTCCCGGCACTCTCGGATGGTGACGCCGCCGCGAACCGTCACGAGCCGGCTCAGCGTGGCCCCCATCTTTCTGGCTGCGCTGCTCTGGGGAACGACGGGCACGGCCGCGCACTTCCTGCCCGTCAGCGCCAGCCCGCTGGCGACCAAGGGCAGTCACACGGCTCTGGACACTGTGCACACTGGTGGCTCTGCTCGGCACGATTCTGCTGATCACCGGCCGGCAGTCGGACCAGGCCGCCGGGTCCGCTCCTCTGGGCGTTCTGCTCGGGCTGCTCGCGCGATCGGGCCCATGTTCGCCGCCTATCTGCTCTTCGGCCGCGGCCCGCGCACGGTCTGCGGCAGCACGGCGACCAGCCTCACCCTGGTCGAACCTCTCGTGGCTACGCTGCTGGCGGTCCTGATCGTCGGCGAGCGGTTGCCACCGTCCGGCTGGGCCGGGCTCGGGCTGGTTCTGGTGGCGGTGACCGCGCTTGCAGTTCCTCGGAATTCCGGTCAACCGTCGTCAGGAGGGCGCACCGCCTCGTCACCGGTAGGCTGACGAGGTGCCCGTCTCACTCGCCGATGTCAGTCGGATCATCTATGAACTGTGGCCGTTGTCCGGTGCCGAAGTCTGGGACGCCCCGGGTCTGGTCTGCGGCAACCCCGGCCAGCCCGTCGAATCGATCCACCTGGCCGTGGACGCCGTCTCCGCGACCGTGGACGAGGCGGTCGGACATGACGCAGACCTGCTCCTGGTGCACCATCCGCTCCTGCTGCGCGGCGTCACGTCGGTCGCCGAAGACCGTTACAAGGGCGCCCTGATCGGTCGTCTGATCCGAGCGAATTGCGCTCTCCTTGCGGCCCACACCAACGCGGATGTCGTCGTAGACGGCGTCTCGGACATCCTCGCCACCCGACTCGGCCTCATTGACGCAACCCCCATCACGGCGGGCGCCGCGGCGGGAACGGGAATCGGCCGGGTCGGCCGGCTCGCGCACCCGATCACCCTGGGCCAACTGGCCCACCGGCTCGCCCAGCTCCTGCCGGCGACCGCCACCGGCGTCCGGGTCTCGGGGGAGTACGGCAGTGTCGTCAAAACCGTCTCGCTCTGCGGTGGTGCAGGCGATTCCCTTCTCCCTCATCCCGCCGTGCAGGCGTCCGACGTCTATATCACCTCCGACCTCCGTCACCACCCGGCGTCGGAGGCCCGTGAGCAGTCCGGGCTGTCGGGGGGCACCCCTGCCCTGATCGACGTGTCGCACTGGGCCAGTGAATGGCTCTGGATCGAGCCGGCCGCCGAACAGCTGCGGGCTCTTCTGCCCGGTGTGCGCATCACCAGCAGTTCCCTGCGCACGGATCCCTGGGACTTCGCGATCGTGCAGTAGCCTGCCGATGAAGTTCGGATCCACCCCCAACGCTCGTTCATATTTCTATTCGCAAAGGTCAGGACATCGTGAAGGCATCCCCAGTAGAACAGAAAGAGCTTCTCCGGCTTCAGGCCCTCGACATCCGGCTGCAGCAGGTCGAGCATCAGACGAAGGCCCTACCCCAGCACGCCGAGATCCGGGAACTCACCACGTTGTTCGACACCACTCGGATGGCCTTCGGCACCCGCGTCGGCGAACGTGATGACGTGCGCACCGAGCTGGCGCGGATCGAATCCGACGTCGAAGTGGTCGAGAAGCGCATCGCGCGGGACACCGACCGGGTTCAGCACACTTCCTCGGTGAAAGACGTGCAGGCTTTGGAGACGGAGCTTGCGGCGCTGCGCAAGCGCCTCCTGGCGCTCGAGGAGATCGAGATCGCGGTGATGGAACGGCTCGAGGAAAGCGATGCGACCGTCTCCGCGGTGGAGGCGGAGCGGGACGCGATCGCGCTCCGGATCCACGACGCCGAGCAGGCGCGCAACGAAAGCCTCGCCGATCTGAACCGGCAGCTCGGCGAACTCCGCCGGGACCGGGCCGCCGTCGCCGGCAGCGTCGCCGAGGACCTCGCCACGCTGTACGAGAAGCGCTTCGTGACGGGGCGGGGCAACGCTGCCGCCCTGTTGCGGGCGCGCACCTGCAGCGGCTGCACGATGACGCTCACCGGCAGCGACCTCGATGCCGTGCGTTCCTCGCCGGCCGACGAGGTCCTGTTCTGCCCGGACTGCGGGGCGATCCTGGTTCGCACGGAGGAGTCCGGGATCTAGGTGGAGCCGGGCCCCGCCGGCGGCCTGTATTCTGGACTGTGGAATGGGTCGGCAAGACGGTCGCGTCATCCGCTACCTTCGGGTCAGCGGATGCCGAGGAACGTCCGGGCTCCGCAGAGCAGGATGGTGGGTAACGCCCACCCGGGGTAACCCGCGAGACAGTGCCACAGAAAGTAGACCGCCTCCGGTTTCGGCCGGTGGTAAGGGTGAAACGGTGGTGTAAGAGACCACCAGAGGCCAGGGTGACCTGGTCGGCTAGGTAAACCTCGTCCGGAGCAAGGTCAGACAGGAAACGCCAAGGCGGCTCGCCGAGTTTCCGGGTAGACCGCTAGAGGGCTGCGGCAACGTAGTCCCGAGATAGATGGCCGTCCAGGGTGCTTCGGCATCGGGACAGAACCCGGCGTAACAGCCGGCCCATTCCACCTTCCGGCCGCCAGGTTCTGCGCCGGGGTGCTCTGCCGCCCCGGGCAGGTCAGTCCTGATGCTTGACGGCGAGTGCGGCGGCCCCGAGGATTCCCGCGTTGTTGCGATGCACGGCCGGGATGATGGCTGTCTTCAGTCGCAGAAGGGGCAGGAAGTCCTGGTGGTGCTTGGACACGCCGCCGCCGACGATGAAGAGGTCCGGCGAGAACAGTGCTTCCAAGGTCGAGTAGTACTTCTGCAGCCGACCGGCCCATTTTTCCCAGCTCATGTTCTCCCGCTCCTTGGCGGAGTACGCGGCCTTGGTTTCGTAGTCGACGCCCTCGATCTGCAGATGGCCGAGTTCGGTGTTCGGCACCAGCAAACCGTCGTTGAGCAGTGCGGTTCCGATTCCGGTGCCGAGGGTCGTCATGATGACCACTCCCTTCACCCCCTTCGCCGCGCCGAACTGCGCCTCCGCGTAGCCGGCGGCATCCGCGTCGTTCACGAAATGAATGGGCTGGCCGAGGCCCTTCTGGAAGAGATTCTCGGCGGAGAGGCCGATCCACTTGTCCGAGACGTTGGCGGCCGACATGGTGTGGCCGTTCTTTACGACGGCGGGGAAGCAGATGCCCACCGGCAGCGCGCCGGCACCCTCCTCGGCGGAAACGGTTGTCAGGAGGGTCCTGGTCGTTTCGATGATGTCGGCTGGTCGGCCGCCTTTAGGCGTGGGAAGCTTCATGCGATCGGACAGGAGCTTGCCGGTGGACAGATCGACCACTGCTCCCTTGATCCCGGTGCCGCCAATGTCAATGCCAATGGCCATGGTTGAACTCATAGTCAAAACCTACCGGTTGTCAGGAGAGGGTGAGGATCTCGGCGCCGCGGTCGGTCACCACGAGGGTGTGCTCGAACTGGGCGGTGATGCTCTTGTCCCGGGTCGTCACGGTCCAGTCATCCGCCCACATGTCCCAGTCGGTCCCGCCCAGGGTGAGCATCGGTTCGATCGTGAAGACCATGCCGACCTCCATCACGGTGTCGTAGACGGGAGCGGAGTCGTAGTGCGGGATGATCAGGCCGGAGTGGAAGGCCTCGCCGACGCCGTGTCCGGTGAAGTCCCGAACGACCCCGTAGCCGAACCTCTTGGCGAAGGACTCGATGGTGCGGCCGATCACGTTCACCTGGCGTCCGGGAGCGACGGCCCTGATACCGCGGGCGAGAGCCTCCCGGGTGCGTTCGACGAGAAGCCTGACCTCGTCCCGTGCCTCGCCGACGATGAAGGTGGCGTTCGTGTCGCCGTGCACACCGTTTTTGTAGGCGGTGACGTCTATGTTGACGATGTCGCCGTTCTCAAGAACGGTGTCGTCCGGGATGCCGTGGCAGATGACCTCGTTCACGGAACTACACAGTGATTTGGGGAACGCCCGATAGCCGAGCGTCGACGGGTAGGCGTCACGCTCGATCATGAACTCGTGGCCGATCCGGTCGAGTTCCTCTGTCGTCACGCCGGGGCGGATGGCCTGTGCGACCGCTTCGATGGCCCCGGCCGCAATCCGGCCTGATTCCCGGATCAGCTCGATGCGCTCGGAGGAGTACAGATCCGATCCTGTGTAGGGCGAGGGCATCCCCTTGCCGACGTACTCCGGGCGCACGATGTGGCGGGGAACGGAGCGGAGCGGAGAAACCGCGCCCGGGAGGAGGTGACCAACAGAATCCTTAGGCATAGGATCAAGCTTATGTCCGAAGGCACCGATCATCAGTTCTGGTACAACATGCGCACGGGCGCGGTCGAACAGGGGATGCAGTCCCCCTCCGCGGACCGCGTCGGGCCATTCGCCACCCGGGAGGAGGCCGTCCACGCGCTGGAGAAGCTGCGCGCGAACAGCGCCAAATGGGCCGCGGAAGAGGCCGAGAACGACCGCTAGTCCCGCGAGCGGCGAGTTTTACTCGTAGCTGTGTTCCGGCCCGGGGTACGCGCCGGAGTCGACGTCGTCCTTGAACCGGTGCACAGCATCCGTCAGCACGCCGCGCAGGTTGGCGTACTGCCGAACGAATCGGGGCACCCGCCCCTCGGTCATGCCGGCGAAATCCGTCCATACCAACAGCTGGCCGTCTACGTCGGGCCCAGCACCCACCCCGATCGTGGGGATGTCGAGCCGTGCGGTGACCAGTGCCGCGACCGTCGCCGGGACCATCTCGAGCACGACCGCGAAGGCGCCGGCGTCCTGCACCGCGAGGGCGTCTTCGATCAGCTCATCCGCGGCCTCGCCGCGGCCCTGGATCATGTGTCCGCCCAGCCCGTGCTCGCTCTGAGGGGTGAAGCCGACATGCCCCATCACGGGGATCCCCGATGACACGATGCGCTTGATCTGCTTGTGGCTGCGAACCCCGCCCTCAAGCTTGACCGCGTGGGCCTGCGCTTCCTTCATGAAACGCACGGCGGTGTGCAGGGCCTCGCTCTGGCCGGTCTCGTACGAACCGAAGGGCATGTCCGCGACGACGAGTGCGCGGGTCACGGCGCGCGCGACGGCCCGGGTGAGCGGGATGAGTTCGTCGACCGTCACCGGAAGGGTGGTCTCGTAGCCGAACACGTTGTTACCGGCCGAATCGCCCACGAGCAGGAAGTCGATGCCGGCCTGGTCGAAGATCTGGGCCGTGAGCATGTCGTAGCTGGTGAGCCCCGTTATCGGAATGCCCTGCTGCTTGGCGTTGTGAAAATGGCGCGTGCGCACCCGTTTGGGTCCGGACTGCACGGAAACGAAGGGATTCAGCTCGCTGACGGGCTGGGGTTCATCCGGAACGGTCGACTCTGGCATGCCTCAAGTGTAGTCAAGGCGCGTTCAGGCCGATCGGCGGCCGATTTCGCCCGAGAGCCGGCGCCAGACAGTAGCCTAGGGAGCGACAAGAAAGGGCGTGAATGGACAAGCAGCGCGACTTCGTTCTTCGGACCATCGAGGAGCGGGGAATCAAGTTCATCCGACTCTGGTTCACGGATGTCGTCGGCACCCTCAAATCGGTGGCCATCGCACCCGCAGAGGTTGAGGGCGCATTCGCCGAGGGTCTCGGTTTCGACGGTTCGGCGATCGAGGGTCTCACCCGGTCGTTCGAGGCGGATGTGCTCGCGCACCCGGACCCGACCACGTTCCAGATCCTGCCCTGGCGCGGTGAGATCGACCCGACCGCCCGCATGTTCTGCGACATCATGACGCCGGACGGTCAGCCGGCCGTCGCCGATCCGCGAAATGTGCTTAAGCGCACGCTGGCCAAGGCAGCCGACCGCGGTTTCACGTTCTACACCCACCCCGAAATTGAGTTCTACCTGCTCAAGTCGTCCAAGTATGGCAAGAACGGCCCCGTGCCGGTGGACCACGCCGGCTACTTCGACAACGTTCCCGGCGGCACAGCCCACGACTTCCGCCGCCGGTCGGTGCGGATGCTCGAAGACCTTGGCATTTCTGTGGAATTCAGCCACCACGAGGCAGGTCCCGGTCAGAACGAGATCGACCTGCGCTACGCGGATGCGCTGACCACGGCGGATAACATCATGACCTTCCGCACGGTCATCAAGGAGGTGGCCATCGAGCAGGGCGTCTACGCGACGTTCATGCCGAAGCCGATGTCGGAGCACCCCGGGTCAGGAATGCACACGCACCTGTCCTTGTTCGAGGGCGACACCAACGCGTTCTTCGAGGCGGGCGCGCAATACCAGCTCTCCAAGACCGGCCGCCAGTTCATCGCCGGGCTGCTCAAGCATGCCCCGGAGATCACCGCCGTCACGAACCAGTTCGTGAACTCCTACAAGCGCCTGTGGGGTGGAGACGAAGCCCCCAGCTTTGTGTGCTGGGGTCACAACAACCGGTCCGCCCTGATCCGGGTGCCACTCTACAAGCCTAATAAGGGGCAGAGCGCCCGCGTCGAGTACCGGGCCATCGACTCGGCAGCGAATCCGTACCTCGCGTACTCCCTCATGCTGGCCGCCGGGCTCAAGGGAATCGAAGAGGGCTACGAGCTTCCCCCCGAGGCCGAGGACAATGTGTGGGGCCTGAGCGACACCGAGCGGCGCGCCCTGGGCTACCGGCAGCTTCCAGCGAGCCTGGACCACGCGATCCAGTACATGGAGGAGTCCGAGTTGGTCGCCGAGACGCTGGGCGAGCACGTGTTCAACTATGTGCTGCTCAACAAGCGCCAGGAGTGGAAGGAGTACCGCTCGCAGGTCACTCCCTTCGAGCTCGACAAGAACCTCGAGATGCTCTAACAGCGGGAGACGAGACCCGATGGCACGGGAACAGCTGACCCTGACCGAGCTCGCCCGGGTAGGCTTCGTCGAGCTACGAGAGGTGCGTTTTCGGCTGGACGAGGTCGGTGACCTGGGCGGACCCGAATCGGCCGCACTGCTGCCGCTGCTCGGCAAGACTGCCAACCCGGATGCCGCCCTCGCGGCCCTCGTTTCGCTGCTGCGCCAGGCACCGCACGAGGTGCGGGCGTTGTTGCTGCACCCGGAGCAGACCCAGCGGCTGCTGCGGGTCGTCGGCGCGTCGAGCGGACTGACCGAGTTCTTCCTGCGTCATCCGGAGGAATTGACGGTTCTCGCCCAGCCGCTCACGACCCTTCCCGACCTGCCGGAACTGATCGAGGACCTGCTGGATGCGGTCGGTACCCGGGACGGGTTCGCCAGCCTCGTCGACGATGAGGGCTGGGTCGCCCTGCGGGTGCGCTACCGGCGCCGCCTGGCGCAGCTGGCCGCCTACGACCTCGAGCAGGCCGACCCGGTCGCGGGCTTGGACGCCGTCGCCCGCACGCTCGCCGACCTGGCGGCCGCCGCGCTGGAGGCCTCCTTGGCCGTCGCGCGTAGCATGTCCACCGGTTTGGTCGCGGGGCGAGGCGTATTCCCGGAGGAAGAGGTGCGCGCCACCCGGCTCGCGGTGATCGGCATGGGCAAGGCCGGCGCCGGCGAACTGAACTACGTCAGTGATGTCGACGTGATCTTCGTCGCCGAGGGTGACCCGGCCGCCGGCCTGGAAGCGCCGCGCGCGGTCGATATCGCCACCCGGCTCGCGATCCTGCTGATGCGGGGCCTGAATCAGCCCGCCGTCGAACCCGAGCTCTGGGAAGTGGACCCGAACCTCCGTCCCGAGGGCAAGTCCGGCGCCCTGGTGCGATCCCTTGAGTCTCACCTGGCCTACTACGACCGTTGGGCGAAGAGCTGGGAGTTCCAGGCGCTGCTGAAGGCCAGACCGCTGGCGGGCGACCTCGAGCTCGGGGGCCGGTATGTGGCGGCGGTGTCCCCGAAGGTGTGGACCAGTGCCAGCCGGGAGAATTTCGTCGAGTCCGTGCAGCGGATGCGCGAGCGCGTCACCAAGAACATTCCGGAGGACGAAGTCGCCGTGCAGCTGAAGCTCGGCCCCGGCGGCCTCCGCGACATCGAGTTCACCGTGCAGCTTCTGCAGCTCGTGCACGGTCAGGCGGATCCGGCGGTTCGGCAGGCCGGCACCCTGCCAGCGCTGACCGCGCTGGCCGAGAGCGGATATGTCGGGCGCGCTGAAGCGGCCGAGTTCGCTCAGGAGTACCGCATCCTGCGGCTGATGGAGCACCGCCTGCAGCTGGAGAAGCTCCGGCGCACCCACCTTGTCCCGCGCGACGAGTCGAGCCTGCGCGTCCTCGCCCGGGCGACCGGGCTCGCCCCGAACGCCGCCCAGCTGAGCGTCCGGTGGCTGAACACCAAGCACCGGGTGCGCGGCCTGCATGAGCGCCTGTTCTACCGCCCTCTCCTGTCGGCGGTGGCCGCGCTTCCCGCGGACGGGCTGGGCCTCACCAGCGCCCAGGCCGAGGCCCGGCTGGCCGCCATCGGATTCCGCAATACCAAGGGCGCCCTCGGTCACATCGCGGCCCTCACCGGCGGGGTGTCCCGACGGGCGACGATTCAGCGCAATCTACTGCCTGTGCTGCTGCAATGGTTCTCCGAGGGAGCCGACCCCGACTACGGGCTGCTCGCGTTCCGGCGCCTGAGCGACAGTCTCGGTACGACCTACTGGTTCCTGCGCATGCTCCGCGACTCATCCGGGGCCGCCGAGCGACTCACCCGGGTGCTGTCCTCATCCCGTTTCGTCGGCGAGCTCCTGGAGACGATTCCCGAATCCGTGGCCTGGCTGGAAGACGAGGACGACCTGCGGCCCCGCAGCGCGGCCACCCTCCGTGAGGAGGCCCGCGCCGTGCTGGCACGGCACGAGAGCCCGGATGCGGCCGCCTCGATCCTGCGCACGGCCCGGCGCCGCGAAATGCTGCGGCTGGCGTTCTCGGCGATCCTGGGCCAGGTCAGCATCGACGAGCTGGCGACGGGGCTCACCGACGTCACCGCCACCATCATCGAGGGGGTGCTCGCCGCCATCCGTGGCACCACGCTCGACGGGGCCGAAGACGGTCAGGACGCCGACGGGATCGAATTCGCCGTGATCGGAATGGGCCGGTTCGGCGGCTCGGAACTGGGGTTCGGCTCGGATGCCGACGTGATGTACGTCTTTCGCCCGGGCACCCTCACCGGCGAGGCAGCCCACGACCGGGCGAAGTTCATCGTCAAGGAATTGTCGCGGCTCACCGATGACAACCGCCTGCCTCTGGACCTGGACATCGGGCTGCGCCCTGAGGGGAAGAACGGTTCCGTTGCCAGGTCCCTCGAGTCCTACGAGGCCTACTATCGGCGTTGGTCGCTCACCTGGGAGGCACAGGCGCTGTTGCGGGGGAGAGGAGTCGCCGGCGACGCCCGGCTCCTGGCCGACTTCGAGGCCGTCGCCGACGAGGTGCGGTATCCGTCATCGATCAGCGAACAGGCGATCCGTGAGGTCAAGCGGATCAAGGCCAGAGTCGAAAACGAACGGCTGCCGCAGGGCGCCGATCCCAACCGGCACCTCAAGCTCGGCCGAGGGTCGTTGAGCGACGTGGAGTGGTTCGTGCAGCTGCTTCAGCTGCAGCATGCGGCCGACATCGCCGAGCTGCGTACCTCGTCGACGCTCGGCGCCCTCCGCGCGGCCGTCGCCGCGGGCCTGGTCAACGAGACGGATGCCGAAACTCTCACCACCGCGTGGCTCTTCGCGTCCCGCTGCCGGTCCGCGATCACCCTCTGGACCAACAAGACCGCGGATGTCCTCCCGACCGACCGCGTGCAGCTCGAGGGCGTCGCCCGGGTGATGGAATACCCGCCGGGCTCTGCCAACCAGCTCGAGGAGGAATACCTCTCGGTGACCCGCCGCGCCCGCGCGGTGTTCGAGCGCCTGTTCTACGGGCCGGTGGAGCGCGCCGGCCCCTTCGGCGGGTAGGTCCGGTACAGGCAGGAGGACCGCATCCCCGAGGGGATGAGGTCCTCCTGCCGATACCCAGCAGGTTGCCGGGGCTGCGGTCTAGACGCCGTAGTAGAGCTCGAACTCGAACGGGTGCGGACGCTGCGCGAGCGGCTTGATTTCCATCTCACGCTTGTAGTCGATCCAGGTTTCGATCAGTTCGGGCGTGAAGACGTTACCGGCAAGCAGGAAGTCGTGGTCGTTCTCGAGGGCTACGAGGGCCTCGCCGAGCGATGCGGGAACCTGCGGGATGTTCTTGGCCTCTTCGGGCGGCAGCTCGTAGAGGTCCTTGTCGACCGGCTCGTGCGGTTCGATCCGGTTCTTGATGCCGTCCAGTCCGGCCATCAGCTGGGCGGCGAAGGCGAGGTACGGGTTGCCCGAGGCATCGGGAGCGCGGAACTCGATGCGCTTCGCCTTCGGGTTGGTGCCCGTGATCGGGATCCGGATGGACGCCGAGCGGTTACCCGCCGAGTAGACGAGGTTGACGGGAGCTTCGAACCCCGGCACCAGACGGTGGTAGGAGTTGACGCTCGGGTTTGTGAAGGCGAGTACGGCCGGTGCGTGCTTGAGCAGACCGCCGATGTACCAGCGGGCGACGTCGGACAGTCCGCCGTAGCCGGACTCGTCGTAGAAAAGGGGCTTGCCGTCGGCCCACAGTGACTGGTGCGTGTGCATGCCGGAGCCGTTGTCGCCGAACAGAGGCTTCGGCATGAAGGTGGCCGTCTTTCCCCACTCGGCCGAGGTGTTCTTGACGATGTACTTGAACTTGAGCAGATCGTCGGCTGCGTGCACCATGGTGTCGAAGCGGTAGTTGATCTCGCCCTGGCCGCCGGTGCCGACCTCGTGGTGGCTGCGTTCCAGGATGAGTCCGGCGTCAATCAGCTTGAGGCAGATGTCGTCGCGCAGGTCGGCGTGCTGGTCGACCGGGCTGACGGGGAAGTAGCCGCCCTTAAAAGGCGTCTTGTTGGCGAGGTTCCCGCCGACCTCTTCCTTGCCCGAGTTCCAGGCACCCTCGCTGGAGTCCACGGAGTAGAAGCTGGAGTGCTGGTTCACTTCGTAGCGAACATCGTCGAAGATGTAGAACTCGGCCTCCGGAGCGAAGAATGCGGTGTCCGCGATCCCGGTCGAGGCCAGGTACTTCTCGGCCTTCTTGGCAACCTGACGCGGGTCCTTCGAATAGATCTCGCCGTTGCGCGGGTTGTAGATGTCGAAAAGCATGATGAGGGTGCGCTCGGTGCGGAACGCGTCGATGTAGGCCGTGGTCACGTCCGGGATCAGCTGCATGTCGGATTCGTGGATCGACGCGAAACCGCGGATCGACGAACCGTCGAACATCTGCCCGACCGTGAAGAACTCCTCATCGACGGTCGACGCGGGGATGTTGAAGTGCTGCTGAACACCCGGCAAATCGGTGAAACGGATGTCAAGGAACTTGACGTCCGTGTCTTTGATGAACTTGAGCACTTCTGACGAATCGCGGAACATGCGGTTTTTTCTCCAAACGACGTGGGCATAGAACGTGTAAGTCGCGCGCTGCGGCTTCTTTGAGGCTACTGGGATGCCATTACCCGGCAGTGACGCTTATGTTTCACACATGTTACAGCGGGGCCCGATCGGTAGACTCAGCCCGTGTCTGCCGCAGCCTCGAATTCGACCACTTTTGGACAACTTCCACCGAGCCGTTGGCCGGGGGAGCGCCTCGGCCTGCCGAACGAGGGAACTCGTTCCGTGGGGCGCGTCGGCCGCAGGATCGGCGCCCTCGCGTTGGACTGGGCCCTGGCCTACGGGGCGGCGGCACTGTTCTTCAGCACGAGCGGCGTGGTCAACGGCTTCGCTGTGACCGCCATTTTCGTGGGGCTCCAGATCGTGTTCATCCCGACCATCGGCGGCAGCATCGGCCACCGTCTGGTCGGGCTCCGGGTCGTTCCGCTCCAGCCGGGTTGGGTCGGGTTGTGGCGCCCCGTCGTGCGGTCCCTGCTGCTCGGGCTGGCGGTCCCCGCTCTGGTCTGGGACTCGGACCAGCGCGGTTTCCACGACAAGGTCGCGGGAACGGTGCTCATCCGCTCCTAGCCTGAGCCGCGAGGGGAAGAGCCTAGTTTCCGCGCTGCGGACGCGCCTTCATCGGGTCGACGCCCTTGGGGATCGGCAGTTTCTTGGTCATGGAATTCAACCGGTTGTTCACGGCGAGCACCTCGGCCTTGGTCAGGGTGGGCTTGATCCGGGTGAGGCGCCGGGCCAGTTTGTGCAGCGGCACGGCATCGGCGTCGGGGCCGACGCTGATGATGGTGACGGCGATGCTGCCGCCGAGCCTGGTCACCATCCGGCGCTCTTCCTCGAGCATGCGGGCCGTTCGGGTGCGCGGCCCTTCACTGATCAGCACCACGCCGCCGCGGCCGACAGCCCGGTACACGGCATCCTGAGTCTTGCCGTTGACGGCGACGGGCATCTCACTTCCCACCCAACCGCGCTTCAGCGAACCGCGCAGCACCGCGCCGACGGCGCCGGGCTGGCCCTCGATCTGCGTGTATGCGGCTTTCTCGGCCCGCTGGCCCAGGATGATGAGCATGGCGAGGATTCCGGTGAGCACACCCGAAATCGTCCACAAGACGATGTTGAGGATGCTTCCGGGGGACAGAATAAGGGCAAGTCCCAGCGCGACCGCGACGGGCACCACGAAGCCGAGAACCATGAACAACACGATCTTCTTGTCGTAGCGGCGTGTCATCTGGAACACCTGCCACATTTGCTTCATGCGGCCGGGCTTCTTGGGGGGGCGGGGAGTCTTGTCCTTGCTGCGTGCCATGGTTCCAAGACTACCCAGTCACCCGAATGTCTCGTGACCGATTTTTGATCAGGAGACCGCCTGCGCGAACCCGAGGGATGCGTCCGCCAGGTGGCGCAGTTGCGGCGGAACTTCGCGACCGGTCGCCAGCATGGACTGGGCCCAGAGCCGGCCGGCCCGATAGGACGAGCGCACAAGCGGGCCGGAGAGCACACCAAGGAAACCGATGGCCTCGGCTTCCTCCTTGAGTTCGACGAACTCCTCCGGCTTCACCCAGCGGGCCACGGGCAGATGACGCGCGCTCGGCCGCAGATACTGGGTGATCGTGATGATGTCGGTCCCGGCGTCGTGCAGGTCCTGGAGGGCCTGGCTGACCTCCGCGCGCTCCTCGCCCATGCCCAGGATCAGATTCGATTTCGTGATAAGTCCCGCATCGCGGCCCTGGGTGAGGACGTCCAGGGACCGTTCGTAGCGGAATGCCGGCCGGATTCGCTTGAAGATTCTCGGGACGGTCTCCACATTGTGGCCGAAGACCTCGGGCTGGGCGGAGAAAACCTCGCCGAGGTGGTCCGGGTTACCGGAGAAGTCCGGGACCAGAATCTCGACGCCGGTTCCGGGACTCTGCTGATGGATCTGCCGGATGGTCTCCGCGTAGAGCCAGGAGCCCTCGTCTGGCAGGTCGTCGCGGGCGACGCCCGTCACCGTGGCGTAGCGCAGATTCATCTTGACGACGGATTCCGCGACACGGCGCGGCTCATCCGTGTCGTACTCGGCAGGTTTGCCGGTATCGATCTGGCAGAAGTCGCACCGCCTCGTGCACTGTGACCCGCCGATCAGGAAGGTCGCCTCGCGGTCTTCCCAGCATTCGAAGATGTTAGGGCAGCCGGCCTCCTGGCACACGGTGTGCAGGTTTTCGCCCTTCACCAGGTTTTGGAGCTTGCGGTACTCCGGTCCCATCTTCGCCACCGTCTTGATCCAGGCGGGCTTACGTTCGATCGGCGTTTCCATATTGCGGATCTCAAGGCGGAGCATCTTGCGTCCCTCGGGCGCCGCGCTCATGCGGACACCGCCCAGACGGTCTCGAACTGGGCCGTGATGGGGGCGATGAGGTCGGCCGGTTTCACGTCGTGGCCGACCATTCTCGAGATGGTGGTGACGCCGGCGTCCTTGATCCCGCAGGCGATGATGTGGTCGTAGGGTTCGAGCGAGTTGTTGCAGTTGAGGGCGAAGCCGTGCATGGTCACTCCTTCCGCGACGCGGATTCCGATGGCGGCGATTTTGTCTTCCCGGCCCTCCGGGCCGACCCAGACTCCTGAACGGCCCGAGATTCGGCAGCCGACGATGTCGAAGCCCAGGAGGGCGTCGATGAGGATCCCCTCGAGGAGGCGCACGTAGCCGACGACGTCGACGGGCTCCCGGAGGCGAATAACCGGATACCCGACCAGCTGCCCGGGGCCGTGCCAGGTGATCTTCCCACCGCGGTCCGCGTCGATGACGGGGGTTCCGTTTCGGGGACGCTCCTCAGGAGCTGTGCGCTTCCCGGCGGTATACACACTCGGATGTTCGAGAAAGATGACGGTGTCCGACCTCTCCCCGGAGACGACGGAACGGTGGACTGCGCGTTGGAGCTCAAGGCCCTCAACATACGGCACGGAGTTGGCGCTTAGCCCCGCGACGACAAAGTCGAGCATGCCCTCATCCTAAACCCCGGCGCTCCTCCCCACGGGGTTGGCGGCCCGGTTGTCCCCGAACCGAGTCCGGGTCGGCCGGGAGGGGAGCGGCGAGGCCAGCATGTCCGGTATGAGAACTCGCGGTCGACGCGTCCGCAATCCGGGGCCCGCGTCCCCGCCGCACTCGACCGGCTCGGTACCCGGCGGCGGCCCCACATTGGTCGCAGGCTACCGCGCTCTGCGGCGCTTGGCGTCAACCGACCGGGCCGACCTGTATGTGGGCGTGGCGCCGTCCCCGTCGACCTCGACCGGGGATGAGGCGCGGGGGTGGGAGCAGGGTGGCTCCACGACGTCCGTCGTGCTCAAGGTCTTCCATCCGGGAACGGATGACCTCTCGATCGAACGGGAGGTCCAAGCCCTGACCACCCTGACGGTCGGACGGCTGACCACGCTCGTCGATGTCGGCACCCTGGCCGATGGCCGCACCTGCCTCGTACTGGAACAGCTCACGGGCGGGTCGCTGAGCGGCTTTCTGGAGGGCCGCAGCCACTTGCTTCCCGGGGAGGCGGTCACGATCCTGGCGCCGATCGCGGCCGCATTGGCGGAGCTGCAGGCCATCGGCCTGATCCATCCGGCCGTCAGCCTCGCGAGCATTCTCTTCGACTCCAGCGGGCGCCCGGTCCTGACCGGGCTGGGAGAGCTCCGGGCGCTGCCCGAGGCCGGTCGCGGGCGGTCCGAGGCGCTCGCCCTGGTGCACGGCCGGCTCGCGCAGGTCATCCGGACGGTGCTCGACCACGTCGATCCCGTCGTGCCGGTCCCGACGGTCCTCCGCGACCTGGAACGGTGGTGTGCGGTGCCGGCCGCTGGCTCGGCGGCCCGCACCTGGGGCGAGGTCGAGCATCTCCTGTTCGCCTGGGCCGAGGCCAGGCCGGTGAGGCTGGGTCGGAGCCCCGAGGCCGTCAGCGAGCCGCAACCGGCCGTCGACTGGCTCCGGAGACCTCTGAGTGACGATTTCGTCGGATGTGCTCCCACGGAGAAGGTCCGCTTTGCCGCAGAGGATCCCCGGGCCAAACGGATGCTCGGCAGCCGGGTCTCGCGTGCTCGCACGGCGGTTGGCCGGCTGTGGGAAGGTCACCTGGCCGGTGGGCTGAAGTCGCTGCTGGGCCGGCGGTTCCGCCTCCGCCGTGGGCCGCTGCTCCTCGTGGCCCTCGTGGCGCTGTTGAGTACGGGACTGGCGGTGATGGCGCTGGCCGCGGGTGGATCCGCACACACCGACGGAGCGCGGCCGGAGGGCTCTTCAAAGCCGGCCGAGTCGACCACCGCTGACGGCGACGAAGTAGGCGGCGACGGGTCTCCCCGAGAGGAAGCCGTGGTGACCGGTGACGACCCGGTGGTCGCGCTTCCGGCCCTGCTGCGGGTCCGCAGCCGGTGCCTTGCGGAGGTTTCGGTGGTCTGCCTCGATGCCGTGCACCAGGCGCAATCGGCGGCTCTGGCGGCCGACAGCTACACCCTGCGCATGATGCAACAGGGCGGCGAGGTCGCCGAATTCGAGGATTGGTCGTCGTGGGCGGCGGTTCTGGTGGAGCGAATGGGGGATGTCGCGCTCGTGTCGCTTCAGGCCCCGGATGCAGAACGACAGCCGGCCTCGGTCCTTGTGGTCAAGGGCGAGGCCGGCTGGCGAATCAGGGATATTTTCGACTACTAGTCAAGGTCCGGTCTCACGGACGACATCGACTAGATGCCGAGGTTTGCTTCGAAGGCACCTGCCTCGAGACGCTGCTTCATGGTGACGAGGAAGCGTGAAGCATCCGCGCCGTCAATGATGCGGTGATCATAGGACAGAGCCAGGAACACGGTCGAGCGGATCGCGATCGCGTCGAGGCCACCCTGGCTGACGACGATGGGCTTCTTGTAGACAACCCCGGTGCCGAGGATGGCGCTCTGCGGCAGGAAGACGACCGGGGTGTCGAAGAGCGCACCGCGCGAACCGGTGTTGGTCAGCGTGAACGTTCCACCAGACAGTTCGTCGGGCTTGAGCTTGTTGTCGCGGGTGCGCTGAGCGAGATCGGCGATCTGAGCGGCGAATCCGGCCAGATCGAGTTCGCCCGCGTTGCGCACGACCGGGGTCAGCAGGCCGCGTTCGGTATCGACCGCAATGCTGATGTTCTCCTGGCTCGGGTACACGATCGTGTCGCCGTTGATGGTGGCGTTGATGATTGGGTTGGCCTGAAGTGCCTCGGCTGCAGCGAGAGCGAAGAACGGCAGAAAGGACAGCTTGTTACCCGTCTTGGCGTGAAAATCGGCCTTGACCTGGTCGCGAAGAATCGCGACCCGGGTCACGTCGACCTCGACCACCGTGGTCAGCTGCGCCGATGACTGCATCGAGATGACGGCGCGTTCGGCGACGACCTTGCGCAGACGCGACATGGGCTGGGTGGTCCCGCGCAGGGCGGAAACCTCCACGGCCGGAGCTGTTGCTGCAGCCGTCCCGACGGGAGCGCTGGCCTGGGCGAGCGCGATGTCCTCCTTGCGGATGCGTCCACCGACACCGGTTCCGACCACGCGAGACAGATCGACGCCGGCCTCGTTCGCGAGTTTGCGGACGATGGGGGTGACGTAGCCGGATGTTCCCGCGTGCGATCCGCGGGAGACGGCCGGCTCCGGCGCGACCACGGGGGCAGCGGCAGGTGCGGGGGCAGCGGCAGGTGCTGGGGCGGCGACGGGGGCAGCGACAGGAGCCGCAGCAGCAACGGGTGCCGCGACCGGTGTGGGCGCGAACACCGGTGCGGGTGCAGCGACGGGTTCGGGAGCGGCGACCGGTGCGGGTGCCGCGACCGGTGCGGGTGCCGCGACCGGTGCGGGTGCTGCAACGGGTGCGGGTGCCGCCACGGGTGCGGGGGCGGCCACCGGTGCCGGCGCTTCCGCGACGGGCTCGGGAGCGTCCACCGGCGCAGGCGCTTCCGCGACGGGAGCGGAGGCACCGGAACCGTCACCGATCGTGACCAGCGGAGTTCCGACCTCGACGGTCTCATCTTCCTGAACCAGGATGGCCTCGATCACGCCGGCAATGGGGGACGGGATTTCCGTGTCCACCTTGTCGGTCGATACTTCCAGCAGCGGCTCGTCGACTTCGACGCGGTCTCCCACGTTCTTCAGCCAGCGGGTGACCGTACCCTCTGTGACACTCTCACCGAGTGCCGGGAGGTTAACGGATTCGCTCATGCGATTGTCTCCTTCAAAACGAATTGTCTGTAATTAGAGTACTGAGTGTCTGAATGCAGAGGTTCGACGGCTACGCGTGAAGCGGCTTGCCGGCCAGCGCCAGGAAGGCCTCGCCGAGTGCCTCGTTCTGGGTGGGGTGCGCGTGCAGGAACGGGGCGATGTCTTCCGGGTAGGCCTCCCAGTTCACCACCAACTGTCCCTCACCGATCAGCTCGCCGACGCGGGCGCCGATCATGTGGACACCGAGGATGGGGCCGTCTTTGACCCGGACGAGCTTGATGGAGCCACTCGTGCCGAGGATGGAGCTCTTGCCGTTTCCACCCAGGTTGTACTCGACGGTGGAGATCTGGTCGGCGCCGAACTTTTCGGCAGCCTTGGCCTCCGAGTAGCCAACGGAGGCGATCTCCGGGTCGCTATAGGTGACCTTGGGGATGTTGAGGTCGTCGACGACGATCGGGTTGAGACCGGCGATCTCCTCGGCGACGAAGATGCCTTGCTGGAATCCGCGGTGCGCGAGCTGCAGGCCGGGGACGATGTCGCCCACGGCGAAGACGCCGGGGATGTTGGTCGCGAGGCGCTCGTCGGTCAGGACAAAGCCGCGGTCCATGGTGACGCCGACCTCCTCGAAGCCGAGTCCGGCGGTCGACGGGCCACGCCCGACGGCGACGAGCAGAATCTCAGCCTCGATGACGGTGCCGTCCTCCAGGGTGATGACAACGCCGTTCTCGTGCTGAGTGACGCTCTGGAACCGGATGCCGAGCGAGTATTCGATGCCACGCTTTCGGAAGGCGCGCTCCAGCTGCTTGGAGATGGACTCTTCCTCGTTGGGAACCAGGTGGGGAAGTGCCTCGATGATGGTGACGTCGGCACCGAAGGACTTCCAGACGCTCGCGAATTCGGCGCCGATGACGCCGCCGCCGAGCACGGCGACCTTCTTCGGGACGAACTCGAGCTCGAGGGCGTGCTCGCTGGTCATGACTCGACCGCCGATGGCGAGCCCCGGCAGGGAGCGGGAGTAGGAGCCTGTCGCGAGGACGATGTTCTTACCCACGATGGTGTCGGCACCGACCTGCACGGTGTTCGGCGAAATCAGTCGACCTTCACCTTCGATCACTGTGATGCCGCGCGACTTGATCAGACCCTGCAGCCCCTTGAACTTCGACGCCACAATACTTTTGCGGAACGCGTTCACGGCGGGCATGTCGATGCCCTCGAACTGCGTTTTGACACCATACTTCGCGGCGTCGCGGCTGAAATCGGCCACCTCGGCCGAGTGCAGAAGTGCCTTGGTCGGGATGCAACCGAGGTGCAGACAGGTTCCGCCGAGTTTGCCTTTTTCGATCAGGCCAACGGTGAGCCCCAGCTGAACGGCACGCAATGCGGCCGCGTAGCCACCGCTTCCGCCGCCGAGAACGACAAGGTCAAAATTCTGTTCCGACACCCAGATACTCCCTCATACATCACAACCCGGTCTGCCCGCAGCGAGGATACGCATCCGGGCAGGCGAGAGTGGGCGAGATTTCTCGCCCACTTGACTGTACTACGGGCGCGAAAAGTCCTCGGCCAGTCGGAGCAGAGTCCGAACCGAGATTCCGGTCGGCCCGGCATTCGTGAATCCCCACCCGCTGCCGGTGTTGTGGGCCGGCCCGGCGATGTCCAGGTGGGCCCACGGGATCGTCTCGGTGCCGTCCCCGTTGCCGCGGATTCCGATGAACTCCTGCAGGAATACTCCGGCGAGCAGCATGCCGCCGTGGGTGCTGCCGATCTTCGCGTTGGCGATGTCGGCGACATCCGAGTTGAGTAGAGGGCGCAGTTCCTCGGGAAGCGGCATCGGCCACACCAGCTCACCCACCGATTTGCCGGCGGTGAGCACCCGGGCGACCAGGGCATCCTCACCCATGGCGGCGTAGTAGCGGGTGCCGAGTGCGACGAGGGCGGCGCCGGTCAGCGTCGCCACGTCCACGATCGCATCCGGGCACTCCTCGCCGGCCGCGACGAGACCGTCCGCAAGAACCAGGCGACCCTCCGCATCCGTGTTCAGCACCTCGACCGTGCGGCCTCCGCGGATCCGCAACACGTCGTTGGGTCGGATGGCCGAGCCGGACGGCATGTTCTCCGCGATGCAGAGCCAGGCGGTGATACGCACGTTGAGCCCCAGGCGGGCGGCCGCCAGGGTCACGGCCAGCACGGTCGCCGCGCCGGTCATGTCGTATTTCATGCCGACCATGGATGCCGGCGGCTTCAGTGAGAGTCCGCCGGTGTCGAAGGTGATGCCCTTGCCGACCAGGGCAATGTGCTGCGTCGCGCCCTCCGGCGTGTAGCTGACCTTGACCAGGCGCGGCGGCCGGCTGGAACCCTGGCCGACGCCCGCGATGCCGCCGAAACCATCCGCGGCCAGCTCCGCCTCGTCCCAGACGCGCACGGCGACGGGAAGGCCCGCGGCGGCGTCCATGGACAGGCGCGCGAGTGCCTCCGGGTAAAGGTCGGAGGGCGGCATGTTGACCAGGTCCTTGACCAGGTTGACGGCCTCGGCGATGACTCCGACGCGGGTGGAGGCTCCGGCCGCCTCCGCGGCGGTGTGCACCGTGATCTCCTGCGCCGGGATCTTGGTCGCGGCGAGCGAATTCTGCCGGTACGCGGTGTAATAGTACGCACCGAGCGCGGCACCCTCAAGGACGGCCTCCGCTTGGGCATCCGTGGTCATGGGGAAGGCGAAGGCAACCGAGGTCACGCCGGTCAGCTGGCGAACGGCCGACCCGGCAGCATGGCGCAGCGCATCGACCGTGACCTCCTTGCCGATTCCGACAACGGCGATGCTGCGGGCGTTGCCGATCGACGCAGGCAGTCGCACCACCTGATCGCGACCACCCGTGATACCCAGGGGGGCGAGTTGGTCCGCGAGGCCGGCGAAGGCGGCGTCAGCGAACAGGGCGGCGGTGTCGCCGGACTGGAGCGCCCCGACAATGAGAACGTCCACCTCCGATTCGAGGGCGGGTGCTGCGGATATGGTCAGACGGGGTGCGTTCATCCCCCGATCGTACGCTCCGGGTGTGTTCGCTCTCGGCATCACGGCGGGGTCGTCGATTCCCGCACCGCCCGGAATTTGGCGCTTACAGTTAATGTCATGCGGGATCCTGGTGACATTTACGAGCTGACTGCGGACGCGCAAAACGTCCCGGAGGGGCTCCACCTTGTGGCGGGTCTGACGGGCTTCGCGGATGCCGGTGGCGCCGTCTCGCAATTCACGGAATACCTTCTGGAAACCCTTGACCACACCGTCGTCGCGACCTTCGACGCCGACGTGCTGCTCGACTACCGGGCGCGGCGGCCGATCATCCAGTTCGACCAGGACCACCTCACCGACTATCAGCCTCCCGCCCTGAGGGTGTACCAGGCCCGGGACGAGATCGGCCAGCCGTTCCTGCTTCTGACCGGCTTCGAGCCGGATTTCCGCTGGGAACAGTTCACCGCCGCGGTGCTGCAGCTTGAGCGCCGCTTCAAGGTGGCCTCCACAACCTGGGTGCACGCGATTCCGATGCCGGTCCCGCACACCCGTCCGATCGGCGTGACCGTCAGCGGAAACCGGTCCGATCTGGTCGAGAGCATGTCGGTCTGGCGTCCGAACACCCAGGTTCCGGCGAACGTGCTGCACCTGGTGGAATACCGGCTGCAGGAGGCTGGCGTCTCCGTCGTCGGGTTCGTACTGCTCATCCCGCACTATCTGGCCGACACGGAATTCCCCCTCGCCGCCCTCGCAGCCCTGGACAGCACGAGTGCCTCCACCGGGCTGATCTTCCCCACCGATCGGGTGCGAGAGAAGAACCGCGAGTTCGTCGCCCGCATCGACGAGCAAGTGCGGGACAACCCCGAGCTGGGCAAGCTCGTCGGCACGCTCGAAGAGCGCTACGACGCCTATATGGAGGGCAGCACGCTGCGCTCCCCACTGACCGACGAGGCCGGCGAATTGCCCAGCGCCGATGAGATCGCCGCCGAACTGGAGAACTTCCTCGCCACCCGGCGCAGCAGAGACGACGGTTCGCCGGCCTGATCCGCCGCGCGTCGCCGTGAATCCGGATGCTTCGGCGCGGGTAAGTTTGGGGCAATGAACTCGCGCCGGTCCTGGTTGATCTTTTACGTCGGATCGTTCGCGTACCTCTCCGCCGTCCTGCAGCGCTCTTCCCTCGGGATCGCCGGTGTCGCCGCCACCGAACGGTTCGGCGGGTCTGCCGCGCTGCTGTCGAGCCTCGCCGTCGTGCAACTCGCCGTCTATGCGGCGGCACAGATTCCGGTGGGCGTCCTGATCGATCGGTACGGGCCTCGCGTGCTGGTGGCCTCCGGGACAGGGCTGATGGTGGTCGGCCAGACCACGCTCGCCTTCGCCCCCGACATCCCGATTGCCGTGCTCGGGCGCATCCTCGTCGGTGCCGGCGACGCCGCCATCTTCATCTCGATGATTCGTCTCATCGCCTCGTGGTTCTCCGGACGCATCGTTCCTCAGCTCTCGCAGTGGCTGGGCAACATCGGTCAGCTCGGCCAGGTGCTGTCCGCCCTACCGCTGGCGTGGGTGCTGCACACCTGGGGGTGGACGCCGACGTTCCTCTCCGCCGCCTCGGTTGCCGTGTTGGCCCTGATCGTGGTCATCGTCGTGGTGACGGACCAGCCGGAGCGCGCATCCATGCAGAACCGGACCACCAGCTGGCGTGGCGCGCTACTGCAGCTCACACACAGTTTCAAGCGGCCTGGAACCCAGCTCGGCTTCTGGTCGCACTACGTCACACAGTCCTCCGGAACCGTCTTCACCCTGCTCTGGGGATTCCCTTTCATGGTGTACGGACTTGGCTACGACCCGTCCCTCGCCGCGGCGATGCTGATGGTCCTGGTGGGTGCCGGCATGGTGTGCGGGCCGATCCTGGGGATCCTGACGGCGCGCTTTCCGCTGCGCCGCAGCACCATCGTGCTCGGCGTCGTCGCGCTGATGGGCGCGGCCTGGGCCGCGGTGCTGCTGTGGCCGGAGCAGCCGCCGTTCTGGTTGATGCTGGTGCTGCTCGTCGCACTTGGCATCGGGGGACCCGGCTCACTGATCGGCTTCGATTTCGCGCGCACCTTCAACCCCCAGCGCAGCCACGGCTCGGCGAACGGCGTCGTGAACGTGGGCGGCTTCACCGCCAGTTTCGTGATGGTCTACCTCATCGGGCTACTGCTTGACCTGCAGGACGGCTGGCGCACCGCCAGGGGGGAGGTGAGCGATCTGTATTCGCTCGACTCCTTTCGGGTTGCGTTTTCTGTGCAGTTCCTGGTTGTGGGACTCGGCGTGATTTTCCTGCTGCACGCCCGGGCCCGCACCCGCAGCCAGCTGTCCCGCGACGAGGGAGTGGAAGTCGCGCCGCTCTGGGTCGCCGTGGCGCGGGCATGGCGCCGGAGGCAGCAGCCTGAATAGCTGCGCGCCTGGCTTGTCTCCTACACAAAGCATGCAATAATTGTCAATAGGGCCCGTTCTGGTCCTGGGAGCAACGACAGCAGTGTCGGTGTGAATAGCCCGGGACTTGACATGGGTCCTAGTACTGCCCAAAATCCAAACTGCCCAGGCTCCTCTCCCGCTAGACCCACCCGGTCGGGACCCGCTTGGCAGCGCCGCAGGCTCCCGCGCCACGGCATGAGAGGTGTTCGAATGGCAACCCGCAAAAAAATCGAGCAGACCGAAGAACTCACCGTGAGCACCACTGAGGTTTCAGACGCAGTTGCGCCGGCAGCCAAGGCCGCCGCGAAGAAGCCGACCAAGGCCGCTCTGGCCAAGGCCGCTACTGCGGCAGCGGCCGCAGTAAGCGGTGAAGAGAAGCCCGCGCCGCGCAAGCGCGCCGCCAGCACGAAGGCGAAGGCCAAGCCGGCATCTGACGAACACGATGAGGCCGCCCGCGGAGATGACGCGGATGCCGACGACGACTCCGACGAGGCCAAAAAGAAGCGCGCAGCATCCACCGAGGCGCTCCCGAGCGGCGCCCTGGTACTGTCACTGGTCGACGACGACGACGAGGTGCCGGTTTACTCCAGTGCAATCACGGGCGCGACGGCCGACCCTGTCAAGGACTACCTGAAGCAGATCGGCAAGGTCGCCCTGCTGAACGCCGCCGAAGAGGTCGAGCTCGCGATGCGAATCGAAGCCGGGCTCTTCGCCGAAGACAAGATGTCCCAGATGAGCGACGCCGAGAAGAAGAGCGCCCTCGGACGCGAGCTCATGTGGGTCGCCAAAGACGGCGCCCGCGCCAAAAGCCACCTCCTGGGGGCAAACCTTCGCCTGGTCGTCTCGCTCGCCAAGCGCTACACGGGCCGCGGCATGCAATTCCTCGACCTGATCCAGGAGGGCAACCTGGGCCTCATCCGTGCCGTCGAAAAATTCGACTACACCAAGGGCTTCAAGTTCTCCACCTACGCGACCTGGTGGATCCGTCAGGCGATCACGCGTGCTATGGCCGACCAGGCCCGCACGATCCGTATTCCAGTGCACATGGTCGAGGTCATCAACAAACTCGCCCGCGTCCAGCGCCAGATGCTTCAGGACCTCGGCCGGGAGCCCACCCCGGAAGAGCTGAGCCGCGAACTGGATATGACCCCGGAGAAGGTCGTCGAAGTCCAGAAGTACGGCCGCGAACCCATCTCCCTGCACACTCCGCTCGGTGAGGACGGCGACAGCGAGTTCGGCGACCTGATCGAGGACACGGAAGCCGTTGTGCCCGCGGACGCCGTCGGGTTCACGATGTTGCAGAAGCAGCTGGAAAGCCTGCTCGACTCGCTCTCCGAACGAGAAGCCGGCGTCATCCGCATGCGCTTCGGCCTCGGGGACGGCATGCCGAAGACCCTCGACCAGATCGGCGACACGTTCGGCGTGACGCGTGAGCGCATCCGTCAGATCGAGTCGAAGACCATGGCCAAACTGCGTCACCCCTCACGGTCGCAGTCCCTACGCGACTACCTCGAGTAGAGCTCGTTTTGCGCTACGCACCGGCGATTCTTCTGGGACGCATCGTACGGAAATTGGCCCGGTGGCGGAAGCCGGGCGGCGGATCCGCGATCCCGGGTCTCGTGGTCAACAGGATCGCACCCGGATTCCTTCCGCGCAGCCTGAACAGCTTTCCGGGCGGCCTGGTCATCGTCACCGGGTCGAGCGGCAAATCAACGACGACCAAGATGCTGGTCGCAGCGCTCCGCGCTCACGGTACCGTTGTCTTCACCAACCAGTCCACGGCCAACATCAGCCAGGGTCTTACCTCCGCGCTGCTCGAGCAGGCCAGCCTGAGCGGTCATATCGCGGGCGACATCGCCGTGTTGGAGATGGATGAGGGCCACGGAGCCCTGATCTCTGGTACGTTGACGCCGCGCGTCGTTGCGCTGACGAACGTCATGGTCGACCAGATCGACCGATTTCATGACTCGAACATGGTCGCGGCCATGCTCGCCAAGATCGCCGCCAGAGCCACCGGAACCGTCGTGGTCAACGCGGACGACCAGTATTTGACCGACCTCGCCGCACGCCTGCCCGTTTCCTCGGCAGTCGCGCGCTACGGCGTGTCCGCCGACGTTCTCGCCGACAATCCGCGGGGCTTAGGCTACAGTGCGACCACCGCCACCAGGCTGGACGCGGGGGAGGGGATGCTCCTCACCTCGGTGCAGGGCCGCCGCGCCACCGTGAGCATTGCGGGTGTGGATTACCCGCTCGGGTTGCCCGCCCGCGGAACGCACTATGCCGTCGACGCCCTGACCGCGCTGTGCACGGCGCAGGCCGCGCTCGGCGACCGCTTCGATCCGGTGCTGGCCATCAACGCCATCTCGGCCATCCCACCGGTCTTCGGCCGTGGTGAGATCGT
Source organism: Cryobacterium sp. M96 (assembly GCF_002929845.1). GTDB lineage: Bacteria > Actinomycetota > Actinomycetes > Actinomycetales > Microbacteriaceae > Cryobacterium > Cryobacterium sandaracinum. The sequence continues at coordinate 116,358 of NZ_PJJS01000052.1, forward strand.
CACGGTTCGAGGCCAGCAGGTGGAATTCGTACTGGTGCAGAACCCGGCCAGTTTTCAGCTGAACGTCGACAGCCTCGAGCCGAAGACCGAGCAGATCCTCATCGCAATCGGGTCAGACGTGCGCGACCCGTCCTACTTTTGGCCCGTCAACACCTCGGGTCTGGGCCGGGTCCGTATCGCATCCGGTTCGAAGGCGCACGATATTGCCCTTCAGCTGGTATACGACGACGTCGTCGTCGACCGCATCGAGCCGAACCTGGGCCTGGCCCTGGACGATTTCCTGGCCCTGCCCGAACCGCTGGCGGGTTTGAAGACGATCATCTTCTCCGCAGACTCCATGCGACGCACCAGGACGCATCTGGGGCTCGTCACTAACAAGGAGGAGCAGGAATGACCCGTCCGCTCTCGATCGTGTCGCTGCTTCCCGAACTCCTGGGCACCAACGGCGATGCCGCCAACGCCCGCGTTCTCGCCCAGCGGGCCCGATGGGCCGGTGCCGACGCCACGGTCGTGGAGGTGCGCTCCGCGGCCGATCTGCCGGACCAGGTCGATGCCGTCGTCGTCGGATCGGGCTCCGACTCCGACATGGTGCGCGCCAGGGACATCCTCGCGACGATGACCACGGAGCTGCGCACCTGGGCCACCGCGGGTGTCCCCATCCTCCTGGTCGGAACCGGCTGGGAACTTCTGAGCTGGGGAATCGAACTCGCCGACGGATCCGTTGTCGAGGGGCTGGGCATCGTGGCCGGTCGCGCCGTCCCGATGCCGGCACGGGCCACGGATGACATCGTGGTCGCCTCCCGGTTCGGACGTCTGATCGGTTTCGAAAATCATCGGCGCAGCTATGTCGGTGGCGAGGCGGCACCGCTCGGCCAGGTGCTCTCCGGATCGGGCAATGGCGCGGGTGCGGAGGGACTGGTCATGGGTAGCGTCGTCGGGACCCATCTTCACGGTCCCGTTCTCGCCAAAAACCCCGGACTGGCCGACCACCTGCTGCGTGCGGCCCTCGCTCGTATCGGTCACGAGTATTTGCCCGGTGACGATTCACTGGCTGCCGACGAAATGGCACGAGCCGCACGCAATCAGATTGCGGTGCGGCTCGGACTCCCCATGGAATAGAGGCCCATTGGCCGGTCGCAGGACAGCTAGAGCTGCCTGAGGCCGACCGATACCGCTAGGAGCGCTGGTCCTCGAGGAGTCGGCTCGACTCGTCGTGCCAGCTCTCCGCGATGGCGGCGAGCTTCTCCTGGTGCTTACGGCCGTGGTGCGCGCAGAACAGCAGTTCACTGTTATTCACCACCACACGAATGTAGGCCTGGGCTCCACATGCATCACAGCGGTCTGCCGCGGTGAGCTGGTGGGGAGCCTTCTCGTTGTTGACGGCACCATTTGCGGCTGCGATCTGGGACATGGTTTCCTCCTCCAGACTGATACCAACTGATACCAATTTAACCTGTATCTAATGGAAACACGGTCTGGCAAGGTTATCGAGTCGGTTGCCCGTTATTTCGCTCACCGCGTAGCGCACTTCAATCGGGTGTTGATGACCGGGGGGAGGGCGTTGGTTCGGTATTCTTGATCGTTGTGAGATCTTCTGATTATTCTGCCCGCCACCTGTCAGTCCTCGAAGGACTGGAAGCGGTTCGCAAACGCCCGGGCATGTACATCGGGTCCACCGACTCGCGCGGCCTCATGCACTGTCTCTGGGAGATCATCGACAATTCGGTCGACGAGGCACTGGGCGGCTTCGGCACCAGCATCGACATCGTGCTCCATGCTGACGAGAGCGTGGAGGTGCGCGACACGGCTCGGGGCGTTCCGGTTGACATCGAGCCGAAGACGGGACTGACCGGCGTCGAGGTCGTCTTCACCAAACTGCATGCCGGCGGCAAATTCGGCAGCGGATCGTATGCCGCGTCCGGTGGCCTCCACGGCGTGGGCGCATCCGTTGTCAATGCCCTGTCCGAGCGCCTCGATGTCGAGGTCGACCGTGACGGCAAGACCTGGGCCATGTCGTTCCACCGCGGCGAACCCGGGATTTTCGCGGACTCGGGGAAGAAGAGCCCCGACGCGCCGTTCACGCCCTTTGAGAAGCAGAGCGAACTACGCGTCATCGGCAAGGTCAAGCGCGGTGTGACCGGGACGCGGGTGCGCTACTGGGCCGACCGTCAGATCTTCACGAAGGGTGCGTCGTTTCAGACCGAGGAATTGCTCGAGCGAGCGCGTCAGACGGCCTTTCTCGTCCCGGGCCTGGGGATCGAGATCGTAGACGAGCGCACAGACGTGCACGTGCTCGAGTCCTTCATGTTCGAGGGCGGGATCTCGGAGTTCGTCGATCACCTCGCCACCGACAGCCCGATCACCGACACTTGGCGACTGACCGGAAACGGGACCTTCCGGGAGACTGTCCCGGTGCTGACCCCGACGGGTGCCATGGTGCCTACCGAGCTGGTCCGGGACTGTGCCGTGGATATCGCCCTCCGTTGGGGGACAGGTTACGATACGGTCGTCCGCAGCTTCGTGAACATCATCGCCACCCCGAAGGGCGGAACGCACCAGGCCGGGTTCGACGCGGGCCTGCTCAAGTTCTTGCGTGCGCAGGTCGAGCTGAACGCTCGACGGCTCAAAATGGGGTCGGACAAGCTGGAGAAGGACGACGTGATGGCCGGCCTCACAGCCGTGCTCACCGTGCGGCTTCCCGAGCCTCAATTCGAGGGGCAGACCAAGGAGGTGCTCGGCACCCCCGCGGTTCGCGCCATCGTGGCCAACGTCGTCGCCCAAGCCATGAACGAGCGTTTCGTGTCCACGAAGCGCGACGACAAAACGCAGGCCGCGGTGGTGCTGGACAAGATCGTGGCCGAGATGAAATCGCGAATCTCGGCTCGCGCCCACAAGGAAACCCAGCGCCGGAAGAACGCGCTGGAGAGCTCGTCCCTGCCCGCGAAACTGGTCGACTGCCGCAGCAATGATGTCTCGACGAGCGAGCTCTTCATCGTCGAAGGAGATTCCGCCCTGGGCACGGCCAAGCTCGCCCGGGACAGCGAGCACCAGGCACTCCTCCCCATTCGCGGCAAGATCCTGAACGTGCAAAAGGCATCCGTTGCCGACATGCTGTCGAACGTCGAGTGCGCGTCGATCATCCAGGTGATCGGCGCCGGGTCCGGACGAAGTTTCGACCTGTCAGCCGCGCGCTACGGCAAGGTCATCATCATGAGCGACGCGGATGTCGACGGCGCGCACATCCGCACGCTGCTGCTCACTCTGTTCTTCCGCTACATGCGCCCGATGATCACGGAGGGACGCGTTTTCGCGGCCGTACCGCCGCTCCACCGGGTCGTGGTGATGAACCCGGGCACGAAGCCGAACGAGACCATCTACACATATTCGGAGGTGGAGCTTCAGGCCGTGCTCGCCGGACTCAAGAAAAGCGGCAAGCGCTACCAGGATCCGATCCAGCGCTACAAGGGCCTCGGCGAAATGGATGCCGACCAGCTCGCGACGACGACGATGGAGCGGGCGCATCGCACGCTGCGCCGCGTGCGGGTCGCCGACGCGGAGATGGCCGGAAACGTCTTCGAGCTTCTGATGGGCAACGACGTCGCGCCGCGCAAGGAATTCATCATCGAGAGCTCGGACAAACTGAGTCGCGACCGTATCGACGTGTGACGCCCCGACCGGGGGGGGGGCTACGAGTGGAACGATGTGCTCGCCAAGTCGCGTTCGCCGTTGATGATGGCGTCGACGACGCGTTGGGCGACGACGACCGGAGGGTAGCCGGCCGGCAGGCGGGGGGCGATTCCGGAGATCGGGTGAGTGGAGAGTTCGGTCTCGGTGTGACCGGGCCGCGCGTCCAGAATGCGGATGCCGCTACGCCTCAGTTCCCGGCCGGCGGCCTGGCCGAAGGCAGCGAGGGCGGCCTTGGACGCCGAGTATGCGGCGAGGTTGGCAGTGGGGCTCTCGCTGACGACGCCGCTGAGGGTGACGATAAAGGGCTCTCGCCCCTGCTCTGCGGATTCGCTCAGCGCGGCCCGAGCCGCACGGAGCAGGCGGATCGGTGCCAGCGTGTTCACGGCGAACAGCTCGGCGAGCGTCTCATCGCTCACCTCGATCGCCGGTCCGAAGGCAACGACCCCCGACGCGTTGACGATGCCGTCGAGCCGTCCGTTCACGCTGATCGCGTCGGCGACGAGAGTCGTGATTGCGTCCGGATCGGTGAGGTCGGCGGCGAGCGGGGTTCCGGGAATCGAGAGCGCCTCAAGTTTCGCCTGGTTGCGCCCGCTCAGGACGAGTCGGGCGCCGCCGGCAGCCAGAAGTCGGGCAATTTCACTTCCCAGACCCCCCGAGGCGCCGAGGACGAGAATGGCGGAATCGTCGAGGTGTGTCATCTGGCCACCATAACGCACCACCCTCCGCACATGGCTGGAGATCGAGCTCGGGCGTCAGCCGATCCGGGCGCCGATGGCGCCGATCACGGAGTCGAGCATGGCCCCGGACGCATCACGTCGCGACCCTGATTCAGGAAGCATGCGGGGTGTGCCGTCCGACGCGACCGCCCGGGCCGGCAGAGGCCCCACCCACGCGACGGAGACGGTGTCCTCGCCTTTCAGGAACCGCTGGGAGCGCACCCCACCCGTTCCCCGGCCTTTCGCCGGGTACTCGGAGAAGTCGGACACTTTGGCGCTGCCCGGGTCTGTTCCGGGCAGGGTGTGGCTGCCGGTCGCGACGGTCGCAACCACGAGCGCCGCAGCGCCGTGCGTTTCCACGCTGGTGAAATACACCACGTGCGCGTCCGCGGCCAGTTTGATGCCCGCCATACCGCCGGCGGTGCGCCCCTGCGGGCGCACCGACCCGGCAGGAAAACGCAACAGCTGTGAGTCGGAGGCGATGAAGACGAGTTCGTCGTCTTCCGCACCCTGCGCCGCGCCGACCACCATGTCATTGAGCTTCAGCGCGATGATCTCGAAATCGGGTTTGTTTGCCCAGTCGCCGGGGGTGACGCGCTTCACGATGCCCTGTCTGGTCCCGAGAACGATCGAATGCTTGGAATCGAGCGCGACGAGCGCGACGATCTTCTCCGCCGTGTTGGGCAGGGCCAGGTAGTCGCGCACGCGTACGCCGGCCCCGAGCTGGACCGAGGTCGGCGGCAGCAAGGGGAGGTCGACGGGGGAGAAGCGGATGAGCCGTCCCAGGTTGGTGACCGCTCCGATCTCCGTGCGACTGGTCGTGTCCAGAACGGACAGGACGGCATCATGCTTGCTGCGCCTCTGAGCCGGCGTGATCCGCTCCGGCTGGACAGTGGTGCCGGCCGGAATCTCCACCCGGGCGATCTTACCCGTCACGCTGAGGTAGACCCGGGTCGGGGTGTCCGTCACCTCGAGGATGGCGGCCTTCCGCTTGGCGGCGGCGCTGTTGGCGCCGGCGACATTCGCCTTGGCCTCGGTCAACAGGGTTCGCCGCGGCGTGCCGAAACGCTCGGCCACCGAGGCCAGTTCGTCGGACACCAGGGTGCGGATGGAGGCCCTGCTGCCGAGAAGCTTCTTCAGCGCCGCGATCTCCGCCAGCAGCTGATCCCGCTCGGTTTCGAGTTCGATGCGTGAGAAGCGGGTCAGGCGCCGCAGGCGGAGCTCGAGAATGTACTCGGCTTGAATCTGGCTCAGGTCGAAAACGTCGATCAGCTTGGCGCGCGCCTGCTCGCTGTCGTCGCTGGCGCGGATGACCTGGATCACCTCGTCGATGTCCAGGATTGCCACCAGTAGGCCTTCGACGAGATGCAGACGCTCCGTTCGTCGGGCCAGTCGGTAGGCCGAGCGCCGGGTCACGACCTCGATTCGGTGTCCGATGTAGACGAGCAGGAGTTCCCGCAGACCCAGTGTCTGCGGGCCGCCGTCGACGAGGGCCACCGCGTTGATGTTGAAGGAGTCCTCGAGCGGGGTCACCCGGTACAACTGCTCGAGCACGGCCTCCGGGCTGAAACCGGTCTTGATCCCGATGACGAGACGGAGTCCCTTGGTGCGGTCCGTCAGATCGGTGACATCGGAGATGCCACTGAGCTTCTTGGAATTGACCCCGTCCTTGATCTTCTCGATGACCCGCTCGGGCCCGACCAGATAGGGAAGTTCGGTGACCACGAGACCGGCCTTGCGGGCGGTGATGGCTTCGACGGATACCCGCGCCCGGGTCTTGAAACTGCCGCGCCCGGTTGCGTAGGCATCCATGATTCCCGTCAGCCCGACGATCGTGCCGCCGGTGGGCAGGTCAGGCCCCGGGACGAACTCCATCAGGTCCTCGAGGGTCGCGTCTGGGTGGGCGAGCAGATGCCGCGCCGCGCCGACGACCTCGATCAGGTTGTGCGGAGCCATGTTGGTGGCCATGCCGACGGCGATACCGCTCGCGCCGTTGACGAGCAGGTTGGGGTAGGCGGCCGGGAGAACGTCCGGCTGGGTGAGCTGGTTGTCGTAGTTGGGTACGAAGTCGACGACGTCTTCGTCGAGGTTTTCCGTCATGGCCAGGGCCGGCGCGGCCAGCCTGGCCTCGGTGTACCGCGGGGCGGCCGGCCCGTCATCGAGCGAGCCAAAGTTGCCGTGGCCGTCGATCAAAGGGACCCGGAGCGTGAACGCCTGCGCCATGCGCACGAGAGCGTCATAGATCGCGGTGTCGCCATGCGGATGCAGCTTTCCCATGACCTCGCCGACGACCCGCGCCGACTTGACGTGGCCGCGATCGGGGCGGAGCCCCATCTCGCTCATCTGATAAAGGATGCGCCGTTGCACTGGCTTGAGCCCGTCCCGGGCGTCCGGGAGCGCCCGGGAGTAGATGACCGAGTAGGCGTATTCGAGGAACGAGCCCTGCATCTCGGTGGAGACATCGACGTCTTCGATGCGCTCGGTGAACGTGGCGGGCGTGGTGCTGTCTGAACGGCTCATTCGTGAATTCTGGTGAGGCGTGCGTTGAGGGACGCGCGCTGTCGGGTAGGCGCTGGATCGATCCGGCCCTGTCTATGTCAGACTTGGCACGATGCCCCCCATGCTACCGGCCCGCCAATTCGGCACCCTGCGCCTTGCCGACGTTCTCACAAGTTCCCTGTCATCGATCGAGGGCCTTTCCAACATTCTGGACCTCGGCCAGACGAACAAGGCGGTCGTCCTTCTGGCGGACGGCCTCGGCGTCAGTTCCCTCCGAGCCCGTCCTGGGCACGCCCGATTCCTGAACTCGCTACTGACCAAGTCCAGCGTGGTCGACGGCGTCTTCCCATCCACCACGGCTGCAGGCATCACGACCCTTACCACGGGTGTCGCACCCGGGCAGCACGGACTCGTCGGCTACCGGGTCCGAGACGCCGACCGGGACCGTGTGGTGAACCAGCTGACCGGCTGGGACGACGACATGCGACCGGAGACCTGGCAGCGTGCGCGCACCGTCTTCGAACGGGCCGCGGATGCCGGCATCCGCGGTTTCGCCATCGGACCCCGCCGGTACACCACATCCGGCTTCACCCAGGCGGCGCTTCGCGGCGCGCACTACGTACCCGCGGAGAGCGTGTCCGACAGGTTTGCCGCCGCGCGACACCTTCTGGACACCGAGCCGCGCGCCCTCGTCTACGTCTACGTCCCCGAGCTGGATGTGGCCGCCCACGCGCACGGCTGGGAGTCCGAACGGTGGTTGGCCGCGCTGGAGAACCTCGACGGCGCGGCCGCCCGCTTCGCAGCCGCACTGAAAGCCGATGAGGGTCTCCTCGTCACGGCCGACCACGGAATCATCGACGTCCCGATGACCAGACACGTGCTCTTCGACACGGTCCCCGAACTCATCGGCGGCGTCCGCCACATCGGCGGGGATCCCCGGTGCCTGCACCTCTACCTCGAACCCGAACTCGGTTCCGACTCAGGCGCGGCCCTCGCCGATACGTGGCGCGGTATTGAAGGCCACCGCGCCTGGGTCTTCAGCCGCGCGGAAGCAGTCGAGTCCGGGCTGTTCGGCGATGTTGCACCCGAGGTTTTGCCTCGCATCGGCGACGTGATCGTGGCCGCGCGCAAGCTCATCGCCTACTACGACTCCCGCGAGCCGAATCAGTCCGCACGTTCGATGATCGGTCAGCACGGATCGCTGACGGACGAGGAACTCCGCGTGCCCTTGATCAGGTCGGGGACCTTCTCCGCCTGAGCGCGTGAGAAGTTCCGGCGTCAGGCGGGGTAGCGGCCGCGCTTGACCTGTGGTTTCGGCAGGCGAAGCACACGCAGTTGCAGTGCACGCATCGCTGCGTACCAGCGCACACGCTCGGCTTTCTCAGCGCCGAACTTGGCATTGAGCTTGCGCGTGACGATAAAGCCCAGGATGACGGAGTCGACAACGGCGACGATGACGAAGGCCCACAGGCCCAGGATTCCGTACGTCTGCACGGCCGCGTCGGGGAATACGCTGAGCAGGATGACCAGAAACATCACCGGAATCATGAATTCGCCCACGTTGAAGCGGGCGTCGACAAAGTCGCGCACGAAGCGCTTCTGCACACCGCGGTCGCGCACGGGGAGGAACTTCTCATCTCCGGCAGCCATACCCACCCGGGCACGCTCGCGAGCCTCGGCGGCCTTGCCTCTGGCCTGCTTGGCCGCGAGCTTGCGGTCATCTGGAACAAGCGGGCGCCGATTCAGAGCCTCTTGCTGCTTGCGGCTGGGCGTCGCCTGCCCTTTGCCGACAGGGTGGGTGGCCGCGAGGCGAGACCTGGTCTCGTCCGGGGTCTCCATGGATGGTTGTGCGTCTGGGTTCACAGGCTTAGCCACATCAGTTCCTTGCAATTGGTTGCCTTAAGATTACCTGATGACCGATATTCAAGAAACAGCGCCCCCGGCAATCTCACCGGCCGCCCCGGCTCTTCGTGCGGCAGTCGAACGCGGCCTTCCCACGACCATTGCCGACCTGTGCTCCCTGGTGCGGATTCCCTCCGTCTCCTGGGATGCCTTCGACGCACTTCAGGTGGCCACCAGCGCGGATGCCGTCGCGGTCCTGGTCCGCGACCTCGGGGTGTTCGAATCGGTCGAGATCAAGCGAGCCGGGATCCCGGGCGGTGCCGAACTCGGCCATCCGGCCGTTTTGGCCACGCGCGCGGCACGCAACGGGCGCCCGACGGTTCTGCTCTATGCGCACCACGATGTGCAACCCCCCGGCCAGGATGCGGACTGGGACTCCAACCCGTTCGAACCGACCGTGCGTGGCGACCGCCTCTACGGACGCGGTGCGGCGGACGACAAGGCGGGAGTCATGGCCCACATCGCGTCGATCCGAGCTCTCGTGGAAGCAGAAGGACCCGATTTCGACCTCGGCCTGGCGCTCTTCATCGAAGGCGAGGAAGAGTTCGGCAGCCGGTCCTTCACCACCTTCCTGGAGGAGAACCGGGAGTCCCTGCGCGCGGACGCCATCGTCGTCGCAGATTCGAACAATTGGGACATCAACACCCCCGCACTGACCACGGCGCTGCGCGGCAATGTCACGTTCCGACTGACGGTACGCACCCTTGACCACGCGTCGCACTCGGGCATGTTCGGGGGAGCGGTTCCCGACGCAATGATGGCCGTCGTTCGTCTGCTCGACAGCCTGTACGCCGACGACGGCGCCGTCGCGGTCCGCGGGCTGACGAGCATCGATGTTCCGACTCCGGACTACTCGGTGGAGCAGCTCCGCCTGGAAACCGGGCTCACCGACGGCGTCGGCCCGATCGGTCACGGCTCGGTGCTCAGCCGGATCTGGTCCCAGCCGGCCATCACAATCACCGGGATCGACGCGCCGTCCGTGGCCAACGCGTCGAACACGCTCACCCCGGCCGTCACCGTTCGCCTAAGCACCCGGATCGCTCCCGGTCAGTCGGCGGACGAAGCGTTCCGTGCGCTCGAGGCGCATCTGCACGCCAAGGCTCCATTCGGCGCCCGAATCGACATCGATGACGTCGACACGGGGGAGGCCTTCCTGGTCGACACGGGCGGCTGGGCCGTCGCTGAGATGCGGAGCGCCATGGCCGAAGCCTGGGGCGAAAGCCCGGTGGACATCGGCGTCGGCGGGTCCATCCCCTTCATCGCCGACCTGGTGCGGGTGTTTCCGGATGCTCAGATCTTGGTCACCGGGGTCGAGGACCCGGATTCCAGGGCGCACAGCCCCAACGAATCTCTGCATCTCGGAGTGTTCAAGCGGGCCATCCTCAGTGAGGCCTTCCTACTCGGCCGTCTGAATCAGCGCACCGGGAGCTGACCCGACCGAGAGCGCAGAAATCCGGGAATGCAGAGGGTGTATTCCCGGTTGTGGTCGGTACAATCTTCGTGGCCACCACCGGACATCCAGCCGCCGCGAAAAACCGTGTGAAAACGACTCGAACACTGAGGAGCACCATGACCGACACAGTCGTCGCCAGCACAGCCGCCCATGGCGTTGGCCTGAGCGCCACCGCCGCTGACAAGGTACGCACCCTGCTCGCCCAGGAAGGCCGCGAGGACCTTCGCCTGCGCGTTGCCGTTCAACCCGGCGGCTGCTCCGGCCTCATCTACCAGCTCTACTTCGACGAGAGGCTACTCGACGGTGACGCTCTCGTCGACTTCGATGGGGTAGAGATCGTCGTTGACAAAATGAGTGTCCCCTACCTGGACGGGGCATCCATCGACTTCGAGGACACCATCCAAAAGCAGGGGTTCACGATCGACAATCCGAACGCCGGCGGAAGCTGCGCATGTGGAGATTCCTTCAGCTGACCCACCGGCGCCAGACAAAGCGCGACGGGCTCGTATCACCGCAAATACTATGACTGGCGGCGAATTCGTTATCTCGGAGGCCGGTTCTTGCACAACGGAACGTGCCACCCGCAGTAGGCTGGAAGTCTATAGAAGCACTTCCAGTCAAGTGTCGTCGAGTCTCACCGAAAGGTTACTGGTGCGCAAAAACCATCGTCTCCGATGGGCTGCAATTCCGATCGCAGCGTCGTTGGCCCTCGTTCTCGCAGGTTGCTCGCAAGCCCAGCTTCATGGCTACCTCCCCGGCTTCATCGAGGGTGAGCCGGCGGTAACCAACCAGACGGAGCGCATCTCCGGGCTGTGGACCACGTCGTGGATCGTTCTGATGATTGTGGGGCTCATCACCTGGGGGCTCATCATCTGGGCCGTCGTTGTCTACCGCCGCCGCAAGGGTCAGACCGGCCTTCCGGTGCAGCTTCGTTACAACATGCCGATCGAGATTTTCTACACGGTCGTTCCCCTTATTCTCGTGGTCGGCTTCTTCGCCTTCACCGCGCGGGACCAGGCAGAGATCGAGGCTCGTTTCGATGAGCCGGAGGTCAAAATCCAGGTCATCGGCAAGCAGTGGGCTTGGGACTTCAACTACGTCAACGAAGACGTCTACAGTGCCGGCATCCAGGGCCAGCCCGACGTCGACGGCCCCGCCGGTTCGCTGGTTCAGTCTGAGATCCCCACGCTCGTCCTGCCGGTCGGCCAGAAGGTTGAACTGGCGCTCGACGCCCGCGACGTCATCCACTCATTCTGGGTCGTTGACTTCCTGTACAAAAAAGACATGATCCCCGGCAAGACCAACTACATGTCGATCATCCCGGAGCGCATCGGCACCTATGACGGAAAGTGTGCCGAACTGTGCGGCGAGAATCACTCGCTGATGCTCTTCACGGTCGAGGTCGTGTCCGAGGCAGACTACGAGTCGTACATCGACTCCCTGCGTGCTGCAGGCAACGACGGCCAGCTCGGCCTCGATTACGCACGCAACCAAAATCTGCCAGGAACGACAGCACCAACCGAGCAGGAGGGCAACTAGTCCATGACTACTACTACCACTACGGCACCTTCCGCGCCGGCAGCCCCCACTGCCCCGCGTCGGCCCACCGGTGTCGAGCGCAAGGGCAACGTCATCGTCCGGTGGATCACCTCCACTGACCACAAAGTCATCGGGTACATGTACCTGATCACGTCGTTCGTCTACTTCTGTCTTGCCGGTGTCATGGCACTGGTTATCCGCGCACAGCTTTTCGCCCCCGGCCTCGAGGTCGTCCAGACGAAGGAGCAGTACAACCAGCTCTTCACAATGCACGGCACGATCATGCTGCTGATGTTCGCTACGCCGTTGTTCTTCGGGTTCGCCAACTCCCTCATGCCGCTGCAGATCGGCGCCCCCGACGTGGCCTTCCCCCGGTTGAACGCCTTTTCCTTCTGGGCCTTCTTCTTCGGCAGTCTCGTCGCCGTCGGTGGATTCCTCACTCCGCAGGGTGCCGCATCCTTCGGCTGGTTCGCCTATCAGCCTCTGGCCAGTACGACGTTCTCCCCAGGCGTCGGTGGCAACCTGTGGATGGTCGGGCTCGGGCTGAGCGGCTTCGGCACCATTCTCGGCGCCGTGAACTTCATCACCACGGTAATCACGATGCGCGCCCCCGGAATGACCATGTTCCGGATGCCGATCTTCACGTGGAACACCATGGTCACGTCGATCCTCATCCTGATGGCCTTCCCCGTTCTCGCCGCAGCCCTTCTGGCCGCCGCGTCCGACCGCATTTTCCTCTCGCACATCTACGATCCGGCCAACGGTGGAGCCATCCTGTGGCAGCACCTGTTCTGGTTCTTCGGTCACCCTGAGGTGTACATCATCGCGCTGCCGTTCTTCGGCATCGTTTCGGAAGTCTTCCCGGTCTTCAGCCGCAAGCCGATCTTTGGATACAAGACCCTCATCTACGCGACCATCTCCATCGCGGCGCTGTCCGTGGCGGTCTGGGCGCACCACATGTACGTCACCGGCTCTGTCCTGCTGCCGTTCTTCTCCCTGATGACCATGCTGATCGCCGTTCCGACCGGGGTGAAGATCTTCAACTGGATCGGCACCATGTGGCGTGGCTCGCTGACCTTCGAAACGCCCATGTTGTGGGCCCTCGGCTTCCTGGTCACCTTCACCTTCGGTGGCCTCACCGGCGTCATCCTTGCCTCGCCGCCGCTCGACTTCCACGTCTCGGACACCTATTTCGTCGTCGCGCACTTCCACTACGTCATCTTTGGAACCGTGGTATTCGCGATGTTCAGCGGGTTCTACTTCTGGTGGCCGAAGTGGACCGGCAAGATGCTCAATGAGAGCCTCGGCAAGTGGCACTTCTGGTTCCTCTTCATCGGTTTCCACACCACCTTCCTGGTGCAGCACTGGCTGGGCGTCGTCGGCATGCCGCGTCGGTACGCGTCGTACCTGCCCGAAGACGGCTTCACCTGGATGAACCAGTTGTCCACGGTCGGTTCGGTCATTCTCGCGATCTCGATGATCCCGTTCTTCCTGAACGTCTATATCACCGCCCGTAAGGCACCGCAGGTCACCGTGAACGACCCGTGGGGCCACGGCGGCTCGCTCGAGTGGGCTACCTCCTGCCCGCCGCCGCGCCACAACTTCACCTCCATCCCGCGCATCCGGTCCGAGCGCCCCGCGTTTGACCTGAACCACCCGGAGGCGCCCATGACAGTCGGAATCGGGCCGGCGAAGGACGCCCCGGATGCCCCCACGTACGACGTAGCGTCGAAAAGGACGAAGTAAATGAGAGCCAACGTCAATCTCCTTTGGGTTCTGAGCGGGTTCTTCGTGGTGGTCACGACGGCCTATGTGGTCTGGGGTCTTCTTGACCCTAACCAGAACAAGATCGAGTGGGCGGGGACGTTCACACTCGGCCTGTGCGCGATCTTCTTCAGCTTCGTCGCGTTCTACCTGAGCCGGGTGCACAGTGCTCAGGGTGGCGAGCTTCCTGAAGATCGTCTTGACGCGAATATCGACGACGGCGACCCGGAGGTTGGTTTCTACAGCCCGTGGAGCTGGTGGCCCATCCTCTTGGCTGCCAGTGCTGCTCTGCTCTTCATGGGGCTGGCTGTCGGCGTGTGGATCTCGATCATCGCGTTGGGCATCGGGGTCATCTGCCTCGTCGGCTGGGTATACGAGTACTATCGGGGCAATTTCGCTCGCTGATCCGAACCGAATACGTGCTTCGGGCACAAGCGGCGGCGTCCAGAACCCAGGTTCTGGGCGCCGCCTGTGTTCATGCCCGGCACATCGCTTCGGAGTGACACGTTCGGGCAATTTCCCAGGTCCACGCAGCCTGATCCACAGTTCCCGCCCGCACGGCCTCGAACGAATTCGACGGAGATTCTCCGGTATACGCGTCTTTCCGGCCCGTCGAGGTGCGATTCTGACAGAATCTCCGTCGAATTCGCTCAGGTCGTGGGACGCTACGCGTGGCTGCCGGGCTTCAGATCGTGATGCGACGGTAGCCGAGTAACTCGAAGGACGCCGTGACGGTCTGCACGCCGCTGAGATGGACCGTCAGCGCGTCGAAATCCGTGTGGTGAGCTGACGGACCCATCCCGATCAGAGCGGATGTCTGGGCCGGGTTGAGGCGCAGCGAAGACGACAACTCGTCCCGTGTTTCCAGTTCGAAGGCGGGGGACAGCGCCTCGGACAGGTGCTCGCCTTTGTTCGCGGGCACGTCCAACGCCAGACCGGACGCCCTGAGCTCCTGCAGGTGGGACGCGTGCGGCACGACGACGACGAGCAGACCGTCTTCGCGCAGGACCCGGTGAAATTCAGACGGGTTCCGGGGAGCGAATACGTTAAGGAGTACATCTGCTGATGCGTCCCGCACCGGCAGCGGGGACCAGACATCCGCCACGAGCCCGTCGATGTTGTCCCGGCCGCTCACTGTGCGCCCGACCGCCACGGGGGAAAGGTCTATTCCCAGGGCGCGCGCATCTGGACAGAGCGCGAAAACCCCCTGCAAGTAGTATCCGGTTCCACAGCCGATGTCCATGACCCGGGAGGGGTTCTCAGCCGCCACCCTCTCAGCAAGGCGGCTGCGCAGCGGCTCGTACCAGCCGGTCTCGAGGAAAAGTGCTCTCGCGTCGACCATCGCGACGCTATCGCCGATCAGCCGGCGCGAACCGCCTGCCAGTGACACGTATCCGCGCTTGTTCACGTCGAAGGAGTGACCGGCCCCGCAGCGCAGCGTCAGCGGCTCGGCGGGGGAAAGCGGAAGAAAACAGTTCGGGCACCGAAGCCACTCCGACAGGGTCTGGAGGGACATCGATGCCCGTTCTGTGTTCGCGGCCGGAGCCTAGTGGTGGTGGTCGTGCGTCCGTACGAGTTCAGTGGTCGATACCGGTTCGATCCGGTCCTCGAAGAACCAGCGGGACAGTCCGGCACGAGCCTTTTGGCCCACCGTGATTTTGCCCTTGGCGTTCGGGCGGATCATGAGCGGCTTATAGTCGTTGTAGCTGACCAGCTTCCAGCGCTCGTATTCATCAACGGGCTGGTGAACCTCGATGTACTCGCCACCGGGTAGACGCACGATACGCCCGGACTCGTAACCGTGCAGAACGATCTCACGGTCCTTTTTCTGCAAAGCCAGGCAGATACGTTTCGTCACGAAGAAGGCGATGAAGGGCCCCACAATCACCAGGAACTGCATGGTGTGGATCACGCCTTCCATCGTCACCTTGAAGTGCGTTGCGATGATGTCCGAGGAGGCCGTGGCCCACAGCGCCGCGTAGAACGTGACTCCGGCGGCACCGATCGCGGTGCGTGTCGGGGCGTTCCGGGGACGGTCGAGGATGTGGTGCTCACGCTTGTCTCCGGTGACCCACCCCTCGATGAACGGGTAGATAAGCACGACCAGGATGAACAGGCCCAGCGAAACCAACGGGATCAGGATGTTGAAGGACCAGGTGCGATCCAGCCAGACCATCTCGAGTCCCGGCGGGATCAGGCGCAGGGCGCCGTCAGCGAAACCGATGTACCAGTCCGGCTGTGTTCCGGCCGAAACGGGGGAGGGATCGTAGGGACCGTAGTTCCAGATGGGGTTGATTGTAAACAGCGACGCCATCAGCATCACGATGCCGAAGACGATGAAGAAGAAGCCACCGGCCTTGGCCGCGTACACGGGAAGAACCGGGTAGCCGACTACATTCTGGTTGGTGCGTCCGGCACCGGGGTACTGCGTGTGCTTGTGTACGACGACGAAGAGCAGGTGCATCGCGATCAAAGCCACGATAATGGCCGGCAGCAGCAGAATGTGGAGGGAGTACAAGCGTCCAACGATCGCCTCGCCCGGGAACTCTCCGCCAAAGAGGAGGAACGAAATCCAGGTTCCGACCAGCGGGATGCCCTTGACCATTCCGTCGATGATACGCAAGCCGTTTCCGGAGAGCAGGTCGTCGGGGAGGGAGTACCCGGTGAATCCTTCGGCCATGGCCAGGATGAACAGAACAAACCCGATGACCCAGTTGAGCTCGCGCGGCTTGCGGAACGCACCGGTGAAGTAGATGCGGAGCATGTGCAAGCCGATTGCAGCCACGAAGAGCAGTGCTGCCCAGTGGTGGACCTGGCGCATGAGGAGCCCGCCACGAATATCAAAGGAGATGTCCAGGGAGGATGCCATCGCGGCAGACATCTCCACACCCTTGAGTGGCATGTACGAACCGTCGTACTCCACCGGCGTCATCGAAGCGCTGAAGAAGAACGTGAGGAACGAACCGGACAACAGGATGATGACGAAGCTGTAGAGGGCAACCTCACCGAGCAGGAAAGACCAGTGGTCGGGGAAGATCTTGCGACCCAGTTCCTTAACTGCGGTCGAAATGCTGGTGCGTTCGTCGATGTAGTTCGCGGCGGCCCCGGTGAGGCCACCGGACTTCTTTGTTTCGACCAAGTCAGTAGTCGTAGTTGTAGTGCTCAATTCCGCTCCCAGAAGCTCGGTCCGACGGGTTCAGTGAAATCGCTTTGTGCAATGAGATATCCCTCGGAGTCTACCGTGATGGGCAGCTGCGGCAACGGGCGCTTGGCCGGTCCGAAGATGACTTCGCACTGGTTCGTCACATCGAACTGCGACTGGTGACAGGGGCACAGGAGCGTGTGGGTCTGCTGTTCATAAAGCGCGACCGGGCATCCGACGTGCGTGCAGATCTTTGAGTAGGCGACAATGCCGTCGTACGACCAGTCCTTCTTGTCGGCGGGCTCATTGATGTCTTCCGGCTTCAGCCTCATCAGAAGAACTGCGGCCTTGGCCTTCTCTTCGAGTTTGCCGTGGCCGAGGTCCTGCAGTCCTTCCGGAATCACGTGGAAGGCCGAGCCGAGGGTGACGTCGGAGGCCTTGATCGGTGTGCCCGTGGGGTCGATCGCGAGCCTGGTGCCCTTCTTCCACATGGTGTGTTCGAGAGCTGCAGCCGGATTGGTGTCCTGCGGGCCCAAGCCGCGAAACAGCACGACGGCCGGCAGCGGAAAGGCGATCAAGGCACCGATGAGGCTGTTTCGGATGAGCGTACGGCGACCGATGCCCGATTCAACATTGGCCTCGTGAAAGATCTCGACCGCGCGTTCGCGGGTCTCGTCCGACCCCCGCACCGGGTGGCGCTCGTCGACGCCTTCGTGGTCGAACATGAGCGCCTTGCCCCAGTGCACGGCGCCGATGCCGATTGCCAGCAGGGCGAGAGTGAGGCCGAGACCAATGAAGAGGTTGTTCAGACGAACCGAATCCGGTTCCTCAGGGATGATCGGGAAGACCATATACGCCACGATCGCGAACACACTGCCCACGATCGACAGGTAAAAGAGCGTGTAGACGGTTCGCTCGGCGCGACGCTCCGCGCTGGGGTTGAGGTCGGTGACGCGCGGTCGGTGCGGGGGGAGACCCGGATTGGCCACGGCATCCCGTACGACGACGGCGGTGCCTGCGGGAGCCCCCTCATGCCCGACGCTCGACGAGTCAGCAGCGGTCAAGTCCTTCCCGCTGTTATCGTCCTTGGCCATTGTTCTCCTTCATCGGAATTCTCATAAAACAGTTTGTGTCAGACCTGGTCGGTGATCAGTTCGACTTGGCGGTGATCCACACCGTCAGGGCAACGATCGACCCAAGACCGAAGATCCAGAGGAAAAGACCTTCCGAGACCGGTCCGAGGGCACCCAGAGCGAATCCACCGGGGGACGGGTTGTTGTCCAGGTACTTGAGGTACGTAATGATGTCCCGCTTGCTCTCCGGGGAAATGTTCATGTCGTTGAACACGGGCATGTTCTGCGGGCCGGTGACCATGGCCTCGTAGATGTGCTTCTCCGTAACCCCGGCCAGGGCAGGCGCATACTTGCCCTGAGTGAGGGCACCACCGGCGCCGGCGACGTTGTGGCACATTGCGCAGTTGATGCGGAACAACTCGGCGCCCTTGGCGGCATCGCCCTCGGCGTCGAGGAGAGACGGATCCGGAAGTGCCGGACCCGGCGCAAGGGACGCCACGTAAGCGGCGAGCGACACGATCTGCTCGTCTGTGAACTGGACCGCCTTCTTCTCAGCCTGCGGTCCGTTCAACTGCATCGGCATGCGTCCGGTGCCCACCTGGAAGTCGACCGATGCAGCGCCGACGCCGATCAGGCTGGGGCCAGCATTGGTGCCCGCTGCTTCCAATCCGTGACAGGTGGCGCAGTTGGCCGCAAAGAGTTTCTGCCCTTCGCCGACGGTTTGCTGCGACGCAGCGTTCGTCTCCGCACTGGCCGTGCTCGTGCTGAAAGCCGCGTATGCGCCCCCGGTGAAGAGGAGTCCGATCGCGATGAGGGCGACGCTGGCAAGCGGGCTGCGACGGCCGGCTTTGCGACCGTCGGACTGCTTCGGTGTGCTAATCGTGGTCATACGTGGTGTCCACTCCGACTTTCTATTTAAGAACGTAAATGACGAGGAACAGCCCGATCCAGACAACGTCGACGAAGTGCCAGTAGTACGACACGACGATGGCGCTCGTTGCTTCCTTGTGACCGAAGTTCTTGACCGCGAAGGCGCGCCCGATGACGAGCAGGAACGCGATCAGGCCGGCAGTCACGTGAATACCGTGGAAACCGGTGGTGAGGTAGAATGCGGATCCGTACGCGTTGCTGGTAAGCGAGACGCCCTCGGAAACGAGAGTCGCGTACTCGAAGACCTGACCGGACACGAATATGGCGCCGAGGGCGTAGGTGAGGAAGAACCACTCGACCATGCCCCACTGGCTCGGTTTCCATCCGGTCGAGCGTGATTGCAGGCGTTCTGCCGCAAACACTCCGAACTGGCAGGTCACCGAAGAGGACACGAGGATCAGTGTGTTCACAAGGGCGAATCCGAAGCCGTGCTTCTCCGTCTCGAATAACCACAATTCAGGCGACGTCGACCGCAGCGTGAAGTAGATGGCGAAGAGCCCGGCGAAGAACATGACTTCGCTGCCCAACCAGACGATTGTGCCAACAGCCACGCTGTTGGGCCGGTTAACAACGGGCGCATTGACCGTGTAGGTAATTGATGGACTCGTCACTCTTCTATTATGGCCGATTTGCGTATCGGTTATTGTCATCGGGGCGGACCTGTCGCTCAATTACCGGAATGACTACCTGATTGGAACAAACGCGCCCCGGGAAGCGAATTCGGGACGGATCGTCGATCTCGCTAAAATCGATCCATGCTTGAAATTCAGTCCTGGCCAAACGTCCTCAGTGCTCTGCTTTCGGGGAAGGACCTCAGCGTCTCCGATGCCGCGTGGAGCATGGAGCAGGTCATGCTGGGGGAGGCAACTCCGGCGCAGCTGGCCGGCTTCCTCGTAGCCCTGCGCGCCAAGGGCGAAACCGTGGACGAAATCGTCGGGTTTCGGGATGCGATCCTCGACCATGCCGTACCGCTGGCGGTGAACCCGATGGCCCTGGACATCGTCGGCACTGGTGGGGATCGGTTCGGCACCGTCAACATCTCGACGATGGCCTCCATCGTCTGCGCCGGGGTCGGCGTTCCCGTGATCAAACACGGCAACCGGGCCTCAAGCTCGGCGTCCGGTTCGTCGGACGTGCTTGCTGCCCTCGGCATTGACCTGTCACTGTCTGCCGACAAGGTTGCTGCCATTCTGGATACGGCCGGGATCACCTTCGCCTTCGCTGCCGCTTTTCACCCGGGGTTCCGCCACGCAGCGCTTGCGCGCAAGGAGCTCGGCATCCCCACGGTGTTCAACTACCTCGGCCCGTTGTGCAATCCGGCCCGTCCCGAGGCGTCAGCAGTGGGAGTCGCAAACCTGGACCGAGTTCCGCTCATCGTGGGTGTATTCCAGACACGCGGGGCGACGGCCCTGGTCTTCCGCGGTGACGACGGTCTCGATGAGCTGACCACGACGGGCCACAGCCATGTCTGGGAGGTGTCGCGGGGCCTGGTGACAGAGCACGACATCGATCCGCGTGACCTAGGAATCCGACGGGCCTCGATCAATGAGCTCGTTGGCGGGGACGCTGAGCACAATGCGGCCGTCGTTCATTCAGTGCTGGCCGGTGAGGTCGGTGCGGTGCGTGACATCGTCCTGCTGAACGCGGCCGCCGGCCTGGTCGCGTTTGACCTTGCAAACGATCCCGCGCAGTCTCAAGTCAATATTATCGAGCGCTTTCGCACTAAAATAATTGTGGCCGCGGAGGCAGTCGACTCCGGTGCGGCCACGGCCAAGCTCGCTGAGTGGGTCGCGGCCAGTCGGGTGTGACCCGGCTGGCCCAGACAAAACGAGACGAGCTAGACGACGTCTTCGTCAACCCAGCCGAACGTCTTGGTAACGGCCTTCTTCCAGTTGAGCATCTGTCGGTTCGGCTCTTCTTCGCCCATTTGCGGGGTCCACCGGCTGTCCTCCTGCCAGTTGGCCCGCAGTTCGTCAAGGTCACCCCAGAACCCGACCGCCAGTCCGGCGGCGTACGCGGCGCCGAGAGCCGTGGTTTCGGCCACAACCGGTCGCACCACTGGCACGCCGATGATGTCGGCCTGGAACTGCATCAGCGTGTTGTTGCCGATCATGCCCGGTCAACCTTCAGCTCGGTCAATGGAACACCCGAGTCGGCGTCAACCGCGTCCAGGACCTTCCGGGTCTGAAACGCGGTCGCCTCGAGGGCGGCGCGGTAGATGTGGCCCTTGTCCACGAATCGGACCAGGCCGACGAGGGCATCACGGGCGTCCGAGCGCCAGTTCGGCGCGAAGAGTCCGGAGAAGGCGGGCACGAAGTAGGCGCCGCCATTGTCATCGACCGTTTTGGCAAGCGTCTCGATTTCCTCGGGGGTACTGATCATTCCCAGATTGTCTCGCAGCCACTGCACGAGGGAGCCGGTGACCGCGATGGAGCCGTCCAGCGCATAGTGGGGTTCGGCGTCGCTGAGCTTGTAGCCGAGCGTGGTGAGCAAACCGTTCTTGGAGTGGATGATATCGGTGCCCGTGTTGAAGATCAGGAAGGCACCGGTGCCGTTGGTATTCTTCGCCTCACCTTGGTCGAAGGCCGGCAGTGGCCGCTCGCGATGCCGTAGACCTCGGACGACGAACGAATCTCGGGCAGCATCGACTTGGGTTCCCCGAAGGCGGCGAGGATATCGTCGTCCCATTGCAGAGTCTCGAGATCCATGAACTTGGTGCGGCTGGCGTTGGTCACGTCCGTCGCGTGCACGCCGCCTTCGAGACCGCCGGTCAGGTTCCACAGCACCCAGGAGTCCGTCGTGCCGAACATCAGATCGCCGGCTTCGGCCTTGCGCGCGCGACATTCACGTCCTCGAGAATCCAGACGATCTTCGTTCCGGAGAAGTACGTCGCCAGGGGGAGCCCCACCTGGGCCTTGAACCGTTCGACTCCGTCGTCGGCGACGAGACGGTCCACGATGGGCTGGGTGCGGGTATCTCGCCAGACAATCGCGTTGTCGACGGGCAGCCCGGTGCGGCGGTCCGAGACCACTGCGGTCTCATGCTGGTTGGTGATTCCCACGGCCTCGATGTCATGCCGAGTCAGGTTCAACTTGGACAAAGCCTGGCCGATCACTTCACGGGTGTTGTCCCAAATTTCCATCGGGTCGTGCTCGACCCAGCCGGCCCGAGGGAAGATCTGCTCGTGCTCGTGCTCGTGCTCGTGCTCGTGCTCGTGCTGACCGATCGCGATCACCGAGCCTGCGTTGTCGATGATGATCGCTCGGGAACTCGTGGTTCCCTGGTCGATTGCGATTGCGATTACGTCTTCGGCCTTGGAATACCTCCTTGGATTGCGAGAATCAGTGCTTGACGCGGCGCACGCCGCTGCGTGAAGCCACACAGCGCGGGCCGATTCAATGACTGAACCGGCCCGCGGGAAGGATTACGTGAGGACGGGCAATAGGAACAGGGAAGCCCATCCGGCGAGCATGCCGCCAATGACCGGACCCACGACAGGAACCCAGGAATAGGCCCAATCAGACGTTCCCTTGCCCTTGATCGGCAGGACGAAGTGCGCGATGCGGGGCCCCAGGTCACGAGCCGGGTTGATGGCGTATCCGGTCGGCCCACCGAGCGAGGTGCCGATGACGATAACTAGCAGCGCGACGGGCAGTGCGCCGAGCGCGGCCAGTCCGCCACTCTCGCCCTGGCGCCCGCCACCGAACGCCAGAACGACGAAGACAAGCACGAATGTGCCGATGATCTCGGTTGTCAGGTTCCATCCGTAGGAGCGGATGGCCGGACCGGTCGAGAAGACGCCGAGTTTGTTGGCGGAGTTGGGCTCAGCGTCGAAGTGCTGTTTGTAGGCCAGCCAGCAAAAGACGGCTCCGATGAAGGCGCCGAGGAGCTGACCCGCGATGTAGGTGAGGACAGACAGGAAGTTCACGGGAACGCCCGAACCGAACTCCGTCGCACCCGATGTCACCAGGCCGAGGGTGACTGCCGGGTTAAGGTGTGCACCAGAGTTGTAGGCGACGATGACACCGGCGAAGACCGCGAAACCCCACCCGATGGTGACCATGAGGAATCCGCCGCCGAGGCCCTTGTTCTTGGCCAGCGCGACGTTGGCGACCACACCGGTTCCGAGGAGGACGAGTATCCCCGTGCCCAGCACTTCCGATAAGAATACGACTCCAATATTGTCCACGTTGACCTTTCTTGGTGAGGCTGAAGATGCCGGAGCGACCCAGAGCGGTGAGCGATCGGCGTTACCATAGCGCGGCGATTAACGCAGCGGAATGGGCCGGTGGACGCGTAATTCACCGCCCCTTACCGGCAGCGAGGGCAGCGCGTAGGTTGAGCCTAAAGTGCATAGCGCTCCACAACAGCCCGTCGACGGGCCGTCCAACCACCTCGATCGAAGGAAGAGACATGAAGAAACTCGTCAATGATCCCAAGAACGTCGTCGCTGAGGCCGTGGCCGGGTTCGGCGCGGCCCACGCCGATATCGTCCGGATTTCGACGGAACCGACCTACATCGTGCGCACGGAAGCTCCCGTTGCCGGGAAAGTGGGTCTGGTCAGCGGAGGAGGAAGCGGACACGAGCCACTTCACGGTGGGTTCGTCGGGTTCGGGATGCTGGACGCAGCCGTACCCGGGGCCGTTTTCACCTCACCGACACCCGACCCGATCCTCGCCGCGACGAAGGCGGTCGATGGGGGAGCGGGGGTGCTCCACATCGTCAAGAACTACACCGGGGACGTCTTGAATTTCGAGACCGCCGCCGACCTCGCCGCCGCGGACGGAATCGAGGTCCGCTCGGTGATCGTCAACGACGACGTCGCCGTGAAGGACTCGCTGTACACGGCCGGGCGACGTGGCGTGGCCGGAACGGTCCTGGTCGAGAAGATCGCTGGAGCGTCGGCTGAGCGCGGAGACGCCCTGGAGACTGTCGCCGCGATCGCAGAGAGGGTCATCTCCGGTGTGCGTTCGATGGGTGTGGCGCTGACGCCGTGCGTTGTTCCCCACGCCGGGGAAGGCAGCTTCACGCTCGCCGACGATGAGATAGAGATCGGGATCGGCATCCACGGCGAGCCGGGGCGCGCGCGGATCAAGCTGGAGCCGGCCGACGCCATCGTCGACCGGCTCCTCGGCCCTATCCTTGAGGACATCCCGTTCGTAGCCGGGGACGAGGTGCTGCTCTTCGTCAACGGAATGGGCGGCACACCGCAAATCGAGCTGTACATCGTGTTTCGACGGGCCGCCGAGGTGTTGGCCGAACAGGGGATCGAAGTATCCAGGACACTCGTCGGGAACTTTACGACGTCTCTCGAGATGCAGGGAACATCCATCACCGTGCTGAAACTCGATGACGAACTGACTGCCCTGTGGGATGCGCCGGTCCAGACGGCAGCGCTACGGTGGGGACGATAGGCCGGTAGAAGGAGATCCAATGAAGCTAGACGGCACGTGGGCGAAAGCCTGGATCAGGACCAGCGCGGCGGTAATGAATGAGCACCGTGTGGAATTGATTGATCTGGACCGTGAAATCGGCGATGGTGATCATGGCGAAAACATGGACCGCGGTTTCCAGGCGGTGCTGTTGAAACTCGATGACCTTTCGTCCGAGGCGAACCCCGGGGACGTCTTCAAACTCGTCGCAACCACGTTGATCTCAACCGTGGGCGGTGCGGCGGGTCCACTGTATGGAACAGCGTTCCTCAAGGCGGCCGTGGCCATCACCGGCTCGGCTGATCTTGACGGGGCCGCTCTAGTCGCATTCCTGGCGGCCGCGCGAGACGGCATCGTCCTGCGCGGCAAGGCGGAACCCGGAGACAAGACCATGGTCGATGCCTGGACTCCGGCGGTCGACGCCGCCGAAGCAGCCCGTGCCGACGGTGCGAACGACCTGGCGATTTTGATGGCGGCGGCAGCTGCCGCCGAGGCAGGGGCAGAGGCGACGGAACCCTGGGTTGCGCGCAAGGGACGGGCTAGCTACCTCGGCGAACGGGCCATCGGTCACCGCGACCCGGGAGCGCAGTCTTCGGCCCTGCTGTTGCGAGCAGCTGCCGACACCGCAGCGACCGCCTGAAATGACCGCCACAGAGGGGCTTGTCGGCCTCGTTTTCATCTCCCACAGCTCGAAGATCGCCGACGGTCTCCTCGATCTGGCAACTCAGATGGCACCCCAAACGAGGATGGTCCCGGCCGGTGGGACAGACGACGGGGGTATCGGCACGAGCTTCACGAAGGTGGTCAGCGGCATTGCACAGGCTGACGCCGGCGCCGGCGTCGTGCTCCTCTGCGACCTGGGCTCCGCGATCCTGACGGCCGAAACCGCGTTGGATTTCCTCGGAGACGCGGCGCGTGCCCGAGTACGAATCGTGGATGCGCCTCTGGTCGAGGGGGGTGTGGCTGCGGCCGCCGCCGCCGAGATTGGGGGAGACATCGAGTCTGTCGTGCGGGCCGCGCAATCCGCAGCCGGGGCCGTCTCCGCAGCTGGGGCGGAACCAGCGCTGCCGCCGGTGGTCACGCGAACCGTTACCCTGGTGAACAAGGATGGTCTGCATGCCCGACCGGCTGCTGACTTCGTGAAGCTCGCCAATACGTTCGAGGCACGAGTCACCGTGAACGGCAGGGATGCATCCAGTCTGCTCGCCGTGATGTCACTCGGACTCATCCGCGGCATGACCGCGAAGATCTCCTCCTCGGATGAGGCCGGAGCGGCAGCCGTAGCCGCTCTGGGAGACCTTCTGGAATCGGGCTTCGGAGAAGAATAGACGCAAAGCACACGCATCTGGTCGATTTTGAAACTCGGCGTAGTCTGAGCACATGGACAAAGACAGGGAACCGCCGGTGAGCAGTCCTACTCGCCACTCCGACCGAGTGGATCCGCGATTCGCGGATACGGACGTGCCGACTGATCTGAAGGAATGCCCGGTCTGTGGGCAGACCATGCGTGCACATTTGATCGAGCGCGGCGCCCATGACACTATCCTTACGTGCCCCGTGCCGCATCCGGGCGCGTGGGACCGGGACGCGTTCCTGCCCGTGAACGAATTCGGGATGGTCCTGCGCCCGCACGAACCGGAGAACACCGACAAGGAAATCGACCGCCCAGAATGAGTCCGGCGGCGGCGGTTCGGCTAACCGTCGCCAAATGTCTGCACAAGGGTCCTAATCCACCGCTGGACACATTCCGGCACGATGCATGACGCTTCGGAAGTGATCCTATGCCTCACCTGGTCAGGCGAAAGCATCGTCTGTGCTGACATAATGTGCATTATCGGTCAACCAATGAAGAGGTCTGGACGTGCTGGCCGGACTCGACTACTTTGTGCGACACGGCACGTTCCCAGAATCCGAGAGGCAGCTGAAATGCCCATTACCGTTACGGCCTTCGATCTGTCGTTGGATTAGAGAGCGCTCAGCACGTCAGAAATCACCGGTGTGCGCCTGGCCATTGCTGGCACCGGCCTGTTGGCCCTGGTCGTCGGCGTCCTGATCCTGTCCTGGCCGGACGCCACCGTCGGCTCCCTCAAGATCCTCTTCGGCCTGTACTTTTTGATCAGCGGCATCGTTCACGTAGGCCGAGGATTATTCACACAGGGTGCGTCCGGCGGTAGCCGGGTTGTGAACATCCTGCTCGGCGTGCTGCTGATCGTCGGCGGTATCGTGGCAATCAGAAACCCTTTGGACACCCTGGCAGTGCTCGGGATGCTCATCGGGAGCTCCTGGATCGTGGAAGGTGTGGCCGGATTGGTCGAGACGGCTCCGGACTCCAGCAGGTGGTTCGGTGCGGTCTTCGGCGCCATCGCCGTCGTGACCGGCGTCGTGGTGCTCTTCTCCCCCGTCGAGTCGGTCACCATTCTGGTCACGATCGGCGGAGTGTTCCTCGTTCTGTCCGGGATTATCCAACTGGCGCAGGCCTTCATGTTCGGCCGGGGCCGGTCGCCGACACTCGATACGGCGTAGCCGCTCGGCGCGGCCGCACGGCATTCGCCAGGCCGCACTGCACGTGCTGCCCGCGACGTCAGTTTCGACTGGCGGCTTCGCCGACGTAGTCCGCGATGTCCCCGACGTACCTGGTGTTGTTCTCCGGCACGGCCTCGACGGCCGCCAACGCAACCTCGGCGCCGAATTCGCTGACGTTGTACAGCCGGCCGGCGGCATCCTTACGCGCGGTCATGGTGCCCGGGCTGGCTCGCTCGAGCAGGACGGCGGTGACCGTGCCCTCAATGATGTCGCCGGAGACAACGACGAAACCGATGCCGGCCTCGGCGAACTCGGGGATGAGGGCGCGCAGTGCATCCTCACCGGCGCGCTTGCTCCGGGCGACCGGCTCGTATTCGGCCATGGTGGTCGTGGTCTCGACGAAGTGGGCCTGGTGGCTGGTGACGAACACCACGCGGGCACCCGGAGCGAGCAAGGGCCGTGCCGCGTGCAGCAGGTTGACCTGGGCGTCCCGGTTCAGCTGCATGGCGTAATCCTCGGCCATGCCGCTTTCCATGCCACCGGAGGCGTTCATGACGAGGATGTCGAGGCCGCCGAACTCCGCACGGATGGTTTCGAACATGGACTCGACGGATGCAGCATCCGTCAGATCTGCGCCGACCGTGATTGCCGTGCCACCTGCGGCGCGGATCGCATCGGCGACCTTGATCGCCCGTGCCTCCTTGTTACGGAAGTTGATCGCGACGCTGGCGCCCGCCTCGGCGAGGAGGCCGACGGTGGCCGCTCCGACACCACGGGACGACCCCGTGACCAGGGCGCGTTTGCCGATGAGAGAGCCGGCGTCGAGGGGATTTTTGGGTGCAGTAGTCACAACGCCCAACCCTACCAACATGAGCGGCGGGACTCAGCCTCGGCCAGTCTCGACTCCGGCCAACGAGCAGGTGATAGCTTCGATAGGGAAACGTCACGTGAGAGGCTCCAAAATTGATGGCTGACCTGACCGACTACTTGTGGATCGTGTGGCTCGTCTTCATCCTCGTCTGTGTGATCATCGAGCTGCTGTCGCTCGAGTTCACCTTTCTGATGATTGCTGTCGGAAGCCTGGCCGGCCTGGGGGCGAACCTGCTGGGAGCCGTGTGGTGGCTCCAGATCGTCACGGCCGCCGTGGTATCCGTGCTCCTCATCCTGCTCATACGCCCGGTTCTCCTGCGGCTGATGAGGAAGGGTGCCGATCACACACCGAGCAATGTCGCCGCACTGCTCGGCATGACCGCACAAGTACTGTCCACCGTTCGCCCCTCGGGTGGAATGGTCAAACTGGCCAACGGCGAAACCTGGACAGCCCGCCTCTCCCCCGACACCGACACGCAATCCGCCGAACCCGGTGAGATTGTTCGCGTGACCGCGATCGAAGGCTCCACCGCCGTCGTTCATCCCTCGGAAAGGAACATCACATAGTGCTCTCCACCGGTGAATTCATTGGGCAAATCTTCATTGCCGCCCTCCTCTTGGTACTCGGGGTGTTCGTCGTCGTCGTTCTTGTCCGGGCCATCAAGATCATCCCGCAAGCCAACGCCGGCGTTGTCGAGCGTCTGGGCAAGTATCACAAGACGCTCGAGCCGGGCCTGAACATCCTGGTTCCCTTCATCGACCGGGTGCGACCCTTGCTGGACATGCGCGAACAGGTCGTTTCCTTCCCCCCGCAGCCGGTGATCACGGAGGACAATCTCGTGGTGTCTATTGACACCGTGGTCTATTTTCAGGTCACGGATGCACGTGCCGCCACCTACGAAATCGCGAATTACCTGGGCGCGGTCGAGCAGCTCACGACGACGACCCTGCGCAATGTGGTCGGTGGCCTCAACCTTGAAGAGGCGCTGACCAGCCGCGACAATATCAACGGGCAACTACGGATCGTGCTGGACGAGGCGACCGGCAAGTGGGGTATCCGAGTCGGACGGGTGGAGCTGAAGGCGATCGACCCGCCCCTGTCCATCCAGGATTCGATGGAGAAGCAGATGCGCGCCGAGCGTGACCGCCGCGCGGTCATCCTGACCGCCGAGGGCACGAAGCAGTCGGCGATTCTGACGGCCGAGGGAGCTCGGCAGGCCGCCATCCTGTCGGCGGAGGGTGACGCGAAGGCAGCCGTTCTGCGCGCCCAGGGTGAGGCGGAGGCCATCACCACGGTATTCAGGGCGATCCACGACGGTGACCCGGATCCGAAGCTCCTGGCCTATCAGTACCTTCTGACCCTCCCCAAGCTCGCGGAGGGCAGTGCGAACAAGTTGTGGATCGTGCCCAGCGAACTCACCGCCGCGATGAACGGCATCGGGGCGGCGTTCGGCCATGCCGTCGGCGGCTCGGCCGCCCCCGCGCAGACCGCGCAGACCGCGCAGGCCGGGCCGGCCGGCCGGTCCCCCGCCGTCCCGGAGGCGTAGGCGGCGATGTACCTCGAGGGGGTCGGGCCGCGCGTTTTCGCCCATCGCGGCCTCTCCCTTGATGCACCGGAGAACACCCTGCTGGCGTTCCGGCACGCGCTCGCGGTCGGCGCGACCCACATCGAGACGGATGTCCACGCCACGGACGACGGAATCGCCGTGCTCAGCCACGACGCTGAACACGATGTGGCCGGAACCCGCATTCGCCTCGATCAGCTCACCATGGGTGAGCTGCGCCGGGTCGGACTCGGTCAGGGGCAATCCTTCGCGTCCCTTCGCGAGGGACTTGACGTCTTCCCGGAGGCCCGGTTCAACATCGACGTCAAATCATTGGCCGCCGTCGAGGCCACGGCCGCGGCGGTCCGGGACGCCGGCGCCATCGACCGGGTGCTGATCACCTCTTTCTCCGAGAACCGCCGTCGCCGCACGGCTGCGCTGCTCCCCGGGGTGGCCACATCGGCATCCGCGTCGGTCTTGATGCGCGCCGTTTTGGCCGCCGAACTGGGCCTTGCCGCTCCGGTTCGGCACTCCCTGAGGAGCTTTGCCGCCGTGCAGGTGCCGGAGGCGGTTCGTTTCCTTCGCATCCTCACTCCCCGCTTCATTCGCGGCATGCACGCGGCCGAGGTGGAGGTGCATGTCTGGACCATCAACGATGCGGAGTCCATGATCCGGCTCCTGGACCTCGGTGTCGACGGGATCGTCACCGACCGGTGCGACCTGGCCGTGGCGATCATCGCGGCGCGAGCCTGAGAGTTCGCTCCGAGAAGTCACATAACGGAAAGATAACGTCCAGCTTGATGGTTTATACCTAGAAGGTGTATCGCGAGAGGAGACCATACGATGGCGGATCGCAGTTTGCGTGGCATGAGGTTAGGCGCACAAAGCCTTCAGAGCGAAGAGGGCGTAACTTTTTCACCACGAGTTAGTCACACGTATCTGTGTGCGACGTGCGCACGGGAGACGGTCATGATCTTCTCGGCAGAGGCGGAAGCTCCTGACGAATGGGAATGTCGCTTCTGTTCACAGACAGCAACCCGGTTGGTTGACTCCAAACCGGTGATAGTTGACCATTCCGACGAGAAAGTACCGCGTACGCACTGGGACATGCTCCTGGAGCGACGCACCCGGGCCGAGCTCGAGGAACTCCTTGAGGAACGGCTGACGTTCCTGCGGGAGCGTCGCGGACAGCAGAAGATCGGCGCCTGATCGGCCCTTTTTCGCGCCGCCTGAACTGATCAGGATCACATGCTACGCGCCCGATTCCGTCGGGCGCGCAGCGCGCTACGAGAGCACAGTACAAACCCGGCAAGGCCGAGGCCGCACACCAGCCACTCGATTACCCGTCCCGCAGCCATCGCCGGGGTGACCGTGTCGCTCAGGGGAACTGACTGCACCATCGCTCCGGGCAGCCAGGTCGGCAGACTGTCGAGCGTGGCACCATCCGGCGTGATGATGGCGCTGGTGCCCACGGTGGAGATATTCACGACCGTGCGCCCGGCTTCGATGGCTCGGAGTCGCGCGATGGCCAACTGCTGCACGCTCTCGTCGGTGCGGCCGAAGTCGGCGTTGTTCGTCTGGGCAAGGATGATCTCGGCTTTGTCGTCGACCATTTCCTGAACGAGCTGGTCGTCGGCGATATCGAAGCAGATGGCGAGTCCCGCCACGATCCCGTTGATGTCGAAAACGTTGTCCCGGGTGCCGATGGCGTAGTCGCGCGCGACCAGGTCGATCAGCTCGGGAGCAAATGGCCGCCAGAACGCACGGTCCGGCATGTACTCCGCGAAGGGCACCGGATGCACCTTGTCGTAGATGTCGACGGCGCCCTCCCCCTCCTGCCACAGCAGAGAGCTGTTGTAGATCTTGTTGTTCCGCTGCGTTATCGCTCCCGCGATGATCGGGACGCCCATCCGGCGGCTGAGGAAGTCCAGGTTCTTGGCGGCATCCGTTGAACGAAGGGGGTCGATGTCGCTGGCGTTCTCCGGCCACACGACGAAGTCGACCTCCTCGTCGATGACGGCCAAGGTCGCCGAAGTGTGATCCGCCAGGATCTGCCCCGGTGAGTAGCGCGCGAACAGACCGGCATCCGAAGCACCCTGGATGGCAGCCAGACGCACCTCCCCCGTCTGTACCGTCGGCCAGGCCGGTACGACCAATACGACCGCGATTGCCCCTGCGGCGATGCCTGAGCGCACGGTGAGTCGCACCGGGGTTTCGCGGAGCAACTGCAGAGCCAGGGCGCAAAGCCAGACCAGGACGAAGCTGAGCCCCGACATGCCGACCCAGGCCACCAGTGAATTGAACGGGCTCTCGGACTGGGAGATGGCCACCCTGCCCCAAGCGAATCCGCCATACGGCCATACCGAGGCGAGTGCTTCCCGCGCCGTCCACAGCCCAGCCACGACCACCGGCACCACGCCGAGGCGGCCCAAGCTGGTCGGCCACACCCGCGGCCCCGTTTCGAGCACGACACCGATCAGCGCCAGGCTGATGCAGAAGAATATGGTTTGCAAGCCGGCCAGTGCCAGCCAGGGCACAGGTCCGAGATAGAGCGTCAGCCAGCTGATGTGGATCAACCAGAACGCTGATCCGGCCACCAACCCGATGAGCAGGCCGGACCAGAAACCACGCCCCAGTAGGGCGAAGAGCATCAGGAAGACTCCGACCAGGGCCAGAA
This sequence comes from Cryobacterium sp. M96, assembly GCF_002929845.1. Taxonomy (GTDB): domain Bacteria; phylum Actinomycetota; class Actinomycetes; order Actinomycetales; family Microbacteriaceae; genus Cryobacterium; species Cryobacterium sandaracinum. Next base: position 148,110 of record NZ_PJJS01000052.1, read on the forward strand.
TCCACCACGACCGATCGGGAAACCCGGCGTCCAGGATCGCGCCGGCCGCCGCGGCGAGCAGAATAGCGGCCGGCAACGGGAGGGCCAATGGCCGAAGGGTCCCCGAGATCACGTCATCAGCCTAGGCGACTGACGAGTAGGCCACGATCCCACGGCGGATCGCATCCATGGCCTTGCGAGCGGTGCGGCCGACGGGGTCGTCGGCCACGACCGAGAGCTGATCCAGAAGGTCGATGGTCTGCTTCGTCCAGCGCACGAAGTCGCCCGCCGCCATCTCGGCCTCATCCAGGACGTCGATGAGCGAACCGGCTCGCGCCCACTTCCATATCGCCAGGCTGAGTCCCACCGCGAGGGGGTTGCTGCCGGGAAGCTTGTGATCGCGTTCGAGATCATCGAGGCGGCTCCACAACTCCTGGGTCTCGTGCAGGGCCTCGCGGAAGGCGCCCTTGGGCAGGTAGCGTTCGTCGATCAAACCCTCTTCGCGGCGGGGTTCGAAAACGAGAGCGCAGGCCATGGCGGCGAGACCCGCTGGGTCGAGGTCGTTCCACAGGCCCCGGCGCAGCGATTCCGCTACCAGGAGGTCACGGTCCGCGTAGATGCGCCGCAGGATCAGGCCGCTCGGGCTGAGCGTGGCCGTGCCGTCGGGGTTCTCGAGGAGATAGCCGTAGCCCATGAGAACTTCGGTCACCCGGTCGAAGACGCGTGCGACGGCGCCGGTGCGTGTCGTAATCTGCTGGGTGAGGGTATCCGTGTCTCGCCTCAGCGTCCACCAGCGCTGTGCCCACCGTGCGTGCTGCTCGCGCTCAGGGCAGCTATGGCACGGATGCTCGCGCATGCGCTTACGCAGGCTGCCGAGTTCGCGCTGGCGGCGCTCGCGCGCCGCACGGGCGCCGGTCTCCCCCGCCGCATTTTGGCGCTCGACGTCGGTGAGATTGCGACGGATGGCGGAGTATTCGGTGAAGTCGCCCAGGTGGCAGACCATGGATTGTGCGAACCCGGTCAGTGACTCTTCCTGTTGGCGCACTCTGCGTGCCAGGTCGACGACCGCCCGATCGGCCTGGAACTGGGCAAACGAGGACTCGAGGACCTCACGCGTGCGTTCCCGACCGAACTGGTCGATCAGGTTGACGGCCATGTTGTAGGTCGGCTTAAAGCTGGAATTGAGCGGGTAGGTGCGTCGAGACGCGAGTGACGCCACCGTCTGAGGGTCGAGTCCGGAAGCCCACTGGATCACCGAGTGGCCCTCGATGTCAATGCCGCGCCGCCCGGCCCGACCGGTCAGCTGGGTGTACTCCCCCGGGGTGACCGGCACTCTCGCCTCGCCGTTGAACTTCTCGAGCTTGTCGAGCACCACCGTACGGGCCGGCATGTTGATGCCGAGCGCCAGGGTTTCCGTGGCGAAGACGGCCTTTAGGAGCTTCTTCTGAAACAGCTCCTCGACGACCTCCTTGAACGCCGGAAGCAGCCCGGCGTGGTGGGCGGCGACACCCCGCTCGAGGCCGTCGAGCCACTCGAAGTAGCCGAGCACGCCGAGGTCTTCGTCGAGCAGCGTACGGCAGCGCTCGTCGACGATCTGCCGGATCTCCTCGCGCTCCTGAGCGTCGGTCAAGCGCACGCCGGCCCGCAGTACCTGGCGGACCGCCTGGTCGCAGCCGACTCGGCTGAAGATGAAGAAGATCGCCGGGAGCAGGTGTTTGCCCTCGAGCAGCCGCACGATGTCGGAGCGGTCCATCCGCCCCGGTTCGAAACCGCCACGCGGCTGGGTCCCCCGGCCGCGTTCGCGGTCGCCGCCCCGGCGTCCGTTCGCCGAGCGGACGCCGGGTGCGCGCCCGCCCGACTGGGCCAGCCGCACCAGCTCCGGGTTCACCCGGTGGGTCCCGGCCAGGCCGGCTGCGTCAAAGAGGTCGATCATTTTGCTCTTGACCAGCACATGTTGTTCGAGCGGAACCGGCCGCTCTTCGGAGACGATGACATCCGTTTCGCCGCGGACGGCCTGCAGCCAGTCGCCGAATTCTTCGGCGTTTGAGACCGTGGCGCTGAGCGAGACCAGACGTACGTCCTGGGGCAGATGGATGATGACCTCTTCCCAGACGGCACCGCGGAACCGGTCGGCCAGGAAGTGGACCTCGTCCAACACGACGAAGGCAAGGTTTGTGAGGAGGTCCGAATCGGCGTAGAGCATGTTGCGCAGCACTTCGGTCGTCATGACCACGATGCGGGCCTGCGGGTTCACGTTCGTGTCGCCGGTGAGCAGGCCCACGGCATCCACCCCGTATTCTGCGACGAGTTCCTGAAACTTTTGATTGCTCAGCGCCTTCATCGGGGCGGTGTAGAAGACCTTCTTCCGTGAGCTCTGCATTGCCAGATAGATCGCGAACTCGGCGATCAGGGTTTTGCCGGCACCCGTGGGCGCGGCCACAAGCACGCTGTTACCGTCCTCGAGAGACGCGCAAGCGGCCAGCTGGAAGGGATCCAGTCCGAAGCGGAGCCCGGTGCGGAATGACTCCAGGCGGGGCCGGCCGGCGCGGGCTCGGGAGGCGGCATAGCGTTCCGCGGGCGATTCAAGGTTGGTCATCGGATGCGCTCAGAGCGCCAACTCCTGTTCGAGGGAACGGGCGCGGCGGGCGGCACGTCGATCGTGGAGGAACGCGATTCCATAGGCGGCGAAGTAAAGCAGGACCATAGGGATGGCAAGAAGAAACATCGAGATCACGTCGGCAGCGGGGGTGGCGATCGCGGTAAACAGCGTGATCAACAGCACTGCGATCCGCCAGGATTTGATGATCGACTGAGCACTGATCACTCCGGCCAGGTTGAGCAGAACGATGAAGACGGGGAGCACGAATGCCACACCGATCGCGATCATGAGCTTCAACACGAAATCGAGGTAACTTTGCGCGACGATGAGAGCGGCGTCTTCCTTGGGTGCGAAACTCGTCATCAGTCCGACGATGTTCGGCAGAACGAACCATCCCGCAGCGCAGCCCGCCAGGAACAGCGGAATGGCGGTGAAGAGGAAGCCGAAGGTGTACTGCTTTTCGATGCGGGTGAGGCCGGGAACCAGGAACGCGAAGATCTGGAAGAGCCAGACCGGGCTGGACACGACGAGCCCCACGTAGAAGGCGATCTTCAACTTCAGGTCAAAGGCACTAGTGATGTCTGGGTAGTTCAGCTGAGCCGTGCGGTCCTGCGCCTCGATGATGGCGTAGATCGGCTCGCGCAGGGCGTCCCACACGAAATCGGACAGGAACCAGCCGACGATCGCACCAACCAGTATTCCTGCCGCAGCGAGGAAGAGACGCTTGCGCAGCTCTAGCAGATGTTGGCCCAGCGACATTTTTCCATCAGTGGCCGTGCGCCGAGGGATTCGCCCCGCCACGGGACTTACGATTTCGTCGTCGGGTCGGCTGTGCCGGCGGCCTTCGAAGAGTCGTCAGCGCTGCCGGTGGTTTCGGCGTCTTCTTTATCGCTCTTGATCTCGTTCTTGAAAATCTTCATGGACTGCCCGAGGCTGCGGGCGAGGCCGGGAAGCTTGGGCGCACCGAACAGAAGCAGAACGATGACGAGGATGATCAGGAAGTGCCATCCGGTCAGGTTGTTAAGCATCAGTATCTGTCCTCTGGGTCAATGGTTGAGTTATAAACAGTTTACCTCTGGCGATCGAGGAATCCCGCCGCCGCTGTCGACGTTGCGCCCGGTCACGCTGAACCAGTTCGAGAGCGCGGTAGAGGTCGGCGGGCTTTGTGAAGACGGCCGGTTGGAACCGGTCCGACGGCGGCAGCTCCTGCCCCCGGGTGACGTCAGCGACAAGATCGCCGAGTTCTTGAAGGGCCTCCAGTGTGGCCATGACCTTCTTGAACAGGGCGAATCCGAACCAGGCCAGCATCGCGAGCAGGCCGAGCACCAGGCCGATCCAGATCAGTGCCCACGACCACCACGGCATCATCTACTCCCCCGCGTCTGTCGGTTCGGACTCGTCGTAGCGGGCCACGCCGGCGGCCGCCCACTCGCGCACGACCGCGCGCGCCTCGGCCGGGTCAACCACTTCCACGACTCCGGCGAGGCCGGTGACGAGGCGTTTGAGGCCGTGATAGTGAGCCACTTTGAGTGTCCTCCGCACGCGGTCCCCGTGTGCGCCGGGGGCGCCGTATGGTGCGTAGTCTGCGAGCAGCGGAACGGCAGACGTCGGGAGTTCAACCGTCACATCCTGGTCGGACGCGGAGCCCTCGAAGAGGGTCTCGGTCGGCACAGCATCGGCGGACCGGGGGTTGGTCGGCACGTCGGTCACGTGCAGATCGCTCATTCGGTCGAGGCGAAAGGTGCGGGCCGCTTCGCGGAGGTGGCACCAGCCGCGCAGGTACCAGTCCCGGTCCACAGACTGGATGCGCCACGGGTCGACCCGGCGCAGTTCATTCTCGCCGCGGGCATTCAGGTAGTCGAACTCGATCTGTACTCCGCCGCGGACCGCGGCTTGCACGACCGCAATACTGCTGCGGGCATCCGTGCCGGAGACGGCAACTTGGCTGGGAGCCGCTGAGGCGCTGCGGGTGAGTTTCGCCATCAGCGACGCGATCGCGTCGACGTCGGCATTCTCCGGTAGCGACGACAGGTATTGAAGGCCGGCGATCAGCGCGGCGGCTTCCCGGGCGGAGAAGCGCGGCGAGTCGTCGATGGCCACGAGGTGGGTGAGCACGATGAGGTCGTTCGTTTCGAACTCGTCCCAATGGATATCGAACAGGTCGCCGTGCAGGTACTGGCGGGTTTCCCCGGGGATGCCGGAAACCGCGATGAGATTGACCGCGTCGCGCACCCGGTCAGGCGACACCCCGAAGTGCGCGGCGACGTCGGTCACGCTGATGCGGTCATGGTCCATCAGGAAGGGAACCAGCGCCAGGAGGAAGGTCAGCTTGTCGGATGCTCCGAGTGCCGGACCGCCGTTCATTCGTCGGCCGCCGTCGTGGTATCCGGGTGCACATTCAGATCGAAATCGGTGTGGGCATCCCGCACGGTGATCAGGCGGGACCGGACCGCCGTGCGCAGGGCCGCGGGCGAGTGCACCAGAACCTCCGGGCCGTAGCCGGCGAGCTCGTCGGCGAACACGTTGAGATCGGTGAAGTTCAGGTGGAGAGCGGATGCGTCCGCGTTCGTTCGAATCTCTCCCGGGGCGACTCGTTTCGACAGTCTCACCGCGGCATCGCTGCCCGGCCGGGCGGCGATCACGGCGATGTTGGCGGTCCACAGCGCCTCGAGCTCGCTGAGCGCTTCCTGCCCCTGACCGTCACCGTGCGCCACGAACGAGGCTCCGGGGACCGTCACCACCGGGCCCACGATCCGGGAGAGCAGGTACGTGCGGGTTGCCGCAGCATCCTGGTCGGTGCCGAACAGGTGCCATCGTCCGTCGTGCAACACCATGGCGCGGGGCTCGACCTGACGGCGGCGCGCCGCCGCCTCGCCGGGCTTCAGATAGAGGAATGCCACAACCTGACCGCGATCCATTGCCTTGCTGAGCGGTTCGAAGGACGCCTCCCGCACGCGCAGGGACGGCGAGTAACCGAGCACGGGATCGCTCGAGTCGATGCCCAGCGCATGCAGTTTAGTCATCGCACGCCTGGACTCCGCAGACAGGGAGCCCTCCCGCCAGACCGTCGCGGCAAGCTTCAGCAGCATGAGCTCGTCCGGACTGAAAGTCACGCCCACCGGAAGCTCGTAGAGTCCCTTGGGGATGCGGTAGCGCAAATGGTGGTTGCTCCCGGGATCGTCCGGCGGCTCAACCACCTCGAGCGGAATGCCCAGTTCGCGGATGTCGTCTTTGTCTCGTTCGAACTGCCGCTCCAGGCTCGCGTTGTCTCCGCCGGGGAGATAGCGCTGGCGGTACCCCTGCACGGTGGACAGAATATCGGCCTTGGTCAACCCGACTTCCGTTGCGATAAGCGCAAGTACCAGGCTGAACAGGCGTTCTTCTACCGAAACACGGCTGTTCTTTTCAATGGTGGACGGCACGCTGCGAGTCTATCCGCCGCTTCTAGGCCGAGACTTAGTTCACGCCGAGGATATCGACGACGAACACGAGCGTTGAGCCTGCGGGGATCTTTTGCGAGGCCTCATCACCATAAGCCTGATCGGCCGGGATGACGGCGATGACCTGCGAACCGACAGTCTGCCCGATGATGGCCTGGGCGAACCCGGGGATCAGCCCGCCCTCGGTCTTCGAACCGTCCACGATCAGGAACTCGGCCGGTTTCCCGGTCTGCCAGCTGGAATCGAAGACCGTGTTCTCGTTCCAGAGCACGCCCGTGTAGTGCAGGGTCGCAGTGTCGCCTTCCGCGACCTGCTCGCCATCGCCCTTCTTGAGGACGCCGATCTGCAGCTCGGTCGGCGGCTCACTCGACGGAATGGTGAGGCCGGGGGTTCCATCAGTCGCAAGGACAACGGACGGAAGCCCGCTCGCGACCGACTGGTTGGCGCCGTTGGCCCGGAGCAGGTTGGCTCGCACGACGTCGATCACGAAGACCAGCGAGTCGTCGGCGCCGATGCCACTGTTGGGGTCTCCGCCGGCCGGACCGAGCCCGTCGTCCGGGGAGACGATGAGAGCCAGCCGGGATCCGACCTGGGCGCACTCCAGGCCCATCGCCAGGCCCGGGAGCGACTGTTCGTCGTCCAGGACGATGCTGGCCTGGTTGACCCCGTCGTACTCGCCCGCGCTGATCAACGCACCCGTCGTACCGTTGTAGAGGCTGAGGTCGAGCTTGACCAGCTGATCCGGGACGAGACCGGCACCCGTGCCGGCGATGATCTCACTGGCCTGGGTGGAGTCCGTCTTCAACGGGGTCGGGAAGTCCACCGTCGGCGCGGAGCCGAATTCGCCCGACACCGACACGAGCTTCGACGCTGCCCCCTTCGTGACCGGCGCCTGGCAGTCTGCGGCGTCGACGGGGGTGCTGCAGCCGGTGAGGACCGCGACCAGCAGGCCAGCGGAAGCGATGAGTGCAGGAGCTCTACGCACGGGATCTCATTTCAGTGTGGGGCAGGTGATTGTGCGGGACAGGGGCAAATTCGGGGCCGGATGACAGGCCGAAACAATCCTAACGGGCGTTGGGTGCGAGGTCGTCGGGTTCGCCCGCGTCGAGCCCGCGAGCCTTCGAGATGGCCGCGCCTGTCTCGGCCATCCGCACGCGCTTGCGCATGACCTTCGAGCTGACACTGCGTTCGCCGAGGGCGCCCGGCGTCCAGGCCTCCACATCGGCATCAGAGAAGTCGGTCTTCGACGGACGGCGCTTCAATTCGGGAAGAATCGTGTCGGGGGCGAGACGGCGGGCCGTGATCAGGAAACCCGTGTGCCCGATCATCCGGTGATCGGGCCGCACGGCGAGACCCTCGACGTGCCACCCGCGAACCATGGTCTCGTTCGAGTCCGGGTTCGTGTATAAAGCGGTCGCACGAATGGCCTCGGCCACCCGCGAGAGTTGGGTCACCGTGGCCACGTAGCAGAGCAGCACTCCGCCTGGCTTGAGCGCGTCCGAAACAGAGCCCAGGCACTCCCAGGGCGCGAGCATGTCGAGCACGACCCGGTCCACGCTCTGGGCCGGCATCGTGTCGGGGAGGGTATCGGCGAGGTCGCCGAGCGTGATGCTCCAGTTGGCGGGATCAGACCCGAGAAAGGTCGCGATATTGTCACGGGCGACATCCGCGAACTCGCTGCGGCGTTCGAATGAGGCCAGCCTCCCGGCGGGGCCGATGGCGCGCAGCAGCCAGAGCGACAGGGCGCCGGAACCGACGCCGGCCTCCACCACAGTCGCCCCCGGGAAGATATCGGCCTGCGCGATGATCTGGGCGGCGTCCTTGGGATAGATGATGGCAGCGCCTCGCGGCATCGACATCACGAAGTCGTTCAGCAACGGCCGCAAGGCGAGGTGCTCCACGCCGACGTTGTTCGTGACGACCGAGCCGTCCGGGACACCGATGACGTCATTGTGCGCCAGGATTCCCCGGTGGGTGTGGAAGACCTTGCCTGGTTCCAGGGTGATCGTGTTCAGTTTGTTCTTGGGTCCGGTCAGCTGTACCCGGTCGCCGATCCGGAAGGGTCCACTGTTTTGGATGACCTGATTGTCGCTCATGCGTGCGTTACGTCCTTGCTCTCGGGTCAGTGTGGGTCGGTCGGGGCCGGCTTGTGGCCGAGGGATCCGCGACGGGCGGTGTACAGCGAGGTGAAACCGTGCAGAGTGCGACCGGCGAGGGTCGGCCAGAGCTCGTAGTGCGCACTCTCGGGCAGGGAGACCATGTGCGGGACGCCGACGACGACGGCCCCGGATGCCACGGCGGCCGCGATGCCCGGAATGGAGTCCTCGACCGCGATGCAGTGCTCGGGGTCGACGCCGAGCAGCCCGGCAGCCGTCAGGTACGCCTCTGGATGCGGCTTGCTGTTCGTGACCATATCGCCGGCGATAATGGTGTCGAAGGCGGTGAATCCGACAAGTTCGGCGATCTGTCGTGCCATCCGCTGCTGTGACATGGTGACCAGCGCCATGGGGACGCCGGCGGTCTTGAGCTCGGCGAGCAGCTCGAGCGCGCCGGGCCGCCACGGGGCACCGCAGGTTCTCAGGAGTTCCTGGACACGGCTGGTGAGCCGGTGCACGATGGCGTCGCCGGCCAGATCGACGCCCCGATCCTGCAGGATGACCGCGGAACCCTCGAGGCCGGAGCCGACCAGCAGCATGGCGTCGCTGTGCGACCAGACGCCGCCGAAGGACTCGACCAGTTCCGTCTCGGCCCGCATCCAGTACGGCTCGGAGTCCACGATGGTGCCGTCCATGTCCCAGAGCACGGCCGCAGGCAGGGGGGAATTGATTCGGATCGCGTTCACGGAGTTCAAGTGTAGGGGGCACCGCCTATCCTTGATGGATGGTGCGCCGTGCGGGGCACCCCGTCGAAAGAGGTTTCGGACAGTGACAGAGGCTAATGGGTTCCTCAACGGTCGCCTCCTGGTGGTGGCGTTCGAGGGTTGGAACGACGCCGGCGACGCGGCGACCGGCGCCGTGGGCACCCTGAAGGATCTGCTGGATGTCTCCCCGGTCGCGGAGATCGACCCAGAGATCTACTTCGACTATCAGTTCAACCGGCCCACCATTTCGGCCGGCGGGGAAGACGGCCGGCGCAAACTGGAGTGGCCGGGTGCGGTGCTCTACGGACCGACGACCCCCGCCGAGGCCGGGGCTCCCCTGGCCGACGACGCCCAGCTGCGCGTCAGCGGCACGAACGCCGGAAACATCTATCTGCTCCTTGGAACGGAACCGTCCCGCAGCTGGAAGGGATTCGCCGCAGAGATTCTCGACGCCGCCCTCGCCGCGGATGTCGGCGGCATCGTCTTCCTCGGGGCGATGCTGGCCGACGTTCCTCACACCCGGCCTATCTCCATCTTCGTCTCCAGCGACAACCCGCAGGTACGGGCCGAACTTCAGGTTGAGCGCAGCACCTACGAAGGCCCCGTCGGCATCCTGAGCGTGCTCGCGATCGCCGCGGAGGAGGTCGGCATTCCGACCCTGTCGATCTGGGCGTCCGTCCCCCACTACGTGCACAATGCGCCGTCGCCGAAGGCGATGCTGGCACTGATCGACAAGCTTGAGGAGATCATCGATGTCGTCATCCCGCGCGGCGACCTGGTGAGCGAGGCCGATGAATGGCAAAGCGGCATCGACACGCTGGCGGCCGAGGACGACGAGATGGCGGCCTATATCGGGCAGCTCGAACAGGCTCGCGACACGGTCGATTCCCCGGAGGCCAGCGGCGAAGCGATCGCCCAGGAATTCGAGAAATACCTGCGCAAGCGCGGCGATGGCCGGGACGGCCCCGGCGAGGGGCGCCCGCCGACCGACTCGCCCCGCCAGCCCTAAAGAGCCACGCCGAGCAGCGCGTCGACCGCGCGGGCCAGCAGTGCCGGATCGTCGACTCTGTCGGAGTCGGCTGCGGCGGCATCCACGACCGCCAGCGCGCTCGGGGTGTCGAGGTCGGCGGCGAGGGCGGCCCGCAGCCGTTCGATGACCGCGTGCGTGTCGAGGGTTCCGGCCGTGCCCGCTGTCCCGAAGGCCGCGGTCCAGGTCGCGAGGCGGGCCACCGCCGCCCGAAGGTGCGCGTTCGTCCACTCCCAATCGGCGCGGTAGTGCTGGTCGAGCAGGGCCAGGCGGATTGCTCGCGGGTCGGTTCCCGCGGTGCGCAGTTTGGACACGAGCACCAGATTTCCGAGCGACTTGCTCATCTTCTCGCCCTGATAGGCCACCATGCCGGTGTGGCTGTAGACGCCGGCCAGCGGATGCCCGGATAGGGCTGCCGCGTGCCCCGCACTCATGTCGTGGTGCGGGAAGATCAGATCGCTGCCGCCGCCCTGCACCGTGAAGTCCGTGCCGAGTTCCTTCAGTGCGATGACCGAACACTCAATGTGCCAGCCCGGACGGCCGGCGCCGACGCGCGACGCCCAGGACGGTTCCCCGGGGCGGGCCGAGCGCCAGAGCAGCGGGTCGAGGACGTCCCGCTTGCCGGGACGGGCCGGGTCTCCCCCGCGTTCGGAGAACAGGGTGAGCATGGCCTCGGAGTCGAGATTGCTCTCGTCGCCGAGCGTCCACGAGGTCGCGCGCTGCGCGGCCTCAATGTCGAAGTAGATGTCGGAACCGGCGGCCTCCGTCGGCTCGGGCGCGCCTGCGGCGGCCGCGTCCACGGGGACCGGGTACGCGAGGCCGGCATCCCAGAGCTGGGCCACGGCATCCGCAATCTCGTCGATGACCTCGGTGACGGCGACATAGTCGTTCGGCGGGATGATCCCCAGTGCCTCCATGTCGGTGCGGAAGAGGTTCACCTGCGACTCGGCGAGAACCGCCCAGTCGACGCCGGTGGCGGCCGCTCGCTCGAGGAGCGGGTCGTCGACATCCGTCACGTTCTGGGCGTAGTGCACCCGATAGCCGCCGTCCAGCCAGACCCGCTGCAGAGTGTCGAAGGCCAGGTAGGTGGCCGCATGGCCGAGGTGCGTGGCGTCGTAGGGGGTGATCCCACACACGTACAGCCGGGCGACGTCAGTGGGTTTGGCCTCGATCAGGGCCGCGGTGGCGGTATCGTGCAGCCAGGGTGCGCCGGACTGACCGGGGAGTTGCGGAATTTCGGGTCGTCGCCAGGCACGCATCCTCCCAGCCTAACTAGGCGGGGATGGTGTTCGTCACCAGCAGGCCGATCAGCACGAGGCCGAGCACGATGCGGTAGATCACGAACGGCAGGAAGCTACGTCTGGAGATATAGCTCATGAAGAACTTGATCACGAACAGGGCGACGACGAAGCCGATGACCGTGGCCGCCAGGGTGTCCCACGGGCCGAAAATCTCCGGGGTGCAGTTTGTCGCACCCTCCAGGCACGGCTTGACGATCGATTTGTACACCTGGAACAGCCCGCTGCCGAGAACGGCCGGGATGGCGAGCAGGAAAGCGTAGCGGGCGGCGGCGGCGCGCTCGTACCCCATGAACAGGCCGGCGGTGATCGTGCCTCCCGAGCGGGATACGCCGGGGATCAACGCGAGGGCTTGGGCGAAGCCATAGACGATGCCATGGGGCACGGTGAGGTCGCCCAGCCGGCGGCGATTGGCCCCGACGTAGTCGGCGATGCCGAGCAGGAGGCCGAAGCCGATCAGCACGCTGGCGGTAATCCACAGGTTGCGGAGCGAGGACTCGATCTGGTCCTGGAAGAGCAGGCCGAGCGCCACGATGGGCAGCGATCCGAGGATGATCAGCCAGCCCATCCGCGCGTCCGGGTCGGCGCGCGGAACCTTGCCGACGAGGGACTTGGACCACTGCCCGATGATGCGCACGATATCGCGCCAGAAGTAGATCACCACGGCAGCCTCGGTACCGATCTGGATGATCGCGGTGAAGCGGGCTCCCGGGTCACCTCCGGTTCCTAGGAATTCCCCGACGATACGGATGTGGGCGCTGGAGGAGACCGGGAGGAATTCGGTAAGTCCCTGCACGAGTCCCAGGATGAGTGCGTCGATGAAGTTCACGAAATGCCCTTTTGCTGTTCAGTAGTTCGAGAGCAGGTCGGTCAGGACCTGCCTGCCAAACACTAACGCGTCGAGAGGCACCCGTTCGTCGACCCCGTGGAACATCGCCGGGAAATCGAGGTCGGCGGGGAGCTTGAGCGGGGCAAAACCGTAACCCTTGATCCCGAGGGTGCTGAGGGCCTTGTTGTCCGTGCCGGCGGAGAGCAGGTAGGGCAGCACCGGAGCGCCCGGATCGTGTCGGCCAAGGGTCTCGACGACCGCGTCGACGAGGGGCCCGCCGAATTCTGTTTCGAGACCGATGTCGCGGTGCATGATCACGATCTCGATGTCGGGGCCGACCAGCGCGGCCACTTCGGCGAGTACGGAATCCTCGTCGCCGGGCAGGGTGCGGATGTCGATGAGCGCCTCGGCCCGGTCCGGGATGACGTTGTGCTTGTACCCGGCGTGCAGAACGGTGGGATTGGTCGTGGTGCGCAGGCTCGCTTGGATGAAGCCCGATGCCGTGCCAGTGGCGAGGGCCAGCTCGTCGGGACCAACACGTTGGGGGTCGACGTCGAGCACCCGTGCCAGCTCCGCCAACAGCTGGGTGGTGGTCTCGGTCAGACGGATCGGCCACTCGCGTCGTCCGACCTTGGCGACAGCCTCGGCGAGCCGGGTCACGGCGTTGCTACGGATCAGCCGGGACCCGTGGGCCGCCTCGCCCCGCGCCACAAGCTTGATCCAGATCAGCGCCTTCTCGCCCGTCTGGAGCAGGTAGGCACGCTGACCGCCGAGCGTGATCGAGTAGCCCCCGACCTCGCTGATGGCCTCGGTGGCGCCCTTGAAGAGCTCCGGACGGGTGTCGACGAGGTAGTGTGAGCCGAGCACTCCCCCGGCCTCCTCGTCGGCGAAGAACGCCACGATCAGTTCACGGGCCGGTTCCTGGCCGGAGCCGAGGATGTTTTGGAGCGACGCGAGCATCATGGCGTCCATGTTCTTCATGTCAACGGCTCCGCGGCCCCACAGGAGGCCGTCCTTGATCACGCCGGCGAACGGGTCCACCGACCAGGCCTCCGGGTCAGCGGGAACGACGTCGAGGTGGCCGTGGACCACCAGCGCCCCGCGGCTGCTGTCACGACCCGGAACGCGCACGACGACACTCGTGCGGCCCGGTTCTGAATCGAACAGCTGCGGGGCGAGGCCGAGAGACCGCAGGTTCGCCTCGACGTACTCGGCGGCATCCGTTTCGCCGTTCGAACGGCCCTCGCCATAGTTGGTCGTGTCGAAACGGATGAGGTCGCGAGCGATCGTGGCCGTGAGGTCCAGTGCAGCGTCGGCCGGCGTGTTGTCAGCAAAGGAAAGCATGCGTGTCACGCTACCGGGCCTCGCCGCCGGCGGGCGACGGTGGGCGCGGCTGGAGGGCCTCGAAATCCGTGCTAGATTACATATTCGGCGGCCGGGAACGGCCGCTGGAACACTCGGCCCGGGTGGCGGAATGGCAGACGCGCTAGCTTGAGGTGCTAGTGCCCTTATGGGCGTGGGGGTTCAAGTCCCCCCTCGGGCACAGAAATTAGATTCGGATCATTCCGACTCGTCATGTGGAAATAGGTCGCGACAATCGATACCGGTTGCGCGGCCTATTTTTTTATGGTCGAACGTTTCTCCGGCCGGAACGCAGTCTCCTCGCCATCACCCCGTATCGGAGGTCCGCCGGCGGCAGCCTCACCGCCGACATGCTCGGCGCCGCCCGCTTTCCCCGCAGGCGATCGCCACTGAAGAACTGGTTGGTGCCACCTACTGTCAACCGATCATCGGCTCCTCTCCCGTGCGCGCCTGGATCGCACACCTCATGCCGGCGATCCTCGACGGGACCGTCGATCCCGGAGGGTCTTCGACCGCACGGTGAACTCCGACGCATCCCCGTCGCCAACCGTGACGGGGCAACCGCGAAGCCGTCACGATCATGATGGCCCTCTGACCGGCCGCGTCGCGGCCAGAGGTCAGCGACCAAGGGAAGATCGTAGGGGCTGTGCTCGCAGTTGCCCGAGGTCGCGGCTTGGCAGCCTATTCCTCAAACGTCACGTTGCCGCGGCAGGCTTCGCCCGGGCTGGGCACCAGATCCTTGAAGCCGTGGCTGACGAACCGCCCGTAGCTCTGCACGCGCCCGTCCGTGACGAAGTCGTCGTTGAATTGGGGCGGCTGGTTTTCCTCAGCATCGGGGAGGTCCCGGCCCGAATAGGCGCACGCCGAACTCGCGTTCGTTGCGCCCGGGACCGGACTGCCATTGCCACTGGTCTCGCCAGCCTGAGCCGAAGTGGCGCCGACGAAAACAAGTCCGAGTGCGACAACGCACCCCAGTACCATGCGTTTCATGAGTAATCCTCTCAACAAGGGACGACCCGCCTGGCATCGGGTGAGCCAGCGTCCCGCCCCACCTTTGCGGAGGATACTCCTCGGTGGCTATCTGGACAACGGGCGGAAGACACATTCGGAGAGCCATCCATGACCGCGCGAACCGCTTGTTCCCCTCAGGCAGGCCAAGCGCCGCAGCCGCAGCCGCATCCGACTTCGAGGAGTCGGTCGACGGGCTTCGGCCGCAATTTCTCGGCCAGGAGCCGGTATTAGTTCTCCTGCACCTCGTCAGGGATGTACCGGGTCGCGGAAAGCACGGGCGGAGGTAGATCATCGACGGCCCGAGCACCCACTCGTGGAAGGCATCCGACACTTCGTCGTGTCGGTGGATCGCTTGGGCGTCGAACCGCCGCGCCGGCCTAGACCGCTTCGGTGAGGGCTCCGGAGAGAACCTCGTCCAAAGCCAGGACGGTGTCTTCCGGCGATGTGCCGAGCGCCAGCGCCAGCTCAGACTCGAGGAGTTGACGGGACTTGGCGAGCATCCGCTTCTCACCGGCGGACACGCCGCCGTCCTGTTCGCGGCGCCACAGGTCCCGGACGACTTCGGCGACGCGCGTCACGCTGTCACTCGCCATCTTCTCTTGATTCGCTTTGAACCGGCGGCTCCAGTTCGTTGCTTCCTCCGTGAACGGCTCGCGTAGAACCTTGTAGACCTCTTCCAGCCCAGCGGCATCGATGACGTCACGCACTCCAACAAGCCCCGCATTCGCGATGGGAAGTTGGATTGTGAGCTGCGACGAATGCACGCGCAGCGTCATCGCCGGCTGGGCGACGCCCTTCAGCGTTATGGTGGAGAGCTCGGTAAGGGTGACCGCACCGTGGTGCGGATAGACGAGGGTTTCCCCAACGATGAACTTCAAACTGACTCGATTCAGATCGTGCTGCATGCGGCGTCTCGGTGGCGCCGACTAGCCGAATTCCCGGCGGCCAACCTGTCAATTGTGCCACAGTCCCCTGAACGTTCACCTTGCGGCAGCAAGCGTGGCGCGGCGTACTACCCGGCCGATGGCTGCTGCTGGGTGATGCAGTGGATGCCGCCGCCGCGCGCGAACAACGGCCGCGCCTCGACCGACACGACCGTTCGGCCCGGATACGCCGCGGCCAGGATCTCCCGGGCGACCTGGTCGGCCCGTTCCTCGCCGAAGCCGCAGGCGATCACGCCGCCGTTGACGACGAGGTGGTTGACGTAGTTGTAGTCCACGAAGCCGTCCTCGTCCGTGAGTGCGGCCGGTGCCGGCAGGTCGACGATGGTGAACGGCCGGCCCGCCGCATCCGTCTCCTCGGCGAGAACGGCGCGGAGCTGCCTGGTCACGGCATAGTCCGGGTGGGCCGGGTCGTTCTGCGCGTGTATCAACACCGTTCCGGGCGACGGGAGGGCGGCCACCATATCGACGTGGCCGCGGGTTCCGTAGCGCTGCTGGTCCCGGCTCAGGCCGCGCGGCAGCCAGACCAGGCGGGTGGCGCCGAGGGTACGGGCGAACTCGGCCTCTATCCTCGCCCGGTCGACGTAGGGGTTCCGGCCCGGATCCAGTTGAACGGTCTGCGTGGCCAGCACCGTGCCCGCGCCGTCGACGTGAATGCCGCCGCCCTCGTTCACGAGCACCGAGGAGATCGCACTCGCGCCAGAGGCGGCGGTGACGAGCCTGCCTACCTCCATGTCTTTGCCCCAGCGCGCCCAATCCTGGGCACCCCAACCGTTGAATGCCCAGTCCACCGCCCCCAGCTGCCCGTCATCACCCAGCACGAAGGACGGGCCGATGTCGCGCATCCAGGCGTCATCAAGTGGTGCCTCGATGATTTCGATCTCCGCGGAGAGGTACCGCCGAGCGGTCGCCACCTCGGCCGGGTCGACGACCATGGTGACGGGTTCGAATTCGAGGACCGCGTGGGCAACCGCGGTCCAGGTGCCGCGCGCCTCGTCGGCGGAATACGCATCCGTGCCGAGCGTGTAGCCGTCCACCGGGAATGCCATCCAGACCCGGTCCTGCGGCGCGGTCTCCGCCGGCATCAGCCAGGTCACGACTCCCCCGACGTCACCATCGCACCGAACGGATGAGCCGGGTCGACCGGCGTGGTCAGCCCCGCATAGCTGTCCGGCCGTCGGGTGGCCAGGAAGGGAAACAGCGTGAGCCACTCCTCCCGTTGTGCCAGGTCGAGGTCGGCAACCAGCACCGCGGACTCGTCACGGGGAGCCTGCACGAGCACACGACCGTAGGGGTCAGAGATGAAAGAGGAGCCGTAAAAGGTCAGGTCGCCCTCGTCGCCGTGACGATTGGGCACCACCATGAAGAGGCCGCTGGTGATCCCGTTGGCCACGATCACCTGCCGCCAGAGCGGTTGGGTGTCGAACGTGGGGAAGCCGGGCTCCGAGCCGATCGCCGTGGGGTAGACCAGCAGCTGGGCGCCGCCGAGGCCGTACAGCCGCGACACCTCGGGGAACCATTCGTCCCAGCAGGTGGGCAGCCCGATCCGGGCACCGCCCAGTTCCTCCGGCGCATAGACGGGATACGCGTCCTCGGCTGGGCCCGGTCGGAACCAGGTGTCCTCGTAGTAGCCCTCGGTGACCGGGATGTGCAGTTTGCGCGTGCGACCGAGCAGCCGACCGGTCGGCGAGACCAGGATGGCCGTGTTGTAACCACGCGGGTCCTCCGGTGCATCCTCTGCGTCCGGTCTCTCGTAGACGGAGGCGTGCACGACGACGCCGTGCAATTTGGCCTGCTCAGCCGCGAAGGCGAAGGTCGGTCCGGTCAGCAGGTCCTCGGCCGTCAGCTTCGGCACACCCTGTGCCCGTGAGTTGCCGGGGTATTTGCGCAGCGTCAGCTCGGGCAGGAAGGCGACGCGGGCACCCTGATCGGAGGCCAGACGGATGCCCTCGGCCAGCTCCGCGCGCAGCGTGTTTTCGTCGACGTGCCAGCGGTGCTGCACGAGCCCGACCCGGAGCGGCGGCCGGGCCTCGCCCGACGTGCGGGTCAGCGGTTCGGCGATGCCGGGCGCGTTGATCACGAGCATGACGAGACCTCCCTGCGGAATTATTGATCACTTGATCAATAACCGTTGGCTAAAGATATATAGACTCAGGTTTCATGTCAACCGATCCGAGCGCATCGCGGCGCAAAGCACCGATCGAGCGGGCGGCGGAAATCGCCCGCGCCGCCCGGGAGATCGCCCTTGACGAAGGCTTGTCGGCCCTCACACTGCGTGCGGTCGCCTCCCGGATCGGGGTGACCCCGGCCCTGGTCAGTCACTACCAACCGAGCATGGACTCCCTGGTGGCTTCCACTTTCGGGGCGATCGTGGCCGCCGAGATCGGCGAGGTGGCGGAGGAGCTGGCGCCCTGCGAGACAGCCGTGGCGGCCCTGCAGACGCTGATCGACACTCTGCTCGGACCCGAACGCAGCACCGTGACCGCGGTCTGGCTCGACGCCTGGAGCCTCGGCCGACGCCACCCTGCGCTCGCCGTGGAGGTGGGCGTTCAGATGGACGCCTGGCAGGCGTTCCTGGCCGTCCTGCTGCACACCGGCTGCGCGCGCGGCGAATTTCGGGCGATCGACCCGGACGCCGTCGCCTGGCAGCTTTTGGCGATCATCGACGGGCTGAACGCGCACGCCATCGTGCGCTACGGCCATGCACAGCGGCTGCGCGGTCTCGTGCGCACCGTCGCCGAACACGAGCTGGGGCTGCGCTCCGGGGCCCTCGGGCCCGGGGACGACTCCGGCCGCCGACCCGAACCTGACCATCCCCCGGCACCGATCACCGTGCCTGTATACTGAGTACAGACTTCCGGTCATGGTTCTGCTGTGAACGGACGGGCGCTGGTTGAGACAGTGCATGAGGCCCCGGCGATTCGTCGCCGGGGCCTTTCCCGTTGCGGGACCGCCACTGAACCCTCGACGTTCTCCGCTGCGGGACGGTCGCTCCCGGCGGCCGACTCCCCGGCGGCCCGGAGGCGTCCCGATTCGCGTTGACAACCCGGCGGCCCCGGAGCGCTATGTGACACAGTTCCGTGCCTATCGCTGCCGCCGGGCACCTTTTCGAAGTGGAGGCCACTGTGCAGATTCCAGCTTCCTTCGACTATGTGCGCGCCAGCACGGTCGACGATGCGATCACCTGACTCGAGCGCCATGGTCCGGAGTCCCGGGTCATCGCGGGCGGGCACAGTCGTCAGCCGATGATGGAGCTCCGTCTGGCCAGACCCGAGTGGCTGATCGACATCAACAAGCTCTTCGAACTGGACTTTGTGCTGCGCGATCGCGGCGGACCAGGCGCCGCTGCCCCAGCCGCCGGTCCTGGCTCCGGACGAGGTCGCCCAGATGCGTCGCCTGGTGCGCCGGATCGCCCTCGCCACGCCGGAACGCGTCAGCAGCCGCACCCGGAAGAGCTCCCGGAGCGCCCCGAGGCTGGACCTGCGCCGCACGGTTAGGGCGGCGCAGCACAGCGGCGGGGAACCGGTGCGCCTGATCTACCGGCGCCGGCGCACGCGACTGCGCCGTTTGATCCTGCTGTGCAATGTGTCCGGGTCGATGGAGGCGTACACGCGGGTTTTCCTGTCGCTCCTGCAGGGTGCAATCGCGGAGGCCGAGGCCGAAGCCTTCATCTTCTCGACCGGATTAACCCGGCTGACCCGTCAGCTCGCGGTGCGCGACCCGGACCAAGCTCTGGCACGGGCTGCCGCCAGCACCCAGGACTGGGCAGGCGGCACCAGGCTGGCAAAAAGCATCCGCCATTTCACGGATGCCTGGGGTCGACGTAGCCTCGCCCGCGGGGCCGTCGTCGTGATCATCTCGGATGGGTGGGCGCTGGACGACCCGGAATGGGTGCACACCCAGATGGCCCGCCTGCGGCGCCTGGCCTACCGCATCATCTGGGTCAACCCCAGGAAGATCGTTTTAAACTACCAGCCGGTGGTGGGAGGCATGGCGGCCGCGTTGTCCTTTGTCGACGCGTTCGTCAGCGGGCACAGCTATGCGGCCCTGGCAGAAGTGGCGGCGGCGATTCGCGCCGACCGTTCGGACCCATACGAGAATACGAGGACCCGTTGATGGACATCAACAGCACGTTCTCCGTCGTCGCACCGATCGACGAGGTGTGGAAGACTCTGATGGACTTCGAACGTGTCGCCGGCTGCGTTCCGGGGGCACAGGTGCTGAACAAGCTTTCGGATGACGCCTATCAGGTCGGAATGAAAGTGAAATTGGGTCCGGTGACCATTCAGTACAGAGGTCAGATGACCGTTCTCGAACGAGATGCGACCGCGCACCGCGCCGTGATCGAGGGGCGCGGTCAGGGCACGGCCACCCTCACCCTTGTCGAGGCGGAGGGCGAGACCCAGGGCACGGTCAGTGCCGAGGTAGCGCTTTCCGGCAAGGTGGCCGCGATGGGGCGCAGCATCATCGGCAGCGTCACGGACCAGATGATGGTCCTCTTCGCCGAGAACCTGCAGGCCATGGTCACGGGTCCGGCTCCGGAACCGGCGGTGCCTGCTGCCGGGGCCACGACCGGGCAGACCGCCGAGACGGTCAGTGGGACGGGAACCGCGACGGCTCCGCCCGCCGCACCGCCGGCCCGGCCCCTCACGACGGCGCCTACCTCCCGGGCGCCGCAGCCGCCCGCGGAGACCAGCCTGAACGCCCTCGATCTGGCCAAGGGCATCGTGATGGATCAGCTCAGCAGCCTGCCCAGGCTACTCGGCGTGATCGCAGCGGTGGCGTTTGTCGCCTATTGGATCGGCCGCCGCGCCGGCGGTCGGAAGACCCGGATGAGCGAAACCGGAAGGGTCACCACCTGTGCGTGAGGTTCTGAACCCGCTGCTGACGGGATGGCAGGCCGGCGGCATTGCCGGCCTGGCCACCGTCGTGCGCACCTTCCAGTCCGCCCCCCGGCCGGCCGGCGCGTCGATGCTGGTCACCGCCGACGGGGAGGTGGTCGGCTCGGTCTCCGGCGGCTGTGTCGAAAGTGCCGTCTACGACCTCGCGATCCAGGTGATCGAGGATGGGCGGCCGGTGCTGGTGCGCTACGGCATCAGCGACGACGACGCCTTCTCCGTTGGTCTGACTTGCGGCGGCATCCTCGACGTCTTCGTCGAGCCAGTCAGCCAGGTGAGCTTCGCGGAGCTGGCCGCTGTGGAGCAGGACATCACCGGATCGGCTCCGGTAGGGGTCGCGACCGTGATCGCGCACCCCGATCCCGGCCGTCTGGGCCGACACCTGATCATCCGGCCGCACGGCTTCGACGGCGATCTGGGCTCCGAACGGGCGAACCGGGCCATCGGCGACGATGCTCGCGGGCTGCTGGCCGCCGGACGCAACAGCACCCTCACCTACGGTCCCGACGGTGAACGACGCGGTGAGGGCATGCGGGTCTTCGTCAACAGCTACGCCCCGCGCCCACGGATGCTGGTGTTCGGCGCCATCGATTTCGCGGCCGCCCTGGCCCGGCTGGCTTCCTTCCTCGGCTACCGTGTCACCGTCTGCGATGCCCGCGAGGTCTTCGCCACGCCGGCCCGGTTCCCGGAGGCCGACGAGGTCATCGTCGGCTGGCCGCACCGCTACCTGGCCGAGCAGGTCGCGGCCGGGCTCGTGGATGAGCGCACCGTCGTCTGCGTGCTCACCCACGACCCGAAATTCGACGTGCCGCTCCTCAAGGTGGCCCTGACCAGCGGCCCGTTCGCCTACATCGGTGCGATGGGGTCTCGGCGCACTCACGAGGACCGACTGACCCGGCTCCGCGAGGCAGGTGTGGGCGAGGCGGAGCTGGCAAGGTTGCACAGCCCCATCGGGCTGGATCTCGGCTCCCGAACCCCGGAAGAGACGGCCGTGTCCATCGCCGCGGAGATCATCGCCGAGCAGTGGGGCGGCACCGGAGAGCCGTTGGGCAGCCTGGCCGACCGGATCCACCACGACGACCTGGACGAGCCGACCTCGGTGTAGCCGCCGCCCTACTCCCGCATCCCGAAGCGGGCGTAGATCGGATGCAACCACCTCGGCGCCCACCAGAGGCCCTTCTCGAGCGAGGTCATCACAGCGGGAACCACGATGGTGCGCACGAGGGTCGCGTCCAGCAGCACGGCCACGGCGAGGGCGACGCCGATCTGTTTCATCTGCAGCAGATTGCCGGTCGCGAACCCGGCGAACACGATCACGATGATCAGGGCCGCGGAGGAGATGATCCGGCCCGAGCTCTGCAGACCCGTCTCGATAGCGAGCCGCGTGGCCTCACCCGCCTCGTAGTGCTCCTTGATCCGGGCGAGCAGGAACATCTCGTAGTCCATGGCCAGGCCGAAGCCGAAGGTGAGCACGAGGGTCAGAACCAGAGGGTCCACCCCGGCGATCGTATCGGCATCGAAATCGAGCAGGCCTGCGAGATTTCCCTCCTGGAAACCCCAGACCAGGATGCCCACGGAGGCGCCGAGCGAGATGACGCTGATCACGAGGGCGGTGAGCGGGATGACCACGGAACCGGTCATCAGGAAGAGCAGCAGGAACGTGGCCCCGGCGATGATCAGGGCAGCCCAGGGCGCGCCGGCGACCAATGAGTCGACATAGTCGACCGACGCGGCATCCGTGCCGCCGACCCAGTGGTCGAAGTCGGGCCGGTAGTCCCGGATCTCCCGCACAACGGCCGGGCCCGCGTTCTGGTCGACGCCGACGCGCGACACCCAATGCCCGTTCACCAGGGCCGGTGGTGTCGTGCCGGTGACGTTCGGCAGCGTCGCCACCTCCTCGGCCCAGGCCGCGGCGGACGCCTCATCGGTGTCCGAGACGAGCTGCACCAGCGGGGCCGTGGCGAGGGGGAAGTGGTCGTTCAGCGCCGTGACGAACCCGTACTGGGTCGAGGCCTTCGGGATGGCGTCGGCGCCGCCGCTGGACACGTTGATGTTTAGCGCGGGGCTGCCGAGCAGGAGGAGCACGGCGATGCCCCCGAGCGCCACGAGCACGGGCGCCCGTTGCACGCGGCGAGTCAGCCGGGAGAAGACGCCCTCCCGGGGGGCGACGTCGCCGAAACGGGTCAGGAGGGGACCGAGGCCGGGGATGCGGGTCAGCAGGCCCGGCTTCAGCAGCCGTTCGCCGAAGTACCCGAGCAGAGCCGGCACAAGAACGAGCGCCGTCAGGATGGCGATCAGCACCACGGAGACCGCGCCGATGGCGATGGCACGGATGATCGTCGGTTCGAAGACCAGCAGGCCCACCGTGGCGATGGCGAAGGTCAGACCGGAGTAGAGCACCGTGCGGCCGGCCGTGTCCGCCGTGATGCCCACCGCCTGCAGCATCAGCTCGTGACGTTCCGTACGCGTTTCGCTGTCGCCGGCCCGCTCCACGAGTGCCCGGAACTCCTCGCGGAACCGGCTGACGATCAGGAGCCCGTAGTCGATGGAGAGCCCCAGCCCGATCACGGTGATGACGTTGAGCACCGTGGTGTCGATTTCCATCAGGTAGCTGAAGCCGAAGAGGGCCCCGAGAGCGCCGGCGATCGACGCCAACGCCCCGATCAGCGGGATGCCGGCCGCCAGGAATCCGCCGAAGATGACCAGCATCACAAGGAGGGCGATCGGCAACGCGATCAGCTCGCCCTTCTGCAGGTCGGCCTCGGCGACCGCCACCAGGGATTCCACCAGGAGCGGGGTTCCGCCGACTTCCACGGTGGCGTCCGGCTCAAGCCGCCGGACCTCGTCGGCCGCCACGCCGAGCCGTTCTTCCACCTCGCCCAGCAGGTCATCACTGAGGTCACCGTCTGGTGCCACCATCTGGGCGTTCAGCAACAGTCCGGTGCCGTCGGGCACCAGGAGAGGCATCGCAGCCGGGTTCGGCGAGCCGTCAGGGAGCGGTGGGATGGCGAGCGGGTTGATGACCTCTGATACCCCGTCGACTTCCAACAGGTCGGTCGTGGCCGCGGTGAGGATCAGGCCCAGGTCCGGGGAGGACAGGTCGACGTCGTGGATCAGCAGAGAGAGAGATTCCGTGTCTGCGCCCTCGGTGCCCTGCAGCAGATTGGCTGCCTGGCTGGCCTCGCCTTCAACGGTGGGTCCGGCGCTGGAGAGCCGCTGGAAAAGGTTCTCCCCCGTCACCCCGATCAGTGCCGTCGCCACGCACGCGGCGATCGTGAGCGCCCAGAGCAGCAGAGAGGTGAACCGGTGACGGGCGATCAAAATGCCCAGTGTGCGCAGCATGGCAGAAGTCCTCCGGTCTCAGGCGGCTACCGCCAAATTACTCCACCCGGCGCCGACGGACCGACACCTGTCGGGTGCCGGGACACACCGCGGGAGGTGTACGCTCGGAGTTATGCCCCGTATACCTATGGGGGTATAGTCCGGGTTGGCCTGATCGCTGCCACTTGGGACGAACGTGCGCCGCAAGATCCTTGTCGGTCGAGTCCGGGGCTCTGCGACAACTTCATCCCGAACGAATTCGACGGAGATTCTGCTCTAAACAGCGCCCGTGGGCTAAAAAACGGGAGTTTGACCTAAAATCTCCGTCGAATTGGTTCGAGACCGGAGACGACCAGGACTCACACTCACCTAGGGTGCCTCGTCGACGATGCCGATGAATGCGTTGCCGATGCCGTCGACCTCGGTGCGACTGAGGCCGGCGGCGGCATCTGGGAGTTTCTCGGATCCGTGGTAGTCACAGGTCAGATAGGTGAAGGCGGGCCACCACTTCTTGGGACGCGCGGCTTCGGAGAACCCGCAGACATCACAACGTAGTTCCACCCAGACCGGCTTCTTGCCGGTGCGGTTGGCCCGAGACTGCACGAGCCACGCCGGCGGGTTGCGCTCGATCTCGGCCAGTTCAGCCTCCGACATTCGGGAGGGCAGTTCGTGGCGCTGCGCCATTTCGATCGGGATATCCAGGCGCAGGGCGGCGATTCGTCGGGTAATCATCTTGACCAAGGATAGGCGTTCCCGGGCCGGGTAGCCTCGTCGGCTACGGCACTCCCTGCGTCAAACTCGACTTTCTCGACCCGTCGACGTCGGCCGAGGCCCGGAGCACCAACGGTGCGATCACGGTGGGGCTGCCGGCGGACGGGGTGACCTACCGGGTGGACGCCCGCGCGACCAACGGCGAGAGTGACAGCGGGTCGGTCCCGGGCGACTCCTCTTCCCGCCGCTCCATCACCGCGGCGACCGCCAACGGGAAGGTGACGGTCGAAGCCCGCTGACCGGTCGAAGGGGCCGCCCATGAAACACTGGGGTATGCGCGATACCGTCTCCCCCCTCGGCCTGCTGCTCGACGTGGACGGGCCGATCGCCAGTCCGGTGTCCCGGACCATCGCCATACCGAGCATCATCACGGATCTGATCAGCCTGGCCGGAGCCAACGTTCCGATCGCATTCATCACCGGGCGGTCGTCGACATTCATCCGCGAGAAGGTTGTCGCGCCCCTCCGCGCAGCCGGACTGCCCGAGTCGATGCGCATGTACGGGGTCTGCGAGAAGGGAGCCGTCTGGTTCCCGATCACTGCCGCGGGGATGGGCGAGATCGTCGTCGATGACAGCGTGGCCCTGCCGACCGCTGCCGTGGATATGCTGCGCAACCTCGTCGTCGACGGGTTCAGCGACACGATGTTCTTCGACGAGACCAAGCAGGCCATGGTCTCGGTCGAGCAGCGCACGGATGCCGACCACGGCCGGTACCAGGCCGCCGCGGTGGAGTTCAACGAGGCCGCATTCGGGGTGATGGTTGAACTCGGGCTGGGCATCCGTTTCGGTGATCGAGTCGTTCCGGACCAGGCCGGCACCGTGGGATTCCGGATCGACCCGACGATCATCTCGACCGACATCGAGTCGGTCACCCTGGACAAGGACCGCGGCGCGGAGCGGGCGCTGGCCTTTTTCTCCGAATCGGGAACACTCCCCCGGGTCTGGCGCTCGGTCGGCGACTCGCGCAGCGACTACCTGATGGCCGACCACCTGCATGCCGCCGGCTATGACGTCTCGCATGTGGATGTGCGGCCGTCCGACGGTATCCTCGAGCGCCCCTACCCCGTGATCGTAGAGGGGTCCCTGATCCACGACGCGGCCGGCGCAGAATTCCTCCGGTACTGGGCCGACAAGCTGGGCCTGCGCGAAGCGGCTACTCCGAACTGAAGCGGATGCCGTCCTGCAGGCGGCTCCGCAACTCGAACACCTTCTCGAAGCTGCCGCGGTCCATTCCGGGCAGCCCGCTGCGCAGCACCCCGATCAGCCGTGACCTCGGCAGCGTGATCACGGTCGGGCGCCGGCCACGTCCGGGGACCGTCAAAGGGTCAGTCAGGGCCTCGTCGGGCAGCACGACCAGCACAGCGGTGAACCTCACCCGCAGCGACTTCGCCAGAGCCCGCACGACACCCTCGACGTCTTCGATCGGACGAACATCGGGGCCGAGGGCGTCACCGACGAGCTCCCCGCGCCGAAGCTGCACCGGCCCGCCCCAGTCCTCGGACAGGACCGCGAACAGTCCCGCCGGGCCGAGCACGACGTGATCGACCTTGCCGCCCTGCATGCCGGCAGCCACATCATGCCAGGCCGTGAAGCCGATCCCGAGGGCGGAGACGAGTTGCGCCGTTGATTCCTCGGCCAGAGCCTTCGCCAGCCAATGCCGGATCTCCCGCGGCGCCGAACGGATCAGCGTCGGGGCATACGGGTCATCGATAGAGGTTCCGCGCCCGGCCCATTCCCGAAGCAGTTCGAGGTAACGCTGGCGCGCCTCCCCACCCGGATGGCCGTACATGCGCGCGCGCGGCCCAGCCTGCGTGGCCTGCCCACGGCCGGCTCCGGAGGCGTAGGCGGGGCGCTCCGGCTCGGGGAACGCGTCCGGGTACCGACGGCGGTCATAGTCGGCGCGCCCCTCCGGGGTTCCCACCCGCTCCCACGCGATCTGAACGAGGTGGAAGGCGGCGGCGTCTCCGCCGACGTCCGGATGCGTGTGGCGCAGCAGGCGACGGTAGGCACGACGAAGTTCGTCGTCACTTGCCGACGGGCTGACGCCGAGTACCTCGTAGGGCGACGCCGCGGTCGGGCTATCTGACATCCAGCGTTCTCTTTCAGCGTTAGTGCGGCCGGCAATGGAACAGCCAGCCAATCGTTCCCTCACACTACCGACCCTGGCTGGCATAACACCGGATGCGCCCCGGGCCTCGGCCCGCAGAGACCCGATTTCATGGCACGATCAGCATATGACGACGCACGGCCAACGCCTCCACCGCTCGAGTACCCGACTTATCGGCATGTTCGCGGTGGGTGTCGTCGTCGCTGTTCTGGCCGGGGTGTGCGGGAGCTGGACCCTGGCTCCGATCGCGGGCTGGGCGGCCGCCTGCGTGACGTATGTCACCTGGGTGTGGATCACCATCGGCCCCATGGACAACCAGAACACGGCCAGCCATGCCACCCGGGAGGATTCGTCCCGAGGTGCCGCCGACATCCTGATTCTTCTCAGCAGCCTCGGCAGCCTCGGCGCTCTGGTGTTCCTGCTGGTGGGGACCGACACCAGCTCGGTCACCGCACGGGGAATCCTGGCGGCGGCGGCGGTGCTCAGCGTCGGACTCTCCTGGATTCTGGTGCACACCCTGTTCACGCTCCGCTATGCCTCGCTCTACTACTCCGGGCCCGACGGCGGGGTGGATTTCAACCAGGCGGTGCCACCGAGTTACGGGGATTTCGCCTACCTGGCCTTCACAATCGGGATGACTTTCCAAGTGTCAGACACCAGTCTGCAAACGCACGCAATTCGGATGACGGCGTTGCGCCACGGTCTGCTCTCGTATCTGTTCGGCTCGTTCATCTTGGCTACCCTGATCAACCTGGTGGCCGGCCTGTTGCGCTGACGAGGCCCGTCAGTCGGCAAACTCCCGGACCGGGCGCACAGCGCTCCCGCCGAAGACGACCACCCACACGCCAGCGTCGCCGTCCACGGTCAGCCCGTCGGGGTAGCCGGCCGCGGCCGGAAAGCCGGCACAGGGAAATAGGCCAGGGAACCGGCCATCCGAGTCGCAACCGCCCTCGTTCATCCCCAGGCCGGGAACATTCGAGAGCACGTCCAGCTTGGTGACCGTTCCCGCGGCGTCTTCGAGCGCGAACCCTCGTTCGAGCGCGAGAACGGCTCCGCCGACACTTCGGGGCCGGAGGGCCGCCGCGATCAAGCCGACATGGTACCGGGGGCTGCGACCTAGTCGCGGAGGATCTGCACCGGGATGGCCACGGCCAGGGAAACGCAGAGGATGCCGCTGAGGAAGATCGGCAACTGCCAGGCCGTCACCTCGAACGCGAACCCGAACAGCCAGAGACCGAAGACGAAGATGGCCATTGCGACGGTGAAGGCGACGGCGTTCATGGTGCGATCCTTTCGAGCGATGCCCGCACTGCACGCCGGGCCGATGAAACGAGCGTACCCGGTCGAGCGTCAGACCGTCGACGGCGCCCCGACGGGCTCGATGAGTTCCGGACCGTCACCGCGCACCGGGGCGACCTCGTGATAGCTCAGGCTCCCGACGGTCTCCCGGGCGGCGGCCACCGCGGCGTCGACCAGGGCCTGGTCACCCGGAGTATGGGGGTCGAGCCACTGGTCCCACCATTCTTCCGCCAGGATCACGGGCATCCGGTCGTGGAGGGCGGCCAGGGGACCCTCGGCGTCCTGGGTGAGAATCGTCGCGGACAGTACCCACCGGGCCGGGTCGTCGTCGGCCAGGGCCGGATTGCGCCACCAGGAATAGAGGCCGGCGAAGGCCAGTGGAAGACCGTCGTCTGAGTGGATGAAGTACGGAGTCTTCACGGTGCCGTCCGTGTGCCACTCGTAGTAGCCCGTGGCCGGGACCAGCGCGCGCCGGGAGGCGACCGAACTCTTGAAGGTGGGCTTCTCCGCCGCCGTTTCGGCACGGGCGTTGAAGGTGGCGAAGGACGACTGCAGCTCGGTCGCGAATGAGGGGACCAGGGACCAGCGCGCACCCTCGAGCCGGCGCACAACCGGCCCGGCCTTGGCTGACTCGAGCACGATCGGGATCTTTTCGGTGGGTTTGATGTTCCACGACGGTTCCGGCAGGTTCTCGCCCTCGTGCTCGACGTCGAACATCGCGGCGAGATCGGACGCCGTGTCCGTGATGATGAATCGACCGCACATGGAGACAGGTTACTACCGGACGCCGACACCCCGGCCTGAGAGCGCAGACCGTGCCGGCCATCCGCTAGCGTCGATTCCGGTGTCGGCGAGGCGCAGGAGCGAGGAAGATCGTCAATGGACGAGCGGAACATGCAGGATCGGTACAGTGCGGATGTACTTTCCCCCGGCTGGCGGGACGCTGGCCGGAAGGTCATTCCGACGCAGGAAGCCATGCCCGACCTGGTCGTCGAAGAGGTCGCGACCGGTTTTTGCGGTGCTGTGGTGCGGATCGAGAAGAAGATCGTCACCCTGGAGGACCGCCACGGTCAACTGCGCCTGTTTCCGCTCGGCGGCGGATTCTTGATTGACGGCGAGCCGGTGGTGCTCGTCGTCCCGGTCAGGGCGGCGCCGCAGGGCCGCGCCCGCACCGCCTCGGGATCGATGGCCGTGCGGGATGCCCCGGCGCGGGTGGCCCGAGCCAGCCGCATCTTCGTCGAGGGCCGGCACGACGCCGAGCTTGTGGAGAAGGTCTGGGGAGCCGATCTACGGATCGAGGGGGTCGTCGTCGAGTACATTGAGGGCGTTGACAACCTCGAGGAGCTCCTGCAGGAGTTCCGCCCGGGACCCACCCGGCGGGTCGGGGTGCTGGTCGACCACCTGGTGCCCGGATCGAAGGAAAGCCGGATCGCCGACGCCGTGGCGCGCGGACCGCACGGCCGGAATGTGCTCGTGGTCGGGCATCCATATATCGACGTATGGCAGTCCGTGAAGCCGAACCGCCTGGGAATCACGACGTGGCCCGCGATTCCGCGCAGCATCGAATGGAAGCACGGGATCTGCGAGGCCCTCGGCTGGCCCCACGAGGACCAGGCCGATATCGCCCGGGCCTGGCAGCGGATCCTGGGTCGGGTGCGCACATTCGCCGATCTGGAGCCGCAACTGCTGGGCCGGGTGGAGCAGCTGATCGACTTCGTCACCACCGAGTAGTGCAGGGTGCGCCCTGATCGGGTCATAACCTGCATTCAACGTAACGCTTTGGAACCGAATTGGCACGGAATCTGGATGCACCGCGGCGATGTGGGCTAGGGTTATCTCAGTAGTTGTAGTGCTTGCACGTCTTATAACGCGGTGACCTCGGTCGCCGCGGCGTATTCCTTTCGGAAGCGGACGACGAATACCGCGACGAACGGCCTCGAAAGTCGGGGCCTTTCTAACACTCCTGGAGGAGTTTCATAATGGCAACAGGTACCGTGAAATGGTTCAACGCTGAAAAGGGCTTCGGCTTCATCGCTCCCGACGACGGAAGCGCCGACGTGTTCGCGCACTACTCCGCGATCGCATCGAACGGCTACAAGTCGCTCGACGAGAACCAGAAGGTCGAGTTCGAGGTAACCCAGGGCCCGAAGGGTCCTCAGGCCGAGAACATCCGCGCCCTCTAAGGTTCGCAACTGCTCAACTAGCGAGGCGGCTTTTCGAGTCGCGTAGCCCACGAGCTTCGACAACGCCCCTGCTTCGGCAGGGGCGTTGTCTGCGTTAAGCTCACTATTTGACGAGGTCCTGCCAGCCGTCACCGTCGACGTACTCGAAGATAAGGTTAGTCTCGGTGTGCGCAACCGCCGGATGCTCCGCCAGATGCTGCAGGACGAAGTCACGCAGGTCCGACGCGTCCGCCGCGGCCACGTGCAGCAGATAGTCGTCGGCGCCGGCGGTGTGGAACAGGCCGATCACCCCGGGCCAGTGCGGCGCCGCCGCCCGGAACGCGTCGATCTGCACGCGGGCGTGCTTGACCAGACGAACCGAGATCAACGCCTGCAGGGACGCGCCCAGCGCGGCCAGGTCGATATTCGCGCGATAGCCTCGGATGTGCCCCAGCTGCTGCAGCCGGCGCAGGCGCAGCGACACGGTCGACTCGGCGACGCCGATCTCCGCGGCCAGCGCCGCACCGGAGGCACGGGCGTTGACGGACAGCGCACGCAGGAGCGCCCGGTCGACCCGGTCGATTTCGGCTTTCTTCGGTTCCATCGGCCTACTCTTTCTTCCGTGAGCAGTTTATGCGAAAGCTTTCGCTGATTCGCAAGGGTCTGCAGGGATGATTGCGCCGTGCGGCAGAATCTGTTTGTGTCTGTGCATGACGCCAACGCTTCCGCTGCCGCCCCTGCCTCCCCGCGGACCTGCCCTGCGGCCATCGGCCCCGCACCCGGACACGGTTGCCGTGCACGGCGGGATGGCCGGGCTGACAGCGGCCGGTTCGCATGTGCCCGTGATCGACCTCTCCACGACCAATCCGCTGGCGGGAGTCGAGTGCGGCGGGGACTCCTACGAGAACCTCGCCACCGGAGGTACGATCCGCGAGGGCGATTCCGCGGTGTACCAGCGACTCTGGCAGCCCGGAGTCGCCCGGTTCGAAACGGCGCTGTCGGCCCTGGAGGGCACCGAGGGCACCGTCGCCTTCGCGAGCGGAATGGCCGCGCTGGCGGCCGTGCTGATCGCATCCGTGGCCGGCGGCACGCCCCACGTGGTGGCCCTCCGGCCGATCTACGGCGGTACCGACCATGTGCTCGCCACCGGGCTGCTCGGTACGACTGTGTCGTGGGTCGATCCCGACGGGGTTGCCCAGGCAATCCGGCCGGACACCGGGCTGGTCATTCTGGAGTCCCCAGCGAACCCGACGCTGGCGCTGACCGACATCCGTGCCGTGGTCGCGGCGGCCGGCAGCGTGCCGGTGCTGGTCGACAACACGTTCGCCACCCCGGTGCTTCAGCGCCCGGTCGATTCGGGCGCCACGCTGGTGCTGCACAGTGCGACCAAATTCCTGGGCGGCCACGGAGACGTGATGGGCGGCACGGTCTCCGGCCCCGAGCACTGGATGGTGCGCCTGCGCCAGGTGCGGGCCCTGACCGGCGGTGTGCTGCATCCGTTCGCCGCGTATCTGCTGCACCGGGGGCTGCGCACGCTGCCGGTGCGTGTGCGCGCCCAACAAGCAACCGCCGGCGCCGTCGCGGAGCGCCTCGCGGGTCACCCCGCACTGGCCCGGGTACTATACCCAGGGCTGCCCGGGCAGGACCCGCTGGGGCTTTTGGGCCGTCAGGCGAACGGGGCCGGGTCTATCATCGCCCTCGACCTCGCGGGTGGTTTCGATGCGGCCGTGCGCTTCACCGAGGCTTGCACGCTGATCACGCACGCGGTCTCCCTCGGCGGCGTGGACTCGCTCGTGCAGCATCCGGCCTCCCTGACCCACCGCCCGGTCGAGGCCGGCGCCCGGCCCGGTGCCGGGATCGTGCGCCTTTCGATCGGCCTCGAGCACGTCGACGACCTGCTCGCCGACATCCTCGCCGCCTTGGACGTAGTGACGGACGTCACTCCCGACGGGGCGAAGGTCGTGGTGCCGAACACCGCGGCCGCCGAACCCCAGGACGCCGTCGCCTGAGAGGCCGATTCGGTCGAGAGTAGCCGTTCAGCGGGTCGCTCCCGCCCGGAACGGGCACCCGCGACGCTCAGATGCGGTTCCGCCGCGGGTCAGCTGCGGCCGAGGCGGCGGCGGAGCAGGTCGATCCGTTTTTGCAACTGGGTGACGCTGGCCTGTGCGACGGCGGGCCCGCCGCACTCGCGCCGGAGTTCGGCGTGCACCATGCCGTGGGGTTCGCCGGCGAGCTTCGACCACATGCCCACCAGGCTCGCCAGCAGCGTGCGCTGCTCCTTGAGCGTGCGATAGAGCGGTGGCGGGTCCACCGGGGCGACCTCGCCGGTGACGGGATCCTTGCGTCGGTCGGTGGAGCGCTTGGCTTGCCGGTGCTGGCGCTGACGCAGCAGCTCGGAGACCTGCTCAGGCTCGAGCAGACCGGGGATGCCAATGAAGTCGAACTCCTCGTCGGTGCCCGGTTCCGCCAGCTCGCCGAACTCGTCGCCGTTGAACATCACCATGTCGAAGGTGGCCTGGGAATCGATGGCCTGCCAGGTGAATTCCTCGCCGAGGTCGTCGGAGGCCTTCTCCGACTTGTTGGCGTCGGCGACCATGGCGTCTTCGGGGTTGTACATGCCGTCGTCGCCGTCGTCGCGGTTGCTGCGGTCGAGGGCGTGGTCGCGCTCCAGCTCGAGCGCGTTGGCCAGGCTGAGCAGGCTGGGCACATTGGGCAGGAAGATGGACGCCGTCTCACCGCGGCGCCGGGCCCGCACGAACCGGCCGATGGCCTGCGCGAAGAAAAGCGGTGTGGAGGCGCTGGTCGCGTAGACGCCCACGGCCAGGCGCGGCACGTCGACCCCCTCCGACACCATCCGCACGGCCACCATCCAGCGCGAGGTGTTGTGCGCGAACTCGTCGATCCGGTCGCTCGACTCCTTCTCATCGGAGAGTACGACGGTCACCGACTCCCCCGAGATCTCCTGCAGGATGGCCGCGTACGCGCGCGCCATGGTCTGGTCGGTGGCGATGACGAGGCCACCAGCATCCGGGATGCCGTGGCGCACCTGGGTGAGGCGCAAATCGGCGGCGCGCAGCACTGCGGGGATCCACTGCCCGGTGGGTTCCAGGGCGGTGCGCCAGGCCTGGGAGGTGATGTCCTTGGTGTTACCCTCGCCGAGTTTGGCTTCCATCTCGTCGCCGGCGCGGGTGCGCCACTTCATATGCCCGGCGTAGACCATGAACATGACCGGGCGCACGACGCCATCTTCGAGGGCCCGGCCATACCCGTAGTTGTAGTCGCTCTGGGACAGACGGATGCCGTGCTCGTCGGGCAGGTAACTCACGAACGGGATCGGCGAGGTGTCCGATCGGAACGGGGTGCCGGTGAGCGAGAGGCGGCGGGTGGCCGGCTCGAACGCCTCCCGGATTGCGTCACCCCAGCTCAGCGCGTCCCCGCCGTGGTGCACCTCGTCCAGGATTACAAGGGTGCGGTTGGACTGGGTCAGCTGCCGGTGCAGCGCCGCCCGGCTGGCCACCTGGGCGTAGGTGACGGCAACGCCGTGGTAGTGGTTGCCGTAGCGACCGTTGGCGTTCTTGAAGTTGGGGTCGAGCCGGATGCCCGCCCGCGCCGCGGCATCCGCCCACTGGCGCTTGAGGTGCTCGGTGGGCGCGACCACCGTGATGCTGTCGATCAGTCGGCGGGCCTTCAGCTCGGCGGCGAGCCGCAGGGCGAAGGTGGTCTTGCCGGCGCCCGGCGTCGCCGCGGCGAGGAAATCACGCGGCTGGTGCACGAAATACGCTTCCAGCGCTTCCGCCTGCCAGGCCCGCAATTTGCCGGCCGTGCCCCACGCGGCACGCTCCGGGAACGAAGGCGAGAGATGCTCGGCTGCACTCGTCCCCTGGGCAGGACCGAAAGGGGGTGGAGTATTCACGTCATACGAACTTACCCGGTGAACGGACTGCCGTGATGCGGGGGGAGAATGGAGCAATGACGACGCCGATGCATCCGTGGTCCCGCTATGTCGCCCTCGGGGACTCCTTCACCGAGGGGGTGGGTGATCCCGAGCCGACGAGTCCGGGTGGGAACCGGGGCTGGTCGGACCGGGTCGCTGAGGTGCTCAGCCAGGGCACACCGGACTTCGCCTACGCGAACCTCGCCGTGCGGGGCAAGCTGATCCGCCAGATCAGCGTGGAACAGGTGGAGACGGCGCTTGCGCTGCATCCGGATCTGATCACCTTCTCCGGGGGCGGCAACGACGTACTCCGGCCGGGATCCGACCCCGACCTCATCGCCGCCCGGGTCGAGGAGCAGGTGCTCCGGCTGAGTCGCGATAACGCCACCATCGTGCTGTTTACGGGCGCCGATGTGGGCTTCTCCCCCGTTTTCCGTGGTATTCGGGGCAAGATCGCGATCTATAACGAGAACCTGCGCGCGGTCGCGACGAAGTATGACTGTGTCGTCGCCGACCTCTGGTCGCTGACCGAGATTCAAGATGCCGGCATGTGGTCTGCGGACCGGCTGCACCTGAACGCCCTCGGCCACCATACCGTCGCCCGGATGGTGCTTTCCGATCTCAACGTGCCCAATGCCCTCGAACCCCGGAAGCCCGAGCCAATGCCAGGGCGCACCTTCCGGGAGGCCCGCACGGAGGACATGCAGTGGGCGCGGGAGTACCTGTTGCCGTGGGTTCTGCGCCGTATCCGGCACCAGTCCTCCGGCGACCACGTGCTGCCCAAGCGCCCAGATGCCCGGCCGTTCAGCCAGCCCCGGCACTAGACCGGCTCGGCGGCGGCGAGCCCGCGCCGCCCGGCGTCCGGCCGACGGTGTCCGGTCACCAGCGTCCGGTCACCAGCGTCCGGTGTCGAACCAATTCGACGGAGATTCTGGCGAAAATGCGGGTTTCCGATTGATTACGGCCGAGTTTGAGAAAAAACTCCGTCGAATTCGTTCGGGCAACGGGGCTACGGGGCGGAGCGCGAGAGGTGGGCCTGAACCCGACAGGCGCTGCTTCGGATCCGGCCGGAAATGTGGCTAACTCAGGAGATCCGACCGGCTGGGGCGGGCATCGTCACCGGTTCGGCACTGGTCCGCAGTGGCCGGTGAGTGCAGGCGACGGATGTCCTGAGTTGGCCACACGCGCGGGCTCGGCCCGGCCTCACGTGCGACTAGCCCGCGGCCAGCTCGGCCGGGTGGGTGAAGCGCCAGGCGGCACCCGGGTCGGTCAGCTCGCGCTCGAGCACCAGCGGCACGCTCACCGTGGTCTCCCCCACCTGGAAGTCGATCGCACCGGCCGAGTCGCCGACCTCCCCGAGGGTGACCGGGCGCGCCGCCGGAACGGCCGTGATGGGCGTGTCCGACCAGACCACGGCGAAGGCCGCCTCCGCGGCGACCGCCCGACTCTTCTGCCCCCACTGGGTGGCGTAAGTCGCGTAGGCGGCACCCTTGTCGGCCAGGCTTACCGCGCGGAAACCGGGTTCGACGCTGTCGAGCAGGTCCACGATCGACGCATTCAGCTCGGGATGAGTGTCGCCGCCGAGCATGACGCCGACCAGGGTGATGGTCTCGCCGCCGACCGTGAAGTCGGCCGAGTACAGGAGGCAGGCGCCTGCCTCGTCCGTGGTTCCGGTCTTCATCCCGGTGACACCGTTGGAGCCGAGGAGCTTGTTGGTGTTGGTTACCGTGCCGACGGTCGGCAGGTCGGACGTCTCCATGGACACGATCTCGGCCAGGACGGAGTCGGCCAAAACAAGCTTGCCGATCTTGACCAGGTCGCCCGGACTGCTCACGCTGGCCGGCGACAGCCCACTGGTGTCGGCCACCGCGGTGTCGGTCAGACCGTTCGCGGCCAGCCAGGTTTCGGCCTCCGCCAGGTAGGCATCCACGGAACCGAATGCCCAGATCGCCAGTGAAATGCTGTAGTTGTTCGCGGAGGGCAGGAGCATGGCCTCGAAGGCCTCACGCTGGCTGAGCACCATGCCGGCGGACACGGGCGCGACCGAGCCGTCCTCGGCCAGCACGTCGTAGTAGATGTCGACGTCGTCGTCGGTGAACCGGATGTCCGGGCCGGGCTCGTTCAGGCTCAGGGGTTTCTCCTCGAGCAGCACGAGTGCGGTGACCATCTTCGTGATGCTCGCGATCGGCATCGATTCCTGGTCGCCGGTGGAACCGAGCAGCCCCGGGTAGCCGACCGCACCGATGGCGCCCGCACCGGCATCCGGCCAGATCAGCTCGGCGGCCGGCTGGGTGAGCGCGGCCGGTTCGATCAGTTCGACGGCCGCGGCCGGCACCGGGGCCAGCCCCGTGCCGGCCAGGTAGCCGACCCCGCCCAGGGTGAGAACCAGTGCCGCCGCGAAGGCAACCCGACGGCGAAGGAACGTTTGGCGTCGGGTCAGTGGCATCCGACGACTCTACCAAGCGCCCGCGTTCAGACGCGCAGAGCGTACAGCGCGACGGCGCTGGCCGAGGCCACATTGAGCGAGTCGACGCCGTGGAGCATGGGGATCGTCACGACGGTGTCGGCGGCCGAGAGAGCCTGGGTGCTGAGCCCATCGCCCTCGGCGCCGAGAATCAGGGCCAGCCGTTCCGGCGCGTTCCCGGCGAACTGCGGGAGGCTGACAGCGTCGTCGGACAGTGCCAGGGCCGCGAGGTGAAAACCGGCCCCGTGCAGCATCGGGGCGGCCTCGCTCCATTCCGGCAGTCGGGTCCACGGCACCTGAAGCACCGTGCCCATGCTCACCCGCACACTGCGCCGGTAGAGCGGGTCTGCGCAGCGCGGCGTGATCAGGACGGCGTCCGCGCCGAGACCGGCGACCGAGCGGAAAATGGCGCCCACGTTGGTATGGTCCACGATGTCCTCGAGGATCACAATGCGCCGCGCGTCCCGGATCACCTCGTGCACCGGCGCCAGATCCGGGCGGTGCATCGCCGCCAGCGCACCGCGGTGCAGGTTGTAGCCGGTGAGCCGTTCGAGAACGGATGCCGCGCCGACGTACACGGGCACGTCCGGCCAGTCCGCGAGCAGCGGCAGCACGTCGGGCAGCCACTGCTGCTGCAGTAGCACGGACCGCGGGCGGTGGCCGGCCGCGAGGGCTCGGGTGATGACTTTGCTGGACTCGGCGATGTACAGCCCGCCGGCCGGTTCGGAGACACGGCGGAGCGCGACATCTGTCAAGCGCGAGTAGTCGGCGAGACCGGGCAGGTCAAGGTTTTCGATGGGGACGATCTGCACAGCGGGACGCCTTTCACGGGGATGATCCGTCCAGCCTGCCAGTTCCCTCCCCCAGTCGAAAACCGGCGAGTTTAGACTCGGTGTACACAGGATGGAGCTCCATGACCACCGAAACGCTTCCGGTCGCCATCGGCGCCGCTGCCGCCGCTCTGGATGCCGTGGCCGAGGTGCTCCGCGGTCGCCACATCGCGGTGCTGACCGGAGCCGGTCTGAGCACCGATTCCGGCATTCCCGATTACCGTGGGAAGGGTGCCCCCGTGCGCACCCCGATGAACTTTCAGACCTTCGTCGGCGACGAGCGGGCGCGCAAGCGTTATTGGGCCGGCAGCCACCTCGGCTGGCACCGGTTCCGCTCTGCGGAGCCCAACCTCGGGCACCGGTCCCTCGCCCGGCTGGAGCAGAGCGGACTGATCAGCGGGGTCATCACGCAGAACGTGGACGGCCTGCACACCCGCGCCGGGTCGCGGCACGTCGTGGACCTGCACGGGTCGTTGGACCTCGTCGTCTGCCTGGACTGCGGTCAGGCATTCGGCCGCGACAGTGTGGCCGCGCGCCTCGAAGCGGCCAACCCGACACTGATGACACCGGGCGACGTGCGCACAGCCCCCGACGGCGATGCGGAGGTGTCCGACATCGACGGTTTCACCATTCCCGACTGCACGGTCTGCGGCGGTATGCTCAAGCCCAACGTCGTCTTCTTCGGCGAGCTGGTGCCGACGGTGAAGTTCACCGAGGCCACGGCGCTCGTCACCGGTGCGGAGGCCCTGGTCATCGCCGGCTCGTCCCTGTTTGTGAACTCGGGCATCCGTCTGCTGGAACAGGCCCGGCGCCGCAAGCTGCCGATCGTCGTGATCAACCGCGGCGAGACCAAGGGCGACGGCCGGGCACTGCTCAAGCTGGAGGCGGGCACGTCGGAGTCGCTGGCGGGGCTGGCCGACCGCCTCGCCGGCGCACCGGCGTGAAACAGGCCCGGTCCACCACCACCCCCACCCCCGCGACAACGGAAACGGCAGGATGACCAGACTTTCGATCGTGCGGCACGGACAGACCGAGTGGAACCTGCACACGCGGATCCAGGGCAGCACAGACATCCCCCTCAACTCGACCGGCCGGGCGCAGGCCGCCGAGGCAGGCCTGAGGTTGAGATCCCGGCGCTGGGACACCATCGTGACGAGCCCTCTGGTCCGTGCCTACGAGACGGCCCGGATCATCGCCGGCGAGCTCGGCTTGCCGAGCCCGGAGGTCATTCCGGAGCTCACCGAGCGCCATCACGGCCAGATCGAGGGACTCACGTTCGCCGAACGACAGCGTCGCTTTCCCGACGACGTGCCCGTTCCCGGCCTCGAGACGCGCCAGGAGGTGCTCGACCGGGTGCTGCCGGCCTTCGGGCTGCTGGCCGCCGCGCGCCCCGGACAGTCTGTGCTGGTCGTCTGTCACGGCGGGGTGATCGGAACCCTGCTGCGCCATAGCACGGCCGGGGAACGGCCGCGCCAGAACGAGATCATCGCCAACGGCTCGGTGCACGACTTCGTCTGGCGGGACGGTCGGCTGGGGCTGACGCATTTCGACGCCACCCTGCGCGGCCGAGCCGAGAACACGCACTACACAGGCTGAACCGGCTGCTCCGCGTCGATGCCGGGGCCCGTAGCCGTCTCGGTCCGCGTGCCGGAGTCATCCGCGGTATCGGTGCCGGTGAGCAGTTCCAGGAGCCGCCGGGCCGAATCGCGCCAGGTGAAGCGTTCCGCCTCGATGACGGAGGCTGTGGAGCGGGCCGCCCACTCCCCCGCGCCCAGCCGCCGCACGGCCAGGGCGAGCGCGTCGGTGCTGGCCGGGTCGAAGTAGAGCGCAGCGTCGCCGCCGATCTCGCGAAAGATCGGGATGTCGCTCACCACGACGGGGATGCCGAGGCTCATCGCCTCGACGAGCGGGATGCCGAAGCCCTCGTCCAGAGACGCCGTGACCAGCGCGGTCGCGGAGCCCAGCACCCGCAGGTACTCCTCGTCGGTGACGCCGTTGTGGAACACCAGCGTCGCCTGCGGCGCCAGGGCGGTCAGGCGTTCCCGTTCCTGGTCGCTCACCTGGCTCATCAGGTGGAGCTCATGGCCCGGTAGTTCCGCGGCTGCGCGCACCAGAGTGTCCACGTTCTTGTACGGCATGAACGAGCCCATGTAGACCAGGCGACCCGTTTCCGCAGCGGCACGTCCGGCGGGCGGCGTCGACCGCGTGTCGGCGGCGTTGTGGATGACCGTGACCGGCCGCCGCGTCAGACGGTTGTCCCGGATCAGGTCCCGGGTAGTCTCGGAGACGGTGACGACGCCGTCGGCCCGGTTCAGGAGCATCCGCTGCGGCCACCACGATAGGTGATACAGCCGCCAAATCAGGCGCAGCAAACCGGGCAGGTCCCGCGGCGGGGTGCGATTGCGGTAGTAGATCAGGTCGTGCACGGTGAGGAGCAGCCGGTACTTCCGGCCCCAGGATCCCATCGTCTGCATCGGAGAGAACACGACGTCGGGCTTCAGCTGGTTGATCTGGAGGGCGATGAACGGCTCCCGGATGCTGGTCGGGGCACTCACGAGCTGCCAGGGCAGATCCGGAAGCAGGTCGAGCTGCCGGTGGTCATTGATCAGCATGGTGACCGGGTGGAGCTTGCCCAATTCCGTGACCAGCCCGGCCGTGTACCGGCTGATGCCGTCGTGCCGGTCGAATCGGGTGTAACGGCAATCGAAGACGATTCTCACTTCGTCTCCCTTGCGCCGAGGAAGCGGCGCAGGGCGTCCGCCGCCTGCGCCGGCACCTCGTAGTGGATCAGGTGGCCGACGTCGGGGATCACCTGCAGGGTGGCATCGGGAAACAGCTTCTGCAGCCGGTATTGCGCTGCGACCGGCGTGATGTCGTCTTTCTCCGCCGCGATCAGCAGCGTGCGCTGCGGGATGCGACCGGCGAACTCGCTGACGTCGGAGCCGACCGATGCGGTGAAGGCTTCCAGCACAACCCGGCGATCCGCGAAGGCGGAGAAGTAGCGGTCGTGCTGGTTGTGGATCCAACGGCGCAGCTCGGGGTCCCCCGTCTTCGCCATGGTCACGCTCATCACGCGGACGATGACGCGGTTGCGCAGCAGGGCAAAGCCGAGCCGTTCGGGCAGACGCGCGGCCACCCGGTAGTAGAACACCGCCAAGCGGGTGAGGATGCCGCGCGGCCCGGCCAGGGCAGGTGCGGCGATGGGGTTCACCAGAACCACGTCGTCGGCGTGCAGTCCCCCTGCGACGGATGCCGCGACGATGATCGACCCGAACGAGTGCCCGAGCACCACCCTGCGCCCGGTCAGACCCAGAGCTGCCACGAACTCGGCCAGCCACCGGCCGTAGCCCGCGATGTCGTGTCGGCACCCCTGGAGCACGCCGGACTCGCCGAAACCGGGAAGGTCCGGTGAGATCATGCGGAATCCAGGAAGCTGGGCGACCACGGGCTCCAAGCCGTGGTGGTCGCCGCGGAAGCCGTGCACCATCACGATGGTGGTGTGCGCGGTTGGATCGCCGTACTCCCAATACCGCGTTTCGCTGCCCAGCATCGGGACGTCCCGGACCCTGACAGGGATCCGGACGAGCTGCGAATCGTAGGGCGAAGGAACATTCATCGTCCCAAGTTTAGGGCGGCCGACGGCTGTCGCCGGACGCCCTCGGGCGGGAGGGAACGCAATGAGCTTCACCGCCCCGATCAAGCGTCACCCGGGACCCGCGCTGGTACCGCCGCGCCGTGTCCTCCGAGCTGATGGTGCGCTCCTTCGGAGACCGCAACGGCGACGGGACCGGTGACTACGCCGGACGCATCTCCACAGAGACACGGAGAACTCGAACTGGGCCCTCGACTCCGTGCGGCGCCGGTTCCACGACCACCGCTTCTTCTTGAACCAGCCGGACCTCAACTGCTTTTCCCACAACCCGATCGCCTTTCGGATCGAAGACTCGGTGCTGGCCGGCCTGCCAGCGGGCCGACGCCCGAGGCGCCCGGGGATGACGGTGGTCGGCCCTAGGCTTTCCCCATGAGCAACTGGAGTGACACCCTCGCCGTTTTCGACCTTGAGACGACCGGCATCGACGTGGAGACGAGCCGCATTGTGTCGGCCACCGTCGCGATCATCGATGTGACCGGGGAGGTGCTCGAACGCGTGGACTGGCTCCTGGATCCCGGAATCGAGATCCCGGCCCAGGCCACCACCGTGCACGGCATCACGACCGAGCATGCCGCCGCGAACGGCCGGGTCGCCGCCGACGGGGTGGCCGAGATCGTCGCGACGATCCGGGAGCACCTCGCCCGGGGTCTTCCTCTGGTGGCGTACAACGCGCCCTACGACCTCACCCTGCTCAACCGCGAGTCGATTCGCTACGGGGTTGCCCCGCTGGTCTCACCGTCGCCGGTGGTCGACCCGCTCGTCATCGACAAGGCCCTCGACCGGTACCGCAAGGGCAAGCGCACCCTTGCAGTGACCAGTGCGTTCTACGGTGTGCCCCTCGATGACGCGCACGACTCCGGGGCGGATGCGATCGCGGCCGGCCGAGTAGCCCAGGCCATCGCCCGGGCGCATCTGAAGACCCTGCCGGTCACAGTCGGCGAGCTGCACCTGCTCCAGGCACAGTGGTCCGTGCAGCAGGCGGAAAGCTTCCAGGCCTACATGCGCCGCGAACGCGACCCCGCGTTCGTCGCGGCGGGCGGCTGGCCCGAACGCTGACCCGGCAGCACCCGAGCAACAGCGACACCAGACCCAGAGCAGCAACATCGAAAGGGCGGCCAGCCGAAGCTGGTCGCCCTTTCGATGTGCAGGATGCCGCGGTATGGCGCGGTTCTACTTGCCGAAGCCCTTGTAACGCGAGTTGAACTTCTCGACGCGGCCGGCGGAGTCCATGATCCGCTGCTTGCCGGTGTAGAACGGGTGCGACTCCGACGAGATCTCAACGTCGATGACCGGGTACGTGGTTCCGTCGGTCCACTCGATGGTCTTGGAGCTGGAGACCGTCGAACGGGTAAGGAACGTCGCACCCGACGCGAGGTCGCGGAAAACCACGGGAGCGTACGTGGGGTGAATGTCAGACTTCATGAAGACTTCCTTATTGCTGTTCGATTGGTGAGTTGCGCTTCGATTAGCGAGTACAGACTCGCCAGGTGCGGCAGAAAAAACCGTGCGGCCCGAGGACCGACTGTCAAGTTTAGCAGAATCCACTGGCTGTGACCGCCATC
Organism: Cryobacterium sp. M96; assembly: GCF_002929845.1. Lineage (GTDB taxonomy): Bacteria > Actinomycetota > Actinomycetes > Actinomycetales > Microbacteriaceae > Cryobacterium > Cryobacterium sandaracinum. The sequence continues at coordinate 190,456 of NZ_PJJS01000052.1, forward strand.
CGGTGGCGGTCAGATCGCGCGGGCGCTGAAACGTCCGTCGGTCTCGTGCAACTCGATGGACAGACCGAACGCCTCGGTCAGTGACTCCGCGGTCAGCGCGTCGGCGATGGGCCCGGCGCTGACGATGCGGCCGTTGGACAGGAGCAGGACGTGCGTGAAGCCGAGGGGGATTTCCTCGACGTGGTGGGTGACCATGATGATCGCCGGCGACCCCGACTCGCTCGCGTAGCCGCCGAGGAGCTGCAGCAGTTCCTCGCGCGCGCCGAGGTCGAGGCTGGCGGCCGGCTCATCCAGAAGCAGAACCTCGGGGTCGGTCATGATGGACCGCGCGATCTGCACCCGCTTCTGCTCGCCGTCGCTCAGCGTGCCGAACTTACGGTCGGACAGAGTATCGAGCTTCCACTCGCCCAGCACCCGCTGGGCGCGGCGCTCATCGATGGCTTCGTACTCTTCGGTCCAGCGCCCGGTGACGGAGTACGCGGCCGTCATCACCACATCGAGGACCTTCTCGTTCGCGGGGACCCGGCGGGCCATCGCCGTCGAGGCGAACCCGATCCGCGGCCGCAGCTCGAAGAGGTCGGTGCGTCCGATCGGTTCGTCAAGAACCACGGCACTTCCGCTCGACGGGTGGATGAGGGCGGCGGCGATCTGCAGCAGCGTGGTCTTGCCGGCGCCGTTCGGGCCCAGGATCACCCAGCGCTGGTCGTCATCAACACTCCAGTTCACTGAGTCGAGGATGGGTGTGCCATCCCGGACGACGGAGACGTCGGTGAAGTGGAGAACGTTGACCATAAAGCCATGTTATCTGCCGCCGCCGATGCCCAGACACGCGAAACGGGTGCCGGGCATTCCTGCAGCACCCGTTTGGGCGGTTAGTCGGAGCCCGACTCAGAGTAGTGAGGCGTAGATCTCCCGGGTGCGGGTGGCGATTTGGGTCCAGCTGAACATCTGCTCGGCCCTGACCCGGCCGGCTCGGCCCATCGCGGCGGCGTTGGCCGGGTCGGCGAGGACCTCGATCAGGGTGCGCGACAGGTCTGAGACGAAAAGGTCGGCATCGATGGGAGTTCCGGTTCCGTCGGTGGCCTGGTCGATGGGCACGAGCCGGCCGGTCACGCCGTCGGCGACCACCTCGGGGATGCCCCCGGTGGCCGTCCCGACGACCGGCAGCCCGCAGGCCATAGCCTCCAGATTGACGATGCCGAGCGGTTCGTAGACCGACGGACAAACGAAGACGGTGCCGGCAGTGAGCACGGCGGCCAGGTCGTGCTGCGACAGGAGGCGATCGATCCAGACCACGCCGGAGCGTTCGCGCTGGAGGGCCTCGACCCCGGCCGTGACCTCGGCCAGGATGCCCGGGGTGTCGGGGGCGCCGGCGCAGAGCACCAGCTGCACCTCCGGTGGCAGCAGGGCTGCCGCGCGGAGCAGGTAGGGAAGCCCCTTCTGCCGGGTGATGCGGCCCACGAAGACCACGGCCGGCCGGTCCGGGTCGATGCCCAGTGCCCGCACGGTGTCCCGGTCGTCCGTGGGCTTCCACCGTTCGAGGTCGATGCCGTTGTAGACGACGTGCACCCGAGCAGCGTCAAGTGCTGGATAGCTGCGCAGGATGTCGCGGCGCATCCCACCGCTGACGGCGATGACGGCATCCGCGGCTTCGAAGGCGGTGCGTTCGATCCAGCTGGAGACCCGGTAGCCTCCGCCGAGCTGCTCGGCCTTCCACGGGCGGAGCGGCTCGAGGCTGTGCGCGGTCACAACGTGCGGGATCCCGTGCAGGAGCTTCGCGAGGTGACCGGCGCCGTTGGCGTACCAGGTGTGGGAGTGCACGATGTCGGCGCCCTGCACGTCCTGCGCCATCTGGAGGTCGACGCCGAGCGTGGCCAGCGTCGCATTCGCGCCGGCCAGTTCCGCCGGCACCTCATACGCGTGGGTGTCGACGGCGTCGCGGAGCGCGCCGAAACATCGCACGGAGACGTCGATGCCGGTGCGAAGGGCCTTCACAAGCTCCGCCACATGCACGCCTGCTCCGCCATAAATCTCCGGGGGGTATTCCTTGGTCAACAGATCCACTCGCATGAGGCAAAGCTAGCGCAGGCTGGCCGGAGGCACACCCACTCGTGCTGGATCGACGTGACGAATGGCTCTACTGTAAAGACATGCAGTCAAAGAAGATCTTTGGAATCGTGCTCGCCGGCGGAGAAGGAAAACGGCTCATGCCGTTGACGGAGGACCGTGCGAAACCGGCCGTTCCTTTCGGGGGTCATTACCGGCTGATCGACTTCGCGCTGTCGAATTTGATCAATTCGGGCCTCACCCAGATCGTGGTTCTCACCCAGTACAAGTCCCACAGCCTTGACCGTCACGTCTCCCAGACCTGGCACGTTTCTGGTGGCCTGTTCAACTCTTATATCGCATCGGTGCCGGCGCAGCAGCGCCTCGGCAAGCGCTGGTTCAGCGGATCCGCGGACGCGATCCTGCAGAGCCTCAACCTGATCCATGACGAGAAGCCCGACATCGTCGTCGTCGTCGGAGCCGACCACGTCTACCGGATGGACTTCAGCCAGATGATCGAGGCTCACATCGCCTCCGGAGCCGCCGCAACCGTCGCGGCCATCCGTCAGCCGATCGGTCTGGCCGACCAGTTCGGCGTCATCGAGGTCGACGCGGCGACGCCGGACCGCATCCGTGATTTCCGCGAGAAGCCGAAGGATGCCGTCGGCCTCGCCGATGCCCCGCACGAGGTCTTCGCGTCCATGGGCAACTACGTTTTCAACACGGAGGCGCTGATCGAGGCCGTCCTGCGCGACGGCGAACGCGCCGACTCGAGCCACGACATGGGTGGCGACATCATTCCCGACTTCGTGTCCCGCGGTGAGGCCGGCGTCTACGACCTCAAGCTCAATGACGTCCCCGGATCCACCGACCGCGACTGCGACTACTGGCGCGACGTGGGTACCATCGACTCCTTCTTCGAGGCACACCAGGACCTGATCAGCGCACTGCCCGTTTTCAACCTCTACAACCAGAAGTGGCCCATCTTCAGCCAGCAGCTCAACTCTCCGCCGGCGAAGTTCGTCCGGGACGGACGCGGCTTCCTCGGCACCATGATCGACTCGATCGTTTCCCTCGGCTGCGTCATTTCGGGAGCGCACATCGAACGCAGTGTTCTCGGCCCCTGGGCCGCCATCGATTCCGGCGCCCAGGTGGTGGACTCGATCGTCTTCGACCGGGTGCAGATCAAACCCGGTGCGACCGTGCGTCGGGCGATTCTGGACAAGGACGTGGTGGTCGCCGCCGGAGCGGAAGTCGGCATTGATCGTGAGCGGGACCGCGCACGGGGCTTCAGCGTCACCGAGTCCGGCATCACCGTCGTCGGCAAGGGAGTCCACGTCCACCCGTGACCGAGTTCGTTCGTTTCCTCGTCGTCCTGGACGCCGATTCCACCCTGATCGAAGATGAGGTCATTGAGCTGCTCGCGGATGCGGCCGGCTCGCTGGCTCTCGTCGCCGAGGTGACCGAGCAGGCCATGCGCGGCGAGATCGATTTCGCGCAGAGTCTACGGCTCCGGGTCAAGACTCTGGCCGGACTGTCCACGGATGTTTTCGCGGAGGTCGGGCGGCTCGTCCGCCCGACTCCCGGGGTGCAGGAACTCATCGACGGCCTGCACGCCCGGGGCAGCAGAATCGGGGTGGTATCGGGCGGCTTCCACGAGGTGCTCGACCCGCTCGCTGCCGCCTTCGGCCTCGATCACTGGCGGGCGAACCGGCTGGAGGTGGCCGACGGTTGCCTCACCGGCGGCCTGGTCGGACCCGTCATCGACGCCGCCGCCAAGGCCGCGGCCCTGCGGGAGTGGGCCGCCCTCGAGGGCGTAGCCCTGCCCCAGACCGTCGCCGTCGGCGACGGAGCAAACGACCTCACGATGATGCGGGCAGCCGGTCTGGGCATCGCTTTCAACGCGCAACCGATCGTGAGGGCGCAGGCGGACCTGGCCCTGGATACCCGCGACCTGAGCCAGGTCCTGCCGATACTCGGTCTGCGCGGTTAGTGCCCCATCCCCAGTCCGCCGTCGACGGGGATGACCGCGCCGGAGATGTACCCGGCGTCGTCCCCGGCAAGCCAGGTGACAACCCGAGCCACCTCGACCGGAGTCGCGAATCGTCCCGCCGGGATGCTGCGCTTGTAGTCGGCCTGCTGCGACTCGGAGAGTTTTGCGGTCATATCGGTTTCGATGAAACCCGGTGCGACGACGTTGGCCGTGATGCCCCTCCCGCCCAGCTCACGGGTCACCGAACGGGCGAGGCCGATCAGACCGCTCTTCGAGGCGGAGTAGTTGACCTGTCCCGCGGAGCCGTACAGGCCGACCACGCTGGAAATCAGCACGATGCGGCCGAACCGGGCCTTGAGCATCCCCTTGGACGCACGCTTCACGACTCGGAAGGCGCCGCTGAGGTTGGTGTCGATGACCGAGGTGAAGTCGTCTTCGCTCATGCGCATCAGCAGCATGTCCCTGGTGATGCCCGCGTTGGCGACAACCACCTCGACGGGGCCGAGCGCCGCCTCGATCTCGGTGAACGCGGCGTCGATGGATGCGGCGTCCGTCACATCCGCGCGCACCGTCAGGCTGCCGCTGGGGCCGTCCCCAGAGCGGGCGGTGACCGCGACGCGGTGTCCCTGCCTGATGAACTCCTCCGCGATAGAGAATCCGATGCCGCGGTTTCCCCCGGTGACAAGGACAGTTCTGCCAGTCGTCATGCTGGGTCCAATCTCTTTTTCTCAGCGAACGAACAGCCGTACGCACGTGTTTTCCAGTTTAGGGCGTCTACGTTTAAGTCCGACGAGACGTAGAATTTACAGGGAAAACTCCCCCGACTGACCGAATCGATGGCATCCATGAAGCAGCAGTCGATCACCTCGCTCCCCCCATCACCCGAGGAGCTGCGTCGTGCCCGGATGATCAAATACTCGATCGCCATGGGCATCCGGATGGTCTGCATCGTGCTGATGCTCTTCGTCCAGGGCTGGTGGCTGCTCGTCTGCGCCATCGGCGCGATCGCCCTTCCCTACTTCGCGGTCGTCTTTGCGAACGTTCAGGGCGGCGCCGTGGCGTCCACGGTCGTCCGACCGGGAGCCGTGCAGGTGTTCCGGGCGCCGCCTCGTGGACCGGACAATGACGAGAGCGGAACGTGATCGGCCTCGGCGCCGATCTCGAAACGACGAACTGCTCGCGCGCCGGCTGTCGTGAGAACGCCGACTGGCGGTTGGACTGGCGCAATCCCCGTATTCACGCTCAAGACCGCGTGAAGACCTGGCTGGCCTGCGACCTTCACGTCGATTACCTCCGCGATTTCCTGGCCAGCCGAGACTTCCCATTAGCCGTCTCGCCTCTTCCGGTCTCCCTTGAGGCTGTAGAGCCGGAAGCCGGGCCGGCGTGATCGGCTGGAAATTTGCGTTCACCCGGCGCTGGGCCGGATACCTTGCGCTGACCATCCTCTTTGCGGCCGTCTGCTCCGGGCTCGGTCTCTGGCAGCTCGCGCGCCGCTCCGACGCACTCTCCGAAATGAACAAAGTGGAGACCAACTATGCGGCGGACCCGGTTCCCTTGGCCGAGGCTCTGCCTGGCCTGGACGCGTTCTCCGCGTCTCAGAAGTGGCTGCCCGTTGTCATGACCGGCACGTATTTGACGGACGACGAGCTGATCGTGCGCAACCGCCCGCTCAATATCAACCCGGGTTTCGAGGTTCTCACTCCCCTGCTACTCGCCGACGGCTCGGTCTTCATCGTGAACCGGGGCTGGTTGCCGACCGGGCAGACCCCCGACGCCCCGGCATCCGTGCCAACCGCCCCCTCGGGGGTTGTCACCGTCACCGCCCGGCTCAAGGCCGGTGAGCCTTCGTTGGCCGGGAGATCGGCCACGGGCGACCAGATCGCGACGATCAACCTCGACGAGGTGTCCACCCGGCTGGACCTTCCGACGTACACCGGCGCGTACGGGCTGATGGCTTCCGAGGAACCGACGCCGGACGAACGTCCCGTGGCGGTCACCCGCCCGGTTAAAGACGAGGGGCCTCACCTGTCCTACGCATTCCAATGGTTCGTGTTCGCCCTGATGGGCTTCGTCGGTCTGGGTTGGGCTATCCGGCAAGAGTACCGAGCCGTGAACTTCGACGACCCGGACGAGCGCGTTCGCGCCGCCGAGCGTGCCCGCCGTCAGGCTGCCAAACCGCGCAGCGACTCGGAGATCGAGGACGAGCTCATCGACGGCAGATGATCGGCAGGTCAGAAGGACACGGAGACACGAACGTCCGGGCCAGTCGGCCCGGGCAGTGCTGTGCTCAGGAAGGGTGATCAGGCGAGCATGATCAGATCAAGGTAGTCCTTGTTCCAGTGATCCTCAGTGCCATCGGGCATGATCAACACGCGCTCGGGGTTCAGCGCCTCGACAGCGCCCTCGTCGTGGCTCACGAGGACGACAGCCCCGGCATAGTGCGCCAGGGCGTCAAGGATTTCCTCGCGGCTGGCCGGGTCGAGGTTGTTAGTCGGTTCATCGAGCAGCAAAACGTTGGCGCCCGACACCACGATCATGGCCAGGGCCAGCCGGGTCTTCTCACCACCGGACAGAACCCCGGCGGGCTTGTGCGAGTCGTCGCCGGTGAAGAGGAACGAGCCCAGAACCCGGCGCGCCTCCATCTCAGTGATGTTGGGCGAGGAGGACACCATATTCTCCAGCACGCTGCGCTTGACGTCGATCGTCTCGTGCTCTTGCGCGTAGTAGCCGATCCGAAGGCCGTGGCCGGGCACGATCTCTCCGGTGTCCGGCTTATCCACGCCCGCGAGCATGCGCAGCAGTGTGGTCTTGCCCGCACCATTGAGGCCGAGGATGACCACTTTCGAGCCGCGGTCGATGGCCAGATCCACGGCCGCGAAGATCTCCAGCGAGCCGTAGCTCTTAGAGAGGTCGGTGGCCATCAGCGGGGTGCGCCCACACGGGGCGGGCTCGGGGAAGCGCAGTTTGGCGACGCGGTCGACTGCCCGCACGGCGTCCAGTCCGGACAGGAGCTTCTCGGCGCGCGCCACCATCTGGTGGGCGGCGGCAGCCTTGCTCGCCTTGGCGCCGAACTTCGCGGCCTGCAGCTGGAGGGTCGACGCCTTCTTCTCGGCGTTGGCGCGTTCTTTCTTACGACGGTCCGCGTCGGCCACGCGCTGCCGCTGGTAGTTCCTCCAGTTCATGTTGTAGATGTCGATGACCATGCGGTTGGCGTCGAGGTAGAACACCCGGTTCACCGTGTCGCCGACCAGCTCGATGTCGTGGCTGATGATGATGCATCCGCCGCGATAGTTCTTGACGAACTCCCGCAGCCAGACCACGGAGTCGGCGTCGAGGTGGTTGGTGGGCTCGTCGAGGATCATCGTTTCCGCGGCCGAGAACAGGATACGGGCGAGTTCGATGCGGCGGCGCTGTCCGCCGGACAGGGTTCGCAGCTGCTGGTCGAGGATGCGGTCGGGAAGGTTCAGGTTGCTGGCGATCGACGCGGCTTCCGCCTCGGCCGCGTAGCCGCCGAGCGCGTTGAACTCATCCGTGAGGTTGCCGTAGGTGCGCATGGCCTTGGCGCTGGTCTTGGGGTCGTCGCTGCCCATGTCGATACCGGCCTGGGCAAGACCCAGGGAGATCGTGCCGAGGCCACGGGCATCCAGGATTCGGGTCCGAGCGAGCATGTCCGGGTCGCCCGAGCGGGGGTCCTGGGGCAGATAGCCGATCTCACCGGTGCGGTCGATCGAGCCGTTGGTCGGAACTGTCTCACCCGCCAGAGTCTTCGTCAGTGTCGTCTTACCAGCCCCGTTGCGACCGACCAGGCCGATCTTGTCACCGGCGGAAACGCGGAAACTGACGTCTTCCATGAGCACGCGCGCCCCAACTCGGATTTCGAGATTTTGCACACTCAGCACAGCAACAGTCCGTTCAGGGGAGTCGTAGAATTTTCTGGCCGAAGCGGGCCAACTATCCACTATATTTGATCGGTTGCGCCTCGGTGTGCGCCGGGAAGCGAAAGTGCCCCCTGGAGCGCCTTCGCCAGCCAGTCCCGGTAAGCGGCATCCGACCAGCCGAGGTCGAGGACCAGAGACCGGTAGGCCTGTGGATGCCCGAGCGCCCACACCGTTGCCGCCGCCTCGTGGTCGCTCACTCCCCCGCGCAGGCTGTGCCGTGAGCGCAGCGCGGTCGCGACCTCGCCGTACTGGAGAAGTCGCTGGGCTGAACGCCGCACCTCCAGCTCCGCGATGTCTGCATCGACTCCGGCCGCCTGGGCGATCACGCGGTGCACCCCGGACGTCTGGGCGTTCAGGTCGGCGATCCAGCCGGTCAGGATTCGGACGATCTCGGCGGCCGTGCGCGCTTCGGCGATCTGACTGCGCAGCGGTGGGGGGCCGGCTTCCGGTTCGTGTGCACGTGCGGCCGCGCGGTCGAGCACGGCGGAGAGAACGGCGGCTTTGCCACCGACCGAGTTGTAGATGGTCTGCACCGCGACGCCTGCCTCGGCGGCGATCGAGCCGAGAGTGGTGGAAATGTACCCTCGCTCAAGCATCAGCTGGAGCGCGGCCCGCACGATCAAGGTGCGGGTCTCGCGCGACTGAGCCTCCCGGCGCGATTTGATGCTCATCAGGACTTCACCCTTCTTCTTAGAATCTCATTCTACACACTGGAATAAAGTTCAAGCGGGGTGCATTTCGGCCCGGGAACCATGCGGAAGCGCTCGGCCATAACGTTGTGTGACCGGGCGGGGTGCCCGGGCCAGACTGGCCTCCTATGGTTAGGCATGACACTCGTGCAGACGCCCGCCGCACTCTCCCCCCGTGCCGAAGATCGTGCTGGCCGCCTCAGCGCCGCCGGAACCGCTTGGAGTGAGCGCATCAGCGCTGACGCGTCGAAATAGAAACTGACCTACCGGGTCGCGGCGGCCGGCGAGGGCTCGGTCGCCACCCGCATCACGGCCGGCAAGCATGTCTTCCCCGCTGACGAGCCCGGAACCCTGGCCGGAGACGCTGTGGCAGCCAGCCCGGTCGAGATTGCGCTCGGCGCCCTGCTCTTATGCCAGGTGGTCGTCTACCGCCTCAACGCCCAGGTGCTGGGCATCCAGGTCGACGAGATCGAGATTGCCGCGGAGGGCGACCTCGACGTGCGGAGACCGTTCGGCATAAGCGAGGACGTGCGGGCCGGCTTCTCAGCGATCCGCCTCCACATCACCATCACCGGTCTCGAATCCGATGAGCGCTACCAGGAGCTGCGGGCAACCGTCAACGCGCACTGCCCGGTTCTCGACCTGTTCGCGAACCCCACTCCCGCGTCCGTCATCGTCACGAAGGCGTAGCCGCATCCGATGCCGACCGGTGGTCAGGCCTGTCGCGTCCCGCGGCGCACCGTGTGGAAGCTGGCGCACGATAGGCCATCCGCCGGCTTCCACGACGTGCGCCGTGAAGCAGTCACCCACTCGTCTCGCGGCGAACAGGGCGGAGGCCTACCGTCGGCTGCAGCTGCAGCCGCAGCGGTCGCTGCACGAATGTGAGGAGGTCGACGATGGACCACGAATCAGCCGCACCACCCCCAACCGAACCCGGACGGGTCTCCCCCGTCCGGCTCAGATGAGGAACAGGAAACCATCAGCCCTGCGGGCGACATGTTCGAGGAGGGTGAGACCGACGTCTGGCCGCACCCGTCCCTGATCGATTTGGAGAATTGGGAGCCGTCTGAGTTGGCGTCGTCCGCTGAGACGGGCGCTCGGGAAATGGGCACGGAGGAGAACACATCGGACGAGTGACCAGGATCGGATCACCGCCCAGGACACGTCGAAGGGGCGCCGGCCAGATGGCCGGTGCCCCTTCGACGTGAGTGGATCAGGAGTGGATCAAATGCGGATCAAATGAAGAAGCCGAGGGCACGGATCGACTCCTTCGGGGGCTTAACCGGATTAATGCGGAATATATTCCGTTTAATTAGAGGATACTTGCAGGCAGCAAGCAGGAGATGGGCATAACGGTGCTGTAGATCGCACTCCCGACACGGTTGGGGAGGCGTCCTGCTTCTCAAATGGGGACGGTATGGATACAAACTCGATTGATCGAAATATTCCTGCAACAGACATTGGAGCAGGGGGGACGCGGAGAAGTTTTCGGGAGGAACTGGACACGAAGCGGTACCACGTGGTGGATCACCACTGGGCCGGCCGGGTCCCTGCCCAGTACGGCGTTGCCCCGCGGGTGCGGATCGGCACGGACAAGTGGTTCAATCTGCTGTGGTTGATACCCATTGGACTGGTCCTGCTGATCGTGGGGATCGCCATTGCCAAGGGGCTGCGGGAGATGCCCGCGGTGCAGGACTTCATGAGCCAGTATCCGGGAGCGACTGCACTGCCCGACAACGCCCCGGTCGGGTTCCCGGCGTGGGTCGGTTGGCAACACTTCCTGAACCTCTTCATGATGATCTTCATCATCCGGTCCGGTGTCAGCATCATGGCGGACCATCCGCGGCTGTACTGGACCCGGCACTCGACACCGGGTAAGGACTGGTTTCGCATGCAGAAGCCGGTGCCGAGCGATCCGCTCTACACGGCGAAGGAGGACTCAATCACCTTGCCCGATGGTGTCGGGCTGCCGGGGCGCCGTCACTCCATCGGTCTCGCACGGTGGTGGCACCTCGGCGTCGATACGGTCTGGCTGCTCAACGGAATCATCTTCTGCGTTCTTATCTTTGCGACGGGGCAGTGGATGCGCGTGGTCCCGCTGAGCTGGGACGTCGTCCCCAACGCCGCGTCGGCCGCCCTTCAGTACCTGTCTTTGAACTGGCCGGCCGAGAGCGGGTGGACCAACTACAACAGTCTGCAGCTGATCGCCTACTTCATCACCATTTTCATTGCGGCACCTCTCGCCCTGGTCACCGGCCTCGGCATGTCCCCCGCACTGTCGACCCGCTTCCGCAAAATCAGCTCGGTGTTCAGCATCCAGGTGGCCCGTTCGCTGCACTTCTTCGTGCTCTGCTGGTTCGTCATGTTCATCGTTGTGCACGTCACCCTGGTGATGACCACAGGGGCCCTGCGCAACCTCAACCACATGTATGCGTCTCAGGACAGTGAATCGTGGGTCGGCATCGGGATCTTCGCGGCTTCGATGGTCGTCGTTATCGGAGGATGGCTCGCAGCCACGCCTTTCACCTATCGGCATCCTCGTGTGGTGCAGAAGGTCGGTTTCGCGCTGATCGGTCGCGCGCAGCGCCTATTTGAACACATCGACGCGAACCCCGGCCAGTACATGGAGAAGGACATTTCACCGTACTTCTGGCATAACGGCAAATACCCGGACTCCGAGGAATACCAGGCGCTTCGAGCGGGCAACTTCGCGGACTACACACTGCGGGTCAACGGGCTCGTCGAGAACCCCGTCGATTTGAACCTCGCACAGTTGCAGGGTCTCCCCCATCACGATCAGATCACCCAGCACTTCTGTATTCAGGGGTGGTCAGGGGTCGCGAAGTGGGGCGGAATCTCAATGCAGACGATCCTGGATCTGGTGCAGCCGAAACCCGAGGCGAAATGGGTCATTTTCTATTCCTTCGCGGCGGGTCCGGACGGTGGCACGTACTACGACGCCCAACCCATCGAGCAGATGAGCTACAAACTGACCATGCTCGCCTATGACCTCAACGGGCAGACCCTATCTTTCGGGCATGGAGCACCGCTTCGGTTGCGCAACGAAACGCAGCTGGGTTTCAAGATGGTGAAGTGGATCAAGGGAATCGAGTTCGTTGAGGACTTCTCTGAGATCGGTGCGGGGTTTGGTGGGTACCACAACGACCATGAGTTCTTCGGCTATCGGCAGTCCATCTAACGCACGCGAAAACCCCGATTTCCGGAGGAGATCGGGGTTTTCGCGTGCGTTAGGGGAAGTTCAGATAGAAAAGCCGAGGGCCCGCATCATGTCGCGGCCGTCGTCTGTAATCTTCTCGGGACCCCACGGCGGCATCCAGACCCAGTTGATGCGGAACTGGTCGACGACGCCGTCCAACGCCTCGGCGGTCTGCTCCTCGAGGACATCGGTCAGCGGGCAGCCGGCCGAGGTCAGGGTCATGTGGATGATCAGGGCATCGTTCTCATCGTCCCAGCCCAGGTCGTAGATGAGCCCGAGGTCGACCACGTTGATACCGAGTTCCGGGTCCATGACGTCTTTGAGCGCCTCTTCGATTTCATCGAAGCGCGCCGGGGGCAGCGTGGAAACCATGCGCCTAACCTACGTTCGATTCGGTGAGAAAGCGATCGTAGCCCTCGTCTTCGAGGCGGTCGGCGAGTTCGGGGCCGCCCTGTTCGGCGATGCGGCCGTCGACGAAGACG
>NZ_PJJS01000024.1 GCF_002929845.1 Cryobacterium sp. M96
TAGACAGGAAGCGGCGTGCGGCCGTTAAGGCGCTCCGAAACACCCACAGATGAAGCAGGAGAGCCAGAATCTCCGTCGAATCAGTTCGACGGAGATTCTGGCTCCCCACACTCTTCCGCGTGTGCCGCCCCGGCGGTGCCCGTGTGTGCGGCCAACTCAGGACATCCGGCGACCGGGTTGACCGTCCGCCGCGGACCTGTGCGGAAGCAGACCGGATTTCCGGCTCGGCCAGACGGATCTCCTGAGTTGGCCACAATCGGCGACGGATGTGGTCGTGCGGCTTTCCAGGTCAGGTCACGGGCTCGATGCGGCCGGCAGCTAACGCGCCCGGCCGGGCGGCCGACAGTGAGGCGTAACGGTTGCTGGAACCGTTCTGAACCCGGGGTGGACATCATGATCGTTGTGACGCGGCTGAATAACAGCCAGTTCGCGATCAACCCGGACCTGATCGAGCGCATTCACGCGAGCCCTGACACGACGCTGGTCATGGTCGACGGCGCCAAGTTCATCGTCACGGAGACCCTCGACGACGTCATCGAGAAGATCGCCCGGTTCCGGGCCCATGTGATCTCGCTGGCCTACCTGACGCCGGATGCCGACTACCGGCCGGGCATCCGTTCGCTCGAAATCGTCGAGGGGCCGCACGCGATCGAGGAAATCATCGAATCGGGCAGCACTGTTCCCGCCCGCCCGCGGAGGCTCTGATGGATCCGGCAACCCTGGTCGGAATCGCCATCGCCTTCGGCTCACTTTTCGCCATGATCACCCTCGAGGGCAGCAGCCTGCACTCGATCCTTCTGCCAGCACCGATGATTCTCGTGTTCGGCGCCACCATCGCGGTCGGCATCGCCGGCGGCACGATCAGGGACGCGATCTCCGCGTTCAAAGCCGTGCCCGCCGCCTTCATCGGCAAGACCACCCCGCCGCAGCAGGTCATCGACCAGGTCGTCGGCTTGGCCGAGAAGGCGCGCAGTTCCGGTCTGCTCGCCCTCGAGCAGGAGGCTGACAACGTCGCCGACCCGTTCCTGCGTGGCGCCCTGCAGAACATCGCCGACGGCACCGACGGCGATGAACTGCGCATCCTGCTGGAAGACGAGCTCGCGACCGCTACCAAGGAGAGCCGCAACGCTGCCAAGTTCTTCACCAGCCTCGGCGGCTACGCGCCCACGGTCGGCATCATCGGAACCGTCGTCTCGCTCACGCACGTGCTTGAGAACCTCGACACCCCGTCCACCCTCGGCCCGATGATCGCGGCCGCGTTCGTCGCGACCCTGTGGGGCCTGCTCACGGCCAACTTCCTCTGGCTGCCGATCGGCAGCCGGCTCAAGCGCCTCAGCGACATCGAAGTCGAACGGATGACCCTGCTCCTGGAGGGTGCGCTGGCCGTGCAGGCAGGCAGCCAGCCTCGGCTCCTCGGCGAGAGACTGCGCGCCATGGTGCCCGCGCCGGCCTCCGTCAGGGCAGGCAAACCAGGCAAACCGGGCAAACCGGGCAAACCAGGCAAGGGCCCCAAGGCGGACAAGGCGGACACGTCCCTGCCGAAGGCCGCATGAGCGGGCACGGACGCGGGCACGGCCGCAGGCGGGGCCTCGAGGAGGAGCACGTCGAGCACGTCGACGAGCGGTGGATGGCGTCGTACATGGATATGGTCACCGTGCTGATGTGCATGTTCATCGTGCTGTTCGCGATGTCTTCCGTCGACCAGGAGAAGTTCCTGCAGCTGAAGAACTCGCTCGCGACCGGGTTCGGGGCCACCGACGTCGGTAAGGTCGACACGGCCAAGGGCGTGGTCGTGACCAAGGACAAGGTCGCCCAGTCCGAGGTGACCGGGTTCACCGACATCGACCTCGCGGCGGCAGAGGTCACGGACCTCACCGCGGTGAGGGACGCCCTGCAGGCCGCAGTGGATGCCCAGGGCGTGGCCCAGGAGGTGCAGTTCACCATTGACGACCGCGGCCTGATCATCGGGCTGATCGGCTCCGAGGCGTTTTTCGAACCCAACCTCGCCAACCTGAGCCGCCAGGCCGTGCAGGTCCTCGACGCCGTGGCGCCGATCCTCTCCGCCAACACCCGCGAGGTGAAAGTGGAGGGCCACGCCGACCGGCACGGCGTCACCACCAACTACCCCACCGACTGGGAGCTATCCGCCGGCCGGGCGACCGCCGTACTCCGCCGCCTGGTCGAGTTCGGCGGCGTGGGTCAGGAACGGGTCTCCGCCGTCGGCTACGGCTCGGCCCGGCCGGTCGCGGAGGGAGCCGATCTGGCGGCCCAGGCGCAGAACCGACGGGTCGACGTGGTGCTCCTCTCCAGCCAGCCGGAGGCGGTGCGCACGCTGATCCCCGACATCGTCTCGGGTTTCACCGCCGCCGGCACGGAACCTGCTGAAGACACGGGAACTACGGAAACCGTGGATACCACGGAAAAGACGAAAACCACGGAGACCGCGGGAACCGAAGTCGACAAAGACGCGGAAAAAGCACACTGAGCTGCTAACCATCCGTTTGCCCTGACCGATAGTCCTCACCGTGACGGTCCAGGAACAAGCAGTGATTGGTGTGCCCGCTTCGGCGAAGCGCACGGTCGAGGTGTACGACTTTCGTCGCCCGACAACGCTCGCCCGCGAGCACTCCCGGGTGCTCGAACTCGCCTTCGAAACCTTCGCGCGCCAGTGGGGCACCCAGCTCACCGCCAAGGTGCGCGTCATGTCCCAGGTGAAATGCGACCACGTGCTCATGCGCACCTACGACGAATACGCGTCGTCGCTGCCTGCCACGACCGCCATGGTGCTCTGCCCGGTGAGTGGCATCCCCGCGAAAGCCGTCGTGCAGTTCCCGACCTCCGCGGCCCTGTCCTGGGTGAGCCACATGCTGGGCGGAACCGCGGTCACCATGCCGCCGGAACGGGCGTTCACCCAGATCGAGCTGGCCCTGGTGCGCCGGCTCATGGACGACGCCCTCGAGGACCTGCGTTACTCGCTGGGTTCCCTGCTCGTGCACACGATCACCGTCGGCGGCATCCAGTACAACTCCCAGTTCGCCCAGGCCGCGGCCACCGCCGACCTGATGATCGTCGCCAGCTTCACGATGCGCATCGGCGACGCATCCTGCGCCGCCACGGTCGCCCTTCCGGCGGAGGCACTGTTGCCTCAACTCGTCGAGTCGGCTCCGGAGACCGGAAGTGCCGACCCGGCCGAGCTGCTGCGCGGCCAGCTGGCCCAGGTTCCGGTGGATGTCTCCTTGCAGCTGACGCCCGCGCTGGTTCTGCCCAGCATCGTGCTGGGTCTTGCCGTGAATGATGTGCTGCCCCTTCCGCACCCCCAGCACCGCCCGCTCGACGTGGTCGTCGACGGCCACACGCTCGCCCGCGCCGCCGTCGGTTCCAACGGCTCCCGACTGGCCTGCATCGTCATCGACACCGAGGAGTCCACCCCATGACCGTCATCCCCATCGCCGTGCAGACGGCGGCCGTCGAGGCCCTGCTGGACGTGCTCCCCACCGTGACGCGGCTCCGGGCCGAGTCCTGCTCCGGTGCCGCCCTCGCCGGCCGGCTCGGCACCGCCGCGGTCGCCTCCTTCGTCGGCGTCACCTCCGCGGATCTCGCCGTCGTGCTTGCGGACCCGGCCGCCCTCGACTCCGCGTCCGGCCTCGATTCCTCGCTGATCTCCCGTCAGGACGTGCTGCGCCCGGCGTTGGAGAGCGCGTCCGGCGTCTTCGGGATCGGGGTCCTGGGGGACACCCGGTCCGACGACGCCACGGCCCTGTTCGCGGATCCCGCCACCAGCGTCTTCGAGCTGTCCGGCGACGGCCAGATCACCGGCTGGTTCGCCGTGCGGCTGCGTGACAACGGCGTCTCCAACGGTGCGGCCAGGTCCAGCCAGTCCGTGTCCGGCAAGCTCGGCCGGATCAACAGCGTGCAGATGTCGTTGACCGTGGAAATCGGGCGTACCCGCATGTCGGTGCGCGACGTGCTCTCACTCGAACCGGGTGCCGTCATCGAACTCGACCGGTCCGCCGGGGCTCCCGCGGACATCCTGCTCAACGGCCGGCTGATCGCGCACGGCGAGATTGTGGTCGTCGACCAGGACTACGCGGTGCGGATCACCCAGATCCTCGATGTGGCCGAGAGCCTGACCTAGGTGGAAACCACCCTGGTCGCGCTCCGGGTGGCGCTGTCCCTGGCCGCCGTGCTGGGGCTGCTCTGGGTGCTCCAGCGCAAGCTGACGAAGGGCTCCCTCGGTGGCCGCACCCCGAACCTGGTCACCGTGGTGGGCCGGCAGGGCGTCGGCCAGAAGGC
Organism: Cryobacterium sp. M96; assembly: GCF_002929845.1. Lineage (GTDB taxonomy): Bacteria > Actinomycetota > Actinomycetes > Actinomycetales > Microbacteriaceae > Cryobacterium > Cryobacterium sandaracinum. The sequence goes on from NZ_PJJS01000024.1 coordinate 4,294, forward strand.
ATCCGTCGTCGTCGTCGACATCGAGGGCCGCCGGTTCGTGCTCGGCGTGACCGAGCAGTCGGTCAGCGTGCTGCACGACGGTCAGGCGCCGACGGATGCCGCGGCGCCCCTCCCGGCACCCCTCGCCGCCGCCCTCGCCGCTACCCTTCCCGGACGCCGCGCGCACCACGCCGCGGCCGACTTCGCCCGCGAGCTCGACCAGGCAACGCACGCCGCGCACGCCGGCGCCACTCACGACGGAGAGGAGCTCACGCCGCCGCTCATCCTCAGGCCGCGCCGGGACCGCGCCATTCCGGGCCGGATCGGCGGGTCGATCCTGTCTCCCGCCACCTGGCAGCAGACCGCTGCCGCCCTCCGGCAGGGCCGGTGACACTCGCGGCCGTGCGCCCGGATCGAAGCCGGGACATCGCCCGGTACCTGATGATGGCGGCCCTCGTGCTCGTGATCGTCGTGGCGTTCGTGCTGCTCGTGGCGCCGGCGGGCCATGCCGCCCCGACCGATCCGGTCACGCCGACCGACCCGGCCACCCCCACGGACCCGGGCGGCGGCGGGCTCAACGTGCAGATCAACGGCCCGAACGGCGAACCGTCCTCGGCGATCGTGACCCTGATCGGGATCACCCTGCTGTCGGTCGCGCCGGCCCTGCTGCTGATGATGACCAGCTTCACGAAGATCTTCGTTGTGCTCGCGATGACCCGCAACGCGCTCGCACTGCCGTCGATCCCGCCGAACCAGGTGCTGGCCGGCCTGGCCCTGTTCCTGTCGCTGTTCATCATGTCGCCCATCCTCACCGACATCAACGACGGCGCCCTGCAGCCGTACCTGAACGGCACCATGTCCTTCGACGACGCCGTCACACTCGGCTCGAAGCCGCTGCGCACGTTCATGCTCGCGCACACCCGGGAGGAGGACCTCGCCCTGATGACCCGGGCCGCCGATCAGCCGAACCCGGAGACCCGCGAGGCCGTGTCGCTGCTCACGCTGATCCCGGCGTTCATGATCTCCGAGCTGCGTGCCGCGTTCATCATCGGGTTCGTCATCTTCGTGCCGTTCCTGGTGATCGACCTCGTCGTGTCCGCGGCGCTGATGTCGATGGGCATGATGATGCTGCCGCCGGTGATGATCTCGCTGCCGTTCAAGATCCTCCTGTTCGTACTCGTCGACGGCTGGGGTCTGATCATCACGACCCTCGTCTCCAGTTACCGGGGTGGCTGATGGATACCAACGCCGTCCTCGACATCGGACTGCAGGGCATCCTGATCGCCGGCAAGCTGTCCGCGCCGATCCTGATCACCGCCCTGGTCGTCGGTTTCGCCATTTCCCTGCTGCAGTCGATCACCCAGATCCAGGAGGTGACGCTGTCGTTCGTGCCCAAGGCCATCGCCGTGGCTGTGGCGCTGATCATCTCCGGGCACTGGATGATCTCCGAGATGGTGTCCTTCACGGAGATGCTCTTCGCCAAGATCCCCGGCCTCATCGGTGGCGGCTGATGAACATCACCCTTGACTTCGCCTGGATCGAAGCCACCATGCTCGCGGGCGTGCGGATGGTGGCGTTCCTCATCGTGGCGCCGCCGTTCTCCTACAACGCGTTCCCGCTGCGGATCAAGGGCATGCTCGCCCTCGGCCTGGCCCTGGCGGTTTCGCCTCGGGTCACGCCGGGTTGGGTCTCGCCCGACACCGGCGGTTTCTTCGCCGCCCTGCTCCTCGAGATCGTGGTCGGCGGCCTGCTCGGCTTCCTCGTGCTCGTGGTCTTCTCCGCTATCCAGTCCGCCGGCAACCTGATCGACATGTTCGGCGGCTTCCAGCTCGCTCAGGGCTTCGACCCGCAGGCCATGGTCAACGGTGCCCAGTTCACGCGGCTGTACCAGATGACCGCGCTGGCGCTCCTATTCGCCTCGGGCGGCTATCAGCTGATCCTTGGCGGCATCACGCGTACGTTCGCGGCCCTGCCGATCGGGGGCGGCATCGACCTCGCGGTGCCGATGCAGACCATCACAGTCGCGGTCGGCCAAATGCTGCTCTCCGCCGTGCAGATCGCCGGACCGCTGATCGTCGTCCTGTTCCTCGCCGACGTCGGCCTCGGCCTGCTCACCCGGGTGGCCCCGGCCCTCAACGCGTTCGCGCTCGGGTTCCCGCTCAAGATTTTGATCACGTTCACGCTGGGCGCCGCCGGGTTCGTGGCCCTGCCGCGCATCGTCGCGTCGCTGACCGACGACGCCGTTGCCACCATGCTGGGGGTGAGATAGCTGTCCGACTCCGGTGAGAAGACCGAACAAGCCACCGACAAACGGATGCGCGAGGTGCGGTCCAAGGGCCAGCTCTCCAAGTCCCAGGACCTGACCGCGTGGATCGGCATCGGCGCGGCCGCCGCCATGGCCCCCGTCACCATCGGTCTGGCCGCGGACGCCGGAACCGACCAGATGATCCGTATTCGCAGCCTGGTCGCCAACCCGCAGCCGGACCTCGCCGTGCAGATGCTGGTGGACTCGCTGGCCTCGATGGGAACCATCCTCACCCCGATGCTCGCGACGGTCTTCGTGGTCGTCCTCGTGGGCGCTGTGGCGCAGGGCGGCGTGCACTTCAAGAAGGTCGCCGGAAAATACGAGCAGTTCAACCTGGTGACCGGCCTCGGTCGCACCTTCGGCGGCCAGGCCGTCTGGCAGGGCGTCACGGCGCTGCTCAAGACCATCGCCGTGGGTCTCGTGCTGGTGCTCGTGGTGCAGGGGCTCGCTCCCATCCTGATGACGGCCGGGGGACTGCCCGTCTCCGTGCTGATCGGAGCGGCCAGTGACGGCGCGACCGCTCTTGTGCAGTCGGCTGTCATCGCCGGCCTGGTACTCGCCGCCGCGGATGTGTTCGTCGTGATGAAGCGCAACCGCAAGCGCACCCGCATGACGAAGAAGGAAGTCACTGATGAGAACAAGAGTTCCGAGGGTGACCCGATGGTGAAGTCGCAGCGCCGGGCCCGGCAGCTCGCCATGAGTCGCAACCGCATGATCGCCGCCGTCGCCACGTCCGACGTCGTGCTGGTCAACCCCACCCACTTCGCCGTCGCTCTCCGCTACGAGCCGGGCAAGTCCGCCCCCCGGGTCGTGGCCACGGGAGCGGGAGTGATCGCGGCGCGCATCCGGGAACAGGCGGAGACCGACCGGGTCCCCATCGTGCGGGACATCCCGCTCACCCGTGCACTGCACAGCGCCTGCCAGCTGGGTGACGAGATCCCGGTGGAGCTCTACAACGCCGTCGCGCAGGTGCTCGCCTTCGTGCTCGCGCTGAAGTCTCGCGGCTCTGGAGCCGGCGAACGCACCGGCCGCGGTTCCCGCGTGCACACCCTCAACGATCGTGTCCTGACGGCCGGAGGCCACCGATGAACAGCAATCTCGCCAAACTCGCGGTGCCGGTCGGGGTTGTCGGTATCATCCTGCTGCTCGTCGTGCCGGTGCCCGCCGTGCTGCTCGACGTGCTGATCATCGTCAACATCCTCCTGGCGCTGGTCACACTGCTGACCACGATGTTTGTCAAAAAGCCCCTCGATTTCTCCGTTTTCCCGTCGCTGTTGCTCGTCGCGACCCTGTTCCGGCTGGGCCTGAACGTGGCCTCGACCCGGCTCGTGCTCAGCGACGGCTACGCCGGGCAGGTGATTGCCGCGTTCGGCGACGTCGCCGTGGGCGGGTCGCTCATCATCGGCGCTGTGATCTTCCTGATCCTCGTCGTGATCCAATTCGTGGTGGTCACCAAGGGTGCCGAACGCGTCGCCGAAGTCGGTGCGCGGTTCACCCTCGACGCCATGCCCGGCAAACAGATGGCCATCGACGCCGACCTGAATGCCGGCCTGATCACCGACGTGCAGGCCAGGGAACGCCGGGCCGAGGTCTCCGCCGAGGCGGACTTTTACGGTGCCATGGACGGCGCGTCGAAATTCGTCAAGGGTGACGCGATCGCCGGCATCGTCATCATCATCATCAACCTGGTCGGCGGCATCGCGATCGGCATGATTTCGCTCGGACTATCCGTCACCGAGGCCATGAGCACCTACTCCCTGCTCACCATCGGCGACGGCCTCGTGACGCAGATCCCGGCCCTGCTGATGGCGGTCTCGACCGGCATGATCGTGACCCGCTCCAACGCGGAGTCCGACATCGGCGAGGCAGCCTCCGGCCAGCTCACCCAGTCCCGCAACGCACTGATGATCGCGGGCTGCGCGGCCCTCCTGATGGCCCTGATCCCGGGCATGCCGATCATCCCGTTCGTGGTGATCGGGCTGGGTCTGATCCTCTTCGCCCGCCGGATCAAGGCAGGGGAGAGCCGCGACCAGGCGGGCCGGGATGCCGGTGTCGCCGCCGAGGCGATGGCGCCCCGCTCTGACACACCAGAAGACCTGATCGAAACCATGCGGGTGCACGCCCTGGAGATCCTGCTGGCCCCTGACCTCGTCGACCTTGTCTCCGGAGCCCAGGACGACCTCCTGGCTCGCGTGCGTGCCCTGCGCCGCAAGGTTGCCATCGACCTCGGCGTGGTGGTGCCGCCCGTGCGCACCCGCGACAGCATGGACCTGCCCTCCTCCACCTATTCGATCCGGATCGCCGGCGTGGAGGCCGGCCGCGGGGTCGCCCCGGCCGGCAAGGTGCTCGCCCTCGGCGACGCCCTCGACTCGTTGCCGGGCCAGGCCACGGTGGAGCCCGTGTTCGGCCTCACCGGCAAGTGGGTGCCCAGCGAGATGCGGCACAGCGCGGAGATGACCGGGGCCACGGTCATCGACCGGGTGTCGGTGCTCATCACCCACCTGTCCTCGATCATCACCGGCAACGCGGCGAGGCTCCTCACCCGCGAGGACGTGCGGGTGCTCACCGAGGGGGTGCGGCTGGTCAATCCGTCCGCCGTGGAGGATCTGATCCCCGGACTGCTCTCCCTCGCCGAGGTGCAGCGCGTGCTGCAGGGTCTGCTCGCGGAGCAGATCCCGATCAACGACCTGCCCCGCATCTACGAGTCCCTCTCCCTGCGCGCCAAGGTGTCGAATGACCCGGAGGGCCTGATCGAGACGGCCCGTCAGGCGCTGGGCCCGGCTCTCACAGCGCAGTATCTCGACGACGGGCTGCTCCGGGTGATCATGATCGAGCCTGCCTTGGAGCAGTCCATGCTCGAGGGGATGCGTCCCTCCGACCAGGGCACCCAGATCATGTTGGAGCCGAACCGGGTCGACGCCATTCTCGGGTCGCTGAAGGAGGCGCTGGGCAACGTGGAAGCGGCCGGACTCTCCGCGGTGCTGGTCTGCGCGCCGGCGCTGCGCCCGGCCATCCGTCGACTAGTGTCGGCGCAGTCCGGCGGTATCTCCGTGCTGTCCTATCAGGAGGTCACCTCGGCGAACGTGGCCATCGAAACGGTGGGAGTGGTACGTGGAACCGAGTCGATTTCAGCTTGAGGGTTCATCCCTCCAGGAGCTGAAGGCACGCATCCTCGCCGAGCACGGTGCGGATGCGCGCATCGTGGCCGCCGAACGGGTCACCGTCGGCGGCATCAAGGGCTTCTTCGCCCGCCGGCACATCGAGGTCACGGTCGAGGTGCCGGAGCGGCGGCGGCGCGCGGCCCACTCCCGACTCGACGTGCAGGCCCGGCTCGGCATCGCCGCGCTTCTCGACGATGCCGACGCGGCGGAAGCGGGTTTTCCCCGGGCCGCGGCACCCGTCTCCTCCCCGCCCCTGTCGACCGCGACGGACGGCTTCGCCCGCCTGATGGACGAACTCACCTTCGCCACCCAGGAACCCATCCCGCCGGTGCTGCCCACTCCCGCGCCGCCCGCCCCCGCCCCGGCGGCCGCCCAGGGGGGCGGCAGGCGCAGGGACGCCCGGCTGAGAGAGAGCGAGCAGGCGGCCGCCGAAGCGGCGGTGCCGCGGCCGCTCCCGGGTGTCGGAAACCTCGTTCTCGTCGTCGGGTGGCAGGATGCCGCGGTGCGGATTGCGCGGGAGCTGGCCGTGGCGCATGGTTCGGCTGAGGTCCTCGTGGCCGGCGCGATCGACGTCGGAGCGCCTGCCGCGGCCGGGCTCGCGCGCATCCTCGACCGGCGCACGGCGCTGGAGGCACGGGCCAGGGGAGTCAAGCTCGGACAGACCGGAATTCTGGCCTTCGGTCTGGGTGCCGACCCGGCCACGGCGGACATCTACGCCGCATTGGTGGCCGCGCTCGGTGCCGAGCAGGTCTGGCTGGTCGTCGATGCCGGCCGCAAGCCCGCAGACACCGCCCGGTGGGCGGCTGAGGTTGCCCAGAGCGTGCACGTCGACGCGATCGCGGTGACGGGCTATGGCGACACCGTCTCGCCTGAGACCGTCGATGAGCTGCAGATCCCCATCGGTTGGGTCGACGGCGCCCCCGCCGAGGCCAGCACCGTGGCCGGAATGCGGCGACGGCTCGCGGGCCGGCCCGACCGGTCAAGCTAGGCTGGACGAGTGCTGGTTCTAACACGCAAACAGGGGGAGAAGATCCTCATCGGTGACGACATCGTCATCACCGTTCTCGACGTGCGCGGTGACAGCATCCGGATCGGCGTCGACGCTCCCCGGGGCGTGCGCATCCAGCGGGACGAGGTGCTCCGCGCCGTGACCGAGGCGAACATCGCGGCGAGTCTCGCGGGTCAGGGTGACGACGACGCCGAGGCCCGCCTCAAGGCCACCCTCGCCCTCCTTCCCACCGCGCCGCCCGCCGAATAGCACGCCGCGCCCCGCCCCGCCGCGCCCCGCCGCCGCCCGCCGGTGGTCGAGCCTGTCAAGACCCGGGACGAGAGCCGCGCCCTACATCCCCACCCGCTTGCTCGGCAGTGCGATCAGTGTCTGTTCCGGGTCGTTCTCCACCGGTGGCCGGAGCCAGTGTTGCGTTTCGGTGCGGGTGATCTTCCAGTGCTGGTTGTGTAGCAGTAGGTGGTGCGGGTGGCAGAGCAGTACTTCTTCGGCGAGGTTGGTGTCTCCGGTGTCGGTGAGCCAGTCGTTGATGTGGTGGGCTTCGCTCGAGGCTGGTGATCGGTCGCAGTCGACCCACCGGCATCCGCCGTCGCGCACTCCCATTGCGGCGCGTTGTTTCTCGGTGAAGAGTCGTTCGTCACGGCCGACGTTGATGATTTGGCCGATGTCGTTGAACTTGATGCCGCGGGTGCCGGTGTCGCAGAGCACCCGGTCGATGGTTTCCTGCGAGATGGGGACCGGGTTGCCTTCGATCTGCCCGTGAGCGGCGGGTTTGGCGGCACCCGGCGCGGCGGGTTCGGCTGTGAGGACTTTCTCGGTCACGATCACGCGCACCGCCGGGCGGCATCCGCCGAAGACCCGGCCGGGGTCGGCTTCGCCGGCGACCTTCGGCAGTTGCACGAGGGAGTCCGTGTTGATCTGCTCGGTGCTGCGCGGGTCGTCCTGCTTTTTTTGGGCCCAGGCGGCGCGTTCCGGGTCGACGAAGCGCACTCCGCCGCGGCGGGGGCTGGTGATGGAGTCGAAGGTGGAGAGCACGAACTCGCCGTCTTCGGGGGCGAAGAGCCCGTTCAGGCGCACGTTGCCGTTGCTCAGCCGGTAGACCTTCAGGGAGCGGTCGTCGTGGGCCTACTTCTCCCGGGCGGTGATGCCGGCCTGATCGAGCCGGTCGCGCATCCGGCGGGCCCGTTTGGAGACCTCGTCGGCATTCAGTGACGGTGCCTCGGTGAGGAGCGCCGCGAGGGCCACCCCGAGCTTCTCCGCGGTAACTGCCGCGTCGATCTGGCCGAGCCCGGCCCGGATAGCCTCGGCCGCGTCAACCGAGAGCGTGCCGGCGGTGACGCCCCGGGTGACCGGCGCCTGCCAGGGCACCCTCGCGGTGAACGCCGCGACGTCGACAGCATCGGCGTCGGCGTCGGCGTCGGGCGTCGAGAGCGTCGAGAGTGCCTCTTCGACCAGCTTGTCGGCCGCCTTGGTGTCGGCCATCATCGTGCCGACCGCGACGAGCTTGTACGTGTCACCTTTGGATGAGCCGGTCCAGTTCTGGATCAGGGCCTCGGGCGAGAGGAACCCCTGCTGCGCGGCCAGCCCCGAGTGGCCGAGTTCCGGGCGGGACCGGCGGGCGATGGTTGCGGCCATCAACGCGGCATAGGTGTCGAGCAGACGGCGCGCGCCGGCCATCCGCTTCTGGCCGGCCAAAGCCTCGGCGTCGGGAAGAGTCGCGAGGTCGGCGCTCGAGGAGCCCAGCAGGGCGACGGCGTCGGCCGCCTGCCTGAGGTCATCCGCGAGTTCGTCATGTTATGAGGATAACTTAAGGAGCACACGTAGTCGAGTGTCACTCATCTTTTGTGGATAANACTTAAGGAGCACACGTAGTCGAGTGTCACTCATCTTTTGTGGATAAAAGTTTCGTATCTTTGTTCAACCGCCCGGCTGTTTGGCCGCGCGGCGCCACCGATGATCGTTTGCAGCGTCAGCGGTGAGCCTGCTTCCACACCCTGCGCCACGAAAGCCGAAGGCGGCCTCCCGGGGATGAGCCCCGCCGAGACCGCCATCAACGGACAAGCGCTCAAGCGCTCAACACGCCAGCGCCAGCACCTGAGCCCCTACGAGCCCACGCGATCCAGGCGCGCCACGCCGATCTTCGAGTCGGCCATGCCGTAGAACACGAACAGCTGCCCCGCGATCTCCTCGATCGCGGTCGGAAACACCACGTTCGGCACGATGCCGCTGATCTCATCGGGCGTCTCCGCCTTGAGCAGCGGCTCCGACGTGCGCTTCAGCACGATGGTCGGGTCGTCCGCGTCGAGAATCATCGCTCCGGCCGAGTAGTTCACCTTCTGCTGCTGCGAGAACGCGCCGTCGATGGTTCCGGTGACGCCGTGGTGCATCAGCAGCCAGCCCTCCGGCACCCGCAACGGGGCAGGGCCGCCGCCGATCTTCAGCTCTTCGAACGCGAACTCCGGCCCGGCCAGGAAACGGTGGCCGCTCCAGAAGGTGAGCTTCGAGATGTCGGCGAGCACATCCGCGACCGGCAGATAGCTGATCCAGATGCTCTGCCGGGTGTCGGTGACGCCGGCGGGAACACGGATGCCCTCACCCGGCTTGACCTCGCCCAGATCCCACATCGGGCGGTGCAGCACGGCGAAGCACTCGACTCCATTCGGGCCGGCGACCGGCTCCGGGAAGAACACGGTGTCTTTGTTGTGGAACAGGTTCAGGTCCATGTCCAGCGTGTCGTCGAAGGCGAACAGCGCCGGACCGAGCCGGCGCCACTCGCGCAGGTCCGAGGACACGGCAACGGCCGTGCGCGGGCCGAGGGGGCCGTAGGCGACGTAGGTCATCACGTGTAGGCCGAGCCGGGGAACGAAGGTGATCCTGGGATCTTCCACTCCGGCGTTGTTCGCGCCGCGCTCCCAGCCGCGGTCCGGTGCAAGAACGACACCCTCGCGTTCGACGCCCGTGGGTACGCCGTCGGTGATGATGACCTTTGCGAGTCCGACGCGGGAGACGTTTCCGGTGGCGACCAGTCGGGGGAGCAGATACAGAGTGCCGTCGGCAGAGTGCCCCGTGCCGGGGTTCAGCACCCCCTCGGCCTCGAGGTCGTTGCCCGCTTCGGGCGTCATGATGACGCCCATTCGGGTCAGGGTGTAGGGGAATTCAGTGGGGTTGGGCATTTCTAACCTTTCACGCCGGAGCCGATATTGTTCGACACGAAGTGCCGTTGGAAGAGGAGGAACAGGATCACAGCAGGGGCGGCCAGGACGCAGGCCCCGGCGAGAACCGCCCCGAACGGGTTCGCCGCTGTGGCGGCGATATTGCTGAGGTAGTTGGCGAGTGACACGGCGAGAGGCTGGAGGGACGCTTCCTTGGTGATCAGGAACGGCCAGAGGAATTCGTTCCACGGTCCGATGAAGGTCAGCAGCACGACGGTCAGCAGGGCCGGCCGCACCAGAGGCAGGGCGATCCGCCGCAGGATCCGCAGTTCGCCGGCGCCGTCGATGCGGGCGGCATCGAACAGATCCTTCGGAATCTGCAGGAAGTACTGCCGGAAGATGATCACGGCAGTCGAGTTGATGGCGAACGGCAGGATCATGCCCAGATAGTTGTCGGCCAGTCCGTAGTCCCGGGCGATCATCACGTAGAGCGGGATCATCAGCAGCTGGAACGGCACGACCTGCACGAGCAGTGCGAGAGCGAAGGTGACACCGCGTCCGCGCCACTGCAGCTGGGCGAGGGCGTAGCCCACCAGAACACCGAAAACCACGGTGAAGAGAATGACGCCACCCGTGAAGATCCCCGAGTTGAGCAGCCCCTGCAGCAGGTTGATCCGGCTGTTGATGTCACCGTAGTTGTCGAGCGTCAGGTTGGCGGGGTTCGGGAACGCGCCGGCGACAGTCGGGTCCGGTTCCTTCTGGAGCGAGCCGATGACCATGTAGTAGAAGGGGAACAGGAACACAAGCGCCCCGACCGTGAGCACCACACCCCGCAGGATGTTCTGCCCGCGGCTCATGATTCGTCACCGCCTGCAAGCTTGCGCTGGATGAACGCGAGGATGAGAACTCCGATCACGAGGATGACGCCGATCGCGGCCGCCGTGTCGGGCGACCCCTGTTCGATCCCGCGCTGGTACATCATCAGCACGGGTGACGAGGATGCCCCGTTCGGGCCGCCGCCGCCGGTGAGCAGGTACGGCTCCGTGAAGAGGTTGGCGCCGGTGACCGTCGAGAGCAGCAGCACGAGCACAGTCGCCGGGCGTACGCCCGGCACGGTGACCGAGAAGAAACTTCGGATCCTGCCCGCGCCATCCGTTGAAGCGGCCTCGTACAGTTCCTCCGACACGTTCTGCAGGGCGGCCAGGTAGAGCAGAATGAAGAATCCGAGGCCCTTCCAGGTCACGAAGATCGCGATGGTGGGCATGGCCCAGTCCTCGTTGATCAGCCACGCCGGATCGGGCGCGAGCGGCCCGAGAATCTGGTTCACGAGGCCGTTGCCGCTGAACAGGAAGATCCAGACGCCGACGACGGCGACGCTCGCGGTCACGTAGGGCACGTAGTAGGCGACGCGCAGGAAGGTGCGGAACCGCACGGCCTTGTTCAAGGCGGTGGCGAGCATGAGCGAGAGGATGACCGTCAACGGCACGTTGATCAGCAGGAAGACTCCCACGTTGCCGAAGGAACGGATGATGGCCGGGTCGGCCAGCACTTCCCGAAAATTGTCCAGGCCGACGAATGGCCGGTCCACAGCGGCGCCGGGTGCTGCGAAGAAGTAGTCGTGGAACGACATCCAGAAGGCGAAGACCAGCGGGTAGGCGAAGACGGCCAGAACGAAGATGAGGTAGGGGGCGCTGAGCAGGAGCCCGAATGGGTTCTTGCCCAGAAGGGGGTGTTTGCGGCGGCGGGGGCCCCCGCCGGGAGGAGTTGTGCTCCTCCCGGCGACGGTCCGACTCGCGGTTGACTGGGACATCCGTTACGGCTTGGAGATCAGGGTTTTGATCTTCTCGGCGGCGGAGTCGAGGGCGGCGGGGATCTCACCCTCGCCGGTGATGACCGACTTCGTGTACGCGTCGCGGAAGGCCTGCCAGGCGGCGACCGAGCTGGAGACGTTGGGAACCTCGACCATGCGGGATGCCTGGTCGCCGAACTGCTCGTAGGCCGGGTTGGCCGCGAAGTACTCCGGGTACACCGTTGGGAGGTCCTCGCGGAGCGGCATCTGGCCGGTCAGCTCGAGAAGCTGTCCGTCCTGGTCCTCGCTGGTGGCGAATTTCAGCACATCCCAGGCGGTGGCCTGGTTCTCGCAGGCCGTGAACATTCCGACGTTCTTCGCGTCACTGAACGTGTAGGTTTCCTCGGCCGGAGTGCCCTCGCTGGTGGGAACGGGAACCGCACCCCAGTTCACGGCGTCCTTGTACACCGACACGGCCCACGGGCCGACGATGGACATCGCGGCCTGGCCATCGGCGAACGAGTCGCCCTGGTACTGCTCTTTGCCGGCAAGACCCTCGGCGTACAGGGTCTTCCAGAACTCCGCGACCTTCGCGCCGTCCTCGTCGTTGAAGGTGGCCTCACCGTCTTCGATCAACTGCGTGCCACCGGTTTCGGCGGCGTAGAGCGGGTAGAAGTCGAACCAGCTCTGGAAGAACTGACTGGTCGGGGCCGGGTAGATGGCGTTCGGCGCGGCGCCGCTCTCGACGAGGGTGCGCGAGGTGGCGAGGAATTCGTCGTAGGTGGCCAACTGGGGGTTCTCGGCGTCGAGTCCGGCGGCGGTGAACATGTCCTTGTTGTAGAAGATCATGACGGGGTTGGACTTCCACGGCATCTGGAAGTACTTCGCGTCGGCGCCCTGGTACTGCTCGGCCGTGTCGCCGCTGCGTGCCTCGATGTAGGCGGCGCCGTCCTCAAAGCTGGAGAGGTCGACGAGACCACCCTGCTTCTCGAACTGCGGCACCGCGACCGGGGCCGTATTGAATACGAGGCAGGGGGCGTTGCCGGCCGTGATGGCGGCACCGATGACCTCCTCGCTGCTCTTACCGGCCGGGATTTCCTGCGCCTTCACCTTTTCATCCGGGTTCTCGGCGTTCCAGGCCTCCACCATCTGCTTGCCCCAGGCGATCTCGGTTTCGTTGTTCGAGTACCAGATCGTGATCGGCCCGCGGTTGGTGGCTGCGTCACCCGTCGTCCCCCCGGACGCGCAAGCGCTCAGTGCCAGGGCCACTGTGGCGGATGCCGCCGTAACGGTGAGAATCCGCTTGGCCATTCCATTGCTGTGCATGTGGTGCTCCATTTCTCGAAACCCGCAGCAGCCTTGCTGCGGTAAACATGTGTCAGCGCTGTGGGTCAGCCGTGGGGCGGGGCGGTCGACCCGCGCACCACGAGCCGGGCCGCCGGGAGGTCCACGTCGTCCGCCGAGCCGTTCTCCATCAGGGCCAAAAGCGTGCTCGCCGCCGCGCGCCCCCACGCCATCGGTGCTGCGCTGACGGTGGTCAGGGGCGGGTACACGTAACGGCAGAAGTCGATGTCGTCGTAGCCCGTGATCGAGAGGTCGTCGGGGACCCGCACGCCCAGCTCGTGCGCCATGCCGAGACCGGCGATGGCCATCGGGTCGTTGGCGTAGACGATCGCAGTCGGGGGCGTGTCCTGGGTCAGGAGGCGCCGAGTGGCATCTGACCCGGCGCCCACGGAGAAATCGGTCTCGACGGTCTGCCCCTCCGGCAGGCCCGCCTCGCGCAGGGCGGCGGCGAAGGCCGCGCGCCGGCGGCTGCCGTGCAGCAGCGTCGAGCTGCCTGCGACGTGCGCGATGCGGCGGTGGCCGAGGGTGGCGAGGTGAGCGACGGATGCCATCACACCCGGTGTGTCGTCCACGGTCACCGCGGGGAAGGGGCTGGGCCCGTCGGGACGTCCGAGCGTGACCGCCGGCAGACCCAGCTCGGCGAGGAGCGGGATGCGCGGGTCGCCGTGGCGGAGGTCGCTGAGGAAGACCCCGTCGACGCGCCCGTCGGCCACGAGTGAGCGGTAGGTCTTCAACTCGGTCTCCTCGTCGGGAACGACGCTGAGCACGAGGGCGCGACCTTCCGGGGCAAGGATGCTCTCGACGCCCGCGATGAAGGAGGGAAAGAACGGGTCGGAGGCAAGCACGTCCGGGTTGCGGGCGATCACGAGGCCGAGCGCGTAGGACCGCTGCGTGGAGAGCGACCGGGCGCGGAGGGACGGCTTCCAGCCCAGCTCCTTGGCGACCTGAAGGATGCGCACCCGGGTCTCGGGGGCGACTCCGGGCCGGTTGTTGAGGGCGAAGGAGACGAGGCCCTTGCTGACGCCGGCCCGCTTGGCGACCACCTCGATGGTGACCTTTGGGGGGTTCGCGACCGACTTCGCGGCGGACTTCGCGGTGGACTTCGTGGTGGACTGAGCGGTGGGCTTCACGGTGGTGGTGGCAGGAATGTTCGCAGGCACGTTTCTGGGCCTCCTCATTGACAGCCGACCCAACCTGAACCGGTTTAGAAAGACTATACCGGTTTAGTTTCCCCCGTCAAGGGGGCGGCTCCGATTACAGCCGGTCCGATTGAACCCAGGCCGGGGAAGGCCTAGATTGTGCGCAAATGGACTGGTTCGGGGCCGGAGAATACGAGATCGCGCGGCAGGTGCTGCAGCGCGGGGTGGCTGCCTGCTACCTGATCGCCTTCGTTTCGGCCGTCAACCAATTCCCCGCGCTGCTCGGCGACCATGGCCTGCTCCCGGTGGCCCGTTTTGTGGCCCGCGTGAGGTTCAGCGCGTCGCCGAGTATTTTCCACTGGCATTACTCCGACCGGATGCTGCGTTCCCTCGCCTGGTCCGGCGCCGCCGTGGCGGCCACGCTCGTGGCCGGCCTGCCGCAGCTCGGGCCGCCCTGGCTGCCGATGGTCGCTTTCCTCCTGCTCTTCGTGGGCTACCTGTCGATCGTCAACGTCGGCCAATCCTTCTACTCGTTCGGCTGGGAGAGTCTGCTGCTGGAGGCCGGTTTCGTGGTGGCCTTCCTCGGCTCCGAGCAGGTGGCCCCTCCGCTCTTCGTGATCCTGTTCTGCCGCTGGCTGCTCTTCCGGCTGGAATTCGGCGCCGGCCTGATTAAGATCCGCGGCGGCCGGGAGTGGCGAGACCTGACCGCCCTCTATTACCACCATGAAACGCAGCCGATGCCGAACCCGCTCAGTTGGTTCGCACACCATCTGCCCCCGTGGTTCCACCGCGGGGAGGTGATTGGCAACCACTTCGCGCAGCTGGTCGTGCCGTTCTTCCTCTTTGCGCCCCAGCCCGTCGCATCCGTCGCGGCCCTGATCGTGATCCTCAGCCAGTTCTGGCTGGTGCTCACCGGCAACTTCGCCTGGCTGAACTGGATCACCATCGTGCTGGCCTTCTCTGCCGTCGACGACGCCACGCTGCGCGCGGTGTTGCCGTGGCTGCCGGCCGGGGAGGCCGCACCGGATGGCCCGCTCTGGTTCGTGATCGTGGTCAGCCTGGCCACCTCCCTGCTCCTGGTGCTCAGCTACTGGCCGCTTCGCAACCTGGTCGCCCGCCGGCAACTGATGAATGCGAGCTTCAACCGGTACCACCTGGTGAACGCCTACGGTGCGTTCGGCACGGTCACCCGGCAGCGCCACGAGGTGGTCGTCGAGGGCAGCGACGCCGCCGACCCGACCGACGAGACGGGCTGGCGCGCCTACGAATTCCGCGGCAAGCCCGGCGACCCCGAGCACCGGCCCCGCCAGTTCGCGCCGTACCACCTGCGCCTGGACTGGCTGATGTGGTTCCTGGCGCTCGGCGACCCGGGCACCCGCTGGTTCGAGATGTTCCTGGCCCGCCTCCTCGAGGGCGACCGACCCACGCTGCGGATGGTGCGGGTCAACCCGTTCCCGCAGGCCCCGCCCCGCTACGTGCGCGCCCGGGTCTACCGCTACCGCTACTCCACTCCGGACGAACGCCGAGAGACCCGAGAGTGGTGGGTGCGCTCGGAGGTCGGCCTGCTCGTGGCCCCCATCACCCTGGCCTGGAGGTCCCGTGCCTGACGTCGACGTGGTTGGAGCCGGGCCCACGGGCCGGGAGCGGCGCTCGTCCTGGCCCGGACCGGGCTGAGCGTGCACGTCACCGAGCGGGAAAGCCGGCCCGCCGGCGCCCAGCGCACGGAGAAGCTGAGCATCGTCGACGGCATCTTGGAAGACGCCGGTTCCTTGGCTCTACCTCTGCTCGGCCTCCACCCCGCCGGGCCCGGCCGTACCTCTGCTCGGCCTCCACCCCGCCGGGCCCGGCCGTGCGCGGCATGAACGGCAGGTAGGCCGCCACCCTGGTCGCGCCCGTCTGGCTGCGATTCCACCGTCGTTTCGGCGGAGAGCCAGAACGAGGGGTGAATGTCCGAACCGCACCGCCCGGCTGCACGGGCGGTGATCTGGCACATCCGGCGACACGCGAGCTCGGCCGGGCCTGACTCACGACTGAGCCGGGACGCCGCTACTCGTCGTCGGGGCCAGGCGGCAGCACCTCGGGCGCCCGAAGCTTGTCGATCTCGCGGCGTTCGCGCTTGGTGGGACGGCCGGCGCCGCGGTCCCGCATCGGGAGGAGCGCCACCTCCTCGCGCGGGGGCGGCGGGGGAGTCTGGTCGACGAAGCACTCCGCCGCGACTGGCGCGCTGACCCGTTTGACCATGATCTTCGACACGACCAGGATGCGGTCGAAACCGCTGATGCGCACCCGCACCTCGTCGCCGATCCGCACGGTCTGCGCGGACTTGGCCCGCTCGCCGTTCACCTTGACGTGACCGGCTCGGCAGGCGGCCGTGGCCTGGGAACGGGTCTTGAACATCCGCACGGCCCAGGTCCAGCTGTCGACACGGGCGGTGGTCAGAGGCTCCATCCCTCGACTCTACGGCGCGCAGGCCCGAACGGCCCGCACCCTAGAAAGGCCCGAGCTTCCCCCAGGCGATCAGCAGCATGGTCACCAGGAATCCGGTCAGGAAGTTGAGCCAGAGAAAACGCGTCCAGCCGGCGTTCGCGGTCTCGGACCGCTCGTCCGACACCGACCGGAACGGCCAGGCCGCCAGAATGTAGGGCACCGCGAGCACCGAGGCCAGCAGCCCGGGCCAGCCGGTCACAAGCATGAGCAGTCCGGCCAGGGCCCAGAATGCGATCGCGAGGCGCACGGTCCGCGCGGCGCCGAGCGCGGTCGCGATCGAGGCGATGCCGCCTTCCCGGTCGGGCACGACGTCCTGCACGGCGCCGAACGCGTGGCTGGCCATGCCCCAGAGGAAGAACGCGGCGAGCAGGGCAACCAGGCCGGGCGTCACGACGGCGCCGGCCACCACGAGACCGTAGACGGCGGGGCTGACGAAGTGGGTGCTCGAGGTGATCGAGTCCACCATCGGGCGCTCCTTGAACCGCAGTCCCGGAACGGAGTACGCGGCCACCGCGAACAGGCTCACGGCCAGAATGAACCATGACCACGGATGCTCCGCGCCGGCCAGGACGAGCATCACCACCAGCATGGGCACAGCCGTCACGATCCCGGAGACGAGCACCGTGCGGTGAAGGACCGGGTCCAGCATGGCTCCCTCGACGCCGCCCTTGCGCGGGTTGCGCAGGTCGGACTCGTAGTCGAAGACGTCGTTGATTCCGTACATCAGCAGGTTGTACGGAATGAGGAAGAAGAGGGTGCCCACCAGCAGCAAGGCGTCCACCCGGCCGGTCGTCACCACATACGCGGCGGCAAACGGGAACGCCGTGTTGATCCAGCTCAGCGGCCGTGACGAGAGCAGCACCTGCCGGGTCTTCCAGAGCGGTGGGGTGCGAGTCTCAGTCATTCGGTTTTCTTTCCAGCAGAGCCCAGAGCGCGGGCAGCAGGAGCGCTGCCGCAACGGGATAGGCGAAGTCTTCGATCGGGGCCAGGCCGATCCGCAATCCAAAGATGCGGCTGGGATCGTAGTCGACCAGTCCGACCCCGATCATAATGCTGTCGAAAACGGCCGTGAGCACGAGCACGGCGGCCATGGCGATCCCGGCGGCACGGATGCTGTGCCGGGAGAGCCTGCCGCGGCGCACGGCCGTGAGGAACACAGCCGTGGCGAGCAGAAGGAAGACGGTGTTCAGGAGCAGGTAGGTCACCCGTCGCTCCCCTCGTCGACGCCGGCCCGTTCGGCCCGGGAGCCGAGCAGCAGGCGCGCCCCCTGCACGGCGTTCATGGTGAGGTAGCAGAGGAAGGTGAGGAAGAAGAACTCCTCCACGGGCAGCTCCGGGGCCAGCTGCAGACCGGTCATCAGGGTCGTCTCGCCCCGGTAGAAGATGCCCAGGCCGATTCCGAAGAGGTCCCAGACGAGGAAGTACACCAACCCGACGCCGAGCACGATGGCAGCTCGCACCGGGTTCCGCCAGAAGAACAGCCGGAAGCGACGGTCGAGCAGCACCATCGCCCCCAGGCTGAGAAGCAGGGTCAGCAGATACGCGAACGTCACAGCACTACCGGATTCACTGTGCTGCCGAAGTCACTGGGCTTCCGGCAGCGGCGCCCGCACGGAGTTCGGCAGCGGTTCCGGGAGCGGTCCCGTGCTCGTGTCCGAGTTGATCCGCTTGAGGAGAATTTCAGCGCTGATCAAGCACATCGGAAGTCCGATGCCCGGGATGGTGGTTCCGCCGGCGTAGAACAGACCGTCGACCTTCGCGGAGGCGTTGGAGCCGCGCAGGAATGCGCTCTGCCGCAGGGTGTGCGCCGGGCCGAGGGCCCCGCCGCGCCAGGAGTTGAGGTCGTCGGCGAAGTCGCCGGGTCCCACCGTGCGGCGCACCACGATCCGCTCCGCCAGGTCGGGAATGCCGGCCCAGTCGCTGAGCTGTTTGACGGTGTCATCCGCGATCTTCTCGATCGCGGCCGAGCCTTGGCCGTTGATCCCGCCGTGGCCGAGGCCCGGGTCGGCGGGGATCGGCACCAGCAGGAACATGTTCGTGTAGCCCTCAGGGGCGACTCCCGGGTCGGTGGCACTGGGCATACAGGCGTAGAAGGAGGCCGGCGAGGGCACGCTGGTCTTCTTGCCGAAGATACGGCCGAAGTTCTCGGCCCAGTCCCTGGTGAAGAACAGGCTGTGATGTTTCAGCTCGGGCAGGTCTCCCTTGATGCCGAGCATCACGAGCACGGCGCCCGGACCGGAGACGCGTTTCTGCCACCAGCGCTCGGGGTAGGTCTGCGCGGATGCCGGCAGCAGCTCGGTCTCCGTGTGGTGCAGGTCGGCGGCCGAGACGACCGTGTCGGCGTCGAGGGTGACACTGCTGCCGTCGCCCGTGCGATAGCTGACCCCGGCGACGGCGGTTGCGGCGCCCGGGGTGGTGTGGATCGCCGTCACAGTCGCCTCGGTGATCACGGTCACGCCCTGAGCTTTCGCGATGTCGGCGATGCTGTCGATCAGCCGAGTGAACCCACCCTGCGGGTAGAGCACGCCGTCGGCCATGTCGAGGTGGCTCATCAGGTGGTACATCGACGGGGTCTGGTCGGGCGAGGAGCCGAGAAACACGGCCGGGTAGCCGAGGATCTGGCGCAAACGGTGGTCCTTCACATAGCCGGCCACGAACTTGTCCAGCGGCTGCAGCAGCAGTCGGGCCAACCGACCGAGCCGCTTCAGGACATCCGGAACCAGCAGGGGTGTGAAGGAGGCGAAGCTTGTATACAGGAACCGTTTGACTGCCATGTCATACGTCTCTTTGGCCGAGACGAGGTAGCGGTCGAGGGCCGCGCCCGCACCGGGTTCGAGGCTTTCGAACAGACGGATGTTGTCGGCCCGCTCGGCCGCGATGTCCACCGGCTCCGTCGTGCCCTCGAAGAAGACCCGGTAGCCCGGGTCGAGGCGGGTCAGGTCGAGCTGTTCCGCGGAGGATGTGCCGAACAGCCGGTAGAAGTGGTCGAACACCTGCGGCATCAGGTACCAGGACGGCCCGGTCTCGAACCGGAAGCCGTCGACGTCCCAGAAGCCGGCCCGGCCGCCGAGGGTGGCCTGCGCCTCGAGCAGGGTGACCTGGTGGCCGTCCCGGGCCAGCAGCGCGGCGCTGGCCAGTCCGGCGATGCCGCCGCCGATGACAACGGTGTGCCTGGTCGGTGCGCTCATCGCTTCCACGCTCCCGGTCCGAACGACGCGGTGAGTGCAATCATGATTTTCTCCGGATCCGGCACCCGTACCCGGGCGCTCATCAGTTCTCGCGCGGGGGTGACTCGCAGCTTCGCCGACAAGCGGGCGAAGAGGTGGTGTGCAGCGGTGACCGCGCGGCGGCTCCCCACCGGGAGCATGGGCAACACGCGGGCCGCCGCGTCGAGGTCGGCGTCCATGTCGTCGAGGAGTTCGTTCTTCTGTGTTTCGGTCATGGTCAGCAGGTTCACACCGGGAAAGTAGTTGCGGCCGAGGGCGTCCCGGTCGGCGGCGAGGTCGCGCAGGAAGTTGACCTTCTGGAAGGCCGCGCCGAGGCTCCGGGCACCGGCCTCGAGAACCTGGAGCTCATCGGTCGTGCACCGCGTGTCCTGCACGAAGCAGCGCAGACACATCAGCCCGATCACCTCGGCCGAACCGTAGATGTACTCGGCCACTCCGGCCGCGTCGAACGGCGACGGGTCGAGGTCCCGGCGCATCGAGGCGAAGAAGGGTGTGGTCAGGCTGGTGTCGATTCCGGCTTCCCGGGCGGTCGCCGCGAAGGCGTGCACGACCAGATTGGTGCTGAAGCCCGACCCCATCGCCTGGCTGGTCTCCCGTTCGAGCGCGTCCAGCAGGTCGCGCTGGCCGTCCACGTTCACGCCGGCCTGGCTTGCGGCGCCGTCCACGATCTCATCGGCGACCCGGACCAGGGCGTAGATGGTGCGCACCTGGCTGCGCACGCGCGGCTCGAGGAGACGGGCCGCGAGGCCGAACGAGGTGGAATAGTGGCCGATGACCGTGGCGGAGCTGGCCCGGGCCGCGGCGTTGTACTTCGCGATGCCGGTGTGGTCGTCGGGGCTGTCACGTTTCATCGGCTGCGATTCACGGCGGTGCCTGCCAGGGTGGTGAGCAGCGCGCGCAGGGGCGCCGGTACGGCGGCCGTGTCGAGCGCGGCCACGGCGCGAGTGCAGTGGTCGGTGGCCAGCTCATCCGTTGCCTGCAGGGCACCGCAGTCACGAAGCAGGCCGCGCACGGTGTCCGCTTCCGCCTCGGTGAGGTCGGCCTTGCCGATGAAGGGGGCGATCTCTGGCCAGCCGCGGGTGGTGCCCGCGTGGGCGATCAGGGTCGTCTGCTTGCCTTCCCGCAGGTCGGTGAGCACGCTTTTGCCGGTCTTCTCCGGGTTGCCGAAGACCCCGAGAACGTCGTCGGTCAGCTGGAAGGCCACGCCGATCAGGCGGCCGTAGGCGCCGAGCACGTCGATCGCCTCGGCCGAGCCGCCGGCCAGGATGGCGCCGGCCTGCAGGGGAGCCTCGAACGAGTAGACCGCCGTCTTCTGCTCCAGGGTGGAGATGACCTGGGCCACCGTGAGCGGATGCTTCGACGCGGCGTTGGTGACGTCCGCCAGTTCCCCGGCAGCGGAGACGAACACCGCTCGATCGAGCAGGTCGAGCAGGCGGCCGCGCAGTTCGAGCTCGACCGGCAGCATCGCGAGGGCGCGGTGGGCCTCGCTCAGCGCCAAGTCGCCGGCCAGGATCGCGGCCGTCGCGGCCCACGCCCCGGCCTGGTCGCCGGCTCCGTGGGCGAGGGCGCGCTCGGTGAACTGCCCGGCGATGTTGGCCACGCCGCGGCGGGCGAGGTCGTGGTCGATCACGTCGTCGTGGATCACGAAGGCCGTGTGCAACAGTTCGAAGCTGACCGCGACCGGAGTGGCCAGGGTGAGGTCGGTGCCGCCGAGGCCGGTGAACGCAGCCAGCACCAGTGCGGGGCGCACACGCTTGCCGCCGCTGCTGGCCTGCTCGAGAGAGTCCCAGAGCGCGACATAGTGTTCGCCGTAGTCGCTGGCACGCAGGCGGGCGGCGGCGAAAAAACGCTGCAACTCCGTCCCTACCCCGAGCGCCTGAATTTCATGCATCGAAACTGGTCAATTCCTGGAGCTGCAGCCCCAACCAGGGGCTGAACGCCCACGGGGCGTCCCGCACCGAGCGCTGCAGGGCGGCCGGCTCCACCCAGGCAAATTCCATGACCTCGTCCGGGTTGGGTACGGGTTCGCCGGTGGCGCGGGCCAGGTAGACGGGGCAGATCTCGTTCTCGACGATGCCGCTGCTGTCGACGGCGCGGTAGCGGAAGTCAGGCAGGGTGACCGTCAGGTTCGCAATCGAGAGTCCGAGCTCGAACAGCGCGCGCCGCTCGATGGCAGCGGGAAATTCCTCGCCCGGGAGCGGATGGCCGCAGAAGGAATTGGTCCAGACGCCCGGCCAGGTCCTCTTCGACAGGGCGCGTCGGGTGACGAGAACCTCGCCGGCCGGATTGAGCACGTGGCAGGAGAAAGCGAGGTGGAGCGCGGTGTCTGTGTCGTGCACACTGAGCTTCGGGGCCGTGCCGATTTCGCGGCCGGACTCGTCCAGCAGGACCACGAGTTCTTCGAGCACTTCGACCGGCCGCATTAGCCATCCCTTCGGGTGATTCAGTCAAGATACCGGAAAAATACCTAATCTGATTAGCCAAATGCGAGGCTAGCACGGGGCCCTGTCCGAACCGTCCATTGAGGGGCGTCGGGAGGCCCGCACGGCATCCGTCGGCCGCACGCTTAAACTCGTGGGGTGCCCACCCCCGCTGCAGACCATGTCAACGCCCTTCTCGCCTCGTACCAGGATTTTCCGCAAGTGGGCATCCTCTTCCGCGACCTCAACCCGGTGTTCGCCGACGCCGCCGCTTTTCGAGCGCTGATCGACGAGCTCGCCGGCCGGTTCCAGGGTGAATTCGACGCGGTGGCCGGCATTGAGGCCCGCGGCTTCCTGCTGGCCGCGGCGATCGGCTACGCGGCGGATGTCGCCGTGCTCGTCGTGCGCAAAGGTGGCAAGCTCCCCGGATCGGTGCTGAGCGAGGAGTACGACCTCGAGTACGGCTCGGCCTGCCTCGAGCTCGAGATCGGCCAGCTCGCGCCGGGTTCCCGCGTGCTGGTCGTCGACGACGTGCTGGCCACCGGCGGCACGATCGCCGCGACCGCCCGGCTCATCGAGCGCGCCGGCTACCGCCTGACCGGCGTCGGCGTCGTGCTGGAGCTGACCGAACTGGTCGGCCGAACGCGCCTCGGCGACGCTCCTGTGCACGCCATCGTCGCCCTCTAGCTGTTGTTCCCACACAGGTTGTGAGCGTGGCGTGAGCTAAAAAGGTGAGGACCTCCGGTATCGATTGGGTTACCACA
>NZ_PJJS01000034.1 GCF_002929845.1 Cryobacterium sp. M96
TCGCCATGCTCAGCCTCGGCGGCCACAAACCAGTGCTCCCCGGCCGGGATTAACCCACAGAAGCAGCAGGAGAGCCAGAATTTTGGCCGAATCGGCCCAAAACAGCGCGAGAAAGCCGTTTCGAAGCAAAATCTCCGTCGAATTCGTTCGACACCGGAAGCCTCGTCCAGGAGGCTCCGGCTAGGAGGATCCGGCTAGGAGGCCAGAGGCGCCGAGTGCGCGGCGACCAGCGCGGAACTCTGCTCCCAGAGGGCGGCGGCCAGCTGAGAGTCGTAGGCCTGCTTGTTCGCCTTCTGGATGCGGCGTTTCTCGTAGTACTCGCCCGATGCCCAGTCGGTGCCCGGCGTCGCGGTGGCCAGCCAGACCAGGGTGTCGGCTCCCTGTTCAGCGCCGAGCAGCAGGCGTTTGAGCGGAGTCTGGTAAATGAGGCGCATGAGGGTCGTCGACCCGGTGGAGAAGCTCGTTGCCACCACGCCGGGGTGGAAGGCTGCAGTGGTGAGTCCCTCGTCGCTGTAGCGGCGGTGGAGTTCCCTGGTGAAGAGGATGTTCGCGAGCTTGCCGTCGCCGTACGCCTTGTTCGCGGAATACTTCGTCTCGCCCTGCAGATCGTCGAGGTCGATCTTGCCGAAGAGCTGGTTGGCGGCGCTGGACGTGTTGATCACCCGGGCCCGACTGGCGACGAGCCGGTCCATCAACAGCGTGGTGAGCAGAAAGGGAGCCAGGTGGTTGACCTGGAAGGTCTTCTCATAGCCGTCAACGGTGGTTACGCGGTCGCCCATGATGCCGCCGGCGTTGTTGGCGAGCACGTCGATGCGCGGATAGTGCTCCTGCAGCTCGGCGGCAAGGGTGCGCACCTCGTCGAGGCAGGCGAAATCGGCCACGAGGAAGTCGGCACCCAGTGCCTCGGCGACAGCGGCGGTCTTGGCTGGCGAGCGGCCCACGATCACGACTCGGTCGCCGGACTGGCTGAGGGCGCGGGCGGCGGCGGCGCCGATCCCGTCGCTGGCGCCGGTGATCACGATGGTGCGTGCGGTCATTCTGGGTCCTCCGGGTTATTTGACATAGCCGCCCTTTTTGAGGCCGGCCTCGATCTCGAAGCGGTTCTGCAGCGGATTGCGGCCGGCCGCCAGGTAGAGCAGCGGGAAAACCATCCCGAAGCGCTGCCACTGATGTTTGTGCACGGCCTCGTGTTCGAGGATGGCCATCGACACGTTCTGGTTGGTCAGGTAGCAGCCGCCGACACAGGCTCCGCCGCGTCCGAATGCCCAGGAGGGCATGCCGCGAAAAACGATGAGGCCGCCTCGGCGCTCGACCTTGCCCGTGCTCCAGATGGAACCCCAGATCACGCCGACCGTGGTGGCGTAGAGGTAGCCGGCCCGGCTGATGGGGGAGTCGAAGAAGATGCGGCGCACTCTTCCAGCGTAGGTGGCCCCCACGATAGAAGCCTGGGTTTCCCATGATCGATTCACTGCGGAGGTGGCGCGGGGCAGGTGGTGGAAGGTGGCGCGGGTTGGAAAGTGCGCCAGCCTCCACCGGGTGCGCCGCGAGGGCGAAAGCGCGGCTACGGACGACCGTACTCCTCGAGCAGCCGCAGCCAGACCTCGCTCAGGGTGGGGTAGCTCGGCACCGCGTGCCACAGCCTGCGGATC
The DNA here is from genome assembly GCF_002929845.1 of Cryobacterium sp. M96. Lineage (GTDB taxonomy): Bacteria > Actinomycetota > Actinomycetes > Actinomycetales > Microbacteriaceae > Cryobacterium > Cryobacterium sandaracinum. Next base: position 1,650 of record NZ_PJJS01000034.1, read on the forward strand.
GGCACCTCACCGACCACGGCGATGGTCGCCGCGTGCAGCAGCTCCGCGACATCCGGCCCCACGAAGGTGACCCCGATCAGAACCTCACGGTCGAGGTCCACGATCGCGCGCGCCGACCCGGTGTAGCCGTCGGCGTGCACGGATGCCCCGGCCACCTGGCCCAAGTTGTAGTCCAGTACCCGGGTGCGGAACCCGGCCTTCTCGGCAGCAGCCTGGGTCAGTCCCACAGATGCCACTTCGGGGTCGGTGAAGGTGACCTGCGGCACGGCGGCATGGTCGGCTGTGGCGACGTGCGATCCCCACGGGGCGTCGTCGACGGGCGTGCCGGCGGCCCGGGCCGCGATCACGTCACCGGCCGCGCGGGCCTGGTACTTGCCCTGGTGGGTGAGGAGGGCCCGGTGGTTGATGTCGCCGACGGCATACAGCCAGTCCCCGGTCAGGTCCGGCGCGGTGCCCCGCACCAGCAGGGTGTCGTCGACCTCGAGCCAGTCGCCCGGTGTGAGGCCCACGGTCTCGAGCCCGACATCCGCGCTGCGGGGAACCCGGCCGGTGGCCACGAGTACCTCGGTCGCGGTGACCCCGCTGCCGTTGGAGAGGGTGAGTGTCACATCGCCGTCGGCGGTGCGGGCCGCCCCGGTGGTCGACACCCCGGTCAGCACGGTGACGCCCGCCCCGCGGAGGGCCGCGAGCACGAGTTCACCGGCGAAGGGCTCCTGACCGCCGAGCAAATCGCTCCGAACGATCATCGTGACCTCGGCGCCGAGCCCGGCGTAGGCGGTGGCCATCTCGGCGGCGACCACGCCGCCGCCGATGATCGCCAGACTGTCCGGGATTCCGGGGGCACTGGTGGCCTCGCGGCTGGTCCACGGCGACACGGCTGCCAAACCGGGAATATCGGGCAGCAGCGCCGCCGACCCGGTGCTGACGACCACGGCGTGCGCCGCGACCAGTACGGTCGTGGTGCCGTCGTCAGCGGTCACGGTCACTTCCCGCACGCCGGTGAGGCGGGCGTGGCCGCGCACCAGGGTGATCCCGGTCTTCTCCAGCCAGCGCACCTGGCCCTCGTCGGACCAATTGCTCGTGAAGGAGTCGCGGCGGCGCAGAACGGCCGCGATGTCCAGGTCGCCGGTCACGGCCTCGGCCGCACCGCCGACGCGCCGGGCTGCGTCGAGGGCCGCTCCGCTGCGCAGGAGCGCCTTCGACGGCATGCAGGCCCAGTAGGAGCACTCGCCGCCGACCAGCTCGGCCTCGACGATCACGGTGCGGAGGCCTGCCTGCGTCGTGCGGTCGGCGACGTTCTCACCCGCCGCGCCGGCGCCGATCACGATGACGTCGTAGCTCGTGGCGGAAGGGTCAGGTGGGGTGGTGCTGGCGGCGGCAGACATCCGTCTCTCCTTTGGTCAGTGGTGCAGATGAATGGTGCTGTAGTTCCGATGAGGTGGTGATGCCAGCCTAACGACCCACGAAAGTAGCCGGCCGGCGGCTGACGAATGCCTCCATGCCGATGCGGGAATCTTCGGTCGCGGCCAGGCGGGCCAGGGCCGGCTGCAGCCCCGCCTCGGCGGCCGCGGCACCCTCCCGCGCGGCCGTGCGGGCGTTGGCCAGCGTGGCCTGCACGGCCAGCGGGGCCTGGGCGGCGATCCGCTCGGCCAATTCCAGCGCGCGCTCGAACTGGGTGCCGTCCGGCACGACCTCCTGCACGAGCCCGATGCGGTGGGCCTCGCGGGCGTCGAACATGTCGCCGGTGAGCATCCAGCGCATGGCGTTGCCCCAGCCGGCCGCGCGCGGGAAGCGGATGGTCGCGCCGCCGAACGGCAGGATGCCGCGCGCCACCTCGATCTGGCCGAAGCGGGTGGACTCTGACGCCACGGAGATGTCGCTCGCGAGCATCAGCTCGATGCCGAGGGTGAGGCAGGTGCCCTGCACGGCCATCACCACGGGCTTGGACACGCTTGGCCCGTCGACCTGCCACGGATGGATGCCGCCGGGCGGCACCATGTCGAGGCCGTCGGGGCCAAGCCGGGGGCCGATGTCGGCCAGGTCGAGGCCGGCGGTGAAGTGGTCGCCGACCGCGTAGACGAGGCCGACCCGCAGCTCAGGGTCGCGGTCGAGTTCACCGTAGGCGAGGGCCAACTGCGTCAGCAGCGCCAGATCGGCGGCGTTGCGCTTCTCCGGACGGTTGAACCCGATCAGCAGCACGTGCCCGCGCCTCTCGGTGATGATCCTCGACGGATCGGAAACGGAGTGCTGCTCGTTCACGGATGCCTCCCTTGGCCTCGTGACGCTGGCGCGTCGGTCCCATGCTATGGCTGAGCAGGTCGGGTCAGCGCGCCGATGATGCGCAGGATGCTCGGCAGGTCGTCGGTGGCGGCCTCCGGCGAGGCCGGGGCGAAGCCGGCGATGGTGGCGCCGGCCAGTTCGAATTCGGCGCGCAGGGCGGTGATCAGCCGGTTCAGGGTGTCGACGCTCAGCCCGAACGGGTAGAGGTCGGCCAGGCCGGCCAGCGCCGACGGGTCGAGCACGTCCAGGTCGAGGTGTAGGTAGAAGGTGCCCACGCCCGTGGCGCGCAGGGCCGCGACGAGCGCGTCGGGAGGGTCGAGGTCCTCGACCGGAAGACTCACTATTCCGCGGTCCTGGATCAGGGCGTCCTCGGCCGGGTCGATGGCGCGCGCGCCGCCGATCACGACGCGTTCCAGAGGAACGCGCTCACCCGGGTCGAGGGTCAGGCCGTCGGCACCCTCGCCAGTTATGGCGCGCAGCACCATCCCCGTGAAACCTCCGGACGGTGAGGTGTCGGGGGTGTGCAGGTCGGGGTGGGCGTCGAGCCAGACCACGGCCAGGTCATCAGGATGCTGCCGCGACGCATGCTCGACGGCCGCCAGGGACACCCCGTTGTCGCCGCCGATCGTGACCACCGGGCCAGCGCCGCCGTGCAGTGCAGCCGTGAGGCGTTCGCGCACCATCATCAGGGTGGAGAAGCGGTCGATGCCGGTGTCGAGAGAATCGCCGGCCTCGACCGGCACCGGCACTTCACGGGTGACGGAGTAGGGAAGATCACCTCGGATCGCCTCCGCCCCGTCACTCAGGCGCATCGCGCGCGGAGAAACCGAACCCTGCCACTGTGGCACGACAACGAAGGAGGGAGCCATACTTCAGTATGCTCCCAGAGCTTCCCCGCGCGCGGAATTTTCGTGCTGGATCGGGCCGATCTACGCGCAGCGCCTATTGGTCGCGGTAGCGCGCAGCGGCGTCCGTCGCGTCCCGCAACTCGGCCGCGTTCAAGCGCGGGCCGTAGCCGGGGGTGTCCCGCTGGATGCGCCAGCCCTCGCTGAGCGCGCCGACGTTGACGGTGTCGTAGCCGAAGCGGTCCAGCAGTGCGGTCACGGTAGCGGCGGCGGGGGCGTCGTCGCTGGCGATGACCAGGGCGCGCCGGTTGACGGACCCGGCCGGCTGACCGTGCTCGGTGAGATCGGCGGCATAGATGTGGTTGAACGCCTTCACGATCGTGGACTCCGGCAGGCGATCGCGGAGCAGCTCGGCCGTGGTGGTGCTCTCGTCGTCGAGTGCGGCGATGTCGCCGTCGCGCTGCGGGTAGTAGTTGTTCGTATCGATCACGAGCTTGCCGGCCAGCTCCGTCGTGGGCAGGGTGTGGATCTGGTTCAGCGGGATGGTCACGACCACGAGGTCGCCGGCCGCGGCGGCCTCGGCGGGGGTCGCGGCGCGGGAGTGCGGGCCGAGCTCGCCGATCAGATCAGTGAGGGTTTCGGGGCCACGCGAATTGCTCACGACCACGTCGTATCCGTTGGCCACGCAGAGTCGTGCGAGCTGACTGCCGATGTTGCCGGCGCCGATGATTCCGAGAGTTGTCATGCTAGGGACAACGCCGGGCGCCGACGGGATGTTCCCGTCGGCGCCCGGTTGCGCTGGAGGCTGAGGGCTACTGCGTGATGGAGTCGGCGCCGCCGGATTTGAGCGCGGCGAGGCGGGCGTCGACCTCGGTGAGCTCGCCGAGGTCCTCGAGGCTCTCGAACTGGGCGTCCAGGCTCGACGCGGCCAGCTCGCTGGCGCCCCGAACGCGGGCCTCCTCGCGGCGGATCTTGTCCTCGAAGCGGCTGACCTCGCTGGTGGGGTCCATCAGGTCGATGCTCTTGACGGCATCCATCACCTTGGTCTGCGCCTCGGCGGTCTTCGACCGGGCGATCAGTTCGCTGCGCTTGGCGGAGAGCTGGTTCAGCTTCTCCTTCATCTTGTTGAGGCCGTCCTTGAGCTGGGCCACGACGGCCGTCTGCGAGGCAATCTGAGGCTCGGCCAGCTTCGCCTCTTTCTCCGACTGCATCTGACGGCCGAGGGCGACCTTGGCGAGGTTGTCGAAACGGTCGGCGTCGGCCGCGTTTCCGGCGGTGCGCAGCTGGTCGGCCTTGCGGCTCGCGGCCAGGGCCTTGCCACCCCACTCGGTCGCGGCCTCGACGTCTTCCCGGTAGTCGTCCTCGAGCAGGCGCAGATTGCCGATCGTCACGGCGATCGCGCTCTCCGCGTCGGCGATGCTGTTGGTGTAGTCGCGAACCATCTGGTCGAGCATCTTCTGCGGGTCCTCGGCGGAGTCCAGAAGCGCGTTGATGTTCGCTTTCGCCAACTGGGAGATACGGCCAAAGATGGACTGTTTCGTCATTGTGCGGTGTCCTTTCGAGTTCCGGAGCATCGGCTGACCTCCAGTGTGTCGGTTTGTGCTGGTCAAGACGTGTGGACCGCCGTGCAGGCTGCGACGGCTGCGACGGCTGCGACGGCTGAAACGGCTGCGACGGCTGCGACGGCGCCGGTTTCTAGAACCGCCCGCCCCCGCCCCGGCGTGAGCGGGAACCGGCACCGCCGAAGCCGCCGGGCATGCCGAAGCCGCCGCCGCGCCGGCCGCCGCCACCGCCACTGAACATGCCACCCCCGCCACCCCCGCCACCCCCGCCGCCGGAGAGGATTGTGTTGATCAGGATGCCGCCGAGCACGGCCCCCATGACCCCGTTCCCGCCGCTACCGCCGGCTCGGTAGCCGGGACCGTGGCCGCCCGGAACCTGGCCGGCGAACCCGTCGACGTCGTTCCGGGCGCCGGCGATGGCGGCCGCGGCCAGGGAGTTGGCCCGTTGCGAGGCGGCGAGAGCGGCACCCGGGTCGGTGGCGGCCAGCGATTCGGCCTCCACGAGAACCCTGCCGGCCTCGGCGACCCGGGTGCGCGCCTCCGCGCCCACCGCCCCGCGCCGGGCGCTGATGAAGTCTTCCGCGGCCGACACCTGCCCGCGCGCGGCGAGCAGGTTCTGGTTGAGGGTGGCCCGGGCGCGCTGGACGTGCGCCTCGGCGTCCCGCACGCCCTGCAGCGCGGCATCCATCGCGGTGTTGGCGGCGTCGAGCATCGCCATCACCTCGAGCGGGTTGATCCGGCCGGCCGCGGAGCGAGCGCGCACCTCGGCGAGGGTCTGTTCGGTCTGGCTGATCACTCCCGGCAACGCGGCGGCGGCCTCGGTCGACGTGGGCAGGCCGCGCGCGGTCACCAGATCGGTCTGCAGCTCGGCGACCGTGGCCGCCATCTGCCGGGTCGCGCCGGCGAGGTCGGTGCCCAGGCGGTCCACGGCGTCCAGGAGCAACCGCGCCTGGTCGACCGATACCTCGGCCGCACGGATGTCCACGGCCGCGGCCGCCGTATCGCCGGCACCCAGCCGGGTGGTGGCCCGGGCCAGAGCGGTCTCCGTGAAGGCGAGACGCTCGCGGGCCTCGGCCGGGTTGTCGGCAACCGTGCCGAGCGCCACGTCGGTGTACCGGGCGGCCAGGGCCGCCAGGCTCTCCTCGCTGCCGGCGAGCCGGGCCCGCACGGCCTCGGCGCCCTGGGACACGGCAGCGGCGACCTCAGGCGCGTTCTTCTCCAGCTGGCGCAGTTCGTCGAAGTCGTCGGCCTGCGCATCGAGGGTGAGGTTGGCCTGGCTGCAGAGGTCGATGATCGCCGCGTGCCAGGCGCGCGCCTGCTCTTCGGAGTCGGGTTCGGCGTCGTCGAGCTTCTGCTGCAGGGTGAACGCCTGGCTGAGCTGCTTCTGCGCCGTTTCGAGCGCGGCCCGGAAGGCGGTGGTGACCTCCGTGCCGTACTGGGCGATCGCGAAGCCGAGCTCCTGCTCACTGGAACGGATCGCGTCGTCGGTCTGCACGAGGGTACTCGAGGCGCGCCGCTTGAGCTCGGGCGTCGGCAGGGACTGTAGCCCGGTCGGCGCTCCGGCTCCGGCTGGCAGGGCACGCCCCCGCCCGCGTCGGGCGAGCAGGATGACCGCTCCGGCGACCAGAAGCACCAGCACGGCGATGATCACGAACACGACGATGAGAAACCCGCCGGCACCGCCGCCGGGGCTTTCGTCCCCGGGGGTGATCTCGCCGGCCGAGACCGGCTCGCCCCGCAGAGCCGCGGAGAAACCCTCGGCTGCGGCGATCGCGGCGCCGGCCCAGTCGTTCTGGCGCAGAGCCGGCTCGATGGCGACGGTCTCGATCTCCTGGAGCTGGGCATCCGTCAGGGCGGAGTCGGGGGCCACGGAAAGTTGGTACTGGCGGTCATCCGTCGCTACGGCCAGCAGCACGTCGTTGGTGCCGAGGCCGTTGTTGTCAGCCGTCTGGTCGGCCCACTGCTCGCGGTCCTCGACCCCTGTGAAACTGTCGACATAGGCCACGAAGAGGTCGGCTCCGGTCTCGGAATAGAGCTCGTCGAACGCGGCCGTGACCTCGTCGGCGCGGGCGGTGACGGCGTCGACCGTGTCGACGATGTGGCTGGCGCCGAAGTCGACCGGGTTTTGCGCCCAAGCCGCCGTGGGCGCCGACGCGCTGGACATCGCAAAGCTCAGAACCGCCGCAACCGCGACCGGAATCAACCACCGTGACCGCATGGACCCCATCCTCACACCACCATCGACACTCGGGCGTTCCCAGGTCGAGCATAGGACGGCGACACAGGCCCGTCCACCGCCCAGGCAGGAGTATCACTGTTGCCCACTGTCACGGCGGCCGGCTGGCTGGCTGGGCATCTGCCGCGGGCTGCAGATCATCGACGACACCCCTGATGGTCAGGTCGAGGTCGTCGAGCACCTCGCCGGCGCCCGCCGGGTCTCGAGCCTGTCGATCGGCCCCGAACGGGAATTCGCTTCACCGTGCGCCGTTTAGGTCAGGGTGGGGCGCGCAGTCTTCTCCGTGCGCCTCGTCGACAAAAGGAGCTCTACGACATGACCGCAGCACCGACGACATCCATTCCCCGCATCACCCTCAACAATGGAGAGACGATCCCGCAGCTCGGGTTCGGCGTGTACCAGATTGAGCCGGCCGACACCAGGCGGTCGACGCTCGCCGCCCTCGAGGTGGGCTACCGCCACATCGACACCGCCGAGATGTACGGCAACGAGCAGGGCGTCGGCGAGGCCGTGCGCGAATCCGGCCTGGATCGGATTGACGTCTTCGTCACGAGCAAGCTCAACAACGGCTTCCACTCCCGAACTGATGCCCTGGCCGCCTTCGAGCAGACGCTCGAGACCCTCGGCTTCGACTACCTCGACCTCTTCCTGATCCACTGGCCGCTGCCGGCCGTCGGAGACTTCGTCGAGACCTGGAAGGCGTTGGAGGAGATGCACGCCTCCGGGCGGGTGAAGACCATCGGCGTCTCCAACTTCCAGCCGCAGCACCTGCGGCGTCTCCTCGACGAGACCGGCACAGTGCCGGCCATCAACCAGATCGAGGTGCACCCGTACCTGACCCAGGACAACGTGCGCGCGTTCAACACGCAGCACGGCATCGTGACCGAAGCATGGTCGCCCATCGCACAGGGCAGGGTGCTCGGCGACCCCGTGATCACGGCCATCGCCGGCCGCCTGGGCCGCTCTGCCGCTCAGGTCACCCTGCGCTGGCACCTGCAGCGTGGCGACATCGTGTTCCCGAAGTCCGTCACCCGCAGCCGGGTCGAGGAGAACTTCGCGCTCTTCGACTTCGAATTGACTGCCGACGACCTGGCTGCGATCACAGCGTTGAACCGCGACAAGCGCACCGGCCCCGACCCGGACCAGTTCAACTGGATTCCCTGACCACCCGCAGGGGTCCGGGTCACTAGTCTGGACGGATGCCGCTCGAGACCCGCACCGCCCGCCTCCTGCTGCGCCGTTGGCGTGAGTCAGACCTGGCGCCGTTCGCCGCGATGGGGGAGGACCCGGAGGTGATGCGGTACTTCCCGTCTCGGCTGACCCGGACCCAGAGCGACGAGCTCGCCGGCCGGGCCGACCGGCTCTTCGAGACGCACGGCTACGGACTCTGGGCGCTCGAGAAACAGTCGACGGGTGACTTCATCGGCTTCACCGGGCTCGCTCCCGTGCCCGCGTTCATCCCCGGACCCGGCGGGCTCGAGGTCGGCTGGCGGCTGGCCCGCTCCTTCTGGGGCCAGGGCTACGCCACCGAAGCCGCCCGGGCGGCCCTCGATGTCGCTTTTGGGCGGCTCGATCTCGAACAGGTGCAGGCGATCACGGCGGTCATCAACGAACCGTCGCGGGCCGTGATGGAACGACTCGGGATGACCGCGACCGCCGAGTTCCAGCATCCGAAAATTCCCGTCGGCTCACCGCTCCGGGTTCACATCCGCTACGCGGTTTCCCGGGCGGCCGCCGCCCAGGCGTGCGCCGCGGCCGATCTCACCCGGTAGAGTTCAGGCACTTTACAAAAGGACTGGCCGCCACCATGGAATCGACTGTCGCGCACCATCTCCGTCCAGCGTGCGCATGAGCGACCATGAAGCCCTGACCCGCCAGACGGTGGACCTGCTGCGCGACCTCATCCGCAACGCCTGCGTCAACGACGGCACTCCCGATTCGGGCGGCGAGATTCGCAGCGTGCGTACGCTCGAGGGGTTCTTCGCCGGGTCGGGACTCGACCTCGAGGTGGTGGAACCGCATCCGGGCCGCGCCTCCCTGATCGCTCGAATCCGGGGCACCGATCCCACGGCGCCCACGCTCGCCCTGGTCGGCCACCTCGACGTGGTGCCGGTCGACGACGGCGGCTGGAGCCGCGACCCCTTCGGCGCCGAGATCATCGACGGCGAGATCTGGGGACGCGGCGCCCTCGACATGCTCTACCTGACCGCCAGTTACGCGGTCGTCACCCGGGCCATTGCGACCGGACCGTTCCGGCCGCGCGGCGACCTCATCTTCGCCGCGGTTGCCGACGAGGAAGACGGCAGCCACTTCGGCGTGGAATGGCTCACCGAGCACCGGCTCGATCTGATCGACGCGGACGCCGTGCTCACCGAGTCCGGCGGGGCCATGGTCGGGCCGCGGCCGCTGATCTCGACGGCCGTCGGCGAAAAAGGTATCGCCGGGCGGCGCCTTTCCGTGCGCGGCACCCCCGGCCATGGGTCGGCCCCGTGGGGCGCGCGCAACGCCGCGGTGATCGCGGCGGATGCCGTGGGGCGCCTGGCCCGCTACCGCGCCCCGGTGCAGATCACCGCCGACTGGCGCCGATATGTGCAGGCCCTCGACCTGGAACCCGACCTTGCCGCGCGCCTGCTCGACCCGCACCGGATCGACGGCGCCCTGAACGAGCTCGGCAGCCTGGCCGGGTTCGCGCACGCATCCACCCACACCACCATCTCGCCCAACATCGTGCGGGCCGGGGTGAAGGACAACGTCATCCCCGCGCTCGCCACGATCACCCTCGATATCCGGGTGCTGCCCGACCTGTCAGCCGTCGACGTCGACGCCTACCTGCGGGAGGCGCTCGGCGACCTGGCCGACGAGGTCACGATCGAGGGCGACGAATTCGCCGCGGCCACCCGGTCCGCGGTCGACACGCCGCTCTTCCACTCGCTCGGCAAGGCCGTGCGCCGGGCCTACCCCGACGCCGACCTGCTCCCGGTGCTCAGCGTCGGCGGCTCCGATGCGCGGTTCTACCGCCGCCGCGGCGTCCCTGCCTACGGTTTCGCGCTGCTCGGCCGGCACTGGGACTACGGCACCTTCCGGCAGCTGTTCCACGGCAACGACGAGCGCATCGACATCGGCTCGATCGCGTTGACGGTCGCGGCCCTCGACACCGTCGTTCGCGACTTCCTCGACTGAGCTGCTGCCGCGAGGAGACACAGATGAGACAGACCAAGCCCAGGCGGCAGTCCCCACGCACGAGGCAGACCGGCACGCGGCGACGGATGCCCGCCCGCACCGGTTCGGGAGCCGTCGCCTACCTCGCCATCGTCGCCTTCACGTCGATCTACCTCGTCGTCGACGCCTACCGACCGGTCTCGATCTGGGTGGCCGCGTTCTACCTGGCCGTCAGCCTCGCCTGCTTCGTCGCCTACGCCATGGACAAGACCGCAGCGGTCGCTGCGCGCTGGCGGGTGCCGGAGAACACCCTGCTGCTGCTCGGATTCGCCGGCGGCTGGCCGGGCGCGATCGTGGCGCAGCAGGTGCTGCGGCACAAAACCAAGAAGGCCGGTTTTCGGCAGGCGTTCTGGGGCACGGTGGCCCTGAATGTGCTGGCTTTCGTCGTGATCTTCTCGCCGCTGCTGCCGGATATGCTGGCCCGCTGAACCGAGCCGAGCCGAGCCGGGGGCGCGTGCCCGGCCGCGGGATACTCGTTCGATGTCGAGGACGGCGACGTATTTCGTGCACAATTCCGTGGTGGACGAACTCTATACCGTCTCCTGCCCTGACATCCTGCCGACCGGACCGCCCGACCTGAAGGCGGGCAAGGGAACGCCGACCCGGATTCCCCGGTGACGCCGGCATACCCGAGACCGTACTGGTTCACCGGCACGATCCGCGAGGTGACCGTGGACGTAGGTCGAGCTCCGAGCTCATATGGCGCGGCGATAGAACGGCAGCACGCCGGGATCCCTGTTGTGTATTTATGCTTGTATTGATAAGGTGATACAAAACTAAGAACACAAAAAGGGGATCTGATGCTCGGTGACGTCTGGTCCAACATGATCTTCCACGTCGCCGTGTCCACGTGGACGGTAGCCGGTCTGCTCGTGGGGTCGTGCGTGCTGCTGTGGGTCTTGACCCATGTTCCCGCCGTGCAGCGTCGGCTCGTCGCCCACGCGTCAACGGTCGCCGGGCTCGGCCTGCCGCACGCCTCGCATCCGATGGTCTTGGCGGCCCAGGTGCGGAGAGTGCGGGGCTTCTCCGGCGGCGGATTCCTCGGCGTGATCGTCTCGATTTTCCTCGTGTACTTCATCGGGGCGGACCGCAGTGGTTCGGCCACCGTGTTCCTGCTTGGCGGTTTCGTGATCGTCGGGGTGCTGGGTGGCGCGATCGCAGCCGTGGCCGGCGAGGTGGCGAGGACCGGTGAGGGTGAGCGGGTTGCCCATGGGCGGCGCACCCGCTTGGCCGATTACGTTCCGCGGTGGGAACGCGTCGGCGTTCGTGGCACCGTATTCCTCAATCTGGCGGTCGTCGGTGTGCTGATACTGCTGCCTGTTTTTTGGAAGCTGCAGCTCTCCGTCTTCCCGCAGTCCTTCAGCGTGGCGGTCGTCGTGGCCGGGCTGGCCGTGGCGCTGCTCGCGGCCTTCGAAATCGGCGGTCGCATCGTCGTCGCGCGTCCCCAGACCATGGCGTCGGAGCAGGAGCTGGCCTGGGACGATGCGATGCGCTCGGCCGCGATCCTGGATCTGGTCGCCGCCGCGTTCCTCCTCGGTGCTTTTGGTGTCTTCTTCGGCCTTCAGGAGATCGCGATGGCGGTGCGACCGGGAATCGGTGGCGGCGTAGCCTCCGTGGAGTCGTTCAACCTGTTCGGGCTGGTCGTGCTGGGCGCGGGTGCCGCCGCATCCGTTCTCACCTCGTCACGGCGTCACTTTCGGCGAACCCTCCACGCGGATGCCGGTTCGCGCCCGGTCGGCCCGCAGTGATTCTCCGCATCGACCCGCGCTCGGCGACACCGCCGTTCGACCAGCTGCGCGTGCAGGTCATTGCGCACATCCGGAGCGGGGCCATGGTCGCGGGAACACGCCTGCCCACGGTGCGCAGGCTCGCCGCTGACCTGGTGCTCGCGCCGAACACCGTGGCGCGTGCCTACAAGGAACTCGAGGCGGGGGGGTTCATCGAGACCCGCGGCAGGGCCGGTTCCTTCGTCAAGGCCGCACCGGACTCGGTCGAACAGCAGGCGCTCGGCGCGGCAAAGACCTATGTCGAACGGCTGCGGGAGCTGGGGGTCAGCCCGGCCGACACGGTGGCGTACGTCACCACGTTCCTGCAGAACTGAGGCCCGGCCGTTGGTGAGATCGGGTGCCGGTCGCGGCCGGTGGTCATCGGTTGCCCCGGGTCAGAACAGGTGCCGCAGGTAGCGCTCCGGGGCCTCCAGGAAGGAGCGCCAGTCGCGCACCAGGTCAAGGTCTTCCCAGGCGCACGGGCGGTAACCCCAGGGCCCGACCTCGTAGATGGCGGCGCCCGGGAGCGACGCCAGGATCGGGGAGTGCGTCAAGAGGATGACCTGGGATCCGCCCGCGTCCAGGATGTCCTGCTGGTGGCGGATCAGGGCGAGAGAACCGGTGGAGGAGAGGGCCGACTCCGACTCGTCGAGGATCCACAAGCCCGGGTAGCGGGACCGTGCCGCGACGAGGTGGAGGAAGGATTCGCCGTGCGAGCGCTCGTGAAACACGGGCTCGCTGACAGGCATCCGTCGTCACGTAATCGCGGAGATTTTCGGGAAACGCCGGTTCGGGGGCCATGAGCGGCGTGTCGCGAAAATCTCCGAGGTTGGTGCTGCGGGCGCACCGGATGACCCGCGGCAGCCCATGCCTCCGCACCGCTCCTGCGAGATCCCGTCCGCGCTGCTCACCGAGTGGATCGCCGCCGGGTATCCGTTTGTGGCGGAGCTGGCCCGCCTGCACGACGTCGAGTACGTGGACCTGCCCACCAGGCACTGGCTCCAGTTCACCAGGCCGGCCGAGCTCGGCACCGCGATTCTGGCGGGCGTAGAGCGCACCGCCTGATCGCGCGGAGCCGGCGGCCAAGACGGAAAATCCAGGTCATCGAACCGAAGGTCCATGCATCCGAGAAATCGCGCTCCCGACCGGGCCGGTGCCGTCAGCCGCCAATCCAGGCGTCCACGCTGATGTCGAACCCGGCAGCGCTGCAGGCCGCGCTGACACGGGCCAGAGCCTGCCCCCACTCTGTCGACAGCGGATCGATCTGCTCGCTGGCCGACGACGGCAGCAGGCCCTTCAGGGCCTCCACCTGGTCCGCCACCGCGGAGCCGGGCACGGTGTCCACGCGGGTGCTCAGCCGCGCAACGAGCCGTGCGGCACCCGCGAACTCCTGCTGGGTTGAGGGCTTTGCGAGCAGCGAACCGTACGCATTGTGCATCAACGTCACAACGTCTCTCACCTTGCCGCAGGTGTCCTCCGCGTTCACGGGATCCGCAGAAGGCGATGCGGTGACGAGCGAGGCATTCGTTTGAGTGCCGACGACGAAACCGACGCCCAGTGCGACAAGGATGCCGAGAACCAGGAGGGCGTTGCGATCGCGTCCCCCGGCGGGCAGCGCAGTCTCGTCGATTACCTTTTCGAAAAACGGTTGAAGCGAACCCTTGGACGTCCCCTCGTGCATCGTCCGGGGACCAGTCTTCCTCGGTGCCGTCGACTCACCGGGGGAGCGGGGCGGCTGGGTGTTGACCTCGAATTCGGCCGCACGGATCGCGGCGGCGATCGCGGCACGGTCGGCGGCCACCGTGGCCTGCAGCTCCCGCAGCGCGGCGGTGGCCTTCGGATCGCCGACGAAGTCGCCGTTCGCCGAGAAGACGCGCTTCTGGAGGTCGCGCATCTGGTTTGCCGGGGACGGTGAGCCATCCGGTGCCGCCTCGGCGGGGTGAGTCGCCCACCACAGGGCGTTGAGCACGTTCTTCTCTCCCGAGTAAGCGACCCCAACCGCTGCGAGGTAGGCCGGATCGCGCTGGGCCAGCGAGTACGCGTCTTCGGAGCCGTGGTCACGCACCACTGAGAGCCCCCGATCGTCGATTCGGCCAGCATCGCACAGTGCCCGTTCGTTCCCCGCACTGCTTCCCTTTCCGCGTCGCGTGCCGATTCCCCGTCCGCGTCGCCGCCAATCGGCGTCGCGCCGGAACTGCGCCGCTGCGCCCGTTGCGTGCCACGCGCGCAACGGCGCACGATGCGCGCGAGACGGTTGCCGCGGCACCGGCCCGCACGGATGCCGCAGACTGGAGTAATGGAAGAGTTCGCTTTCGACGGTGACGGCCCGGTGTGTCCGGCGTGCGGGGCCGAAATGACCCCCGACGGTGTAGACACCGCTCAGGGGCTCGAGTCCTGTCACCGATGTCCGCGCTGCAGACTGGTCGTCGTCGTTCCGGGCAACTGGGTGGAGTAGGTGTCAGCCGGTAGCCATCCGGCTCGGGGCGTCACCGCATCCGAGTGCCCATGGATGCGCCGCTAGAGCGGAAGAACACCGCTGCAGACCTACTGGCCGGGAGCCTGATACGCCGGCGTTTTCTTGGCGGCGTCGGACGGCTCCGGAACCTCGATGACCCCCAGAACGTCGGTCTCCCCGAAGGCGTAGTAGAAACTCTCGACCGACCGACCGACCGACCCACCCACCGATTTGAGGGCTGCGACCAGCGCCTCCCGACGGCCGGTTCCGCCTTCGCGCATGAAGCCCCTGATGCCCTCGTCCACCTAGTTCGCTCCAAATAAATACTGGCTCATGGTCAGTCCCGTCCTGTGATGTGCAGGACGCGGACATCCGGAGCAATGCCCGAGACCTGTGTGCGGCAACCCGCCGAGGCACGGAAACGACGCTCGGTCCCCGAAGTGGGGCTGCGACACATGGTAGGCCCGGCTGTTCCCGGGGACAACGGGGCGGCCGCCCAGCCTCAGAGGGCTGCCGACCCGGTGGTCGAGCTGGGCGAGACCCGAAGCGATGCCTCCAAGGTCGATGAACATAACTTCGAATCTCAACCTCCAAAAATCCGCAACCATCTGACGAACACTCGACTATGTGTACGCAATGAGGTATCCTCGTAACATGACCAACCTCGCGGAAGACCTCAGGCAGGCGGCCGATGCCGTGGCCCTGCTGGGCTCGTCATGCGCTGACTTCTCGGCCCTTCCTGATGCCGAGGTGTTGGCCGGTCAGAAGCGAATCGCTTCGATCCGCCGTCTCGTCGATACCTATGCCGCCTGGATGGCGGCGACCATCGCCGAGCGTTCCCGACCGGAGCTCGGGCACTCGGGTTTGGCGGCGCAGCAGGGGTATCTCTCCCCGGTGGCCCTGATTCAGAACTCGACCGACTCGTCGAAGGGCGACGCCTACAAGCTGGTCGCAGTCGGCACCATGATGGCCGATGCCGAGGCGGCCGACAGGCTCGTCGAGGCGGCGCTCTCGACGCCCGACGCGGATGCCGCCGAGGTCGCCGAGGTCGAGGCGAAGGTGCCCTGGCAGGCACCGATCGCCCGGGCCGTCACCGCCGGCACGCTCTCGGTTGACGCGGCCGAGTCGATCCGCGCGGGGCTCGGCCAAATCGATGCCTCGGTCACCGCCGAGAAGCTCGCGGTGGCGCTGGAAGCGCTCCTGGCGGAGGTGTCGTCGCTGAATGCCGATCAGGTGTTCAAGCAGGCGAGACGGATGCGCGACCGGCTCGATGAGGCCGGCATTGCCGCCCGCGAGAAGCAGGCCCACGACGACCGCTACCTGCGGGTCTACCGGCTGGGCAACGGCACCGTACGACTCAGCGGGCTGTTCGCGCCCGAAGACGGCGAGTTCGTGCTCTCCACCTTCGACTCGATCACGGGCCCGCGCCGCGGCGGGGTGCGATTCGTGGACGCAGAGCGGGCAGCCTGGGCAAAGAAGATGCAAGACGACCCCCGCACGACCGAACAGATCGCCGCGGACTCCCTCGTGCAGCTGCTCAAAATCGCCGGCGAAGCCGACCCGGGCCGGGTCTTCGGCGGACGCCGACCCTCGGTGCGCGTGATCGTGACCGAGAAGGCGCTGAAAGGTGGCCAGGCCGGTCAGACCGGTGAGACCGGGCAGCCGGGCCAGACCGGGCCGGCGCCGACGACCGTCCAGACTGAAACGGGCGAATCTGGGCCCGTCGAACCCGTCGAACCCGTCGAACCCGTCGAACCCGTCGAACCCGCCGAAGGGGCCACTCATGGGCAGCTCGAGGGCAACCCGGTCCCCATCTCGCAGGAAACCATCGACCGGCTGCTCTGCGACACCGGCACCCGCGGCATCAAATTCGACGACAACGGCCAGATCATCAACGTCGGCCGCGACGAACGACTCTTCACCGAGAAACAGCGCGCCGCAATGGCAGTACGCGACGGCGGATGCCTCTGGATCGACTGTGAGAAACCGCCAGCGTGGGCAGAAGCGCATCACATCAACGAGTGGCTCAAAAACAACGGATGTACGGACCTTGCCGACGGGGTACTCCTCTGCCATCCCCACCATCTGCTGCTGCACAACCAGCACTGGACGATCAGCCGCACCGGAACGCAGTACTGGCTTAGGCCACCGATCGAGGTAGACCCCAAGCAGACGCTGGTGGCGTTGCCGAGCAAGAGGGCAGCGCTGTAGCGCTTGGTCTCGACGGGCTCGATCCGCGTCGCGGGAACCTCGAGTGGGTTCCTAACCGGGTCTCGACGGGCTCGACCCGCGTCGCGGGCAGGGGCGGGTCAAGGGGCGGGGCAGTTGCTCCCAAACCGGCACAGGCGATCGACCGCGACGCGGGATGAGCGTGGGTTCCGCGACTTCTCAGGGAGCGGTCCGTGGTTCCCGAGCGAGCGTTCCGGGACTCCCGTGTCTTCTCGTCACTGGCTGAGCAGCAACTCTCTCCCGAACGAATTCGACGGAGATTCTGCCCGAAACTGCCCCAGGAAACCCAAAAATGTGGTTTCAGACCAGAATCTCCGTCGAATCGGTCCACCACCGGGCCCGCAGCTTCAGAGGCGGTAGCGGTATTCTCCGCGTTGCACGCGATTCCGGAGGGGCCGGGGCACGGCAACCACGCTGCTTCCGGATTCGAACGGGGGGAAGGTCTTGGTGGCAGCCGTCCCCGGCCATCGTCTGTAAGTGCCGCGGTCTCGAGTCGTTGCGGTGGGGCTCCGACGACGTGCTCCCAGACCCGACCGACCGCCGCGGGCGCCGACGTCCACGTGATCCCGTCGCGCTCCTCAGCTGATCGGCGTACCCATCGGATGGCGGCGGTCCCGTCCCGGTGTGGCTCAATGGTCATCGCTGACCTGTCGGTGGCGCGGGTGACCGGTGCGACCACGGCATAGCGACGCCGAGCCTCGTCGGCGAGGGCTTCATGCCGCACACCTACCGGGTCACGCATCCTGGCGTAGTCGAACGCCAGGGCCACGAGTCGGCGGCGAGGAGCTGTGGGCCAGTGTGGGCAAACGGCGTGACAAAGCCTTCAGATCGTGTCGCCGATTAGCCCGCGACCCGAGTGTTCGCACGGACTCTGACAGTTGTGCCCCCAGGCAGATTCGAACTGCCGCCCCTGCCTCCGGAGGGCAGTGCTCTATCCCCTGAGCTATGGGGGCCAGGGAAAGCACTAGGTTATCAGCATCCGGGCAGGCGATGTTCCGCATCGAGTTCGACGGATGCGGTCGAGCCCGCCCGGCACACCACCCGAACTCGACCGGAAAGGCCGAATTCGGCAGGTTCGGGCAGGTTCAGGTGGGTTCCGCCGCGCGGTCCCCCCGGGCGTGTTACTGCAGGTTCGCGATCGCCGCGGAAACGAGTGACTCGGCGTCGCCCGGCTCGACGAACTCGCTCGAGCCCACCGTGATCCAGTAGGTGGAGGTGAAGACCTGAGCCACACCAATGCCGCCGGCAGCCGAGAAATAGCCCTCGACGGCGGGCGGCGTGCCATACGTGGGAACGATCTGGCTGGAGCTGATGGCATCGTTCTTCAGCTGCGACAGCAGCACGTCGTTGGGCTGGGTCACCGAGACCTCGATCGTTCCGTCGCTGGATTGATTGAGCAGTCCGCAATTCAGCCCCTGGTACTCTGCCGCCGTCTGACCCGCGGCGATGGTCGGCTCGAAACCGGGGGCAGTGCCGTAGCTCGGGTTGAAGGCGTAGACGTCGTCGAGGGTGAGCACCTGGTCGCAGGTAAATGTGACCGGGGTGCCTGCTGCCGTGGGCGTCGGCGTCGCGGTGGGCCCCGGTGTCTGCGTCGCGTCCGACGTCGACCCGGGAGTAGCTGATGGCGACGCTGCCGACGGGCTGCTTTCCGGGGTGGAACCCGAACCGCAGGCAGCCAGCGCCACGACGGCGACCGTGCCGGTGGCAAGGAGAAGGGTGGTGCGCAGGAGCCGTCCGCGCGGGAGTCTGGGCGAGAGGGAGTGAGTCACGCTTGACCTTACCAAGAGGGTTGTCTGTGACCGGGCCGGTAAGCTTGCTAGTCGTGACTCCCGCTGAGCTTTCCCAATCCCTGCTCGACCTCATCCTCCAGTTGAGCGAGCGTCGACGCGAGGCCGGAATCGACGTGACCGACGTCAACCTGACCGGGGCGGATGTCACCCTCGAGCGTCCGAGAAACCGCGACCACGGTGATTGGGCCTCCAGCATCGCGATGAAGATCGCCAAGCCACTCGGCTCCAACCCGCGCGAGGTGGCCGCCGAACTGGCTGCCGGCCTGGAACAGCTTCCCGACGTGGCCTCGGTGGACGTCGCCGGACCCGGCTTCATCAACATCCGTCTCGAGGCCGCCGCCGCCGGCGCACTCGCCAAGACCATCGTCGATGCGGGCCCCGCTTACGGCACCGGGCACCTCTACGACGGCCTCAAGATCAACCTCGAGTTCGTGTCCGCCAACCCCACCGGCCCCATCCACATGGGCGGCGTGCGCTGGGCGGCCGTGGGTGACAGCCTGGCCCGGGTGCTGCAGGCGGAGGGCGCCGACGTCACCCGCGAGTACTACTTCAACGACCACGGCTCGCAGATCGACCGCTTCGCCCGCAGCGTGCTCGCCGGCTACCTCGGCGAGCCCACCCCCGAAGACGGTTACGGCGGCGCCTACATCGGAGACATCGCCGACCAGGTCGTGGCCAGCCACGAAGGCGACATCGCGGTGCTGGCCCGCGACGAGCAGCAGGAAGTGTTCCGCAGCGTCGGCGTCGATTTGATGTTCACCGAGATCAAGGAGAAGCTGCACGGCTTCGGCGTGGATTTCGACGTGTACTTCCACGAAGATTCCCTGCACGAGTCCGGCGCCGTCAACCGGGCCATCGAACGGCTGCGCGAACAGGGCCACATCTTCGAAGAAGACGGGGCCATCTGGCTGCGCACGACCACGTTCGGCGATGACCGCGACCGCGTCATCATCCGTTCCAACGGCGAACCGGCCTACATCTCCGGTGACCTCGGCTACTACCTCGACAAGCGTGAGCGCGGTTTCGACCAGAACCTGATCATGCTCGGCGCCGACCACCATGGCTATGTCGGCCGCATGATGGCCATGGTCGAGGCGTTCGGCGACGTGCCCGGTGTGAACCTGCAGATCCTGATCGGCCAGATGGTCAACCTGCTGCGCAACGGCGAACCGGTGCGGATGAGCAAGCGCGCCGGAACGATCGTCACCCTCGACGACCTCGTCGACGCCGTCGGCGTGGACGCCGGCCGCTACTCCCTAGTGCGCTCCAGCAGCGACACTCAGCTCGACATCGACCTCGACCTGCTCGGCAAGCGCACCAACGAGAACCCGGTCTTCTACGTGCAGTATGCGCATGCCCGTACCTGCTCGGTCGCCCGCAACGCGGCCACCGCGGGGGTGGAACGCACCGCATTCGCCCCGGAGCTACTCACCCACGACAGCGAATCGGCCCTGCTCGGCGTGTTGCAGGAATACCCGCGCGTCGTCGCGCAGGCCGCCGAACTGCGTGAGCCCCACCGTATCGCCCGCTACATCGAAGAGGTTGCCGGCTACTACCACCGCTGGTACGACAGCTGCCGGGTGATCCCGCTTGGCGACGAACCGATCACCGACCTGCACCGCACCCGGCTCTGGCTCAACGACGCCACCGGCCAGGTCATCCGCAACGGCCTCGGCCTGCTCGGCGTCTCCGCACCGGAACGTATGTAGGCATGGACGCGTCCGCCAGGAAATCCCGTCGTCGCGGGCTCGGGGCGTTCATCGTCGCGGGTCTGGTCGTGGTCGGGCTCGTCGCTGCTTTCTTCTTCGTCGACGGGGGACTGCGCAGCTACGCCGAGGGCCAGATCGAGCAGGAGATCGCCTCGAACCTGCCCGACACCGTGACCGGGGACGTGGCCGTCTCCATCGGAGGCCTGTCGGTCATCGCGCAGTACCTCGGCGGCAGCTTCGACCGGGTGGCCCTGGAATCAGGCACCCTGACCGTGGACGGCGTGCCGGCATCCGTGCACGTCGTGGCGACGGATGTCCCGCTCGACCAATCCCAGTCCGTCGGCGACGTGCGCGGCATCATCGACCTCGAACCCGACGCCCTCAACACCCTGCTGAGCCAGGCTCTGCCGAGCAATGTCCCCGACGCCGGCGTCGAACTCGGGAAGGACGAGATCAGCTACAGCGGCAGCCTGGAGGTGCTCGGCTTCCCGATCGGCTACCGCGCCTCGGCGACGCCGAGCGTGGACGCCGACGCACTGCTGCTCACGCCGAGCGGTGCCAGCGTCACCTCAGGCGGCGGCAGCATCGATGCCGGCAACCTGCTGTCTCGTGTTCTGGGTGAGGAACCGCTCCGCATCTGCGTGGCCCAGTACCTCCCCGAGGGGGTCACCCTCGCCGGAGTGAACGTGACCGCGGATCGAGCGCGACTCACGCTGCAGTCGAGCTCGTTGACGCTGAGCCGACAGTCGTTGACCACCCTCGGCAGCTGCACCGCCGGTTGACCCCGCACTTCACGCCCTTGCAGCACGCCGACACGCTCGCACATCGTTCGGACCGTGATCAAACCGGGGCCTGACACGACGCCCGCGGGGTCGTACACTCGAGGTATCCGCCGGTCGCGCATTCGCCTTTTCGAGGAGGCACCATGACGTTGTTGCGCATTCAACACCCCGTGCCCGACTATGGCCGCTGGAAACGTGCCTTCGATCTGGACCCGGCCGACCGCCGCGGATCGGGGGTGATCCGCTACACGATTTTCCGCTCGGTGACTGATCCGAACTTCGTCATGGTCGACCTGGAACTGGGCACCATCCGGGAAGCGGAGAAGATGCTTCTCAAGATGCGGCGCATCTGGTGCAGCAGCGGCTCGTCGGTCATGAGCGACCCGGAGGCGTGGATCGTCGACGTGGCCGAAACTGCCGCGCTGGTCTGATCGCAGCCCGCCCCGCTGCCCAGCCCGCGCAGCCCGCCACGCAGCGGGACGTAACGCGATTCGGCGTGCACCGGCGGCGTTCGCTACACTCGGAACAGGTCCCCGGTCGCAGCCGACGGCATCCTTTCACTGGCTTCAGGGACCAATCCGGGTTCGCTCGCCACTCAGTGAGACACCCACTCGACATTTCCCGTGAGGTTTTCACCCGTGGCCACCAACCCGCTCGCCCCCGACTGGCTTTGCCTGTCCGACGACGCCAATGCGCTCGCCGATGGCCTCTGGCCGGCCACCATCGACCGCACTCCGCAGGGGGAACTTCTCATCGGCGGCTGCACCGCCTCCGCCCTGGCCGCCGAATTCGGCACTCCTCTTTATCTGGTCGACGAAACGGATGCCCGCGCCCGCGCGGCCTCGCTCCGCGCCGCCTTCGAGGCCGAGTTCGCCCGCATCGGCACGAGCGTGCACATCTACTACGCCGGCAAAGCGTTCCTGTCCACCGAGATCGCCCGTTGGATGCTGGCCGAAGGTCTCAACATCGACGTCTGCAGCGGCGGCGAACTCGCCGTGGCGCTGGCGGCCGGCAGCCCGCCGAACCGGCTCGGCTATCACGGCAACAACAAATCCCTGGCCGAGATCGACGAGGCCTGCCGCGTCGGCGTCGGCACCATCGTGATCGACAGCCTGGTCGAAATCGGGCGCGTCGCCGCGGCCGCCGCCCGGCACGGCATCGTGCAGGCCGTTCGGCTGCGCGTGAACAGCGGCGTGCACGCGCACACCCACGCATTCCTCGCCACGGCGCACGAAGACCAGAAGTTCGGCGTGACGCTCGATGATGCCGCGGCGCTGGTGGGCCTCATCCGGGCCGAGTCGAGCCTGGGCTTCCGCGGCCTGCACTGCCACATCGGCTCGCAGATCTTCGGCGCCGACGGCTTCGCCGAATCCGCGTCGCGCCTCCTCGCCGTGCACGCCGCCCTGCTCGCAGGCGGCCCCGTCCCCGAGCTGAACCTCGGCGGCGGCTTCGGCATCGCCTACACCCTGGCCGACACCCCCACCCCGATCGGCGAGCTCGCGGCCAGCCTGGCCGACATCGTCGCCGCGCAGTGCAGCGCCCTCGGCATCCCGGTGCCCGTGGTCGCCTTCGAGCCGGGACGTTGCATCATCGGCCCGGCCGGAATCACCCTCTACGAGGTCGGAACCACCAAGTCCGTCGACGTGGCCGGCAACCCGCGCCTCTATGTCAGTGTCGACGGAGGCATGAGCGACAACGCCCGCCCCGCCCTCTACGGCGCCGACTACACCGTGCGGCTCGCCGGCCGCGTGTCGGCGGCCGACCCGGTGCTGGTACGCCTCGCCGGCAAGCACTGCGAGAGCGGCGACATCGTCGTCGACGCTGACTATCTCCCCGGCGACGTGGCTCCGGGCGACCTGGTGGCCGTCGCGGCCACCGGCGCCTACTGCTGGTCGCTGTCGAACAACTACAACTTCCTCGGCCGGCCGGCCGTGGTCGCGGTGGCCGGCGGCATCCCGCGGATGCTGGTGCGCGGCGAGACCATCGCCGACCTGCTCGCCCGCGACACCGGGGTCTCGGCCTCGACCGGCTCGACCACCGGCTCGACCACCGGCTCGACCGATCTACCGAAGGAACCCGCCCGATGATCGAATACCGCAATCTGCGCGTCGCACTGCTGGGAGGCGGCTCCGTCGGCGCTCAGGTCGCCCGGCTGCTGCTCGAAAACAGTGAAGAACTCGCCAACCGGGTGGGTGCCAGCCTCGAGCTCGTCGGCATCCTGGTGCGCGACGTCGACGCCGAGCGCACCGTCGAACTGCCCCGCGAGCTGTTCACCACCGACGCCGAGACCCTGATCCTCGGCGCCGACGTCGTCATCGAGTTGATGGGCGGCATCGAGCCCGCACGCTCATACATTCTGATGGCGATCAACTCGGGGGCGGATGTCGTCACCGCCAACAAGGCGTTGTTGGCCACCCACGGGCCCGAACTCTTCGCCGCCGCCGACCAGGTCGGCGCACAGCTGAAGTACGAGGCGGCCGTGGCCGGTGCGATCCCGATCGTTCGGCCGCTTGGCGAGAGTCTCGGCGGCGACCAGGTCAACCGCATCCTCGGCATCGTGAACGGCACCACCAACTTCATCCTCGACCGGATGGACACTGAGGGGGACACCCTCGAGGAGGCTCTCGCCCTGGCCACCGACCTCGGCTACGCCGAGGCCGACCCGACCGCCGACATCGGCGGGTACGACGCGGCGCAGAAGGCGGCCATTCTGGCCAGCCTCGCCTTCCACACGACCGTGCCGCTCGCATCCGTCTACCGCGAGGGCATCACCGCCATCACGCCCGCGCAGATCGACTCAGCCCGCAAGGCCGGCTACGTCGTGAAGCTGCTCGCCATCTGCGAACGCCTCGTCGACGCCGAAAGCGGCCAGCAGGGCGTCTCCGCCCGGGTCTACCCGGCCATGGTTCACCGCAGCCACCCGCTCGCCTCCGTGCACGGCGCCAACAACGCGGTTTTTGTCGAAGCGGAGTCGGCCGGCAGCTTGATGTTCTACGGCGCCGGCGCCGGGGGAGTGGAGACGGCGTCCGCCGTGCTCGGCGACCTGGTGTCACTGGCCCGCCGCCACATCGCCGGTGGCCCCGGCGTTCCCGCGTCCCAGCACGCCGACCTGCCGGTCTTCGACATCGGCCAGATCGTCACGCGCTACGCCGTCACCCTGGAAGTTACCGACGAACCCGGCGTTCTCGCCACGCTCGCCAGCGTGTTCAGCGACCACGGCGTGTCCCTGGCCCTGGTCGAGCAGTCGATGACGCCGGCCCAGCCGGGCACCGCGAGTCGCTCCGCCGTCTCCGCCACGGCTACCCTAGTTATCGGAACGCACGAGGCTACGGAGGCCGCCCTGGCGGCCACCGTGACAGACCTCGCCGCGAACAGATTTGTCACCAATGTCGCATCCGTTTTGAGAGTTGAAGGAGCCTGATGTCCAGCGAACGAGAGACTCTGCCGAAACCAGTCGTGAAGACGGCTTCCCGGCAGTGGCGCGGCGTGCTGCGCGAGTACGCGGACCGCCTCAACATCACGGATGCGACGCCCATTATCACTCTCGGCGAGGGGGGCACCCCGCTGATTCCGGCTCCGGCGCTCTCCGTTCGCACGGGCGCGAAGGTCTGGATCAAGTACGAGGGCATGAACCCGACCGGTTCCTTCAAGGACCGCGGCATGACCATGGCCATCTCCAAGGCCGTCGAAGACGGTGCCAAGGCCGTCATCTGCGCGTCCACCGGCAACACCTCCGCGTCGGCCGCCGCCTACGCGACCCACGCCGGAATCCAGGCCGTCGTGCTGGTGCCCGAGGGCAAGATCGCCATGGGCAAGCTCAGCCAGGCCATCGCACACAACGCGCAGCTGCTGCAGGTGCAGGGCAATTTCGACGACTGCCTCGACATCGCCCGCGACCTCTCCGCGAATTACCCCGTGCACCTGGTCAATTCGGTCAACCCCGACCGGATCGAAGGCCAGAAGACGGCCGCCTTCGAGGTCGTCGAGGTGCTGGAAGACGCGCCGGACATCCACATCGTCCCCGTCGGCAATGCTGGCAACTACACCGCCTACACGCGCGGGTACACCGAAGAGCTCGAGCGCGGCGCCACTACGAAGCTGCCGCGCATGTTCGGGTTCCAGGCTGCTGGCAGCGCCCCGATCGTGCTCGGCCACCGCGTCGACCACCCGGAGACCATCGCCAGCGCCATCCGCATCGGCAACCCGGCATCCTGGAACCTCGCCCTCGCCGCGCGTACCCTGACCGACGGCTACTTCGGCGCGATCAGCGACGAAAAGATCCTCGAGGCCTACCGCATCCTGTCGGCCGAGGTCGGCATCTTCGTCGAGCCGGCCTCCGCGATCAGCGTCGCCGGCCTGCTCGAACGCGCCGAAGCCGGGCTCATCCCGGCCGGCTCCACCGTGGTACTCACGGTCACCGGCCACGGTCTGAAGGACCCGCAGTGGGCGCTCCGCACCGCAGACGGCTCCGACGTCAAGCCGACCATCGTGCCTGTCGACACCGCCGAAATCGCCAGCGTCCTCGGGCTGGTCCAGAAATGACCATCGCCGAGGCCCTCTCCGGCAAGTCGGTGCTCTCGGGCCGTTCCGTCACCGTGCAGGTGCCGGCGACCACGGCCAACCTCGGCCCCGGCTTCGACACCCTGGGTCTGGCCCTGGCACACCACGACCACCTCCAGGTCTCCGTTCGCGATGAGCCGGGCGTCACGGTCGAGGTGCACGGCGTCGGAGAAGGCGTGGTGCCCACCGATGAGACCAACCTCGTCGTGCGCGCCCTCATCCACGCCTTCGCCGCTTACGGCCAGGAACTGCCCGGACTGAACCTCGTTGCCCACAACGAGATCCCGCACGGCCGCGGCATGGGCTCGTCCGGCGCCGCCATCGTCGCCGGGATCATGGCCGCGAAGGGCCTGCTCGAGGGCATCGTCGACATCGACGCGGAGGCGCTTCTGGCCCTCGCGACTGAGATGGAGGGGCACCCCGACAACGTGGCGCCCGCCCTGTTCGGTGGTCTCACGATCGCGTGGATGACACCCGAGGGACCGCGTCACAAGAAGCTGATGGTGCACCGCGGCGTCAAACCGCTCGTGTTCGTTCCGGAGCACGCCATGTCCACGGCGCTCGCCCGCAGCCTGCAGCCCGAGAGCGTGCCGCACGAAGACGCCGTCTTCAACCTGTCGCGCTCGGCCCTGCTGATCGCGGCCCTGATTCAGAGCCCCGAACTGCTCCTCGCGGCCACCGAGGACAAACTGCACCAGAGCTACCGTGCCGCCGCCATGCCGGAGACCAACCGGCTGATCACCCTGCTCCGGGAGCACGGCTTCGCCGCCGTCGTCTCCGGCGCCGGCCCATCGATCCTGGTGCTGGCCAGTGACCCAGGGCAGCGACTCGTCGCGGCCGAGCTCATCGCCGCCGAGTCCGAAACGCCCTGGCAGGCGCTGATGCTGGCCGTCGACGTGCTGGGTGCAACCGTCACCCGCACCGAGCGTTAGAGAAGCGAGTCCGAATCGATCGGTTGTGTCGCTCCCGGTCGGTCAGTCGACTGCACCGCCCGGGCAGTGTTCCTCGCAGGCGCAGCGCCCGATCCGGTGGTGAACCAATTCGACGGAGATTCTCGTGTGAAACCGCTCTTTCGGGTGAATCAGGTGCGATTTGGGCAAAATCTCCGTCGAATTCGTTCGGGACGCAGGCCGGAGCACCGAGCCGGTTGGACCCGGCAGCGGTGACTCATCGCTGACGGCTGTGAGGACTCACTCAGGTCAAGGAGTATCTGAAAGCCAAGGACACGCCGTATCCGGTCGGTCCTCGGCGTTCTTACGTTCTGCTACAGTAAAAGTGCACCCGATGGAACCGCGTAACGCCCGGCTCTCTTCTCCGGTGCATTCCCTGTAACTCACTGCTATCGCATCATCTATGCGTAGCTGTGTGTGTTCACTTCAATCCACATCACTTTGGGATTGGACCACCCGCAGCGCGTGAGACGCCGCAACAGCTTCCCTGGCCCGCTCGCATGACGCCAGGGGAAAGGACAATTTTCGTGACTGACGTCAACCTCCTCACCCCCGGTGCGGATTCCTCGCACCTCACCACCCTTCGCGTCGCCGAGCTTCTGGCTCTGGCGCTCGAGTTGGGAATCCCGGGTGCATCAAAGCTCCGCAAGGGAGAGCTCGTAGGAGCAATCACCGCCGAGCAGGCCAAGAGCGCATCCTCGGGTGTCTCCGCCGAGACCACGGCCGCCGAGGCCACGGCCGCCGACACCACGGCCGCCGTTCCCGTCGAAGAGGCGATTCCCGCGGCCGACGCCGCGACCGACGCGGCCTCGACCACCGACGTTGCTGCCAACGTCACCGGTGCCGCGCCGCGCAAGCGCGCGTCCCGCCGCGCCTCCACCGCGACCGCGGCTCCCGCCGTGGCGCACGTCAACGCTGACGGCGACCTGGGCATCGGCATGATCGTTCCGGATGACGCCGCGGCCCTCCGCCGTACCACTGCCCCCACCACCTATGCCGGCGCCTTGCCGGAGTCACCCGTGACCGAGACCGTAGTCCCGGCCACGAAGCCGGCCCGCCAGGCTCGCAAACGTGCCACGTCGGTCACCGTGAAGGCAGCGGCCGAAGCCGCCGCCGCCCCCATCGTGGACACCGAGGCCCCCACCATTGAGACTGAAACAACCACCGAGGCTGCTGCCCCGGTAGAGGCGGTCGCCGAGACCGCAGTCGTGGCCGAGGAGACCCCCGAGATCACCGAGGCGGCACCCGAGACCACCGGTTCCGGCCGGTCGCGTCGCGGTAGCTCACGCGGTGGCCGCAGCGGCGGCGCCCGCAACAGCATCGATGCCCGCAACAGCATCGACGCGCGCAACAACGCCGACGAATTCGCCACGGAGACCGGAACCCAGTCCGGCACCGATACCGGCACCGAGACCGGAACCGAGCAGCACGCCCCGGTCGGGACCGTCGTCACCGATCAGGCCGAATCGACCGAGCGCGGCGACCACGCCGATCAGGGCGAACTGTCCGAGCAGACGGAACAGCCCCGACAGGGCCGCAACCGCAACCGCAGCCGCGGGGGCGACCGCACGCAGGGCGCCGAGCGTAGCGCCGAGCGCGGTGAGGAGACCGCCCGTCAGCAACGCCAGACCGGCAACCGCGGCCAGGGCCAGAGCCAGGACAATCAGAATCAGGACCGCAACCAGGGTCAGGACCGCCAGGCCCAGCAGAGCCAGGATCGCGCCCAAGACCGCCAGGACCGCCAGGAGCGTCAGGGTCAGGACCGCCAGGACCGCAACCAGGGCCAAGAGCGTCAGGGTCAGGAGCGCAACGCCGGTCCCGACCGCGCCGGACTCGAAGACGACCTGAACGGCCGTAGCAACCGCAACCGTTTCCGTGACCGCAAGCGTCGCGGCGTCACCACCGGCGACGACTTCGAGCCGGAGCTGAACGACGACGACGTGCTGATCCCCGTCGCCGGCATCCTCGACATCCTCGACAACTACGCGTTCGTGCGCACCTCCGGCTACCTGCCGGGTGCGAGCGACGTCTACGTCTCGCTCGGCCAGGTCAAGAAGTACAACCTGCGCAAGGGCGACGCCGTCGTCGGCTTCATCCGCCAGCCGCACGAAGGCGATCAGAGCGGACGCCAGAAGTACAACGCGATCGTCAAGGTCGACTCCATAAATGGCCTGACCGTCGAAGAGGCCGCGAACCGCGTCGAGTTCCAGAAGCTCACCCCGCTGTACCCGACGGAGCGGCTGCGCCTCGAAACCGAGCCGGGCAAGCTGACGCAGCGGATCATCGACCTGGTCGCCCCGATCGGTAAAGGACAGCGCGGCCTGATTGTCGCACCGCCTAAGGCCGGCAAGACCATCGTCATGCAGCAGATTGCTAACGCCATCGCCACGAACAACCCCGAGGTCCACCTCATGGTTGTCCTGGTCGATGAGCGTCCCGAAGAGGTCACCGACATGCAGCGCACGGTGAAGGGTGAGGTCATTGCCTCCACCTTCGACCGTCCCGCCGAAGACCACACCACGGTCGCCGAGCTCGCCATCGAGCGCGCCAAGCGTCTCGTCGAACTGGGCCACGACGTCGTCGTGCTGCTCGACTCGATCACCCGCCTGGGCCGCGCCTACAATCTGACGGCCCCGCCGTCGGGCCGGATCCTCTCCGGCGGCGTCGACGCGTCCGCGCTGTACCCGCCGAAGCGTTTCTTCGGCGCGGCGCGCAACATTGAGAACGGTGGCTCGCTCACCATCCTCGCCTCCGCCCTGGTGGAGACCGGATCCAAGATGGACGAGGTTATCTTCGAGGAGTTCAAGGGCACGGGCAACATGGAGCTCCGCCTGTCGCGCCACCTGGCCGACAAGCGCATCTTCCCCGCGGTGGATGTCAACGCATCCGGCACCCGGCGTGAAGAAATGCTGATGAGCGCGGACGAAGTCAAGATCACTTGGAAACTGCGACGCGCCCTCGCCGGGCTAGAACAGCAGCAGGCACTGGAGGTCATCCTCGGTCGTCTCAAGGAGACCACGTCCAACGTCGAGTTCCTGATGCAGGTTCAGAAGTCGATGCCGACCCTCGGTGGGTCAGACAAGGACCACTGATGTTCGAGTCTGTCCTGACTCTGCTGGCTGAGCACGATGAGCTCCAGTCTCAGCTGGCGGATCCCGAGCTGCACGCGAACCCGGCCCGATCGAAGAAGGTCAACCGTCGTTATGCCGAGCTCAGCCGCATCATCGCGGCCTGGCACGAGTGGAAAGAGATCGGCGAGAACCTCGATGCCGCGCGGGAACTCGCGGACGAGGACGCCGACTTCGCCGCGGAGATCCCCGGTCTGGTGAAGCAGCTGGAAAACGCGGCCGAAAAGCTGCGGCGCCTGCTGATTCCGCGCGACCCGCTCGACGCTCGCGACGTGATCATGGAGATCAAGATGGGGGAGGGCGGTGCGGAATCCGCACTATTCGCCGCCGACCTGCTCCGCATGTACCTGCACTATGCGGAGTCGAAGCGCTGGAAAACCGAGATCATCGAGCAGACCACGAGCGACCTCGGCGGCATCAAAGACATCCAGCTCGCCATCAAGGGCAACGTGAGCGACCCTGCCGAGGGCGTCTGGGCGCACCTCAAGTACGAGGGGGGCGTGCACCGCGTTCAGCGAGTGCCGGCCACCGAGTCGCAGGGACGCATCCACACCTCCGCCGCCGGCGTGCTCGTCTTCCCTGAGGTCGACGAGCCCGAAGAGGTCGAGATCAGTGCGAACGACCTCAAGATCGACGTGTACCGGTCGAGCGGCCCCGGCGGCCAGTCCGTGAACACGACCGACTCCGCCGTGCGCATCACACACCTTCCGACCGGCATCGTCGTGGCCATGCAGAACGAGAAGAGCCAGCTGCAGAACAAGGAAGCGGGCATGCGCGTTCTGCGTGCCCGCGTTCTTGCCCGGCAGCAGGAAGAAATCGACGCCGCCGCCTCCCTCGTGCGCAAGGGCCAGATCCGCACCATGGACCGGTCCGAGCGCATCCGCACGTACAACTTCCCGGAGAACCGGATTGCGGACCACCGCACCGGCTACAAGGCCTACAACCTGGATACGGTCATGAACGGCGCCCTCGACGCCGTGATCGACTCCTGCATCACGGCCGACGAAGCCACCCGGCTGGCCGAGATCGGTGATCACGACTGATCAACCCCGCACGCAGCGGTTGCCCAGCCGTCGGTCTCTCGTAGTCTGGAGAGAACGGAGGCTGGGCTTTTCGCATCCACCGTTCGACAACGAGGCGAGGATGCTGATGGAATCCCTGACGAGTCACACCGACTACGGTGCTGTGAGCCTGACCGAGGCGCAGGTGAACTCTGACCCGTTGCTCGAGTTCGCGACCTGGCTGGCGGCCGCTGAGGGAGCCGGGCTGTATGAGCCGAACGCCATGGTCGTCGGCACCATCGACCCCGACGGGCGGCCGAGCAGCCGCACGGTTCTGCTCAAGGGGCTCGACGGCAGCGGGTTCGAGTTCGTCACCAACTACGACTCGCGCAAGGGGCGCGCGCTCCGGAAGAATTCCGGTGTGACGCTGCTATTCCCCTGGTATCCGATGCAGCGCCAGGTGATCGTCTACGGCACTGCCCACGCCACGGATGCCGCCGTCAGCGACGCCTATTTCGCGCGTCGTCCGCGGCCCGCCCGCATCGCCGCCCTGGCCAGTGAGCAATCGGAACCGATCGTGAGCCGCGAACTGCTCGAAGAGCAGGTGCGCGCGGTCGAGCGGCGTTACCCCGACGACATGGAGATCCCGCGGCCCACCGACTGGGGCGGGTTCCGGGTCATTCCGCACGCAATCGAGTTCTGGCAGGGCCGCACGTCCCGGCTGCACGACCGCCTGCGTTTCACGGCGCTGGAGGGCGGAGGCTGGGCGCTGGAGCGCCTCCAGCCGTAGCGCCCGCCAGGGCAGCGACGATCGCTGCGCCGGCAACGGCGGCTGCGGTGGCTACTCGGCGAGGTCGGAGTAGTGGATGGCCGCCACGTCCGGGTGCGCGCGCAGTCGGCTCTTCAGGGCGTTCTCCCCGTAGGTGGAGAAGATCGGGTTGTTCGGGTCGGCCGTGACCCCGGGCGCCTCGAGGGAGTCCGCCAAACTGAGCAGCGGGATGGTCGCGTCGAGCGCGGGGCCGAAGAAGAACGGAATCGAGACCCGGTCGTCTCCGATCAGAGGCGAGATCACCCGGTGCACGGTGGCCTTGAGGTAGCCGTTCGTGGCCACCTCCAGCAGCTCGCCGATGTTGACCACGAAGGCGCCGTCGAGCGGGGGAGCGTCGATCCAGTCGCCATCCTTCTCCACCTGCAGGCCACCCTTGCCGGGTTCGACGAACAGGAGGGTCAGCACCCCGGAGTCCTTGTGCGCGCCGACGCCCTGCCGGGGAGTGGGATCGGATTTGCCGGGGTAGCGCACGATCTTGATCAGGGTGAACGGCTTCTCGACGAAGGCCGCGTCGAACACGTGCTCGTCGGCACCGAGCGACAGCGCCCAGGCCTGCATCAGGCGGAGGGCGACCGCGGTGAGCTCTTCGCGCCAGAGGGTCATCACTTCTCGTAGCGCGGGGAGAGTGGACGGCCACTGGTTCGGTCCCTCGAGACGCCGGTAGGCGGCATCCGTGGGCCGCGGAAGTGCCGGGCGCTCCGGCCCGATGTCTATCTGCTCGCGCCAGTCAACCGTACCCTGGGTGAGCTCGCCGCCCACGCGGGTGTAGCCGCGGAAGTGCGGGCTCCTCAGATTCTCGATCGCCATCTTGTCGGCTTCGGGGAGGGCGAAGAAGGCTCGGGCGGTGCGCATGACCCGATCCGTGAGGTCCGCGGGCACGCCGTGACCGGTCAGGTAGAAGAACCCGAAGGAGTGGGTGGCCTCCCGCAGATCGGCTCGAAAAGCCTCCGCCTCCGCATCGCCCCGGTCAAGCCGCGAGAGGTCGAGTACGGGGAGGGTGAGGGCGGCGGTATCGGTGGTCATTGGTCTCTGTCCCTCAGTCGTCGCCGGGCAGCAGCCCGCGGGCGGATTCGATGGTATCGGTCTTGGCCGGCTGCACGATGGCCGGGATCCCCAGCAGCAGCGACTTGGGTGGGGCATCCCGGGTCACCACCGCGTTGGCGCCGATGGTACTCCAGGCGCCGATGACGATGGGCCCGAGCACCTTGGCGCCGGCGCCGATCGTCACCCCATCGTGCAGGGTGGGGTGCCGCTTCTCCCCCCGGGCCACCCCGTGCCGGGTCTTCCCGCCGAGGGTGACCCCGTGGTAGAGCATCACGTCATCGCCGATGTCCGAGGTCTCCCCGATCACCACGCCCATGCCGTGGTCGATGAACAGCCTTCGGCCGATGCGGGCGCCGGGGTGGATCTCGATCCCGGTCAGGAACCGGGTGAACTGCGACAGGAGCCGGGCCGGGAGCCGCAATTCGGCCTCCCACAGCCGGTGGGACACTCGATACGACCACACGGCGTGCAGACCGCTGTACGCCAGGAACACCTCGATGTTGCTGCGGGCGGCCGGGTCGTGGGCGCGCGCCATCGCCAGGTCCTCACGGATGCTCGAAAAGACACCCATTCGCTGCGTCGCCGGCCCGGTTTCGCCGACTAGTCCAGCAGGTCCTCGTAGAGCACCGTGGAGAGGTACCGTTCGCCGAAACTCGGCATGATGGCCACGATGGTCTTGCCGGCGTTCTCGGGGCGCTTGGCCTGTTCGATTGCCACCCAGACAGCCGATCCGCCGGAAATGCCGGAGAGGATGCCCTCATCCGTTGCCAGCGCGCGCGCCGTGGACACGGAGTCGGCGAGCGTGACGTCGGTGACCTCGTCGTAGACGTGCGTGTCGAGAACGTTCGGTATGAAGTTGGCGCCGAGACCCTGGATCTTGTGCGGTCCGGGCTTGCCGCCGGTGAGGATGGGGGAGTCGATCGGCTCGACGCCGACGATGCGTACGGATGGCTTGCGTTCCTTGAGCAGCTGGCCGGTGCCCGTGATGGTCCCTCCGGTGCCGATTCCGGCGACGAGGATGTCGACGGCTCCCGCGGTATCGTCCCAGATCTCGACGCCGGTGGTCGCATAGTGGATGGCCGGGTTGGCCGGGTTGTCGAACTGGCGGGCCAAAATCGCCCCGGGGGTGGCGGCCGCGATTTCCTCGGCCGTCGTGACCGCGCCGCGCATGCCGTCGGAGCCCGGCGTCAGCACGATCCGGGCGCCGTAGGCGCGCAGCAGCTGGCGGCGTTCGCGGCTCATGGTCTCCGGCATCGCCAGGATGACCGTGTATCCGCGGGCGGCGCCCACCATGGCGAGAGCGATCCCGGTGTTGCCGCTGGTACCCTCGACAATGGTTCCACCCGGAGCCAGCTCGCCCGAGGCCTCGGCCGCATCGACGATCGCGATCCCGATCCGGTCCTTCACACTGCCCGAGGGGTTGTAGAACTCCAGTTTCACCAGCACGGTCGCGTCGAGGCCGGCGGTGAGTCGGTTTAGCTTGACCAGAGGGGTCTTGCCGACTGCAGCAGTGATATCGGAGTAAATCTGTGCGGGCATCGGTGGTCGCCTTTCGATCGGGGTCAGGAACCTCGCCCAGCCTACGGCTCCGGCATTGGGCGTGTGCGTGCGTTACATTTCAATACGTGACAACTTCGCACGGCCACCATTCCATTCCCATCAGCTTAATTCCTACCGACATTGTTCCCACCGACATTGCCGAATTGCGCACCCGTGCCATCGACTCCCTTTCCCAGGCGGGGATCAGCGACCCCGACGTCGACGCCGATCTCCTGATCGGTCACGTTCTCGCCCAGAGCCGCGGCCAGGTGCAGGCCGCCGCCATCCTGCGCACCGCCCTGGGCGCCACGGATGCCGCTGCCATCCGTGAACTCGTTCGTCGCCGCTGCCTGCGCGAGCCGCTGCAGCACATCACCGGGCGGGCACCCTTCCGCTCCCTCGACCTGTTCGTCGGACCGGGCGTGTTCGTTCCCCGCCCCGAGACGGAGCAGGTGGCGCAGTTCGCCATCGACGCGCTCCGGGCACTGCCCGACGCGGAGCCGATCGGGGTGGACCTCGGCACCGGTAGCGGCGCGATAGCCCTTTCCCTGGCGGTCGAGGTGCCGAACGCGCGCATCTGGGCGGTCGAGAACTCGCCGGAGGCCTTCCCCTATACCTCCCGCAACTTCGAGCAGGTAGCCGCGCCGAATGCCACGCTGGTGTTCGGCGACCTCACCGAAGAGCTCACCGAACTCGACGGAACCGTGGCCGTGGTCATCTCCAACCCGCCCTACATTCCGACGGATGCGATCCCGCGCGACCCCGAGGTACGCCTCTTCGACCCGGCCCGCGCCCTGTTCGGCGGCCCCGACGGGCTCGACGTGGTGCGGCACGTCTCCCGCACGGCCCTGCGCCTCCTGCGTCCTGGCGGCCAGATCGTGATCGAGCACGGTGAGTTGCAGGGGGCGCAGATCCGTGCCCTCCTGGCCGCCGACGGCTGGCGCGTCCCGGCCACTCACCGCGACTACACCACCCGCGACCGCGCCACCACGGCCCTCGCCCCCGTTCCCGCCGATCGGTGAGGGCGGTTCCCTCTGGGCGGCTGCAGTAGAATCAGGCACAATGACTCGCATCTATGACTGCTCGGTTGACACGGAATACGCGGCCGGCATGAGGCTCGCGCGCTCGGCCATCGGTCGCGGCGCGCTCGTTGTCATCCCCACCGACACGGTCTACGGCGTCGCCGCAGACGCCTTCGACCCGGAGGCGGTGCAGCGCCTTCTCGACGCCAAGGGCCGCGACCGTTCCTCGCCGCCGCCCGTGCTGATCCCCGGAATTCCCACCCTCGACGCCCTGGCCCAGAACATTCCGCAACCGGTGCGCGAGCTCGTCGCCGTGTTCTGGCCCGGTGGTCTGACGGTGGTGCTGAACGCCCAGCCGTCGCTCGCCTGGGACCTCGGTGACACCCGCGGCACGGTGGCCCTGCGGATGCCGAGCAACCCGGTTGCCCTCGACCTCCTCTCCGAGACGGGACCCTTGGCCGTGTCATCCGCCAACACCAGCGGCCGGCCCTCCGCGATCGACGCGGAAGGCGCCGAAGAGATGCTCGGCGGCAGCGTGGCCGTCTACCTCGACGGCGGAACGGCCGGACTCGGCTACGAACCCATCGGCGACCGGCCCGGGGATACCTCGTCGACCATCGTGGATGCCTCCGGCTTCGACTCCAACGGTGGCAAGGTCGTCATCGTGCGGAACGGCGTGATCTCACGGGAGGCCATCGAAGGCGTCATCGGAGAGGCGCTCGCGCCGATCGGGTTCGGCGCGCCTGCGGACAAGCCCGCTGCCGAAACCACCACCGAGTCGGCCACCGAGCCCGTCACCGAAGTGAGGGCCGAACCGGTCGATCCCACGGCAGACGCTCGATAGCCATGACCGTCTTCGTCCTGCTCAGCCTGGTCTCGGCCCTGGTGACCTTCGGGTTCTCAGTTCTTGTACTCAAGCTCAGTCACCGCTACCGCCTCTACCCGAAGATCCGCGAGCGCGATGTGCACACGCGGCCCACGCCCCGCCTCGGCGGAATCGCGATCTTCGTCGGCATCGTCACCGCCTTCGGTGTGGCCTACCTGGTTGCGGCCCGCTTCGCGCCGCTGCGACTCATCTTCAGTGACCCCCAGCAGATCCTCGCCATCCTGGGTGCAGCCCTGCTGATCGTGCTGCTGGGAGTGGCCGACGATCTCTGGGACCTCGACTGGATGACCAAACTGGCCGGGCAGTTCATCGCTGCCGGCCTCATCGCCTGGCAGGGCGTGCAGGTGTTGTCGCTGCCGATCGGCGGCCTGACCGTCGGGTCGTCCTGGATGTCGATCCTGATCACCGTGATCGTGATCGTGATCGTGATGAACATGATCAACTTCATCGACGGGCTCGACGGACTCGTGGCCGGCGTCGCGCTCATCGCGAACGGAGTGTTCTTCCTCTACAGCTACCTGCTGGCCCGGGACACCTCCCCGAGCAACTACTTCAACCTCGCCTCACTGATCGCTGCCGTCCTGGTGGGTGCCTGCGTCGGCTTCCTGCCGCTCAACTGGCGGCCGGCGAAACTGTTCATGGGTGATGCGGGCGCCCTCCTGGTGGGTCTGCTGATGGCCACGTCCGCGATCGCGATCACGGGCCAGGTCGACCCGACCGCCGTGAACCGGTCGCAGCTCTTCCCGGCGTTCATCCCGATCATCCTGCCCGTCGCCATCCTGATCATTCCGCTTCTCGACTTCGGTCTGGCGGTGTTCCGGCGCGTCCGGGCCGGCAAATCACCCTTCAGCGCCGACCGCAAGCACCTGCACCACCGGCTACTGGACATGGGCCATTCGCACCTGCATGCCGTTTTGATCTTCTACGGCTGGACCGCGGCGGCATCCGTCGGTTGCCTGCTCTACTTTCTGCTCCCGGTGTATTTCGGGCTGCCCACCTGGTATGCCACAATTTTCCTGATCGTCGCGCTGCTGATCTGCACCCTCGTCACGCTGGCTCCGTTGAGTCGGCGCAAGGCCGTCGAGTCCGCCAGCCAACTCGCCCGAACGGCCGAACACAGAGAAGAAATCGCCCGACTCGACCGCCTCGATGAGGCGTCGGCGACGGTGGAGGAAAACGTATGAACGCACCCGATCCCACCAGCTTGCCCACCACGCTCCGAGCGGTGCCATCGAACGCCAGGGGAGTCCTGACCGCAGTCCTTCGATACACAGGCTTCCTCGCGATTGCCATCGCGATCGTCGGCGGCGGACTCGGCTACCTTTTCGCGTCAACCGAAGGCCTCATCAGCGCCTTCATCGGCACCGCGCTTGCCGTGCTGTTCGCTTCGATCACTGCCGTGAGCATCATCGGGGCCATGCGGTTCGACATTGCCGCTTTTTTCGGCATCGTGATGGGGGCATGGCTGCTGAAAATCGTCGTGTTCATCGTGATACTCGCTCTGCTTCGGGATGCTTCCTTCGTGCAGACGACAGTTCTGTTCATCACCGTCATTGCCGGAGCCATCGGCACCATGATCGTCGACGTCCTGGTGGTCTTCCGCTCCCATTTGGGCTACGTGAGTGACGCCGTGCTCCCAAAAAAATCCGACCACCCCTGGTCCTGACCGGAACAGGGGCGGTCGATTAGTCGCCGTGAGCGAAAGTTGATAGAGTCAAAAAACTGTCACCGGCCGCAGTGTGATCCACTGCGCCACAGACCACACTTGACCATTGTCGCCGTTGTGCATCCGCACAGAAACAGGAGATAGCGCTGTTGTATTACGCTGCGAACTTACTGGTTCCCATGGCTACCGGCGATGAGTTTCAGGCTCCGGGCATCAGTGAGTTCCTTGGTCTCCCCGCGTTGTTCTTTGAGGGAACGCCCTTCGAGATCAACCGGATCATCCTGGTCCGCATCCTCGCCGTAGCCGTGATGCTCCTGCTTTTCTGGCTCGCCCTGCGCAAACCATCCCGAGTCCCTGGCCGCGGTCAGAGCATCGCCGAGCTTGTACTGGGTTTTGTCCAGGTGCAGATCGCCGATCAGATCCTCGGCAAGGAGATGGGTCGCCGTTACCTGCCCCTGTTGGCCGGCATGTTCTTCGGCATCCTTGCGATGAACGTCACGGGCGTAATCCCGGCCCTGAACATCTCGGGCACGGCACTCATCGGCATGCCCCTGCTGCTCGGTCTCGTCGCCTACGTCGTGTTCATCTACGCGGGTATCAAGCAGCTCGGCGCCGCCAAGTTCTTCAAGAATTCGCTCTTCCCGGCCGGTGTGCCGTGGCCGATCTACATCTTGCTCGCCCCGATCGAGTTCATCAATATCTTTATCGTGCGGCCGATCTCGCTCGCTTTGCGACTCCTGCTCAACATGATGGTCGGACACCTCCTGCTCGTGCTGTGCTTTGGGGCGACGAGCTTCTTCATCTTCACTGCAGGTGGCTGGTTGGGGCTCTTCGGAATCGGGACGCTGGCGTTCGGGTTCATCTTCACTTTCGTCGAGTTCGCCGTGTTCATCCTCCAGGCGTACATTTTCACCCTCTTGACCGCGGTGTACGTCCAACAGGCCGTGGCTGAAGAGCACTGACACACACAACTGCGTCGACCGACGTCGTTTTCGATTGAAAGGACACACATAGTGGAATCCACCATTCTTGCCGAGATCACCGGCAATATCGCCACCGTAGGCTACGGTCTTGCCGCGATCGGCCCGGGTATCGGCATCGGTATCGTCGCCGGAAAGACCGTTGAAGCCATGGCTCGCCAGCCCGAACTCGCAGGCCGTCTCCAGGTCACCATGTTCCTCGGCATAGCGTTCACGGAGCTCCTTGCATTCATCGGTGTAGCCGTCTTCTTCATCTTCGTCTAGGGATCGCCACCATGCCTGAGCTTGTTCTGGCAGCAGAAGCGGAAACGAATCCGTTCCTTCCTGCCATCTACGACATCACCTGGTCGGCTGTTGTCTTCCTGGTCGTCATGGTCTTCTTCGTGCGCTTCGCGATCCCGCGCTTCCGCCAGATCCTCGACGATCGTGCGGAGGCCATTGAGGGCAACATCGCCAAGGCAGATGATGCCCAGCGCAAGGCCGAAGCTGCTCTCGAGCAGTACACGACCCAGCTGGCCGAGGCGAGGGCCGAGGCCGGCAGGATCCGCGACGCCGCCCGCGTCGACGGACAGACGATCGTGAACGAGCTCAAGGAGCAGGCCGTCATCGCCGCCGCTCGGGTAACCGCGACGGCGAAGGCTCAGATCGTGGCCGAACGACAGGCCGCAGTGATCTCCCTGCGCAGCGAAGTCGGCACACTGGCCATCGACCTGGCCTCCGGCGTCATCGGCGAAAGCCTGACCAACGACGAAAAGGCCAGCGGCATCGTCGACCGATTCCTGGCTGACCTCGAGGCCTCGGAGAAAGTGGTCCGGTAATGGGTAGCGCCACCAGGGAAGCCTTAGTCTCAACACGGGCGGTTCTGTCCCGTCCCGGGGGAACGAACGACCTCGCGACCGGCGTCAATTTGTTGAACTCCGGTCGTGTGATTGGCCACACGTCACAGCTCCGGTCGGCTTTGGTCGACCCGTCAGCGGATGCGGCGGCGAAGGCCACCCTCGTGAGCGCAATCTTCTCGGGCGCAATGACGCCGACCGCGCTGGAGCTGCTTCAAGCCGCCTCCGCCGCACGCTGGTCGAACCACACCGATCTTCTGGCCGGCATCGAAGACCTCGGCCTGCGGGTGATTGCCTCTTCGGCCACTGTCCCCGGGCAGGTCGCGGAGGAACTGTTCGCGTTCGGCAAGACCGTGTCGTCCAACGGCGAGCTCGAACTCGCCCTCGCCTCAAAGCTCGGCACCACAGCGGCCAAGGTGAGTGTTGTTGACGCCCTCCTGGCCGGTAAGGTCTCCGAACAGACGCTCGCGATTGTTCGACACCTGGTGCAGCAGCCCCGCGGCCGCCGCATCGGGGAATTGCTGCGCTACGCCGCATCCATCGTCGCGGACCAGTCGGACAGCTCGATCGCCACGATCACGTCGGCCGCCGCGTTGGCTCCGGAGCAGGTTGATCGCCTTCGAGCCAGCCTCACGGTGCGCTATGGGCGTCGGCTCACGATCAACGAGGTTGTTGACCCCGAAATTGTCGGGGGCGTCCGCGTTCAAATCGGTGACGACGTCATCGATGGCAGCATTGCCACCCGTCTTAAAGATCTGAGAATCCAGCTCGCTGGCTGACCGCTTCAGTCAGTACCACACACCTCGGGACGGCAGCGTCTCGTGCACGACAGAACCTGTACACCCAGTACAGAAAAGGGAAGATGATGGCAGAACTAACGATCAGCCCCGATGAGATCCGTGACGCTCTCCAGGACTTCGTGAAGTCCTACGAGCCGAACAAGACCGCGACGACCGAGGTTGGCTACGTCACCACGGCCGGCGACGGCATCGCGCACGTCGAGGGCCTTCCCAGCGTGATGGCGAACGAGCTCATCACGTTCGCGGACGGCACCCTCGGCCTCGCCCAGAACCTGGACGAAGACGAGATCGGCGTCGTCGTTCTCGGCGAGTTCGCCGGAATCGTCGAGGGCATGGAGGTGCACCGCACTGGTGAGGTCCTCTCCGTACCCGTCGGCGACGGCTACCTCGGCCGCGTCGTCGACCCGTTGGGGGCGCCCATCGACGGGCTCGGCGAGATCAAGAGCGAAGGCCGCCGCGCGCTGGAGCTACAGGCACCCGGCGTGATGGATCGCAAGTCGGTTCACGAGCCCATGCAGACCGGAATCAAGGCCATCGACGCCATGATCCCGATCGGCCGCGGCCAGCGTCAGCTGATCATCGGAGACCGCCAGACCGGCAAAACCGCGATCGCGATTGACACGATCATCAACCAGAAGGCCAACTGGGCGACGGGCGACGTGAACAAGCAGGTTCGTTGCATCTACGTCGCCATCGGTCAGAAGGGTTCCACGATCGCCGCCGTCAAGGGTGCGCTCGAGGATGCCGGAGTCATGGAGTTCACGACCATCGTCGCGTCCCCGGCCTCCGACCCGGCCGGCTTCAAGTACCTCGCCCCGTACACCGGCTCGGCCATCGGTCAGCACTGGATGTACGCCGGCAAGCACGTCCTCGTCATCTTCGACGACCTGTCCAAGCAGGCCGAGGCCTATCGTGCGGTGTCGCTGCTTCTGCGCCGCCCGCCGGGACGTGAGGCGTACCCCGGCGACGTGTTCTACCTGCACTCCCGTCTGCTCGAGCGTTGCGCCAAGCTGTCCGACGCCCTCGGTTCCGGATCGATGACCGGCTTGCCGATCATCGAGACCAAGGCGAACGATGTCTCTGCCTACATCCCGACCAACGTGATCTCGATCACCGACGGCCAGATCTTCCTGCAGTCCGACCTGTTCAACGCCAACCAGCGTCCCGCGGTCGACGTGGGCATCTCGGTCTCCCGAGTCGGCGGTGACGCTCAGGTCAAGTCGATCAAGAAGGTCTCCGGCACTCTGAAGCTCGAGCTGGCGCAATACCGGTCGCTCGAGGCCTTCGCGATGTTCGCCTCCGACCTCGACGCGACGAGCCGTCGCCAGCTCGGTCGTGGCGCACGCCTGACCGAGCTGCTCAAGCAGCCGCAGTACTCGCCGTACCCCGTCGAAGACCAGGTCGTCTCGATCTGGGCCGGCACGAACGGCAAGTTCGACGAGGTGCCCGTGGCCGACGTCCTGCGCTTCGAGCGTGGCCTGCTCGACCACCTGGGCCGCACCACGAGCGTACTCACGACACTGCGCGACACCAACGTTCTCGACGACGCGACCATCGCGACGCTCGAGATCGAGGTCGACAAGTTCAAGCAAGGATTCCAGACGGGCGAGGGCAAGCCGCTCGCCTCGGTGGGCAAGGAAGTCTTCGAGGCGATTCCCGCTGACAAGGTCAACCAGGAAAAGATCGTCAAGCACCGCCGCTAAGTGACATCGGCCGCGCTCCCGACTCGTTCGAGCCGCGGGGCGCGGCCGGCATCACTCGATCGTCCGCACCAATTCAGCACTGACAAGGAAGCACAGGAGACACATGGGAGCGCAACTTCGGGTCTACCGGCAGAAGATCAAGTCTGCCCAGACGACTAAGAAGATCACTCGGGCCATGGAGTTGATCTCTGCCTCGCGCATTCAAAAGGCCAAGGCTCGCGTCGCCGCGTCAACCCCGTTCGCTCGTGCCGTCACGCAGGCGGTGTCCGCGGTAGCGACGTACTCGAATGTCGCCCACGTGCTCACGACCGAACCGGAGAAGATCGAGCGCGCTGCGGTCGTCATCTTCGCCTCCGACCGTGGTCTCGCGGGGGCGTTCAGCTCGCAGGTGCTGCGTGAGGCCGAATCGCTCAGCGAGCTGCTGCGCAGCCAGGGTAAGGACATCGTCTACTTCTTGGTGGGTCGCAAGGCCGCGTCGTACTTCAATTTCCGCCGCCGCGTCTCCGAGCGCATTTGGACCGGTTCCACCGATCAGCCGCAGTACGAGACCGCATGCGATATCAGCGACGCGCTGCTCGAGGCCTTCCTCCGCGAAGCGGACGACGGTGGCGTCGACGAGATTCACGTCGTCTACAACCGGTTCGTCAGCATGGTCACCCAGCTTCCTCAGGTTGTCCGGCTGCTTCCCCTCGAGGTCGTGGAGGGCGGTGAGGAGCCTGGTGATAATCAGGTCCTGCCACTCTATGAGTTCGAACCGGACGTTGAAACGGTGCTGGACTCGCTCCTGCCCGTCTACATCGAGAGCCGTATCTTCAACTCCATGCTGCAGTCCGCCGCAGCCGAGCACGCCGCACGTCAGAAGGCCATGTCATCGGCCTCCGACAACGCGGACAAGCTAATCAAGGACTACACCCGGCTGTCCAACAACGCCCGGCAGACCGAGATCACGTCGCAGATTTCCGAGATCGTGGGTGGAGCCGACGCGCTCTCATCCGCCAAGCACTAAACCAGAGAAGAGAGAGCTATGACTGACACCGCAACCGCGCCAGTCCATGCACCGGTCGAGACCGTGGCCGTGGGCCGGATCGCCCGGGTCACGGGCCCGGTCGTCGACATCGAGTTCCCGCACGACTCGATTCCGGGCATGTACAACGCACTGAAGACCACCATCGTCATCGGTGATGTGTCGACCGTGATCACGCTCGAGGTTGCCCAGCACTTGGGCGACGACCTCATTCGCGCCATCGCGCTGAACCCGACCGACGGTCTGGTTCGTGGCCAGGAGGTCCGGGACACCGGCTCGCCCATCACGGTTCCCGTCGGGGACGTTACCAAGGGGCGCGTGTTCAACGCCATTGGCGAGGTGCTCAATGCGGAGCCCGGCGAGAAGATCGAAATCACTGAGCGCTGGCCCATCCACCGCAAGCCACCGCCCTTCGACCAGCTGGAATCCAAGACGCAGCTGTTCGAGACCGGCATCAAGGTCATTGACCTGCTCACCCCGTACGTCTTGGGTGGAAAGATTGGCCTGTTCGGTGGTGCCGGCGTCGGCAAGACCGTTTTGATCCAGGAAATGATCCAGCGTGTCGCGCAGGACCACGGTGGAGTGTCCGTGTTCGCCGGTGTCGGTGAGCGCACCCGTGAGGGCAACGATCTCATCCACGAGATGGAAGAGGCGGGCGTCTTCGACAAGACCGCCCTCGTGTTCGGCCAGATGGACGAGCCGCCGGGGACGCGTCTGCGCGTCGCCCTCTCCGCGCTCACCATGGCCGAGTACTTCCGCGATGTTGCCAAGCAGGATGTGTTGCTCTTCATCGACAACATCTTCCGGTTCACTCAGGCTGGCTCTGAGGTGTCGACCCTTTTGGGCCGTATGCCCAGCGCTGTGGGCTACCAGCCGACCCTGGCCGACGAGATGGGCATCCTGCAGGAGCGCATCACGTCGACCCGTGGCCACTCGATCACGTCGCTCCAGGCCATCTACGTGCCTGCTGACGACTACACCGACCCGGCCCCGGCGACCACGTTCGCCCACCTCGACGCCACCACCGAGCTGTCGCGTGAGATCGCTTCGAAGGGCCTCTACCCGGCCGTCGACCCGCTCACCTCGAGCAGCCGTATCCTCGACCCCCGCTACCTGGGTGCCGATCACTACAACACGGCCGTTCGCGTCAAGGCGATTCTGCAGAAGAACAAGGAACTGCAGGAGATCATCGCGATCCTCGGTGTCGACGAGCTTTCCGAGGAAGACAAGGTCACCGTCTCCCGCGCACGCCGCATCCAGCAGTTCCTGTCGCAGAACACCTACATGGCCAAAAAGTTCACGGGCGTCGAGGGGTCCACGGTATCGCTTAAGGACACCATCGAATCCTTTACGGCGATTGCCAATGGTGACTTCGACCACGTGGCCGAGCAGGCTTTCTTCAAC
The DNA here is from genome assembly GCF_002929845.1 of Cryobacterium sp. M96. Taxonomy (GTDB): domain Bacteria; phylum Actinomycetota; class Actinomycetes; order Actinomycetales; family Microbacteriaceae; genus Cryobacterium; species Cryobacterium sandaracinum. Next base: position 45,895 of record NZ_PJJS01000034.1, read on the forward strand.
GTCGGAGGCATCGCCGACGTCGAAGAGAAGTGGGCGAAAATCCAGAAGGAGAACGACTAGTCATGGCCGATTCTTCGCTCAAGGTCAGCGTCGTCGGGGCGGACCACGAGGTGTGGTCCGGCGAGGCGAGCATGGTTGTCGCCCGCACCGTCGAAGGCCAGATCGGAATCCTCCCCGGGCACGAGCCCATGCTGGCCATCCTGGCCAGCGGTGAGGTGCGCGTGACCCTGAGCGGCGGCGAGAAAATCGTCGCCGAGGCGGCGGACGGCTTCCTGTCGGTCGCCAACGATGTGGTCACGATCGTCGCTCGCAAGGCAGAACTCGTTTAGTCAGTGTGCTGATCCTTCTGCCGCCGTCCGAGACGAAACGTCACGGGGGCATCGAATTACCGCTTGACCTGCAGAGCCTCACGTACCCGTCGCTTGGACCCAAGCGGCGGGTACTTGTGCGTGCGCTGCAGTCGCTTGCGAAGCATCCGGATGCGATGATGTCGGCCCTAAGACTGGGTCGCACGCAGTCCGCGGAGGTGGAGCGCAATCGCGTGCTGTCCTCCGCCGCCACAATGCCGGCCATCGACCGGTACACCGGCGTCGTCTATGACGCCCTCGACGCCGCCAGCCTCTCCCCGCTGGAACGCGACTGGGCAGGCCGGAACGTCCTCGTGCATTCCGCCCTGTTCGGGCCGGTCGGCGCTCTCGATCTCCTCCCGGCCTACCGGCTGTCCTGCGATTCCAGGCTGCCGGAGCTGCCTCTGAAGAAGCACTGGGCGGGCGCTGTGGGTTGCGTTCTGGCGGGGTCGACGGGGCTCCTGCTGGATTTCCGCTCGAACGGGTACGTGGCGCTCGGCCCCGCGCCGGTGCGGCCCGACGCGGTGTTTCTGCGCGTGGTCACGGAGACGGCGGACGGCCAGACGCGAGCCGTGAACCACTTCAACAAGACGGCCAAGGGGAACTTCACCCGGGCTCTGATCCGGCACGGTCGGTCCTTCGACACCGCCGTAGAGCTGCTCGACTGGGCACCGGGGGCAGGCTTCGATTTGCGCCCGGGAGCGGTCCGGGAACTGAATCTCGTCGTCGCCGCCGAGGTTGCCGCAACCCGAGGCTGACGCGGGCACATTCCGGCCCTAGGCTGGCTTTCGTGTCCACACCAATGAATGTCACCGTCACCGGCGCCGGCGGACAGATCGGCTATTCGCTGCTCTTCCGGATCGCGTCCGGAGACCTCCTCGGCCCGACCGTTCCCGTCAACCTGACCCTGATGGAGATCCCCTCGGGGCGCGCAGCAGCCGAGGGCGCCGCCCTCGAACTGCAGGACTGCGCGTTCCCTCTCCTGCGCTCCGTGACGGTCACCGAAGACCCCGTGCGCGCCTTCGACGGCGTCAACATCGCCCTCCTGGTCGGATCCCGCCCTAGAGCCGTTGGAATGGAGCGCGTCGCGCTGCTCGAAAGCAACGGCCGCATCTTCGGTCCGGTGGGGGCCGCCCTCAACGCGGGCGCGGCATCCGACGTGCGCGTGCTGGTCGTGGGCAACCCCGTCAACACCAACGCCCTGGTGACGAGTGCCTTCGCCCCCGACATCCCCGCCGACCGGTTCACCGCCATGACGCGACTGGACCACAACCGCGGCATCGCTCAGCTAGCAAGCCGGCTGCAGGTGCACGTCGCCGAACTCGACGGTCTCACCATTTGGGGAAACCACTCCGCCAGCCAGTACCCGGATGTCTTCCACGCCACCGCCGGGGGATGTCCGGTCTCCGAGCTGGTGGCGCAGGACTGGCTCGTCGACGACTTCATCCCCCGGGTGGCGAACCGAGGCTACGAAATCATTCAGGCCCGCGGGGCATCGTCCGCGGCCTCCGCGGCCAGCGCAGCCATCGACCACGTTTACGACTGGGTCAACGGGACCGGTGAGCGGTGGACCTCGGCGGGCGTCAGCTCCGACGGCTCTTATGGCGTCCCGGAGGGGCTCGTATGTTCCTTCCCGGTTCGGGCTGTCGACGGCCGCTGGCAGATCGTGCCGGACCTGGCTATCAACGCGTTCTCGCGGGCGAGGATCGACGCGTCCGTCGCGGAGCTGATCGAGGAGCGCGAGGCCGTACGGGCACTCGGCCTGCTGCCGTCCCTCCGATAGACGCGCGAGTCCTGATGGCTGGGGGGCGATGAGGATTCGCGGATGGGGGCTTCGAAGCGGTTGTTTTCGATGCACACGTCGGAGAGCCGTGACCGCGAAAGGGAGGGGGATGAACGTGCGCTCCGACCGCCGTATGTTTGATTCCGAGGCCTCGCGGCGACTCCGTCGAATTGGTTCGACACCGGACACGGCGCTCCGCCCGTGATGAACGGCGTCCACACGGTGCAGTCAGGGCTGAAGTGCGGGCGCGACAGAACCAATCGTTCAGGACTTACTCGCCTCGAGGAGCACCTCACGCACAACAGCCCGTGGCCGTCAGGGCGGCGGTTGGCAGCGTGGCGGCTGACAGGGCGGCGATCGGCATAGCGTCAGCCGAAGGCGTTGTGGTGGTCAGGCGTCGTTCGACCGATGGCATCCGCTCAGGTGGTCGTCGACGAGGCCGGCCGACTGCATCAGGGCGTACATGGTGGTGGGGCCGACGAACGTGTAGCCCCGGGTGCGCAACTCCCGGCTCAGTGCCATCGATTGCATTGTGGTCGCCGGGACCTCGCCGAGCTCCCGCAGCCGGGGGCCGCGGGCTTCGGGCGCGAAGCTCCAGATCAGCTCGGTCAGGCTCTCGCCGAGGTCTCGGGTGACCCGGGCGTTCCGGATGGTGGCCTCGATCTTGCCGCGGTGCCGGATGATGCTCGCATCCGCGAGGAGCAGGGCGACGTCGACGTCGTCCATCACGGCCACGCGGTTGACGTCGAAGTCGTAAAAGGCGGCCCGGAAGGCCGGCCGACGTCGCAGGATGGTGATCCAGGACAGGCCGGCCTGGAACCCCTCGAGGCACAGCTTCTCGAACAGCAGCCTCTCGTCCCGGAGCGGACGCCCCCACTCTTCGTCGTGGTAGCGCTGGTATTCGGGGTCGCCGCCGACCCAGCCGCAGCGGGTGAGCCCGTCATCGCCGAGCTTCAGTGAGGCGGATGTCGTGGCCTCGGCTGGCAGCGCGCTGGTCGCCGGGGTGCTCATGAGCGGTGCTCGATGCCCTCGTGGTCGAGGAGCCAGACCTTGGTGGGCACTCCGCTGCCGCCGCTGTAGCCGGTGATGCGACGGTCGGCGGCGAGCACCCGGTGGCAGCCGATCAGGATCGGAACGGGGTTCGCCCCGACGGCGCCGCCCACGGCCCGGCCGGACCCCGGCTTGCCCAGCGATCGTCCCAGCTCGCCGTACGAGGTCGCCTCGCCGAAGCCGAGCTCGGACAGTCGCTGCCAGACGCCCTGCTGGAACGCAGTGCCCCCGCTCGGCGCCACGGGCAGGTCGAAAACCGTGCGGGTGCCGCCGAAGTACTCCGCCAATTGGCGCGCGGCCCGGTCGAGCAGGGGCGACGGGGCTTCCGGGGTCTCGTCGAGGGGCAGCTGTCCGTCGCGTTCGATGGAGAGGGAGAGGATGCGCTCGGCGTCACTCGTGAGTTCCAGCCGCCCAATGGGGCTGGGCAGCCGGATCAGGAAGGTTCCGATGGTCGTCATGCCTCGACTGTAGTCGGCGGCGCCCTGCGCACAGCGCGGGTTTCGGACCTGGCGTGGAAGGAGGGCCGGGCTGGGCTGGGGAGGAGCCGGCCGGCTTCAGGCGAGCCGGGTGTGGGGATATTCGGGGGAGCGGTGCTGGAATGCCAGGATGTCGGGATTCCGGATGATCCCCTCGTGGATCTCGATGGCCCGCCGAAGGGTCTCGTTGGCGGTCCAAGCGGCCTCGCCCGCAAGGACCTCGCGCAGGTACGGCAACAGCGCCTCGCTGATCTCCCAGGTGGCGGAGTTCCAGAGGTACGACGGGCTGTGGTCGACCGCGTAGTAGGTGACGTTGGTGCCGACCCGGAAGGTCGGTTCGTCGAACGTCGTCGATTTCGCCCAACTGAAACCCATGCCGGTGTCGCAGGACACGTCGATGATCAGCGAGCCCGGGGCCACCATCGAGAGATCATCGTCGCTCAGGAAGATGAGCGGGGCATTTGGGTCCTGCAGCACGCAGTTCACGATGACGTCGTGGCCGGCGAGAAACTCGGGCAGCGGCACCCGTTCGTTTCCCGGCAGGGCGAAGTTCCCGTTCGTGCCGTCGCCGTGGTCGAGCTGCACGATCTGGGCGGAGTGGATCGGGGAGCTGACCGCGGTCACGTCGCGATTGGTCAGCACCGTGACATCGTAGACACCGAGGGCGTTGAGCGCCGTCACGGCGCCCCGGGCGGTGGCCCCGAAGCCGATCACCGCGGCACGCTGCTTGCGGCCGTAGTCACCCGTCGAACCGATCAGGGACAGGGCGTGCAGCACGGAGCAATACCCGGCGAGCTCGTTGTTCTTGTGCAGCACGTGCAGGTGGAACTCGCCGCCTCCGGTCCAGTGGTTCATCGCCTCGAACGCGATCAGGGTCAGCCGCTTGTCGATGGCAAGCTGGGTGAGTTTCTCATCCTGCACGCAGTGCGGCCAGCCCCAGAGCACCTGTCCGTCGCGCAGTGCCGCGACATCCGCCAGCAGAGGCTTGGCGAGCAGGATGACGTCGCACTCCCGGATGAGGTCCGCGCGCGAGCAAAGCCCTCCCACGAGCGGGGCCAGCTGCTCGTCCGACACACCGAACTGCTCGCCGTAGCCGCGCTCGAGAAACATTCGCTCCCGGAGGTCCGGATCGATCCGTTCGACATGTGACGGATGAATGGGCAAGCGCCGTTCATTCGGCTTACCGGAACGCGACATGACGCCGAGCGTGAAACGACTCACTGACACCCCTTTGTAGTTGAGTCCTGTCTAGCACAGGCCGGCGAGCCTAATGTGGAGGGATGGAGCAGATGGAGTACCGCAGGCTGGGCAATTCGGGGCTCATGGTGTCCACGATCGGGTTGGGCTGCAACAACTTCGGACGCGCCGGAACCGCGACGGAGAGCCAGGCCGGAACCACCGCCGTCGTCAACGCGGCCGTCGACGCCGGGATCACCCTGTTGGACACGGCCGACATCTACGGCGCGGAACGCGGCCTCAGCGAGACCCTGATGGGTTGCGCGCTGCGGGGCAAGCGCGACCAGATCGTGCTCGCCTCGAAGTTCGGCATGGACATGAACGGTCGGAATGGACCCGACTGGGGCGCCCGCGCCTCACGTCGCTACATTCGACTGGCCGTCGAGGCGTCCCTCCGGCGCCTGCAGACCGACTGGATCGACCTCTACCAACTGCACCAGCCTGACCCGAACACCCCGATCGAAGAGACCCTGCAGACCCTCGACGACCTCATCCGCGAGGGAAAGGTGCGCTATATCGGCCACTCCAACCTGGCCGGCTGGCAGATCGCCGAGGCGGAGTTCACCGCCCGGCTGACGGGGCATCCGCGGTTCGTTTCGGCGCAAAACGAGTACAGCCTGCTGGTGCGTGACGCCGAAGACGAGGTGCTGCCGGCCGTCAACGCCTACGGGCTCGGCTTCCTGCCGTTCTTCCCCCTCTACAACGGGCTTTTCACAGGCAAGTTCTCTCGTGCGGGCGGCCCCGCCGACAGCCGCATCATGATGGTCCGGCCGCACCTGGCCCGGAACGCGCCCTGGGACGTCATCGAAAAGTACGAAGCGTTCTGCGACCAGCGCGGCGTGACCATGCTCGCCGCCACCTTCGCCTGGCTGCTGGCCCAGCCGGGGCTCACCAGCATCATCGCCGGAGCAACCCGCCCGGAACAGATCCTGCAGAACGCCACCGAGGGCAGCGCGTGGAGGCCGTCGCCCGAGGACGTGGCCTGGATCTCGGACCTCTTCGCCTGAACCGTCCTCTCTGGAACCCGAACCCCGATTCCACTTTGTGAGTGAGCGCTCACTCATACAAGCTGGGGGGATGTCCGTCAAACCTGCGCGCGCGAAAGCCCTGTCCGTCGAGGACCGGCAGTCGATGATCCTCGACGCGGTCACGCCGCTGCTGATCGAGCACGGCCAGACCGTCACCACTCGACAGATCGCCCAGTGCGCCGGGATCGCCGAGGGCACCATCTTCCGAGCCTTCGACAGCAAGGACAACCTGCTCCGGGCGGCCATGGACCGTCAGCTCGACCCCGAGCCGTTCCGTCTCGAACTTGCCGCGCTCGACCGTGAGCTCCCGCTCGAGGAACGGGTGCGCGCCATGGTCTCCCTGCTGCGCCGCCGCTTCGCGCAGGTCTTCGCGCTGATGACGGCGGTGGGCTCGATGGGCAGACCCCACACCCACGACGTCGCGCACGAGTTCACCGTGCTGCTCGCCGACGTGCTCGCGCCTGACCTCCTGCGCCTCACGGTTGCCCCGGAGCGCTCAGGGCAGGTCATCCGGATGATCGCGCTTGCGGCATCCGTGCCCCACATCACGGCCGGCCCCGACTTCGACGACGATGAGCTCACCGCCCTCATCCTCTACGGCATCATCGGCTTCCCGACGCCGCCGAACGCCCCCTGCTAGGAGATTCGATGCTCTGGAAACTGCTCCTGAAATACCTGCGGCCGTACCGGCGGCTGCTGGCAGCCGTCGTCGTGTTCCAGCTGGCCCAGTCGATCGCCTCGCTCTATCTGCCCACCCTCAACGCCGACATCATCGATGAGGGCATCGCCACGGGAGACACCGTGTACATCCTGCGCATCGGTGGTCTGATGCTGCTGATCACCCTGTTCCAGATCGTGTGCGCGATCGTCGCCGTCTTTTTCGGCGCGAAGGCCGCCATGGGGCTCGGACGCGACCTGCGCGGCGCTGTCTTCACCCGGGTCGGCGAGTTCTCCGAGCAGGAGGTCACCCGGTTCGGCGCCCCGTTGCTGATCACCCGGTCGACCAACGACGTGCAGCAGGTGCAGATGCGCGTGCTGATGACCGCCACCATGATGGTCACCGCACCGATCCTGTCCATCGGCGGCGTGATCATGGCCGTCCGGCAGGACGTGCAGCTATCCTGATTGATCGCCGTGAGCGTGCCCGTGCTGTTGATCGCGGTCGGGCTGATCATCGCGCGGATGGTGCCGCTGTTCCTCCTGATGCAGACCCGCATCGACACGGTGAACCGGGTGCTGCGGGAACAGCTCACGGGCATCCGCGTCATCCGGGCGTTCGTGCGCGAAGACGTCGAGTCCGTGCGGTTCGGCAAGGCGAACGTGGATGTCACCGACACCGCCCTTCAGGCCGGCCGCCTGATGGCCCTGATGTTCCCGGTCGTCATGCTCGTCCTGAACGTCTCCAGCGTGGCCGTGATCTGGTTCGGGGCGTTCCGGATCGAGGACGGGTCCATGCAGGTCGGCACCCTGGTTGCCTTCCTTAGCTACCTGATGCAGATCCTGATGGCCGTGATGATGGCCACGTTCATGGCCGTGATGATCCCGCGGGCGACCGTGTCGGCCGACCGGATCGGCGAAGTGCTCGAGACCGATTCCAGCGTGCGCCCGCCGCTCCACCCCGTCGTCGACAGTATCGGCCGCGGAGAGGTGGAACTCGTGGACGTGGGCTTCGCCTACCCCGGCGCCGAGCAGCCGGTGCTCTCCGACGTGAGCTTTACCGTGCATCAGGGGCAGACCACCGCGATCATCGGCAGCACCGGATCGGGCAAGACCACCCTGGTCAACCTGCTGCCTCGCCTCTTCGACGCCACCAACGGCAGCGTGCGGGTCGACGGGGTGGACGTGCGCGAGCTCCACCCTGACCTGCTCTGGGGCAGCATCGGGCTGGTGCCGCAGAAGCCGCATCTGTTCTCCGGCACCGTGCGCAGCAACCTGCTCTACGGCAAGCCCGACGCCACTGAGGCGGAACTCTGGGAGGCACTGACCATCGCGCAGGCCCGCGACTTCGTGGCGGAGATGCCGGACGGCCTCGATGCCCCGATCGCGCAGGGCGGCATGAATGTGTCCGGCGGGCAGCGGCAGCGCCTGGCCATTGCCCGGGCCCTGGTCAAACGGCCCGAACTCTATATCTTCGACGACTCGTTCTCCTCGCTCGACTTGGCGACGGATGCTCGGCTGCGCGAGGCACTGGCCGTCGGCACGGGTGGCGCCACCATGGTGATCGTCGCCCAACCGCCTCCCGCTGCGCTACTTCGACACGGTGCAGCGAGGCGAGGTGCTCAGCCGGGTCACCAACGACGTGGACAACGTCTCACAGAGCCTGCAGCAGTCGCTGAGCCAGGCCGTCACCTCTCTGCTCACCGTGGTGGGCGTCATCGTGATGATGTTCCTGCTCTCGCCTCTCCTGGCCCTGATCGCCCTGGTCACAGTGCCGCTGACCCTGGTCACGACCGTCCTGATCGCCCAGCGCTCGCAGAAGTTGTTCGTCGCCCAGTGGACCCACACCGGCGAGCTGAACGGCCAGATTGAGGAGACCTTCACCGGCCACGCCCTGGTCAAGGTGTTCGGCCGCCAGAAGGAGGTCGAGCAACGCTTCCGGGCCAAGAACGACGAGCTCTACGAGGCCAGCTTCGGCGCCCAGTTCGTCAGCGGCCTGATCATGCCGGCGATGACATTCATCGGCAACCTCGTCTACGTCGGGATCGCCGTCGTCGGCGGCCTCCAGGTGGCATCCGGGGCCATGCAGCTCGGCGATGTGCAGGCGTTCATCCAGTATTCCCGCCAATTCACCCACCCGCTGGCCCAACTCGGGTCGATGGCGAACCTGTTGCAGTCCGGCGTCGCCTCCGCCGAGCGGGTCTTCACCCTGCTCGACGCCGATGAGCAGAGCCCCGACCCGGAGCGTGCCGAGGCACCCACGACCGCCCACGGCCGGCTGGTCTTCGAGAACGCCTCGTTCCGCTACACGGCGGACAAGCCGCTGATCGACAACCTGAGCCTGGTGGCCGAGCCCGGCCAGACCGTGGCCATCGTGGGCCCCACCGGGGCAGGCAAGACCACCCTGGTGAACCTGATGATGCGCGTCTACGAGCTCGACGCCGGCCGGATCACGCTCGATGGGGTGGACGTGCGCCGAATGGCCCGCGACGACCTGCGTGGACGTATGGGCATGGTGCTGCAGGACACCTGGCTGTTTGGCGGCACGATCCGCGACAACATCGCCTACGTGCGTCCAGATGCCACGGAGAAGGAGATCCTGGACGAGGCGACCAGCTCCGTCGACACGCGCACCGAGGTGCTCGTGCAGAAAGCGATGCGCGCCCTCCGCGCCGTCCGGAACGAATTCGACGGAGATTTTGCCCAAAGCGGCCCTAGAATGACCAAAAACCGCTCTGGAGACCAGAATCTCCGTCGAATTGGTTCAGTCAGGCCCGGCGGTGCGCCTCCAACTCGCGCGCGCAGTCGATGCACAGCTCCGCGGACGGCCGGGCCCCGAGTCGTTCCCGGCCGATCGGTTCGCCCCGGCGGGTGCAGAACCCGTAGCTGCCGTCCACGATGCGCGCCAAGGCCTGGTCGATCGCCGCAGACTGCGCCGCCAGGTCGCTGTGCACACCCGAGATGCGCGACCACTCCATGGTCAGGGTGGGTCCTTCGGGGTCGTGCTCGTCGTCGGCGGTGCCGGTGTTTCTGGCCTTGATCACACCGTCGAGGGTGGTGCCGATCCGGCCGAGCGTGATGTCGAGGTCGCGGCGCTGATGGCGGAGCAGCTTCTCGAAGTGCCGCAGGTCGGCGGGGGTCAGTTTCGTCCGGGTGGGCATGGGCGTCTACTCCGCCGCCGGGGGGCGACGTGAGCCGCCGGCGCGCACTGTCGATCCGTCATTCCGGTGCATGATTCCCGTCCTCTCAAGCCGGGCACGGTAATGCGCCGGCACGCTGCGTGGTTCTCGCTGTTGAAGATACGCCCGCGCCGGCCGGCTGCCGCGGGACTGCGAGGGGTCGCTTCAGGCGACCGTGACCGGGATATCGTGCAGGCCGGTGGCCCCATCGGGGATCACGTCCCGGCGCACGGAAGTCTGCACCAGGCCCGCGGCATCCGTCGCCCGCACCCGCAGGGTGTGCCGCCCGGCCGATGCCGGCCAGACCCAGCTCCACTGGCGCCAAGTGTCGGCCGAGATCGCGTCGGCCAGGGTCGCGTCGTTCCAGGCTCCGTCGTCAACTTGCACCTGCACGCCGCGGATGCCCACGTACTGCGACCAGGCCACACCCGCCACGATCACCGGTCCGGCCGCGACGTCGGTGTTCCGGCTCGGCACATCGATCCGGGAGGAGAGCTTGACCGGTCCTCGGGCGGTCCAGCCGCGCGTCGTCCAGTAGGCGGTCTCCCGGTCGAAGCGGGTCACGTTCAACTCGACCACCCATTTCGTGGCCGACACGTAACCGTAGAGCCCGGGCACGACCATACGCACCGGGTAGCCGTGCTCGAGGGGGAGCGGCTCCCCATTCATCCCCACCGCGAGGATCGCATTGCGGTCGTCGGTGAGAACCTCCAGCGGGGTGCCCGCGGTCCAGCCGTCCTCGCTGCGGGAGAGCACCATGTCGGCCCCGGCGAGAGGCCGGGCCCGCGCCAGCAACAGGCGGATCGGGTAGCCCAGCCAGGTCGCGTTGCCGATCAGGTCGCCGCCGACGGCGTTAGAGACGCAGGCGAGAGTGGTCGTGCTCTCCTCGAGGGGCAGGGCGAGGAGCTCGGCGAAGTCGATCTCGATCTCCCTCTCGACCATCCCGGTGACCGTCAGCGTCCAGGTTCCCGGGTCGATCCGGGGCACCTGCAGGGCGGTGTCGATGCGGTAGAAGTCGGCGTTCGGGGTGATCAGCGGAGTGAGGCCGGGGAGGTCCAGAGCGGCACCGTCTGGGATCGGGGCACCGGGAACGGCCGCGGCCGGCAGTGTGAAGCGCGCGCGCGCCGCATCCGTCGCCCGGATACCGGCCGAGATCAGCTGCCCGCCGGCCGCGGCGAGCACGCCCAGGCCGGCGCTGGCCCCGGCCCAAGCCAGGAACCGACGGCGGTCCGGAGCGGATGCCTCGGCGCCTCCGGGCGTGCGGCGCAGCTGGGCGACCATCACCGTGAGGAGCACGGCCGAAACGACCATCGCCAGCACTGCGGGCATCGCGTCGAGGGCGGCGGTGTTCTCCCGGGACAGCACCGCGAAGACGGCCAGCGCGCCGGCCAGGGCCACGAGGACCCGGCCGATCGGCGCCCGCCGGAACTCCAGCACCCCGGCGGCGGCGGCCAGCACCACGGCACCGAGCGCGACGCAGAACACCAGTACGACCTTGTCGGCCGTGCCGAACAGGGCGATGACGAGTTCCTTCAACCAGGCCGGGGCACGGTCGATGACCAGCGCGCCGACGGCGAAGATCGGGCTGCCCACCGGGGCGAGCAGGGCGGCCGTCAGCTCGGCCGCGCCGAGGCCGGCCAGGGCGGCGGCCACGCCGGCCGTCGCGGGCCGCCCGAGC
>NZ_PJJS01000051.1 GCF_002929845.1 Cryobacterium sp. M96
GAAACCTAGACAGGAAGCGGCGTGCGGCCGTTAAGGCGCTCCGAAACACCCACAGATGAAGCAGGAGAGCCGAGATTTTGCTTAGAACCGGCCCCGAGCATCCATTTGGGCGCGAAATCGGTGAAATCTCCGTCGAATTCGTCAGGGGTTGATGGACTAAAAGGTGAGAATCGTGCGGGCCGTGCCCGACCGACCTTCACACCCGTGCCCACACCCGCACCGCCCTACGATGGCAGGCATGGCCACTTCCTCCGCACCAATCGCCGGCCTCGTGCTCGCAGCCGGCGCCGGCTCCCGTTACGGCATGCCGAAGGCACTTGCGCAGGGCGACGACGGCATCCCCTGGCTGGTGCGCACGATCCGCACGCTCACGGATGCCGGCTGCTCACCGGTGATCGTCGTGCTCGGCGCCGAAACCGCAGAAGTCCGGGCACTGCTCCACCAATTCGGCATGACCCCGTCGGTCGTCCTCACGCAGGCTGAAGACTGGGCAGAGGGACTCTCCGCGTCCCTGCGGGCGGGCCTGCGACAAGCCACCGAGCTGCAGGCCACCGAGCTCCTGCCTGCTCCGGTCGCCGTGGCGATCGTCCCGGTCGATATCCCGGGTCTGCTGCCCGGCACGGTCGCACGACTGATCGGCACCCTGCCCATCGACACCCTGCCCGGTGACACCCTGCCCGGTGACACCGTGCCCGGTGCCACCGTGCCCGGTGCCACGGATGCCGACGCGAACCCCGTCGGCCCGCTCACGCTCCGGCAGGCAGGCTTCGACGCCCGCCCGGGACACCCGGTGGTGATCGGGCGAGCACACTGGGGCGCGCTCATCGACACCGCCACCGGCGACACCGGCGCACGTCCCTACCTGCAGTCTCACAACACCCGGCTGGTCGATTGCGCCGACCTCGAGACCGGGCTCGACGTCGACACGCGCGATTGAGCACCGAAACCGCACCGCACCACGCCCCCGGACACCGGCCACGCCGGGTTGGAATTGCCCCCCCTCCGTGTGAGGCTTAACCCGTGCCGAAGACTGACGAACGACTCGATCTGCGAGACGCCGTGTCCCTCGATCGCCCCTGGATCACCATCGTCTGGGACGACCCGGTGAACCTGATGTCCTACGTCTCCTACGTGTTCCGCAGCTACTTCGGCATCTCCGCCTTGGAGTCCGAGCGCCTCATGCTGCAGGTGCACAACGACGGGAAGGCCGTCGTCGCTTCCGGCAACCGGGAAGCAATGGAACGCCACGTCGAAGCCATGCACGGCTACGGGCTGTGGGCCACCCTCGCCAAGGCCGACGCATGATGCAGTTCATGACGGGCAGCGAGAACGCCGGCAGCGTGACCGCCCGGTTCGAACCCGTCGAGATCGGCCTGTTGCGCCTGGCCGCGAGCCAGCTGATTGACCTGCTGGAGGGCGCCGAAACCCACGCACTCGGCACATCCGGTGACCCGGCCCTGCGTCGGCTGCTGCCGGATGCCTACGCCGATGACCCCGAGGCCGCCGCGGAATTCCGCCGGTTCACCGCCGATGACCTGCTCGAGCGCAAGGTGCGGAACGCCCGGTGCATGCTTGCGACGCTCGGCGAGGAACCGCCCGCCGACATCGCCGACGAACCGAACGACGCCGAGCTACCTGCGACCGCCGACGCGGCCGCATCCGCCGAGGCGCCCGTGATTATCGACCTCGACGCCGACGACGTGCAGTCCTGGCTGCGCACGCTCACCGACCTGCGCCTCACCCTTGCCGAACGCCTCGAGATCGGGCCCGACGGGGTGCCGGCGCGGAGCGCCGACGCGGCACCGTTCCTGAACGACATCTACGACTGGTTCGGTATGGTGCAGGAATCCCTGGTCTACGCGATCGACGTCTGACCTCCCGGATACTCGCAACCTACAGCTCGACCGGCACCGCCAGCAGCGCCGCGTACGCGCGCTTGGGCCCGGCCCCGCCCTGCAGCGAGGAACTCAACCGATCCAGGCTTCGCCGGGCGTCCCCGTCGAGCGCGAGCAGTTCGGCTATTCCGGCCCGAAGCTCCTCAACCGTAGCCGTGTTGGGCGCGAGGGACAGCCCGAATCCGGCCGCTTCGACCGCGGCGGCCCCGGCGAACTGGTCGGTGGAGAAGGGCAGCAGCAGCAGTGGCACCCCCGAGGTCATCGCCTCGGTGACGCTGTTGTTGCCGCCGTGCGACACCGCCAGAGCCGAGCGCGCCAGCACGGTGACCTGCGGCAGGAACGCGCGCACGAGCCAGGAGTCGGGGATCGGCCCGAGTTCCGCGGGGTCGGTGGCACCGGTGGCGACGGCCACCCGCACGTCGAGTGCGGCAAGCGCCTCGGCCACCCGGGCGAGAACATCCCCGCGCACCGACAGGAAGCTGCCGAAACTGACATAGACGATGGGCCGGTCACTGTCGGCGGCGAGCCAGGCGTTCACCTCGTCGTCGGCGGCCTCGTTGCGCACGGCGGAGCCGAGGAACGCGTGCGCCGGCAGCAACTCGCCACGTGCGGTGTCGTGCAGCTCGGCCGGATAATTGAGCAGCAGGATGTCTCCGGACTCCATGAACGCATCCGGGCTCGGCAGCGCGGCCGGGTCAAGAACCCGCAGGGCGTCGTTCCACTGGGTGGTGAACGCATCCCGCACGCTCTCGCAGATCGTCAGGAGTGCGCCGAGGTCGTCGCTGTCGGGCGCGAAGGCGAGCGGCCACTCCGGCGGGAAACCGTAGACCTCCGCGCCCACGGGCAGCGCCGACGGGTGACCGAGCACCACATCGGCGTGACGGATGCCCGCACTCACCAAAGCGAGGCGCGCACTGAACGCCAGGTGATCGACGATCACGTGGTCGGGTTGCACCTCGGCCACGATGAGCTGTACCGCGCGGGCCACCTCCACCGGGTTCCAGAGCAGGTCGCTGCTGCGTGCCTTGGCCTGGAAACAGAGCGTTTCCACCATTCCGAGCCGGGTGGCGTCGAAGAACCCGCGGAGCGCGTCGTCCTCGCCCGTCGGCTGTTCCTCGGCGCGGATCGTGCCGGGGTTCGAGCCGCGGCCCAGTTGCAGGGGTATGCGCTCGAATCCGAACGCGGCCACGATGTCGGCAGTGGCCGAACCGCTGGCCACCACGACGCGTTCGCCGGCCTCCAGCCACGCGGTGCCCAGAGTGGCCAGCGGGAACAGGTGGGAGGCGTAGTCCGGGCTGATGATCAGCAGCGTCATGAAACGCTCACCAGGTACGCGCCCGACTCGTTCGTGTCGGCGACGTCGCGGTAGACCCGGGTCAGCGTCTCAGCCATGGCCTGGATCGTGAAGGAACGCGACACCATTTCCCCGGCCCGGTCCGCGTACTCCGGTCCGAGAGGGCCGGCAGCCAACTCGAGTGCAGCGATGATCCCGCCCGCCAGGGCCGTTTGGTTGCCGGTGTCGACGAGGAAACCCGTCACTGCGTGCTCCACATAGGTGGCCGGGCCGCCGGAATTCGGGGCGACGACGGTGAGCCCGGTCGCCATGGCCTCAAGCAGGGCGATGCCGAATTCTTCCTTCATGCTCGCGCAGACATACGCCCCATTGGGGGCCGCCAGTCCGGGCCGGCCGTACCGGGCCGCGGCCAGCCAGTGCGCCACGGTGTCGTTGGTGCGGTGCCCGGCGAGCAGTAGGCCCTGGTCGGCCGCATTGGCGAGGTCGACGACCGCGGCCATCTGGTCCAGCTGGCTTTTCTCGTCGAGGGAGGGAGAATTCAGGTCCCCGCCGAGGATGAGCAGGTTGCAGCGGGCGCGCAGGTTGGCATCCGCAGCCCACGCCTGAACCAGGGCAGCCATGCCCTTGACGCGGTGCAGGCGTCCGACGGTGACGGCGAGCGGAAGCCCGCGCCGGCTCGGCGGGAGGGTGGTGAGCAGGTCGTCCAGTTCGGCTAGCGCCGCTGCGCCCGCCGCGCCCGCCGCGCTGGTCACGCCGGTCGCCCCGGTCGCGTGCGCGGCGGGCGGGTCGGCCGCGAGTCGGGCATCCGCCAGGGCACGCTCGATCACGGCGAGGTCGATGCCCTCCGCGATCACGGAGTGGCGTTCCGGATGCTGCCGGATATCGATTCCCACAAGGTCGCGCATGTCACGCCGCAGCTCGGGCCTCGGGAAGAGAACAGTGTGCGCGGCATCCGCGGCCAGCCGCTGAACGAGCCGGGCCCGGAACCAGAAGTGCTCGGTCTCGTCGACCGTGCCGAAGTTCGCCCGGGTGAGCACCCCGGAACTGTCGAGGGAGTGGATGACGCTGTGCGGGTCGGGGGCCACCGTGAACACGATCGGAATGTCGAGCTCGCGGGCGACGGTGGAGGCAGCCAGCGTGCCGATGTCGGCCATTCGCAGGTGGATCGCGTCGACGGTGCCGGCGGCGCGCAGAATGCGACGGATGCCGCGCTGCGTCGCAATCCGCCGCGGCCAGGCATCGACCGAGGCGACGGGTTCGCCCAGGAAGGGCACGGTCGCGAAGGCGTGCTCCGCGAGGGAAGACCCGACCTCGGACAGAGAGGTGAGCGCGCCGGCGAAGCTGCCGCGGGAGAGGGTGAGCACCCGTTCCACGGAGCCGCCGCGCTCACTGCCGCCGCTGCCGTTGCCGCCGGAGACGAGCGCGTCGCCCAGGCGCACGAGCAGCGTGGCGATGCCGCCGTTATCGCCGGCTCCCACCTGGCTGAGTTCGCGGTCGATGTCGGCGTGCAGGAAGAGTTGGGCCACCGTCAGCCCCCGGCTCCACGGCGGGCGCGGGTAGGCCGGCACGGTCAAGTCGATCAGGGCGAGCCGGGCCACGTCGGCAAGCACGCCGCTGCCCTGCGACAGGTCGCTCACGATACGGATGTTGGCCTCGTTCGGACCGAGGTCGCCGATGGCCGCGATCGCCGCCGCACGCACCGCGTTCGGCTCGGAGCCGTCGACTGCGACCCGGCGCAGCAGACGTTCGGGGATGCGCCCGGCGATGAGACCCATCGTTTCGACCAGGCGGGCGCGGGCGCCGCACTCATGCACGCCGATCAGGGTGCCCTCGAGGGCGAGCGCCACATGCACCGGCACCGACGAGCTCCACTGCTCCAGCGTGCGCTGGGCGATCATGCCGGAGAAGCCGCCGTCGACCACCATGCTCAGCAGTCCGGAGATCGCCTCGAACCGGGGCAGCCGGGCGCCGAACGCCCAGGCCGTGTGTTCGCGGATGAAGAGGGAGTCGTGGGTGAGCAGCGACACGAGCACGTCATCCGCGGACTCGTCGAACACCTGGCCGAGCGAGTGAATGGCTGCGATCGCGGTCAGCTGGTCGCCAGGGTCGGTCGCCGCCTGCGCGAGCAGGCGCACGGCGCGGATGCCGCCGTCCCGGCTCGCTGCGATGGTCAGGTCGTCGGCGCAGCGAATGCCGTCCAGGATTGACCGGGTCTGCCGCATCGTGTCCAGCGTCGTGTGAGTGCCCACGGTGCCCCCTCTGTCTCCTGCTTCAAGCAGTCCGATCCGAACATACACGTAGCCGATGTCGGAACGCCCTGTGAAATGGAGCAAAATGGTCACATGACACGACGCGCTCCGATCGAAGACATCAACGAAGACAATCTGGTCGTCACGAAGCCGAAGAAGTCCGCGGCCGGAGTGGAAGCGGTTCTGGTGGCGCTCGATCGCGGGTTCGCGCAGGCCGGCGTTCCCCGCACGGCGAAGGCGCTGCTGCGCCTCAACCAGCGCGACGGCACCGACTGCCCGGGCTGCGCGTGGCCGGAGTCGCAGGGCCACCGCAAGACCGCGGAGTTCTGTGAGAACGGCGCCAAGGCCGTCGCCGAGGAGAGCACCCTGCGCACCGTGACGCCGGCGTTCTGGGCCGAGCACTCGATCGAGGAGCTCGCCACGAAGACCGAGTACTGGCTCGGCAACCAGGGCCGCATCACGCATCCAGTGGTCATCCGTCCCGGCGACACGCACTACTCCCAGATCTCCTGGAACGAAGCCTTCGAGCTCATCGGCGAGCGGATCCGAGCCACCGTTCCCGACCGTACGGTCTTCTACACCTCGGGACGCACCGCCAACGAGGCGGCGTTCCTCTACCAGCTGTTCGCCCGCTCGATCGGCACGAACAACCTGCCCGACTGCTCGAACATGTGCCACGAGTCCTCCGGAAGCGCCATGAACGCCACCATCGGCATCGGCAAGGGCACCGTTTCGCTCGAAGACATCCACCATGCCGAGCTGATCCTCGTCGTCGGCCAGAACCCGGGCACCAACCACCCGCGGATGCTGTCGGCCCTCAAGGAGTGCAAGGACAACGGTGGCCGGGTCGTCGCCGTCAACCCGCTGCCCGAGGCCGGGTTGTTCAATTTCAAGGATCCCCAGTCGGTCTCCGGCCTGATCGGCGATGGCACAGCACTCGCCGACGAGTACCTGCAGATCAAGGTCGGCGGCGACCTGGCCCTGTTCCAGGCCCTCGGCCACCTGCTGCTCGAAGCGGAGGAGCGCGTTCCCGGCTCCGTCGTCGACGCGGAGTTCGTCGCGGCGAACACCCAGGGCCTCGACGAGTACCGCGCCGCCCGCACGACCATCGACTGGGCCGAGACGGAGAAGGCCACCGGGCTCACCGCGGTGGAGATCTCCACCGTCGCGCAGATGATGATCGACTCCACGGCCACGATCATCTGCTGGGCGCTCGGACTCACTCAGCAGCCGCACTCGGTCAACACACTCAAGGAGATCATCAACCTGCTCCTGCTTCAGGGCAACTTCGGCAAGCCGGGCGCCGGCGCCTGCCCGGTTCGCGGCCACTCCAACGTGCAGGGCGACCGCACCATGGGCGTCTGGGAGAAGCCCAAGGAATCGATGCTCGCCGCGCTGGACAAGGAATTCGGCATCGAGTCCCCTCGCAAGCATGGCCTCGACTCGGTGGACACCGTCGCGGCCTTCGAGAACGACGACGTCGACGTGTTCGTGTCGATGGGCGGCAACTTCGCCCTCGCCTGCTCCGACACAGTGGCCCTCGAGGCGGCAATGCAGCGCGTGGGCCTGACCGTGCACGTGTCGACCAAGCCCAACCGGTCGCACATCATGCACGGCACGACCTCGCTGATCCTGCCGACGCTGGGGCGCACCGACACGGACGACAAGCACCCGGGTGGTCGCCAGGTGCTCTCGGTCGAGGACTCCATGTCGGTCGTGCGCACCACGCAGGGGCGTCTGGACCCGGTCTCCGAGCACTTGCTCGCCGAGCCCGTCATCGTCGCCCGGATGGCCAGCGCCACCCTCGGCGACGACCACGTGATCGACTGGAAGGCGATGGCCGACGACTACGACGTCATCCGTGACCGCATCTCGCGGGTTCTCCCGGGCTTCACCGATTTCAACGCGCGCCTCAAGACGAAGAACGGTTTCGTACTGCCCAACCCACCCCGCGACACCCGCAGCTTCGCCACCGACATCGGCCGGGCCCGGTTCACGGTCAGCCCGCTCGAGTACCTCACCCCGCCGGCCGGCCACCTGATCCTGCAGACCATGCGCAGCCACGACCAGTACAACACCACGTTCTACGGCCTGGATGACCGCTACCGCGGAATCTCCGGCGGCCGCCGGGTCATCCTGATCCACCAGGACGACGTCACCGAGCTGGGCTTTGCGGACCGCGACATGGTCGACGTGATCAGCACTTTCCGGGGCGAGGAGCGGCGCGCCAACGAGTTCCGCCTGGTGGTCTACCCCACCCCGCGGGGCTGCGCGGCCGCGTATTTCCCCGAGGCGAACGCCCTGATGCACCGCGAGCTCGTGGCCCGGGAGTCGAACACCCCCGGTTACAAGGCCATGTCCGTGCGATTCATCGCCCACGAGGCAGCGAATTCAGCACCGCTGACGTGAGCCGAGGCGTGAACACGGGCGCTGGGGCACAGCGCGTCACCCACTGGTGGCCGCTGCTCTCCGGGCTGGTCACCGTCGCGCTGGCGGTGGGTCTGGGCCTGGTCATCTCCCGGAACGGCAAGCCGTTCGCCCTGGACACGGAGTGGATGATCGCGGTGTCCGGCAATCGGGCACCGGTGTGGGATTCCCTCGCCCTCGTGATGAACAGCCTGGGCGGCGGTCTCACCGCCTCCGTCGTCGTGCCCGGTCTGCTCATCGGCCTGCTCCTGTTCTTCAAGCGCCCGTGGGCCGCGGGCTTCGCCCTCGCGGTAACCGTGGTCTCCGGTGCCGCCGTGCACCTCCTCAAGTGGCTGTTCGGCCGGGCCCGCCCGGTCGAGCTCGACGATCTGTTGGTCAGCGTCGATTTCGGGTCGTTCCCCTCCGGCCATGTCGCCAATGCGGCGACGCTGGCGATAATCCTGGCGCTGCTCTTCCGGTTCTGGTGGGTGTGGCTGGCCGGGGCGCTGTACACGGCGCTGATGATGCTCAGCCGCACCTACCTGGGCGCTCACTGGCTGACCGACACCGTCGGGGCGGCACTGCTCGGCATCGGGATCGCGGTGGTGGTCTGGGCTCCCCTGGCCGTGACACTCGATCGCGAACGCCGACGCAGCCGCGCGTCGCATCCGTGGCGCACGTTCCACGACCGGTACGTCGTCGAGACGTGGGAACGCAATGCCCGGTCCCGCCGCATGCTCCAAGTCACCGCGATCGCCTGCCTGGGTTTCGGCGCCGTCGTCTTCACGCTCACGCTGCTGAGTGTGCAGAGCGGCGGCGGCGTCACCGCGATCGACCTCCCCGTGCAGGAGTGGCTGCTGGAAGCCCGGTCCCCCGTTCTGACGACCGTGATGGTGGTGCTGGCGGTCGTATTCGGGCCGGTCGCGCTGCCCCTGATCGTGCTGGTCGTGTGTGTCGGCTGGGGTCTTCTCACCCGGCACGCCTGGCGCCCCCTGCTGCTCGCCGGTGCCATGGCAACCGGCGTGGTGCTGGCCCAGGTCATCGGACGCACGGTCGGCCGCGAGCGGCCGCCGATCGACCTGATGCTGTACGGCACGGATCTCACGTTCTCGTTCCCCTCCGGCCACGTGCTGGGTGCATCCGACTTCCTGCTGGTGACCGCCTACCTTCTGCTCTCGCGCCGTTGCAGCATGCGGGCCACCACCCTCGGTCTCAGCATCGCCGTGGTCGGCATCGCGCTGGCGGCCCTCAGCCGCCTGTACCTCGGCTACCACTGGACCACGGATGCCCTGGCCTCCGTTTCGATCTCCCTGATAGTGGTGGGCTGCGTGATCACGGTCGACACCTGGCGCACCGGGCGGGTGGTCGAACCCGCGGAGCGCGGCTAGCCGGGGACGCTCTGCGGCGTCCGCTCGCCGCTCGTGATGCGTTCCGCCCCGGCGTAGATCACCATGGAGTCGCCGCGCAGGAACCCGACCACCGTCATGCCTACCTCGTCCGCGAACTCGGCGGCCAGCGACGACGGCGCCGACACGGCGGCGAGCACCGGAATCCCGGCCATCAGCGCCTTCTGCGCCAGTTCGAAGCTCGCCCGGCTCGACACCATCAGCACCGTGCCGGTGAGCGGAAGCAGGTCTTCCTTCAGCGCCCAACCGATGACCTTGTCGACCGCGTTGTGGCGGCCGACGTCTTCGCGCAGCACCAGCATCCGCCCGGTGGTCCCGTCGAAGAGGGCGGCCGCATGGATGCCGCCGGTCTTCTCGAAAACGTCCTGGGCGTCGCGCAAGACCTCGGGAAAGCTCGTCAGGAGCTCTGCGTCGACCTGAAGCGGGTCAGCCGTCACCGGGAACGCCGACTTCGTGCGCACGGCGTCGATACTGGCCTTGCCGCAGAGCCCGCAGGAACTGGTCGTCAGGAACGATCGCTCCAGGCTCGGGTCGGGCGGTGTGACCCCGGGCGCGAGCGACACGTCGAGCACGTTGTAGGTGTTCACGCCTTCGACGGTGGCGCCGGCGCAGTACCGGGCCGTGGAAAAGTGCTCGTTCCGGGTGATGACGCCCTCCGACACCAGGAACCCGGCGGCGAGGTCGAAATCGTTGCCGGGGGTTCGCATCGTGACGGCGAGGGAGCGGCCGTTCACGCGGATCTCGAGTGGCTCTTCGACCGCCAGCACGTCTTCCCGGCTGGTGGGATTCTCGCCCGCCGTCAGTCGCACGACCTTGCGCCTGGCCGTGATCCTGCTCATCTGGATTCACCCACCGATGTACGACATTTCGATTCTCTTCTTGCCGGATGCGCGCAGCCGGCCGGTCTCGGCGCTGCGCAGCTCCGAATAGCGGTCCGTGCGCTCGCGCCAGATCTGCTTCAGCACCTCGGCCAGCTGCTCATCGGTGCAACCGCCGCGCATCAGGGCACGCAGGTCGTGCCCCTCGGTCGCGAACAGGCAGGTGAACAGCTTGCCGTCGGTGGAGACCCGCGCCCGCGAGCAGGAATGGCAGAACGACTGGGTGACACTGGAGATCACGCCGATCTCCCCCTCGCCGTCGCGGTAGCGCCACCGGCGGCTGGTCTCACCGGTCTTGTTGGGGGCCACCTCCTCGAGAGGCAGTTCAGCGTTGATGCGGGCCACGACCTCGGCCGAGGGCACCACGTCACCCATCTCCCAGCCGTTGCTCGAGCCCACGTCCATGAACTCGATGAACCGGAGGATGTACGGGGTGCCTTTGAAGTGGCGCGCCATGGCAACGATGTCCTGATCGTTCTGCCCGCGCTTGAGCACCATGTTGATCTTGATCGGGCCGAGCCCGACCGAGTGGGCCACGTCCAGGCTGTTCAACACCTTGGCGACCGGGAACTTCACGTCGTTCATGGCCCGGAACGTGGCGTCGTCGAGCGAATCCAACGACACCGTGACGCGCTTCAGCCCGGCGTCCTTCAGAGCCCGGGCCTTCAGCGCCAGCACCGAACCGTTGGTGGTCATCGCGATGTCGATCGGGCGGCCGTCCGGGGTGCGGAGCGCCGCCAGCATCGCCACCAGTTCCTCGATCCCTTTGCGCAGCAGCGGCTCACCGCCGGTGAGGCGGATCTTCTCGACCCCGTGCGCCACGCTGATCCGCGCCAGCCGGGTCATCTCTTCGAAGGAGAGCAGTTCGTCGCGTTCCATGAAAGCAAAGTCCTTGCCGAAGACCTCTTTGGGCATGCAGTACACGCAGCGGAAGTTGCAGCGGTCCGTGACCGAGATGCGCAGATCGTGCAGCGGGCGTTGGAACTGATCAATCATGTCTCCACACTAACCGCCGCCCTCCGCGGCAACAGTCCTTCGGGACGGTGACAAATGCCCGGCCTCAGCAGAACAGGGCATCCGACCCGGGCGAACCGCGGGCCGGATGTCCTGTTACCGGTCGAACGCGCTTACTTGATGTACTGGTTCGGGTTCAGCACGTATTTGATCGACTTGCCGGCGTCGAACTCGGCGTAGCCGCGCGGGGCATCGTCCAGGCTGATCGCCTGAGCGTTGACGGCCTTCGCGATCTGCACCTTGTCGTGCAGGATCGCCATCATCAGCGACCGGTTGTACTTCATCACCGGGGTCTGACCGGTAGCGAAGGACAGGGACTTGGCCCAGCCGAGGCCCAGCCGGATGGACAGCGAGCCGACCTTCGCCGCCTCGTCGACCCCGCCCGGGTCACCCGTGACGTAGAGGCCCGGGATGCCCAGGCCACCACCGGCGGCCGTGACCGTCATCAGCGAGTTCAGCACCGTGGCCGGACGCTCCGTTCCGGCATCCTTGCCGTGGCCGCGGGCCTCGAAGCCGACCGCGTCCACGCCGCAGTCGACCTCGGGCACACCCAGGATCTGCTCGATCTGATCCTGCGGTTCGCCCTTCCGCAGGTCGATGGTCTCGCAGCCGAAGCTGCGGGCCTGCGCCAGCCGCTCCTCATTGAGGTCGGCGACGATGACGACGGCGGCCCCGAGCAGCTGAGCGGATGCCGCCGCGGCCAGACCCACCGGGCCCGCTCCGGCGATGTATACGGTCGATCCGACCCCGACGCCCGCGCTGAACGCTCCGTGGAAGCCGGTCGGGAAGATGTCCGAGAGCATGGTGAGGTCCATGATCTTCTCCAGCGCCTGGTCCCGGTCCGGGAACTTCAGGAGGTTCCAGTCCGCGTACGGCACCAGCACGTACTCGGCCTGGCCGCCGACCCAACCGCCCATGTCGACGTAGCCGTAGGCGCTGCCCGGGCGGTCGGGGTTGACGTTGAGACAGATTCCGGTTTTGCGCTCCTTACAGTTGCGGCACCGGCCGCAAGAGATGTTGAACGGCACCGAGACGATGTCGCCGACCTTGATGAACTCGACGTCGGGTCCGCATTCGACCACCTCGCCGGTGATCTCGTGGCCGAGGACGAGGTCCGACGGCGCGGTCGTGCGCCCGCGAACCATGTGCTGGTCCGAGCCGCAGATGTTGGTGGTGACCGTGCGGAGGATGACCCCGTGCGGCACCTTGCGGCCCACGTTCGCCGGGTTGACACCCGGTCCGTCTTTCAGCTCGAAGGTCGGGTAGTCGATGTCGATGACCTCGACGACGCCCGGGCTCTTGTAGGCAACTGCTCTGTTCCCAGTCATGAAGTACCTTCCTAGTTCCTGTTTGCTTCCCTCACAGCGAGACCCGTCGGGCCGCGCGAGACTGCATCGAAATTTCTAGTTGGTGCCTGTTTCACATCTAGAGGACTACATTGCGGCCTGAAATTCAAGGGGTGTGCTCAGATGACTGTTTTGGGTACACACCGGGCGCTGCCAACGCCTACCGTGGAAGCATGGCCATTCCCCCCCTTGTCGAGCCGATCGCCCGCCTGAGCGGCGCCGAATCCGTTCGCACCGCCCGCCAACGCCGTCTGCCCCAGCTCAACGAGCTCGGCCAGCGCCGCCTCGCCAACGCCCGGGTGCTCGTGCTCGGCGCCGGCGGGCTGGGGTCCCCCGCGCTCATCTACCTGGCTGCGGCCGGCGTGGGAACGATCGGCATCGTCGACGGCGACGACGTCGAACCCAGCAACCTGCAACGCCAGATCGTGCACGGCCAGGCGGATGTCGGACGCCCCAAGGTGGCCAGCGCCGCCGAATCGATCGCCCAGATCGCGCCGGAGGCCGTGGTCGTGCAGCACGCCGAACGGCTCGACGCCGGCAACGCCGCCGCGATCATCGGCGGTTACGACGTGGTCATCGACGGCACCGACAACTTCCCCACCCGTTTCCTGGTCAACGACACCTGCGCGGCCCTGGGCCTGCCACTGGTCTGGGCATCCGTTCTCCGTTTCGACGCCCAGCTGTCGGTGTTCTGGGCCACCCCACCGGCCGAGAGCGGCCTCACCGGGGTGCATCTGCGCGACCTGTTCCCGACCCCGCCCACAGAGGGTGAGGTGCCCAACTGCGCCGAAGCCGGCGTGCTCGGCGCGCTCTGCGGCCAGGTGGGCTCGCTGATGGCCACCGAGGCGATCAAGCTGATCGCCGGTATCGGCGCTCCGCTGATCGGGCGCGTGCTCGTGATCGACGCGCTCTCGGGCCGTTTCACCGAAGTGCCCCTGATCGGCACCGGCATCGCCGCCGCCGACCCGAACCCGGCAGCGACCCTCGCCGCCGCCCGCGGCTCCGCTCGGGCCGCCACCGCTGGGGCCTGGTCGACGCTCACCCCGGTGGAGCTCGTGGCCCGGCTCACTGCCCGCGCCGAGGGAACCGACCCGTTCGTGCTGGTCGACGTGCGCGAGCCCGACGAGCACGCCGAGAGCGCCATCCCGGATGCCGTCCTGCTGCCTCTCGGCGACCTGCTCACCGAGGCCGGAATGGCCACCCTGCCGCGGGACGTGCCGCTGGTGCTGCACTGCCATCTGGGGCCGCGGGCCGAACGCGCCGCGATGGCCCTGGACGCGGCCGGCTTCACCGGCCTCACCCTGCTCGCCGGCGGGATCGTCGCCTGGGACGTCGCCGTCGCCGCACGCACGGCTCCCGGCCGGGGCAGCAAGTGGGCCGGCGACGCCGTGTCCAACGAATCGACGACCACAGCGGGGAACTGACCATGACGGGGAACACGCACGAGCACACCCACGAGCACGACGCCGACGCTTGCGCCGTACCGGTCTCGGCCCGCAGCGTCGCCGACCAGCTCTCCTTCGTGCTCGCCGCGGTCGCCCCGCTGCCGCCCGTGCTGGTCTCGCTTGACGAGGCGCTGGGCCTGATGCTGGCCGAGGATGTTCGGAGCGCCACGGACACACCTCCCTTCGACAACTCGGCCATGGACGGCTATGCCGTCCGGCGCGCCGACCTGCTGCAGGCCTCCGCCGAGCACCCGGTGACGCTGCCGGTGGTCGCCGACCTCGCGGCCGGAACCAGCCAGAACCCGCACCTGGAGACCGGGCAGGTGGCCCGGATCATGACGGGGGCGCCGCTCCCGGACGGGGCGGATGCCGTGGTTCCGATCGAAGACACCGATCAGGGCATCGACACGGTCACCGTCGTGCGGGCGCCGCAGCCGGCAGCGCACATCCGTCGCGCCGGCGAAGACGCCCACGCCGGCGACACCGTGCTCACCCGCGGCTCGGTGCTCTGGCCGACCCGGGTTGCCGCGGCCGCCAGCGCCGGAACCTCGTCGCTCCGGGCGCACCCGGCTCCGCGCGTGGCCGTGATCTCCACCGGGAGCGAGCTCGTCACCCCCGGCGAACCCGCCCGGCGCGGCCAGATCCCCGACTCCAACTCCTACCTCCTCGCGTCGGCCGTCACCGCCGCCGGTGGGGTGCCGATCCGGCTCGGCGCGGTTCCCGACGACGAGAACACGCTCCGCAGCCTGCTGGCCAGCCTCGCCGGCACGGTCGACGCCATCGTGCTCTCCGGCGGGGTGAGCGTCGGCGCCTACGACATCGTCAAGGCCGTGCTCGCGCCGCTCGGCACCGTACGGTTCGGGCCGGTCAAGATGCAGCCGGGCAAGCCTCAGGGTTTCGGCCGCTGGCCGGCCGACGACAATGCAGTCGAGGGACCGCTCATCTTCGCCCTCCCCGGCAACCCGGTCAGCGCCTTCGTGTCGTTCGAGGTGTTCGTGCGGCCGGCCCTGCGCCGCCTCGGCGGGCACATCGACCTCTTTCGCCCCACGATCTCGGCGACCGCCGGGGAGAGCTGGGACTCCCCGCCCGGCCGTGCCCAGTACATGCCGGTGACCCTCGAGGGCGTGGGAATCCGCAGAGTGGTCCGCCGGTCCGCCGCGGGTGGGTCGGGATCCCACCTCGTCGCCGGGCTTGCTCAGGCCGTCGGGCTGGCCATCGTGCCGGAAAACGTGACGCGGATTGCCGAGGGCGACCGCGTCACTGTCATGCTGTTGACATGAGCATCCGCGACCTGTCCGCACACCCCTTCACGCATCTCGACTCTTCCGGCCAGGCCCGCATGGTCGACGTCACCGAGAAGCAGCCCACCGTGCGCAGCGCCACCGCCGCCGGCTTCGTGGCCTGCGGACCGACGGTCATCGCGGCCCTTCGCGACGGCAGCACCCCCAAGGGCGATGTGCTCGCCGTGGCCCGCATCGCCGGCATCCAGGGTGCCAAGAAGTGCGCCGACCTGCTCCCCCTCGCGCATGTGATCGGGGTGCACGGCGCCGCCGTCGACCTCGTCATCGAAAACACCGGGGTGCGCGTCACGGCCACCGTGCGCACGGCCGACCGCACCGGCGTCGAGATGGAGGCGCTGACCGCCGTGTCGATCGCCGCCCTCGCCGTGGTCGATATGGTCAAAGGCCTCGACAAGTCCGTTTGGATCGAGAACGTGCGCCTCATCACGAAGACCGGAGGGAAGTCCGGCGACTGGCACCGCCCGAACGAGTAGCGATGACCCGAGCAGCCATGAGCGTCGACCTGATCGTGCTGGCGGGCGGGCGCGCCCGGCGCCTCGACGGCGCGGTCAAGCCCGCGGTCGAGGTGGCCGGGCGCACGCTGCTCTCCCGGGTGCTGGACGCACGCGGTCTCGCCCGGAACGTTGTCGTGGTCGGGCCGGAGGAGGCCCGTGCGGCCGTCCCGGACGACGACACGGCCGAGCTGACCTGGACGCTCGAAGATCCCCCGTTCGGCGGCCCGGTCGCCGGCATCGTGGCGGGACTCGCGGCGCTCGAGCACGCGACCGCGTCCGGGCCTGCGGACTGGGTGCTCCTGCTGGCCTGCGACCTGCCGTGGGCAGCGGATGCCGCCCGCCTACTGGTGCCGGCGGCGTCCGACCCGGGGCTGCCGGCATCCGTTCACGGCCTGCACCTGGTCGACGCGGGCGGCCGCGCGCAGTGGCTCGCGGGGATCTACCGTCTGGCGCCGCTGCGGGCGGCCGCGCACCGGCTCGGCGCCGACGCCCACGGCGCCAGCATGCGCGGACTGCTGGCCCCGCTCGAGCTGCGGGGCGTCCGCGACCAGAACGGCAAGGGGAGCGACGTGGACACATGGCAGGATGTGGAGAGGAGTTCCGCACTGCTGACCAGCACCCCACCGTGGAGCAATCCGACCGCGGAGCAATCCGATGAGGAGTGATACCCAATGAGCGCCTCGACCCCGCTTCCCCCTGAGGCTCTCGACGAGTGGCTGGTGGCCCTCGCCGCCGCACTCGGCCTGGATCCGGCCGACATCCCCGTGGGCACGCTGCTCGACGTGGCCCGCGACGTGGCCCACAACGTGGCCCGGCCCGCCGCCCCGCTGAGCACGTTCCTGGTCGGTCTGGCCGCCGCCCGGAACGGCGGCACACCCACCGCCATCGAGGCCGCCAGTGCGCTGGCCACCCGGCTCGCCCTCACCTGGCCGCCGGACCAGCCGGAGGTGACACGCTGATGGCGACCATCCGTTTCTTCGCCGCGGCAGCCGAATCCGCCGCCGCCGACGCGGCCGCGATCGATGCCGCCACCATCGGCGACTTGCGCGCCCAGCTCACCAGCCTCTACGGCGACGAGTTCGAGCGCATCCTCGGCCGGTGCTCCCTGCTCGTGAACGGCACGCGGGCGACGGATGACACGGTGCCGCTCTCCGGGAGCGACACCGTCGACGTGCTGCCGCCCTTCGCCGGCGGCTGACGCCCGCCGATTTCGGTTCTGTACGACCGAATCATTTTTCACGGCGTTCACGCGTTGTCGCATTTCCGCTGTACCGCGAGGGTGGAAGCTACGCGGGCCTGGTGCCCGGCAGCAACCAGCCGAGGAAGTCCATGTCAGTCGCAACGTCCCCGCAGTTCGCCTCGAAACTCAAACCGGATCTGTCCAACTGGGACCCGGAGAATGACGAGACCTGGGATCCGGGGCTCGCCTGGCGCACCCTGTGGATCACCACCTTCAGCCTGACTCTGAGCTTCGCGGCCTGGTACCTCGTCAGCGCGATCGCCCCGCGTCTGAACGACATCGGCTACTCCCTCGCACCCAGCCAGCTGTACTGGCTCGTCGCCCTCCCCGGGCTCGCCGGCGGCCTGCTGCGCCTGGTCTTCATGTTCCTGCCGCCGATGATGGGCACCCGCAACCTCGTCGCCATGTCGTCGGCCCTGCTCATGATCCCGATGCTCGGCTGGACCCTCGCCGCCCGGGACACGTCGACGCCGTACTGGGTGCTGCTCTCCCTGGCGTTCGCGGCCGGCATCGGCGGCGGAACCTTCTCCGGTTTCATGGCATCGACCAGCTACTTCTTCCCCAAACGCCTCGCCGGTACGGCTCTGGGCCTGCAGGCAGGCCTCGGCAACTTCGGCATCGGCCTGATGCAGCTGATCCTGCCCTGGGTCGTCGGATTCGGTCTGCTCGGCACCGCCGCCCTCACCCCCCAGAGCAGTGCCGACGGTGACCTCGTCTGGCTGCACAACGGTGGGCTGGTGCTCATCCCCTGGGCTCTGCTTGCCATCGTCCTGGCGGTGATGTACCTGCGCCGGGTGCCGATCACGGCGAACTTCCGCCAGCAGATGGACATCTTCCAGGTCAAGCACACCTGGATCATGACCGCCATCTACCTGATGAGCTTCGGCGCCTACAGTGGCCTCGCCGCCCAGATGGGCCTGATCATCCTCAACGTCTACGGCGACTTCCCGGATGCCCCGAACCCGCTGGCCTTCGCATTCATCGGCCCCGTCCTCGGCGCCCTGGTGCGGGCGGCGAGCGGCCCGTTCTGCGACAGGTGGGGCGGCGCGATCTTCACGTTCATCGGTGGCCTCGGCATGGTGGCGGGAACTGCCCTCACCGCCTTCTTCCTCACGCCGACCAGCGTGGACGAGTTCTGGGGCTTCCTCACCGGCATGTTGATCATCTTCTTCTTCGCCGGGCTGGCCAACGCCGGCACGTTCAAGCAGATGCCGATGATCTTCCCGAAGCGTCAGGCCGGCGGAGCCATCGCCTGGACCTCCGCCATCGCGGCCTTCGGACCGTTCGTCGTGGGCATCTCGCTCACCATGATCAGCCCGACCGCGTTCTTCGCCGGCTGCGCCGTGTTCTGCGTGTTCTGCACCTGGCTCGCCTGGTTCTACTACGCCCGCAAGGGTGCTCCCTTCCCCAGCTGATCGATCTGCCGGAGCGGAGTACGATCCCCGCATGGAACAGCTGCACTTCACGATTCGGATCGACGCTCCGGTACACGCCGTCTGGAGCACGATGCTGGACGCGTCGACCTACCGGGACTGGACCCGGGCGTTCCATGAGGGTTCCCACTACGTCGGAAGCTGGGCGGAGGGCAGCACGATCCGCTTCCTTGCCCCCGGCGAGGATGCTTCCCACAGCGGGCTGGTGGCCACGGTCGTCGAAAACCGGCTGGACGAGTTCATCTCCCTGGAAATCCACGGTGCTGTCTCCCGGGGCATCGACGACACCACGAGCGCTCACGCGCGGCGGTTCGCGGGCGCGCACGAGGACTACTCCTTCAGCGAGTCCGACGGGGTGACCACACTCGTGGTGACCGTCGACACCGACGAGGAATTCACGGCCATGTTCGCTGCGGATTGGCCCCGCGCTCTCGCGCGGCTCGCGGAGCTCGCCGAGGAACGGGCCGCCACCGCCGACTAGCTGCCCGAATCCTGCCAGCCGTGGGCGATGAAGGGGTCGGACTGGGAGTTCCGCGCCCCGAACGGAGCGAAGCGGGTGGTCGACGCCCGATCCGCACCAGCGCTGCTGCCCATCCGGCGGGGGCTGTGGCCAACTCAGGAGATCCGTCCGGCCGGGCCGAACATCCACACTGGTTCCGCACTGATCCGTGGCGGCCGGTGCATGCCGGCAACGGATGTCCTGAGTTGGCCGCACACACACACACACACACACACACACACACACACTCGCGCGCGACCGGGCCTAACCCGCGGAAGAGTCAGGGGAGCCAGAATCTCCGCCGAGTGGACCCGCGAGGTTGCCGCCGGCGTGGGCGCCGACAGCTCCGTGACCGACTGAGTTCAGGCCGGCTCAGTCGTCGTCTTCGCCCCCGGCGGGCGCCGGTGCTCCCCCGGCCTCGGACCAGACGGCCGCCGCCCCGCTGTGACCGATGCGCACGGCCTGCACGATGGTTCCCATGGCGGCGCCCAGCGCGGCCACGGCCAGCACGATGGCCACCCACTTCGGGGTGCGGGCGACGGATGTCCGGCCGCCGACCTCCCGGTAGTTCCACCAGAGCAGAACGGCAGCGACCACGACCAGGGCGGCAACCCGGGGCAGCAGCCCGTCGGCCAGCTCGGAATGGGTCTCGACCAGCGCGGTCTCGGTGACCCGCTCTCTCAGCGCCTCCCCGGATTCGCGCGCCAGCGGCACGAGAACGAGTGCGGCCAATGCGAGGATCAGCGGCAGGAACTTCGCCCACCGGCGAAACCGGGGCCAGAGGGCCGCGACGACGACGACGAGGGCGCCGTGGGAACGACGACCGCGGTCGCGTGCACCACGAGGGGGTGCACAGGCAAACCGAAGATGGTGTCGAGCAGCGCATCGAACATGTGTCTCCTTCTGGGTATCCTCAGGCACGAAATTGGACCCACACCGGCAATGCTAGGCACCGGAGCGGAACCCCGCCATACAGCGCAGGCTTCGCTTACCAGCCCGAGTGCGGCGGGATCAAGACGCCCTCGATCGCCTGCAGGCGGCCTGGCGTGCGCGCGGGCTAGCCCTTCGGGCAGCCCAGGTGCCGGCGGCCTGCATCATCCGTTACCCCTGCGCGACCCGCTCCCCCGGCTGCATATGGCGGCTGCGGGTCGCGCACCGGCGTCGACGTCCCTGGGATCTTCGGCTAGCGGCGGCCGCCCACCTTTTCGCGGGTGTCCTTCGGTAGTTCGCTCTTCTCCCAGCCACGGCGGGCCTTCTGGGAGCCCGCACCGCGGTGGCCGTCCCGCGAGCGGTAGACGATGTAGGGACGCACGAAGTAGCCGAGCGGCGCCGAGAATACATGCACCAGTCGGGTGAAGGGCCACAGCAGGAAGAGCATCGTGGCGGAGAGCACGTGCAGTTGGAAGAAGAACGGCACGTCGCTCATCAGCGCCGGGTCCGGCTGAAAGGCGTACAGGCTGCGGATCCACGGCGAGATTGACCCACGGTAGTCGTAGCCGGCGCCGAGCACCTGGTAGAGCACGGTCGCCGTCGTGCCGAAGGCGATGGTGCCGGCGAGGAACAGGTACATGACCTTGTCCATCACGGTCGTGACCAGCTTGACCCGGGCGACCAGGCGGCGACGGATCAGCAGGATGGCGAGGCCGGCGATGGTCAGCACCGCGGCGACGCTGCCCAGCCAGGTGGCCCCGAGGTGGTAGATGTGCTCGGTGACGCCGAAGAACTCGAGCCACGGTTTGGGGATGAAGAGTCCGACAATGTGACCGCCGAAGACCATCAGGATGCCGTAGTGGAACATGGGCGAGCCCCAGCGGAGCCACTTGTTCTCGTAGGTCTGGCTCGACCGTGAGGTCCAGCCGAACTGGTCGAACCGGTAGCGCAGAAGGTGGCCGACGATGAAGACCCCGGCGGCGGCATAGGGGAACGCCACCCAAAGCAGAATGTCGAGCGGATTCATACCCGTACTTCCTCGCTGTTCGCGCCGGACGGCGAGAACGGTTTGAGATTGCCCAGGAAGGTCATGCCGACCGTCTCGGTCGGCGGACCCTCGTTCACCAGGTTGAGGTAACGCTGACGCGTCTCCTCGTCGATCTTCGGGAGAGACAGGGAGACCGCCTCCACAATGTGCGCGTAGGGGCTCGGCACGGCCTCGAGTGCCATGCGGAGCACCTCTATCCCGTCGCGGTGCGCGGCGAGCAGTTCCTGTGCGATCGGCGAGTCGCTCCGCGCGGAGAATTCGAGCACCATCGGCAGGTAGTCGGGCAGTTCGTCGGCGGCGACCTCCCAGCCCGCGGCACGGTAGGCCTCGACGAAGCGCACGAGCGCCATGCCGCGGCGACGGGTGTCCCCCGCCGCAAAGTAGCTCAGGTACGGGCAGCACTTGCGCTTGAGGTCGAAAGTGGCCGTGAAGTGGATTTCCAACTCCTGCTGCGTCATCGCATCCGCTTTCGTCAGGAACGCCTCGAAGGCGTGGCGGAGCGGATCCGGCAGCAACGCCACCGACGCGGCGACAGCACCGAAACGGGCCCGTCGCTCCTGGCTGGGGTAATCCAGCAGAATTGATGCCGCCATGTGCGCCATCCGGCCGTCCTCCGCGGACAGAGGCAGCGCCGTGACCTTGCGGGTCGGGAGCTTCGGCAGCCTCATGCGGGACTCCCGGAGGCC
This sequence comes from Cryobacterium sp. M96, assembly GCF_002929845.1. Taxonomy (GTDB): domain Bacteria; phylum Actinomycetota; class Actinomycetes; order Actinomycetales; family Microbacteriaceae; genus Cryobacterium; species Cryobacterium sandaracinum. The sequence continues at coordinate 21,565 of NZ_PJJS01000051.1, forward strand.
TTCGGCGGGAACATGCCCTCCGGCACGCCGCCGCCGGTCCAGTTGAGCAGGTTGACCCGGCCGGGCGTGGTGGGCTTCGTGCGTTCGGAGCCCTTGCCGACCATCTCGTTGTAGTTGTCGACGGTCGCGTTCAGCGGCATCCCGGGGGTCTTGCCATAGGGGCCTGCCGCCGTGGCGACGCTGGGGCCACCCATACCGGGGCCGCCGTCGGTGTCGAGCGAGCAGGCGAGTTCCTCAAGCTCACGCGCCGTCTCGACGTGCGCCTTGGGGATGACGTAGCGATCCTCGTATTTGGCGATGGCCAGCAGGCGGTACATGGCCTCGATCTCGGGACCGGTCATGCCGACCGCTTCCGGGATCGACTCGTCGCGGTCGCGGCCCAGGTTGATGTCGCGCATGTACGACCTCATGGCGGCGAGCTTCCGCAGCGAGGACTCGACGGGAACGACGTCTCCGGCCGAGAACAGCCCGGCGAGGTATTCCACCGGGATGCGGAGCTTGTCGATGGCGGCGAACAGGGTGCGGGCATCCTCACCGTCGTTGTTGGTGGTCGAGATGACGTCGACCACCGGGGACAGCGGGGGGATGTACCAGACCATCGGCATGGTGCGGTACTCCGGATGCAGCGGCAGAGCCACCTTGTACTCGGAGATGAGCTTGTAGATCGGGCTGTTCTGGGCCGCGAGGATCCAGTCGTCCTCCATGCCTTCGGCCTTCGCCGCGGCGATGACCTCAGGGTCGAACGGGTCGAGGAAGCAGGCGCGCTGGGCATCCAGCAGGTCGTGCTCGTTCTCGACCGAGGCCTGCGCGAGGACCGCGTCGGCGTCGTAGAGCATCAGGCCGAGGTAACGCAGCCGGCCGACGCAGGTCTCCGAGCAGATCGTGGGCTTGCCCTGCTCGATCAACGGGTAGCAGAGCGTGCACTTCTCGGCCTTACCCGTCTTGTGGTTGAAGTAGACCTTCTTGTACGGGCAGGCGGAGACGCACATGCGCCAGCCGCGGCATCCGTCTTCGTCGACGAGGACGATACCGTCCTCCTCGCGCTTGTACATGGCGCCCGAGGGGCAGGCCGCGACGCAGGCGGGGTTCAGGCAGTGCTCGCAGATGCGCGGCAGGTAGAACATGAAGGTGTTCTCGAACTCCATCTTCACGTGCTCGCTCATGGTGGCGAGGATGGGGTCGTCTGCCGCGGTCTCCTGCGAGCCGCCGAGGTCGTCGTCCCAGTTGCCGGACCACTTGATGTCCATGTTCTGGCCGGTGAGCAGCGACTTGGGCCGGGCGACGGGGCTTTCCGTGCTCAGCGGAGCCTTGGTCAGCATGTCGTAGTCGTAGGTCCACGGCTCGTAGTAGTCGTCGATCACCGGGAGGTCGGGGTTGTTGAAGATGGTGGCGAGGCGCTTGATGCGGCCACCGGAGCGCAGTTTCAGGCGTCCGCGCTTGTTGCGCTGCCAGCCGCCCTTCCACTTGTCCTGGTCTTCGTAGCGGCGCGGGTAGCCGACGCCGGGCTTGGTCTCCACGTTGTTGAACCAGACGTATTCGACGCCGGTGCGGTTGGTCCACACCTGCTTACAGGTGACCGAACAGGTGTGGCACCCGATGCACTTGTCGAGATTCATGATCATCGACATCTGAGCCATTACGCGCATTTAGTACTCAACCTCCTGGCTGCGTCGACGGATCACGGTGACCTCATCGCGTTGGTTCCCGGTCGGGCCGAGGTAATTGAAAGCGAAGGACAGCTGGGCGTAGCCACCGATCAGGTGACTCGGTTTCAGCAGGATCCGGGTGAGCGAGTTGTTCGTGCCACCGCGCATGCCGCTCGTCTCGGCGATCGGCACGTTGATGGTGCGGTCCTTCGCGTGGTACATGTACACGGTGCCCTCGGGCATCCGGTGCGAGACGACCGCACGGGCCACGACGACGCCGTTGCGGTTGTAGGACTCGATCCACTCGTTGTCGCGCACGCCGATCTTGTCGGCGTCCTGCGGTGACATCCAGATGGTGGGCCCGCCGCGGGACAGCGACAGCATCATCAGGTTGTCCTGGTACTCGGAGTGGATCGACCACTTGGAGTGCGGGGTGAGGTAGCGCACGGCCACCTCGGCCCGGCCCTTCGAGCCGGTCGCGCCGGTGGACGAGGTCGACCCGACGATGGAATCATCGAACAGGCGGTGCATGTCCAGCGGCGGCCGGAAGATCGGCATGGTCTCCCCCAGCTCGATCATCCAGTCGTGGTCGAGGTAGAAGTGTTGCCTCCCGGTGAGGGTGTGCCAGGGCTTGAGGTGCTCCACGTTGATCGTGAACGCGCTGTAGCGTCGGCCGCCGTGCTCGCTGCCGGACCATTCCGGGGAGGTGAGTACCGGGACCGGGGCACCCTGCACATCCGGGTAGGAGAAGCGACGGCCCTCGTTGTCGCTGGCCAGGTGCGCCAACTTCTGGCCGGTGCGCTCCTCCATCCTGCGGAAGCCTTGCGTACCGAGCCGTCCGTTGGTGGTGCCGGAGAGCGCGAGCACCATTTCGCAGGCCTGGATGGCGGTCTTCAGTTGCGGCCGCCCGGCGGCGGGGCCGCTCTCGACGAGCCCGTTCTTCTTCGCCAGGTAGGCCACCTCGACGTCGGGGTTGAACTTGACGCCCTTGGTCATCATGCCGAGCTTCTCGGTCAGCGGGCCGAGGGCACCGAGCCGCGCGGCGAAGGCCGGGTAGTCGCGTTCGACCACGACCAGTTTGGGCATGGTCACGCCGGGCACCAGCACCTGGTCGTATTCGACTATGCCGTGCGGGGCGCTCATCGCATCCGGGGTGTCGTGCAGCAGCGGAACGGCGACCAGGTCCTTCCGCACTCCGAGGTGCTCCACGGACATCTCGGAGATCTTCTCCGCGAGGATGTGGAAGATGTCGAAGTCGGTCTTCGCCTGCCACGGCGGGGCGATCGCCGGGTTGAACGAGTGGATGAAGGGGTGCATGTCGGTGGTTGACAGGTCGTTCTTCTCGTACCAGGTGGCCGGCGGCAGCACCACGTCGCTGAAGATGGTGGTGCTCGTCATGCGGAAGTCGCTGGTGACCATCAGGTCAAGCTTGCCCTCGGGGGCGGTCTCGTGCCACTTCATGGTCTTCGGGCGCTTCTCGGGCGGCGATTCGGGGGCGCGAACGGCGTTCTTGGTGCCCAGCAGGTGCTTCAGGAAGTACTCGTTGCCCTTGCCCGACGAGCCGATCACGTTGGCCCGCCAGACGTCGAGGATGCGCGGGAAGTTCTCCGGCGCATCCGGGTCCTCGATGGCGTACTCGAGGGTGCCGTCGCCGAGGGACTCGACCACGTACTGGGCCGGGTCGACGCCCGCCCGGACCGCGTCGTCGACGAGGTCGAGCGAGTTGCGGTTGAAGGTGGGGTAGCCGGGCATCCAGCCGCGCTTGGTCGACTCGACCAGGCAGTCCGCGGTGGTGCGGCCGGCGAAGGTGCCTGCGCCGAGCGGGCTGGACAGGGTGTCGGCGGCGAGGCCGTCGTAGCGCCACTGGTCGGTGGCGAGGTAGAAGAAGCCCGTGCCGATCATCTGGCGGGGCGGGCGCACCCAGTCCAGGCCGAACGCGTACTGGCCGTAGCCGGTGAGTGGGCGCACCTTCTCCTGGCCGACGTAGTGAGCCCAGCCGCCACCGTTGACGCCCTGGCAGCCGGTCATGGTGGTCAGTGCCAGGAAGGCCCGGTAGATGGTGTCGGAATGGAACCAGTGGTTGGTTCCGGCACCCATCAGGATCATCGAGCGTCCATTGGAGTCTTCGGCGTTCTGCGCGAACTCGCGGCCGATGCGTTCGGCTGCCTGCATCGGCACCGAGGTGATGCCCTCCTGCCAGGCAGGGGTACCGGGTGAGGTGGCGTCGTCGTAGCCGGTCGGCCAGACACCGGGCAGGCCTGGCCGGCCGACGCCGTACTGCGCGAGCAGTAGGTCGAACACGGTGGTGACCAGCTGGCCGGCCACCATCCGCACGGGGACGCCGCGACGGATGATGCCCGCACCGCCCGCGTGCTGCTCTCCGATCTCGTCGGTCTCCGGAGCAACGTCGAACCGGGGCATGTCGATGGCGACGGACGCCTGGTCGTAGTCGGGCGCGTCGGCGATGGACAGGAGCGGGTCGACACCCTCGAGGTCGAGGTTCCACTTGCCGACGTCGGTCTCGGAGAAACGGTGCCCGATCGAACCGTTGGGCACGACGACCTCGCCGTCGTGGCCCAGAAGCACCGGCTTGAACGCGGCGCTGGCGACCGTCGGGGCCAGGCCGGGCAGGGCATCCGCGGTCACGAACTTGCCGGGCACGTACGCGTCGCCGCGCCTGGTGAGGCTGATCAGGTAGGCGGAGTCGCTGTAACGCTTCATGTAGTCGACGAAGCGGGGCGTGCGGCGGTCGACCAGGAATTCCTTGAGCACGACGTGGCCCATGGCCAGCGCGAGCGCGCCGTCGGTGCCGGGGTGCACGGCCAGCCACTCGTCGGCGAACTTGGAGTTGTCGGCGTAGTCGGGCGAGACGGTGATGACCTTCTGGCCCTTGTAGCGGGCCTCGACCATGAAGTGCGCGTCGGGCGTGCGGGTGACCGGCACGTTGGAGCCCCACATGATCAGGTAGGAGGAGTTCCACCAGTCTGCCGATTCCGGCACGTCGGTCTGGTCGCCGAACACCTGCGGGGACGCCACGGGCAGGTCGGCGTACCAGTCGTAGAACGAGAGCATGGTGCCACCGAGCATGGAGATGAACCGGTTGCCCACCCCCTGCGAGACGATCGACATGGCGGGGATCGGCGAGAAGCCGGCGATGCGGTCGGGGCCGTACTTCTTGATGGTGTGCACGTGGGCAGCGGCGACGATCTCGGACGCCTCATCCCAGCTGGTGCGCACCAGGCCGCCCTTGCCGCGGGCGCTCTTGTAGGCGCGGGCGCTCTCGGGGTCGCCGGTGACCTCGGCCCAGGCGAGCACGGGGTCGCCGGTGCGGGCCTTCGCCGCACGGAACAGGTCGAGCAGCACGCCGCGCACGTAGGGGTACTTGACCCGGGTCGGCGAGTAGGTGTACCAGCTGAAGGCGGCGCCGCGGGGGCAGCCGCGGGGCTCGTATTCGGGTGAGTCGGGGCCGACGGAGGGATAGTCGGTCTGCTGGGTCTCCCAGGTGATGATGCCGTCCTTGACGTACACCTTCCAGGAGCAGGAGCCGGTGCAGTTCACACCGTGGGTGGACCGCACCTCTTTGTCGTGGGTCCAGCGGTCGCGGTAGAACGAGTCGGCGTCGCGGCCGCCCGCAAGGAACACGGATCGCAGGTCGGGTGAGGCCTTGCCTCGACGCAGGAACCGCCCGAGCTTCAGGATCGTGTCGTCGATGGGGCCGTCGATGCCGGGCTTGGCCGGCCGGGTCTTAGCCGGCTTCGAGAAAGCCGAATTCTTGAGTGTTTTCACAACGTACCCCTTGCACTGCCCGGGGTCACCATGGTCGGCAACCACCCTCGGACTCCAGTCTCAGGGGTGGCGAAATTCGCTACAAGCCGGAAACGCCGTGATAAATGATTGCCGGCTTGAGCCGTTCCGGGGCGGTTTGTTCGGCGCCTGTTTCGACACCTGGGTCGGCGTCGGACCGGTGCAGGTCGAGGGTGCAGGTGTTCAGTTCGACCAGCGGGTGCAGCGCGTCGGCGCTCAGGGGTCCCTCGGTCCTTTCGAGCAGGGTTTTCAGCAGCCCGAAGTGCACCCGGCAGACCTCGGGGTGCGCCTTGACCATCTCGCTGTACGGGCATTCGTGCAGGTGCACTCGGTTGCCGTCGGCACCGTCGATCTCGAGCCGCGCGTCGAAGCCGGACTCGTCGAGGTGGTCGTCGAGGGCGTCCAGCTGCCGCTGCAGCGGCGAGTGGATGACGGCCTCGACCCGCAGCATCCGTCGCACCTGGTCACCGTGGCGATCGGCGGCTTCGGCCTTTGCGGCCCGGATGGAGCCGTCGACGTGGTTCGGGCCGGCGGCGGCGCTGTACAACATCCGAGGCCGGCCCTTGGAGTCTTTGTTTTCCGGGTGACAGGTGACGAAACCGTCCCCGATCAGGCGCTGCAGGTGCTCCCGGGCCGTGTTGTGGTGCAGACCGGTGGCCTCGGCCAGGTCGCCCACCGTCATCGTTCCGCGCTGCTGCAGGAAGTACAGAAGCTGAATCCTGCTGAAGGACGCGAGCGTGCGGTAGCTCGACGAGGGGGAGGACGGCGTCACCTCCTAATCATCTCCTTATTTTCTGAATTCTCTGACTTTTTCGGGGACTGGACATGCAATTCGGACGAAATCCGACGCCGTACTCTGCGTTCCGCGCGCTGCCCGGACCGGCGCAGCAGGCGCATCGCATTCACAATCACGATCAGTACGGATGCCTCATGCACGAGCATGCCGCCGAACATCGTCACGCCGCCGAACAGCACACCGGCCAGCAACAGCACCACCGTGACCAGCGCGAGGGCCACGTTCTGGTGCATCACGCGCACCGTGCGGCGGGCCAGGTCGATGGCGGCGGGGAGCATCAGCAGGTTGTCACCCATCAGCGCGATGTCGGCGGTCTCGACCGCGACGGCCGAACCGGCCGCCGCCATCGCGATGCCGATGTCCGCCGTGGCGAGGGCCGGGGCGTCGTTGACGCCGTCTCCCACCATCGCCACGACGTGGCCGTCCCGCCGGAGCCCGGTGACGACGTCGAGCTTGTCCTCCGGCAGCAGCGACGACCGGATCTCGTCGATGCCGACGTGGGCACCCACGGCCTGCGCCACGAGCGGCCCGTCGCCGGTGAGCATGACGACCCGAACAATCCCCGCCGCGTGCAGCGCGTCCACCATGTCGGCGGCGTCGGGACGCACCTCGTCGGCCACGGCGAGGACACCGGCGACGACGCCGTCGAGCGCGACGATCAGCGGCGTGCGCCCGTGGGCGGCGAGTTTCTCGGCCAGCGTCGTGGCGGCATCCGTGCCCGCGATCCGGTGGGCGCGGAGCAGGGCCGGATTGCCGATCAGCACGGTGCGGCCGGCCACCGCGGCGACGATGCCCTGCCCGGGCACCGACGTGATGTGTTCCGGCAGGCCGGTCACCTGGGCGCCCTGCGCGGCTTCGCGTGCGGCCTCCCGCGCGGCGGCCTGCACGATCGCTCCGGCCAGCGGATGCTCGGAGCCGGCCTCCGCCCGTGAAGCCCAGTCGAGCACCTCGGCACGGGTCAGGGCGGGGTTCAGCACCACGACATCCGTCAGGACCGGACGACCCCGGGTGAGGGTGCCCGTCTTGTCGACCGCGACGACCGTGATCTTCGCGGCGGTCTCGAGGAACTCGCCGCCCTTGATCAGGATTCCGAGCTGCGCGGCGCGGCCGATCCCGGCAACGATCGCGACCGGGATGGAGATGACCAGGGCGCCGGGACACCCGATCACGAGCAGGGTCAGCGCCAGGAATACGTCGCCGGTCACCACGCCGACGATGATCGCGAGCACCAGGATGCCGGGGGTGTACCAGGCCGAGAACCGGTCCATGAAGACCTGGGTCGGGGCCGTGGCCTCCTGCGCCTCCTCGACCCGGTGCACGATGTGGGCCAGGGTGGTAGCCGCGCCGACCTCGGTGGCCAGCACCTGCAAGAAGCCGCCGGTCGAGACCGTGCCGGCGAAGACGCGGTCGCCGGCGCGCTTCTCGGCCGGGGAGGACTCGCCCGTGATGGAGGCCTCGTCGATCGTGCCCGTGCCCTGCTGCACGGTGCCGTCGACGGGCACCCGCGCGCCGTTCTTGACCAGGACGGTCTCCCCGGTCCGCACGGACCCGGCCAGGACCTCGAGCTGCTCGCCGTTCCGCAGCACGAGGGCGACGTCCGGGGCCAGGGCCACGAGCGCGGTCAGGGCGGAGCGGGTGCGGTTGAGGGTAGCCGATTCGAGGGCATGCCCGATCGCGAACAGGAAGGTCACGGCGGCGGCCTCCCAGTATTCGCCGAGCACGATGGCGCCGACGGAGGCGACCGTGACAAGCAGGTCGATGCCCACGACCCGGGCGAGCAGCGCTCGCCCGGCGGTCCGCATGATCGGTAACCCGGCCACGACCGCGGCCGCCACCATCGCCGCATCGGAGACAAGCGGCGGCACCGGCAGGAGGCCGAGCAGCCAGGCGGCGCCGATCAACGCGCCGGAAATGAGGGGAATCAGGTGGCGGCGCACGATGGTCATGTCACTCCCCCCGTCCGCCGGTCAGAACGCGGCCAGGCGGGCGGTGTAGCCGGCCTTGCCGACGGCGGCGATGAGGGCATCCGTGCTGACGACGGCCGGGTCGTGGTCGATCTCGATCCGGGCGGTGGCGAAGAACACGGTCACGGCGCTGACTCCGGCGAGGCGGCCGATCTGCTTCTCGATCTTGGCGACACAGGACGGGCAGGAAAAGCCGTCGGCCCGCAGGATGGTGTGGACGGTGGCCGGGGTGGATGTCGGGGTGGATGTCGGAGTGGATGTTGTGGTGGGGATGATTGTGGTCATGACTGCGACGTTACGAACCCGAGGCGGCGGCAACCATGACGGCCGTCACTTTGCCGCAACCAGACCGGAACGGTCGAGCACGGCGGTCCAGCGTCGTCCGGAATCGATCAGCCCGTCCCGGCGCAGGCCGCTCATGGCGCGGGACACCGACTCGGCGCTCGTGCCGGTCATGGCGGCCAGGTCGGCGCGGGTCAGAGGCAGCTGGATCAGGGTGGTACCGGCGCCGTCCCCCGGCACGCCGAAGGTGTCGGCGAGGCGCAGCAGGGTCGCTGCCACCCGCGTCGTGACGGTAACGGAGGCCTGCTCGGCCTCCCTCGACCGCGCCCGATGAAGACGGTCGACGACGACATCCAGCACGCGCAGCGCCACCGGCGGATGCGCGAGCAACATCTGCCGGAAGGCGCCGGATTCGAGGCGCAGGGCGCAGGTGGTCACGAGGGCAACGGCCGTCTCGGGGTACCGACCCGCGTCCAGCGCGGTCAGGCTTCCCAGCACCGCTCCCGGGCCGAGGAAGTCGAGGCTCGTGAACTGCCCGGTCGAGGTCGATCGGAACACCTTCGCCTGGCCGGCCGCGAGTACGAACACGTGCTCGGACGGCTCGCCGGCGGTGAACAGCGTGTCTCCGGGACCCCAGGCGAGCGACAGCATCCGTTCGGCCAGGTCGGCGAGCTCGCCGGCCGACAGGTCCTGGAAGATCGGGATCTGGCCGAGAATGCTGTTCCGCATGGCGGAGGAGCACGGATGCGGCCGCGCACAGGTGCTGCGCAGCGGTGTGCGCCGGGCCACGCTCACGGCTTCGTCGCCGGGATCTCGAGGTGGGCGAGGCAGACGCCCGGGCGGGCGAACGGCTCGAGGGTGACGCCGACTCCGGGTGTGTGCAGGCGCTCGAGGGCGCCCTCCATCAGGCCGCGGTGCACCGCGCACACGACGTCGCTGTGCTCCTTGGCCACATCGAGGAACGGGCAACGGTGCAGCTCGATCACGACGTCGACCGGAGCGGCGGCGCCGCCGAAAGCGACGTCATCGGCAGCACCGGCAGCACCGGTATCACCGGCATCCCCGAGGCGCGGCTCGAAGCCGACCTCGTCAAGGATCTGAACGATACGCCCGACCGATGCTCCGTGGGCCGCCCCCGACTGCGCGTCGGAGAGTCCGGCATCCGTCTCGGCCATTTCCCTGCCCCAGCGCCGCCCGGCCTCCGCGGCCGCGGCCGCGCCTGCCCCCGAGGAAACGTCCCTGCCCAGGCCGCCGGCCAGGAGACCGGCAAGAAGCCGGTAGGACTCGGCGGGGACCTCGGCGGCGGGTGACGTGGCGCGAAAGAAAAGCCGGGGCCGCCCGGGACGCACGCGCGCCTCGACGGTCTCGGCAACCAGGCCCACCTCGACCAGCCGGTCGAGGTGGGACCGAACCGTGTTCGCGTGCAGCCCCACCGCTTGGGCGATGGCCGGCACATCCATCGCCGCGTCGGCATCGCGCAGGAGTTCGAGAATGGCGACCCGACTGATGCCGGAGAGCACGCGGTGGGTGCGGGCGTCAAGGGGTTCGATAGGCACCAGACTAGTTTTCCCTATATCTATGGTAAAAACAACTGAGGGCCGAAATTCGGCGCTGAGCTAGGACTTGCCCCATGACCGACACGCACGTGCGCCCCATCCGGGTGCTGCACCACGACACCGCCGAACGGCCCTTCATCGTCATCTGGGAGGTGACGCGCGCCTGTCAACTGGTCTGCACCCACTGCCGGGCCGACGCCATCCGCACTCGCAATCCGTTCGAGCTGAGCACGGACCAGGGTCGCAAATTGTTGGACGACCTCGCCGCCTTCGGCACACCGCGCCCGCTGGTCGTGCTCACCGGCGGGGACCCGTTCGAGCGCCCCGACCTGCCGGAGCTCGTCGCCCACGGTACCAGCCTCGGCCTGAGCATGGCCCTCTCCCCCTCGGTCACCCCACGCCTCACCCGTGAGGTCCTGGTCGAGCTCCACGACGCCGGGGCCAAGGCGGTCTCGCTCTCGCTGGACGGCGCCTCAGCGGCCACCCACGACGCCTTCCGCGGTGTCGACGGCGTCTTCGACGACACCATGATCGCCGCCCGAATGGTGCGCGAGGTCGGCTACCGGCTGCAGATCAACACGACCGTCACCCGCGACACCGTGCACGAGCTGCCCGGCATCCTGAAGACCGTCCTCGATCTCGGCACCACCCTGTGGAGTGTCTTCTTCCTCGTGCCCACCGGCCGCGGCAAGCTCCTGAACGCTCTGACCGCGGCCGAGGAGGAGGAGGTTCTGCACTGGCTGCACGACGTCTCCGACCTGGTCGCCATCAAGACCACCGAGGCACCCCACTACCGACGCATCGCGCTTCAGCGGGCCGGCGTGGACGACGGGGTTGACCTCGACACCGCGTTCCCAGTCGGCCCACTGAGAGCCTCGCTGCGGGAGGCCACGGAGCGGTTGCTCACCGGTGACGAGCCGAGGCGGCGGCGTCCGCGGGCCCCCCTCGACGTCAATTCCGGGCGCGGGTTCGCCTTCGTCGACCATGTCGGTCTCGTTTACCCCAGCGGGTTCCTGCCCGTGTCCGTGGGGTCGGTGCACAAGCAGCCCTTCTCCGAGATCTACCGGGAGGCGCAGCTGCTCCAGGAGCTGCGCACCCCGGATCTCTTCGGCGGCCGGTGTGGTCACTGCGAATTTCGCACGGTCTGCGGCGGCTCCCGCTCGCACGCCTACGCGGTGACCGGGGACCCGCTCGCCGAGGACCCCAGCTGCGGCTACCAGCCCAGCACCGACTGAGCAGCCCGGAACGCTGATCGGTTTACAGCAGCTCACCGCACGCAGAAGCGCCCGGCCGATTACTCGGCCGGGCGCTTCTGCGTGCGGTGGTGCGCGGCAGGTCAGTCCAGGTGGTGCCCGCCCTTGACCCAGCGCAGGGCGCCAAGAATACCGATGGCCACGCCGAACATCCCGACGATCATGCCCACGAAGAGCCAGACGAAGAGCGGTTCCAGGCCGCCGACCGTCTGGTCGACTCCGACGATCGTGCCGCCGAGGAACCCGGCGATGGGTGCGAAGATGCCGGCGAAGGCTCCGATCAGCATCAGACGGATGCTGAGGGCGCGGTCGCGTGAAACGATGTCGGCCATTAGGAAGAAACCTCCGTTGTCTGTGCTGCGGCAGCCGCAACGGCGGTCGCAACGGCGGCGGCGAAGGCCGCGGCGGCCCCCGCCGGGTCCGGCAGGGGAACCGTGTCCGCACCGGGGGGCGCGGCGCTCGGCTGGGCCACCTGCTGGGTGACCTTGCCGTTGAGGAACGGACCGAGAATGTCCATCGGAAGCGGGAAGACCACAGTCGATTTCTGGTCGGCGCCCAGCTCGAGCAGGGTCTGCAGGTAGCGCAGCTGAAGCGACGCGGGATTGCGGCTCAGGATTTCCGCCGCCTGGCCCAGCTCCTCCGACGCCTGCAGTTCACCGTGGGCATTGATGATCTTCGCCCGGCGGTCCCGCTCGGCTTCGGCTTCACGGGCCATGGCACGCTGCATCGCCTGCGGAATCTCGACATCCTTGATTTCGACGACCTTCACCTGCACGCCCCAGGGTTCGGTTTGCGCATTGATGTTGCGGGCGAGGTCTTCGTTCAGGTCGGCCCGGTGGGCGAGCAGGGTGTCGAGGTCGGCGCGGCCCACGACCGAGCGCAGCGTTGTTTGCGACATCTGGGAGGTGGCGATGGCGTGGTTCTCGACCGCCATCACCGAACGGACCGGGTCGGTGACCTGGAATAGGACGACGGCGTTGACCCGGGCCGGAACGTTGTCCTTGGTGATGACGTCCTGCGGCGGGATCGTGAGGGTCACGATCCGGAGGTCGACCCGCACCATCTTGTCCAGTCCGGGGAACACCATCTGCACACCCGGGTCCCGCACCGGGCCCAGCCGGCCGAATCGGAACGCCACGCCGCGCTCGTATTCCTGCAGCACCTTGAAGGAAGCTGCCAGCCAGACGAGCAGCAGCGCCACCACGATCAGGGCCGCGATCTGCCAGGCCATCACGAGTTGCCCCTCCGGCTCCAGCCCACGGCGGGGCCGGAACGACCCGGGTCGGCCTCCGTCTCCAGTTCAGCCCAACGGGCTGAGAATGAGGCGCTCACTGTGTTTCCTTTCATCGTTTCCGGATCGGCGTCGGTTTGCTCCGACGCCCGGGCGCTCGCGTACGGTTCGATTTGAACCGGCCGCGGGCCCGTTTTTCTGATGCTGCCGTAGCCGCTGCGCCGCTGCGCCTCGACCGCCGCCGTGGCGGCGCGGGCCGCGACGCTTTCGTCGAGCCCTACGACCTTGAGATGCTCGGGAAAGCGAGCGGGCGTGCGACGCAGGTGCGACCACAACGGCCAACTGCCGGCGGCGATGACGGCCGAGGCTGACCCCAGGATCAGCAATTCCACGCCCGTGCGGTTCTGGAACATGGACGCCAGCGGCCAGATGAGCCCGAGCACGACGACGGAGCAGGCGATCCCGCGATGGAACCGTTCTGCCTCCGAACTGGGCCAGGGGTCGATGTTTCGCGCGAGCTGCCGGCCCGCATCCGAGGTGGTGCAGGTGTCCTTGACCGGGCAGGGGTTGCAGACCGTGGGGCTGGCCTGGTATCGCGTCACCCGGTTATCCGGATCGAAGGAGATCGGCCAGAGCCACTGGTCCTCCTGGCACTTCCAGGCGTCGTGGTTTTCGTGATACTCGAACCCGCTCGAACTCATGGCGGTGGTTTTCGCCCCGGTGCGTCTCGCCAGGAGGTCAAGCACGTGTGCCACGGCCAGCAGGAAGCCGCCGTAGACAAGCGCGAACCAGACCTCCGGATTGATGGAGGCCATCACACGCCGCCGCCCGGGCGGTCCCCACCGAGCTCTCCGGTGCCGGTGGAGCGGTAGTCCGAGGAATATCCGGATGTCGGCTCCGCGCCGCCGGTGACCGTCGCGCCGGTGGGGACCGCCTCGACGAACAAAGCCTCCATCGGCACGTCGTGGGTGGTTGCCTTGATGCGGTAGCGAACCCCGAGCCAGGTGATCCAGACGAACGGCATCACGCCTCCGACGATGAAGACGATGTCACCGGGCATCCGCAGCCATTCGAGAACGGCGTTGCCGGGCTCGTTGATGAAGTTGAGGCTGCGGGCTTCGAAGTAACCGTCGTTGATGGAGTGCCAGAGCTGAATGACGCCGAGCGGCAGCAGCGTTGCGAACGTCATCCAGGCCAGGCCGATGTTGAGGCACCAGAACGAGATCTTGGCGAGCTTGTCCGGCCAGCGCTCGGCCGGGATCAGGTAGCGCAGGGCGAAGAGCGACAGACCGACGCCCATCATTCCGTACACGCCCATCATCGCCGCGTGGGCGTGGTTGGCCGTCAGCGCGGTACCGATCTCGTAGTACGAGACGATCGGCAGGTTGATCAGGAATCCGAAGACGCCGGCACCCAGGAAGTTCCAGAAGCCGACCGCGACAAGGAACATCACGGCCCAGCGGTGCGGGAACGGAGCCGAACTGCGCGACTCCTGCCGGGCACCGAGTTGGAGGAAGCTCCAGGCCTCGATCGTCAGGAAGGTCAACGGGATGACTTCCAGGGCGGAGAAGAAGGCTCCCAGCGCCATGTGCTCGACGGGGGTTCCGGAGAAGTACAGGTGGTGCATGGTGCCGAGGATGCCACCGGCGGAATACAGGATGACGTCGAGCAGGATGATCTGCATCGCGATCTTGCGGTGCACAACCCCGAGCATGACGAAGATGTAGGCCACCATCACGGTCGTGAACAGTTCCAGGAAGTCCTCAACCCAGAGGTGCACCACCCAGAAGCGCCAGAACTCGGCGACGCTCAGGTGAACCTCGGTGCCGGCGAGCATTCCGACGGCGTAGAACGCGGGGATCGCGAGACCGGCGTAGAAGAAGAGCCACGGCAGGTTGAAGCGGTGCTCAGACTTCAGACGCGCCCGGATGCCGCGGTAGATGATCGCGATCCAGAGGAAGAGTCCGACGACGAGCATGCCCTGCCACACCTTGGGCAGGTCGATGTACTCCCACTGCATGTCCCAGAACGGCGAGCCCTTCGCGGCCTCGACGCCGAAGATGCTCAAGGCTTCACCCACGAACGATCCGACGATGACCAGGGCGAGGGCGCCGAGCAAGCCGTAGGCCAACCAGTGCTGACGTTTGGGTTCACGCCCGGAGATATACGGGGCGAGGAAGATGCCTGCGGCCAGGAACGAAGTGGCCGTCCACAACAGCGAGAGCTGCACATGCCAGGTTCGGGCGAGGTTGAACGGCAGCAGCTGAGCCAGGTCGACCCCGAAGAAGCTCGACAGGTCGACCCGGTAGTGCTCGATGGCGGCACCTAGGAAGGCCTGGGCCAGGAACATCAAAGCCACCACGAAGAAGAACCAGGCCGTGGCGGTCTGGGCGGGTGTCACCGCCACCTCCCCCGGCTGTCGGAAGGACAGTGCCGGGGTTTCTTCCCCGTGCTGCCAGCCCATCCTCTTGCTCCACCGGCCGTAGAGGCCGAAGAGGGCGCCGAGGGCGACCATCAGGGCCACGAGCGAGAGGCCGCTCCACACGATGATGTCGGCGGTCGGAACGTTATCCACGAGCGGCTCGGCCGGCCAGTTGTTCGTGTACGAGTAGTTGTGACCGGGCCGCTCAGCAGAGGCTGCCCAGGACGTCCAGGCGAAGAAGGCGGTCAGGTCGTGGATGTCCGCCGAGTCCGTGATGGCATTCGGGATCAGACCGTATTGGGTGGTCGGGGAACCGAAGAAATCGGCGTAGTGCTGCTTGAGCGTGTCGAAGGCCTCGATCTGCAGATCGGTGAATTCGAGGTCGCCGGTGGCCTTGTCGTAGCGGTTGGTCCGCATCATCTCGACGAGGGCACCCTGTGGGTCCTGCACACCGGACGCGGTCAGGGCCTCGAGCACCTCGGTCGAGGAGCGCCGCAGGTAGTCGGCCGTATAGTCCGGTCCGAGGTAGCCGCCGTGACCCAGGATCGAGCCATACTGCTGCAGGCCGCGCCGCACGAAGGTCTGCTGGCCCGCGGTGATGTCGGCCGTCGTGAAGACAACCTCACCCTGCGAGTCGACGACCTGCTTGGGCTGGGGCATCGAGTCCGTATAGGTCCTCAAGGCCAGGAAGCCCATCACGGCGAAACCGAAGACCATTACCAGGGCTACGCCCTGCAACCATCCTTTGGAAACCATCAACTCCGATCGCAGTTTTCCTGCACCGGCTCTCAATCGGACCACGGTGGGCCCCTTTCCATGTTGCGTGATTCAAGGGCGCGGAAGCAGGTGCTGCCACCTGTCACGGTTCCTCCCCCGGATAGGTCACGCGGGGTGGTTGAAAGCTACCACAGGATTAAAAGTATGAGTGACATTTCTAATCGCTTCACCAAACTCGCAGTGACGGTATTCCACAATAAAAACCCTGTCCAACGGTGTAATACCCTCACACAGCAGACTGAGGCGACGGGCCGCCCATTTCTTCCACCTGACCGGCGACACGCCGCACACAATCATTTTTGGGGAAACTCGGACAAAGGTCACGGACTGACCAGGACGACGCCGCGGGCGCCTTTCTCGGCATCAGACATGATGTGGCTGACGAAGGGGTAGCTGCCGGCCTCCGGGAAGGTCAACTCGACGAAGCCACCCTGGGCCACGGCCAGGTCGAGCACCTGGGAGCCGCCCGTGCCGGTGCTGCCGCCATCACGCAGCAGGTAGTCGCCCTCCTTGAAAACGGTGTCGAACTGGCCGCCCACGACGTGGAAGGAGCTGCCCACGTTGGGGCCGGCGTCCAGCACCCAGATGCGCACCTTCTCGCCAGCCTTCGCCGTCAGCGGGCGGGCTCCGTACTGGTTGGCGATGCCGTTGAAGACCACCAGGTCGGGGAACTGCGCCGCCACCTTGTCGGCGTCGGCCTCCCCGCCCTGCGCACCGAGGTAGAGCTCGGACTGCACCAGGACGTATTCCCGATCGACCGCTGAAAGCCCGGGTGGATCAATGATCACGGCGCCGAACATGCCGTTCGCCATGTGCACCGACATGGGCATCGTGCCGCAGTGGTAGAGCCAGATCCCCGAGCGGGTCGCGGTGAAACGATAGGTCAGGCTCTCCCCCGGATTGATGCTGCGCATGGGCCGATCGGGTGCGAGGGCACCCGCGTGGAAGTCGATGGAGTGCTCGATCGACCCGTCGTTGACGAAGGTGATGTCGAAGACGTCGCCGACCTTGCCATGCAGGGTCGGGCCGGGGGCTGTGCCGTTGAACGTCCACAGGGTCTGGGTGACGCCGGGAGACACCTCGGTCTCCACGTCTTCCACCCGCATGGTCAACGTGTGCACGGTCTCCGCCTCCGCCGCCCCCAGCGCCGGGTCGCGGGCGACGAAATCGGCGTCGGGCTCACGCATCAAATCGAGATCGTCTGCCGCGCTGGACGCGCCGCCGGCGGGCGCAGAGCCGTGGTCCATCGCTGGGGAGTCGTCGCCGGACTGAGGCTCGGCTCCGACGGCCACGACCGTGAGCACCATGCCCAGGACCTTGTGGCCGGCGATGGAGCACCAGCCCTCGACGTCGGCGCCCACGATGCCGGCGTCGACCTGCCGGCTGGTGCCGGGAGCGACGGAACCGGAGACCACGCCGGTGGCGAGCACGAGGTTGTGCACCATCTCGTCGTCGTTGGTCAGGTTGATCACCAGGGTGTCGCCGACGGGCACCTCGATGGTGTCCGGGCTGAAGCGCGTGTTCTTCATGACGACCTCGACCGTGGTCGTGTGGCCGGTCGACACCCTGTCGGCGGATGCCCCGCCGCTCGCGATTCCGGCGGCGGCCGGGTCCATGGCGATCCCCAGGGATACGGCCAGAAGCAGGGCGCCGACGGCCGTGATGGTCGCACCTGTGCGGCGCGACGGGGCCGCGGCAATCCGCGGGGCGGGCGGGGCCGTCGCATCCGTCGCCTGGCGGAGCCGGCGGTTCTGCCGCAGCGCCCGCGGCATCAGGACCAGGAAGGAGGCGAGCGTGCCGACGACGAGCAGCGAGACCGTGACCTTCACCAGGCTGGGCACCGGCATCAGATAGAGGACCAGGCCGACGTTGACGACGATGACCCGGAACAGGGCACCACGATCGAGCAGGGCGGCCGTGGCCTTCGAGACCGAGGGTCCGCCGCCGAGCACGACCGGCACCAGGTAGCTGAGGGCTCCGAGCAGGATCTGCGCGGCGAAACCGACCGCGAACACGGGCACGAGCTGCCCGAGCCGGTCGGTCGCGGCTACCCAGCTCGGTGCGAACGTCACGATCAGGCCGAACCCGAGCACGCAGGCGAAGAACCAGGTGAGGGCGGCACCGATGCTCCAACCGGCGAAGGTGACGGCCGGGGACTGCCTGGCCAGGCGCAGGGCCTCAACCAGCACCAGGCCGAGGCTGACCAGGTAGAGCAGAACACCCGCGGCGGCGACCAGGCGCTGGTCGATCAGCAGGCCGATCCCGAGCACCGCGAGGCCGGCCAGGAACAGAGGCAGGGTTCCGCGGGCCGAGGCGCGCGTCGTCTGCACCCGGGCGTGCAGCACAGTCGGCCAGAGCAGGGCCACCGTGCTAATCACGGTCAGGCCGACCCAGCCGAGCAGGTTGAACCCGATATGGGCGATGTACATCCGCTCCGCGGACTCACCATCGATATCGGTTCGGGCCATCAGCACGCCCAGGGTCACACCGATGGCCAACGCGATTCCGGCCGCAATGTAGTAGCGCACGAGCGGTGCGAACCGTCCCGGCAGCGCTCCCCGCGACTGCCGGAACAGCAGCAGGGCGTGGGCGAGGGCATTCGTGCCGACCAGGATGCCGCCGGCAAGCACGACCGGCCACCAGCCGCCGACGATGCCGGTGATCACGAGCACCGCTCCGAGGGTGTGCGCGCCGAGCCTCGCCCCGAGCGAGGCGCGGCCGCCGGGGGCCGGATGCCGGAGCAGGGTGTCGGCGAAGTGCTGGCTCCAGACCAGGATCGCGGTGCTCACGGCGCCCAGGAACAGGAGGTGCACCATGAGCCACGGCGCGACAGGGATGAAGCGGTGGATGAGTACGGCGATGAGAGTGAGAAGGAGCCACGCCGGAGTCAGAAGCCCGGTAATGAGGTGCCACAGTCGACGGTTCATGGTGTGACTTTCAGTTTGGTGTTTGGCTGGCGCCGCGGCACGCCGCGCACCACCGAGATCACGGCCAGCAGCACGAACAGGAGCACGGCCACGATGTTGGCCACGCCGCCCCACTGCACCAGTGCCGGCAGGTCGCGCGCGTCACCGAGCAGGATGCGCACCAGCAGGGAGACATGCAGCAGCAGCACCGGCAGGTAGAGCACCGGCCGGTACGGCAGCGGCCGGCGCAGCACGGCCGGCAGGATGGTCGGGGCGTGCGCCATGATCATCGACATCACGAACCCGAGGAAGACGGCGTGCAGCACGGCGTCATAGCCGGGACCGGAGAAGCTCGGGCCGACGATGATCCAGCTGGCGCCCACCACGAGCAGCCAGCCGTAGCCGGCCAGCAGGCACGCGGCCATGTACCGGGGCAGGCCGGTGCTGCGGATGAGCCGGGTCGCCACGTCGTGCCGGAACAGCCAGGCGACGAGACCGAGCAGCCCGAGCCCGAGAACCGGATAGCCTACCCCGGGCCAGACGAGAGCGACGACCGTGCCGAGGGTCAGGAACAGGCCGGCGGCCAGCATCCGCATTTCGGCCCGGTGGTCGACGGAGGGCGAGATGCGCGCGAGTTCGAGCCGCTCACCGGCGATCGTGAGCACCAGGTAGAGCGTCATCGCGGGCACCAGGACAGGCACGGGCACGCCGCCGAGCCACAGCACGGTTGCCGTGAGACCGAGCAGGGCACCGAGTGCCTGCACCGCGGCGGACGTCGACGGCTGCCGGAGCCAGATCGCCCGGTAGATGGCCAGCAACACGGCCGACCCGGCCACGAGGGCAAGCTGGCCGACCACCAGGGGAAGCGGCGATACGAGTGACAGGCCGCCGAGGCCCAGCAGCCCCGGCGACAGGTAGGCCCAGTTCCGGCGCACGGCGACGGCCCGTTCGAGCACGACGACGGTGCCCACGAACCCGAAGACCATCAGGGGTCCGTGCACATCCGCCAGGCGTGCGGTCACGACCGGCGCCGGGAAACCCAACAGGAGCAGCGCACCGTCGAGCCCGGCCAGCAGAGAGAGGCCGCCGAGCAGCAGAAACGCCAGTCGCCCGTTGCCGTGCACGGTGGTGTCGAATCTCGGGAGACTAGGCGGCGCGGGTGAAGCGGATGCGCCAGGCGTCCGGGCCACGCTCCACGTACGACACGGTGAACGCTCCCGGGCGTGCCTGCTCGAGCTGCGCCAGCAGGGGCAGCGGGTCGTGCGGGGCGATCAGGTCCAGCGAGAAGCCGAGCTGGATGGCCTCCAGGGCGCCGAAAATGGCCGCGTGGCGAACCGCGTGCGGGATGGTGCGACCGTCGAGCACGATGGTCTCGGCGTCGTCATGGTTGCAGTTGCAGGTGTGTGCGCTGCTCAGGGTGATGGGTTCGGCGGTCATAGGATGAATCCTCCTCGGTGGAACGACCGAGCCGGCCGCTAATAAACAGGATACACGTCCGGTTAATTATTCCAGAATCAGACCAGGTCGGATCACGTCAGGTCACGTCGGGTCCGGTCAGGTCAGGCCCACCCAGGCGGTGGACCCGTCGACCTCGTACTGCTTCTTCCAGATCGGCACCTCGAGCTTGACGGTCTCCACCAGGCGTTCGCAGGCTTCGAATGCGACGGCGCGGTGGGCGCTTGCCGCGGCCGCGACCAGGGCTAGGTCACCGACGTCGAGGTGGCCGATGCGGTGGCTGACCGACAGGTTCACCTGCGGGTACTCGCGGGAGTACCGGGCGACGATCTCGGACAGGATGCGACCGGCATCCGGATGCGCGCTGTAATCGAGGCCGGTCACCTGCCCGGCGGCGTCGGGGTCGTGGTCGCGCACCTGGCCGATGAAGGTCACGACGGCCCCGCAGGATCCGGTCGACACGGCAGCAACGTGCGCGGCCAGGTCGAGCGGCGCCGTGGCCACCTGGTTGACGGCACCCTCGCCAGGGTTCGCGTCGTTCTCATTCACGCCGCTTCGGTCAGTCGTTCCTGCTGAATTCACACATTCAGATTACGCGCGGAAGCGGAACGAGAAACGTACTCCACTGTTCCCGGAGCATCGAGGGCTAAAAAATCTGAGGCCGAGGCCCGCTGAGCAGCCCCGGAGTCCCGTTCGGCCCCTCTCGCGGGTCGTATTCTCGTGGTGGCTGCCAGGGGTCTCGAGCTGATCCACCGCACACGCTGCGTGGCCTGCCTGTCCACGGGCTCCCGCGACCTCGACCGAGGGTCATCCCCGTTCCGCGGCGCGCGGCGGGCCCGGCGAGCGACACCACCGAACGGTTACGGCCCACTCAGCTAACCGACGATCTCTGCCACAGTCGGGCAGGCCGCCTCGGCAGCCAGTTCGGCTCGGGTCTGCGCAACCGTCCAGGGCAGCGCAACCGACGGTTCGTTCCCGCGTCCAGCCGGCGCCTCGGCGATGATGGCGGCCAGCTGACGGGCCAGTGTCAGGGCGAACTGGTCACCCGCGCTCGAGTTGTTCAGCATGACCACCACGGTCATGGTCTGGTCCGGATCCGCCAGGGTCGCCGAGATGAATCCGGGGATCGATCCGGTGCGCCCGCGGAGGGGCCCGACCTGCTCCGCGCCGAGGCCGTAGCGCTGCCACGGCGGCGTCGTCACGTCTTCGTTCACGGTGTTCCACTGGGCGCTCGCCGACGACTCGGACAAGAGACCACCCGCGGCGAGAGCGCCTGCCCAGGTCCTCATGTCGGCCAGCGTCGAAACGACACCGCCCGCCACGCCGCTCATCGAATTGGAGAGCAGGGTGTTGTCGGTGATGGCCGTGCACACCGGACCGTCGGCGCCCACCGCGGCGGCGTAGCCGTGCGAGTGTGGTGCGGGGAGGTCCACATCGCCGGCGTGAGGATATGAGGTGTCGTGCAGACCGAGCGGATGGAAGATGTACTCATCGTAGAGCGCCGCCCACTGCCGGCCCGTGGCCCGCTCGAGCGCCATCCCGAGCAGCACGATTCCGGTGTTTGTAGGACCCCACACGCTGCCCGGAGCACCGGTTCGGGGCGTGGCCAGCCCCTGGGAGACGAGTTCCATCGCCGGCCAGGTGCGCAGGGGGTTGTGCACGAACTCCCCGGCCAGAACGGGACTGTAGGACCCAAGCCCCGAAGTGCCCTGGCAGAGCTGGCCGAGCGTCACGCCCGCCACACCGACGAGGCGGGGCAGGTAGGTGGAGACCGGGTCGTCGAGCGTCACGGTTCCCTCGTCGACCAACCGGAGCAGCACCGTGCAGGTCATGGCCGTGGTGTTGGTGCCGATGCGGAAGTGCATCCCGCCGGTCATCGGGGCGGAACCGCCGATTTCCGTCGTGCCGTGCGCGACGGTCCATTCGCCGGCGGCGGACCAGACCCCGACCAGAGCGCCGGAGGAACCCGATAGCGCCATCGCCTCGCCCACGGCCGCGTCCAGCTGCCCGGCGATGTCCGCCGCGATCGGCGTGCTGTTCTGGTCGACGCTGTTCCGGCCCGCGGTGCAGCCGCTCAGCACGACGGCTGCGGCGACGCCGAGTGCGAGCAGCGCACGACGACGGGTGGTGGGCTTGGTGATGGCATCCCCCAATGCTCTCCACCAGCTTGCCCTATCGGGGCCCGGGCGCCTAACGCGTGCGCGAGACAGACTCCCTACACCCGCTCGAAGATGGCGGCGAGCCCCTGGCCGCTGGCGTTTCCGGCGGTGACGGTGGCGTCGGCGTCCGTCTCCAGCAGGATCGGGCGGAGGCCGGCCAGAGCCGTCAGGCTGCTGTCGGCCCGCGGAGTTTCGTCGGCGGAGTTTCGTCGGCGGAGACCACGACCGGGCCCGTGCGGCCCGGCACCGTGACCGGCACGATCTCGTCGTCGAACCGGCCCTCGGCCACGGCGACGCATGCCCGCGCCTGCGACCGGAGAGCCAGGTCGTCCTGTTCGGTGCGGCCCATGCCGTACTCGCGGCGCAGGTTCTCGGCGGTTTCGAGCACGCCGCCGGGTACCGGGTAGCGGCGCCCGCCGGCGGTCTCGCGGCCGCGGCTGAGCGCGTCCGTGAGCAGGATTCCGGCGCCGCCGCCCACACCGAAGCGGGAGTCGACGGTGTAGAACGGAGCCTGGCTCATCGATTCGACCCCGCCGGCGACGACGACGTCGCTGACACCGGTCTGCACCTGCACAGCCGCGTCGAGGATGGCCTGTAGCCCTGAGCCGCATCGCCGGTCCACCTGCACGCCGCCGACCGTCACGGGCAGGCCGGCGTTCAGTGCGGCGACGCGCGCCACGGAGGCGGCCTCCACGGTGGGATAGCCCTGGCCGAGGATCACGTCGTCGACCACGGCCCCGTCGATTCCGGTGCGTTCGATCAGCGCCGTGATCACGGCCGCGTCAGGTTGGCCGGCGCGACCGCCCTGAAGACGCCGCCGAACCGGCCGATCGGGGTGCGTAGCGGTTCGTAGATGACGACGTCTCTCACGATGCGGCCACCGTGTTCGGAGCGGAGAGGAGCGTGTGGATGACGGTCGGCGTCCCCGGCACGAGCAGCGGCACCTCGGTGGCGGCCTGCACCTCGGCCACGGTGAGTCCCGGCGCGATCTCGCGCAGCAGAAGACCCTCCGGCGTCACGTCGATCACGGCCAGGTCGGTGATGATGCGGGTCACGACGCGCTTGCCGGTCAGCGGCAGGCCGCACTCGTTCACAATCTTGAAGTCGCCGTTCTTCGCAGTGTGCTCCATCACGACGATCACGGTGTCGGCGCCGTGCACGAGATCCATCGCACCGCCCATACCCTTGATCATCTTGCCGGGCACGGCCCAGTTGGCGATGTCGCCGGTGGCGGAGACCTGCATCGCGCCAAGCACGGCCACATCGATCATTCCGCCGCGGATCATGCCGAAGCTCTGCGCGGAGTCGAAGTAGCTGGCACCGGGGTTGACCGTGATGGTCTCCTTGCCGGCGTTGATCAGCTTCGGGTCCTCCTCGCCCTCCCACGGGTACGGTCCCACCCCGAGCACCCCGTTCTCGGAATGCAGGATGACGTCCACCCCCTCCGGCAGGAAGTTGGGGATCAGCGTGGGCAGCCCGATCCCGAGGTTGACATAGCTGTCGGGGGTGAGCTCCTGCGCGGCGCGCGCGGCCATTTCATTGCGGGTCAACGGCATGATCAGCTGTCCTTTGCGACGGATGCGACGGATACGACGGATGCGACGGGCCGCGGCCGGGTGGTGGTCTTCTCGATCGGCAGGTCGGCGGCCTCGGCGCCGGAGAGCGCCACGATGCGGTGCACGTAGATACCGGCGAGGTGGATGGCATCCGGATCGAGCTCCCCCGGCTCGACCAGCTCGTCGACCTCGGCGATGGTGATGCGGCCGGCCATGCCGGCGACCGGGTTGAAATTGCGGGCCGACTTCTCGAACACGAGGTTGCCGTGCCGGTCGCCCTTCGCCGCGCGAACGAGGGCGAAGTCGGTGACGATGGCCTCCTCGAGCACGTACTCCTTCTCCCCGCCGCGGAGCGACGCGAAGGTGCGGGTCTCCTTGGGCGGCGACGACACCGTCACCGACCCATCCGGCCCGTAGCGCCAGGGCAGCCCGCCCTCGGCGACCATGGTGCCGACGCCGCTGGCGGTGTAGAAGGCGGGGATTCCGCTGCCGCCGGCCCGGAGCCGCTCGGCCAGGGTGCCCTGCGGGGTCAGTTCCACCTCGATGTCACCGCCGAGATAGCGGCGGGCGAAGTCCTTGTTCTCGCCGATGTAGGAGGCGATCACCCGGCTGATCCGCCCTTCCCGCAGCAGTTCGCCGAGCCCCCAGCCGTCGACGCCGCAGTTGTTGGATGCGACCCGGAGGTCGGTGCTGCCCTGGGCCAGGAGCGCCCGGATCAGCAGGATCGGGACGCCGACCAGGCCGAAGCCGCCGACGGCGAGGGAGGCCCCATCCGGGATGTCGGCGACGGCAGCCGCGGCGGAGGAGTACGTCTTGTCCATGGAGTGGTCCTTCAGCTTCAGTTCGTGGTGCCGATGTCGATCGTCTTGAAGGTATCGCGTGCCACCGCCAGAGCGGAATTCGCCGCCGGCACCCCCGCGTAGATCGCGGTGTGCAGGATGGCCTCGCTGATCTCCGCGCGGGTCAGCCCATGGGTCAGGGCCGCGCGCACGTGCATGCCCAGTTCATGTTCGTGGCCGCCGGTCACCAGGCAGGCCAGGGTCAGGAAGCTGCGGGTGCGCCGATCGCGGCCGGGCCTGGTCCAGATCTCCCCCCAGACATAGCGGGTGATGAAGTCCTGGAAATCCGCCGTCTCCGGGGTGGTGCAGGGCCAGTTCGAGTCCGACAGCGCCGCCGAACGACACCCCGGCGTAGTGGAAGGCTCCCCCGCCGACCAAGTCGACCAGGGTGATCACAACGTCGGCGACCTCAGCGACGGTAACCGGTTGCCGGGCGGCGGGGCTGAGGCCGGTGCCGGTGCCGGCGTGACCGTGCCGCGGATAATGGGCTGGTTCATAGTGAGGTCCCCTTGCTCGCGGTGGATTCGAGGTACCGGGCGAGCACCCGGTCGATTCCGGCGTCCGTCTGCCTGAGGCTGAGGTCGTCATCGAACGCGGACCAGGCCCGCGATCGGAGCTCCTCGGGATGTCCCCCGGCGGTGATCAGGGCGGAGAACACCACCCGCAGCGGGCGGTTGGTGCGGTAGCACTTCTCCGACGCGCGCTGCACGAGGGCGAACGCGGCGGCCTTGCCGAGGGCCTCTGCGAGCAGGGTGGTCACCCGTTCGCTGAACACCAGGCCGTCGGTGAGGTCGAGGTTGCTGCGCATCCGTTCCAGGTCCACGTCGAGCCGGGCCGCCAGCGAGGCCGCGCCCGCGACGTCAACGCGAACGTGCTCACGATCAAACTCGCCATGGCCTTCGCCCGGGCCGGCGCGCCACGGGGACCGTCACCGACGCCGAATTCGACGCCAACAAGGCGGAGCAGCTCGCCCGCTTCTGAGTCGCTGCGGAGTCGCTTCCGAACGATCTGAGTCTGTGCCGGTAGCGTGGGGTCCATGCTCGAGCTCATGGATGACCGGCCGGACATTCTGCTGCGCCGCGACGGGCGGCTCGCCCAGATCATCCTGAACCGCCCGGCGGCCCTGAACGCCCTGACCCACGCGATGATCCGACGGATGTCCGCGGTGCTGACCGACTGGGCCGTCGACGGTCAGGTCGAGACCGTTCTGCTGACCGGTAGCGGCGACCGGGGCCTCTGCGCCGGGGGTGACATCGTGGCGATCTACCGCAGTGCGGACGCGGGCGCGGACGATCGAGCGGACGCTGACGCCGAGGCCGCCCGGTTCTTCGCCGACGAGTACCATCTGAACGCGCAGATCCACCGGTTCGCCAAACCGTACCTGGCCGTGATGGACGGCGTCGTGCTCGGCGGCGGGGTCGGCGTCTCCGGCCATGCGAACACCCGGATCGTGACCGAGCGCACGCGGCTGGGGATGCCGGAGACCGCGATCGGCTTCGTACCCGACGTCGGCGGAAGCTGGCTGTTGTCCCATGCCCCCGGTGAGCTCGGCACCCACCTCGCCCTGACCGCCGCCCTGGTCTCCGGGTCCGACGCCATCGCACTGGGCCTGGCCGACCACTTCGTGCCGAGCGACCGGCTCCCTGCCCTGGTCCGCACCCTGGCCGAGACCGACGCGGCCGAGGCGGTGCGCGCCCTGGCCGAGACTCCCCCGCCCTCCGTCCTCCTCGCCCAGCGGCACTGGATCGACGAGTGCTACGCGTCCGATGACGTGGGCGAGATCGTCGCCGCCCTGCGGCGTTCCCCGGTGGAAGCCGCACGCGACGCCGCCGCCCTCATCCTCACGAGGTCGCCGACCGCACTCGCGGTCACCCTGGCCTCGCTGCGCCGGGCCCGGCGGCTCCCGAGCCTCGACGAGGCGCTCGATCAGGAGTACCGGGTGACGCTCCGTTTCCTGCAGCGGAGCGAGCTGCAGGAGGGCATCCGGGCCCAGGTGATCGACAAGGACCGCAGCCCCCGGTGGTCGCCGGCCGGCCTCGGCGAGGTGACGGAGGCATCCGTCGCCGCGTTCTTCGCGCCGCTCGGCGAGCAGGAGCTGGGGCTCGGAATGGGGCCCGGGCTGGGCGAGGTGCCCTACGTCGACGCCGACCTGATCTTCGTCACCGATCTGCTCACCACGGGTGAGCGCGCGCGGCTGGCCGCGGCGCGATCGTTCTATCAGGCCGAGGTGCGCCCTCTCGCCGTGGACTACTGGAACCGCGCCGCGTTCCCGTTCGAGCTGCTGCCCCGCCTCGCCGCGCAGAACCTCGCCGCGACCGGTGCTGCCGCGACCAGCCATCTGCTCACGGGGCTGCTGCAGATGGAGCTGACCCGGGCCGACACCTCGATCTCCACGTTCTACGGCGTGCACCACGAGCTGTTCGCCGCCGCCATCGACGAGCTCGGCTCACCCGAGCAGCGGGAACGTCTGCTGCCGGGCCTCCTGGCCCTGGATAAGATCGGGGCCTTCGCCCTGACGGAACCGGAACACGGCTCGGACATCTCCCGCATGATGGAGACCACGGCCACCCGCAGCGGCGACGAGTGGGTGCTCAACGGCACCAAACGCTGGATCGGCAACGGCGCCATGGCCGACTACGTGCTGGTCTGGGCCCGGGACACCGCGGACGGGCAGATCAAGGGATTCATCGTCGAGACGGAGCGGCCCGGGTTCACGGCCACCCCGATCGAGAACAAGATCGCGGTGCGGATCGTGCAGAACGCCGACATCACCCTCACGGAGGTGCGGATCCCGTACACGAACTGGCTGCCGGGCAGCCGGAGCTTTCAGGACACGAACGTGCTGCTCCGGAACTCGCGGATCTGGGTGTCGTGGCAGGCGGTCGGCCAGCAGCTCGCCGCCTTCGACGTGGCCCGCGCCTATGCGCTGGAGCGGCGCCAGTTCGGCATGCCCATCGCATCCTTCCAGCTGGTGCAGGAGCAGCTCTCCCGCATGATCGGCAACGCCACCTTGTCGCTGTCGCTGATGGTGCAGATGGCGCGACTGCAGGAGAGCGGGCGGCTCACGATGGACCAGGCGGCCCTCGCGAAGGCGACCTGCACGACCCGGATGCGCGAAACGGTGGCCCTGGGCCGCGGTCTGCTCGGCGGCAACGGCATCAGCACCCGGTACGAGATGGCCAAGATCTTCGCCGACGCCGAGGCGATCTACTCCTACGAGGGCAGCTACGAGATCAACGCGCTGTTGGTCGGCCGGGCCGTAACCGGCATCTCCGCCTTCAGCTGATCACCGCTCGTCCGAACGAATTCGACGGAGATTCTGTCCGAATCAGCCCTGAAAACTCCGAAAAGGCAGTTGTGAACGAGAATCTCCGTCGAATTGGTTCAACACCGAACCTGGCGCGCATCGGCTAGGGTGTCGCGCCGGTCGCCCCGAGCGGCGGGGCAGGCGGGGCCGATTCAATCGGCGCGACCGGCGGCACCGGAACCGACGCGACCGGAACCGGCGGCGTGGGAGCGTTCCAGGCCTTGATGACGGCCCAGCCCACGGCGGCGATCGGCACCGAGATGACCGCGCCGACGATGCCGCCCAGGATCGTGCCGGCCGTCAGTGCCAGCAGGATCACCAGGCCGTGCAGGCGCAGTGACTTGCCGAGCACCACCGGGGACAGGAAGTTGCCCTCGAGCTGGTTGACTGCGACCACGATCGTGACCACGATGATGGCGGTGGTCAGGTCGTTCGTGACGAGGGCCACCAGTGCGGCCAGGATGCCGGCGGCCGTCGCCCCGACGATGGGGATGAACGCGCCGACGAAGACGATGACGGCGAGCGGCAGCGCCAGCGGAACCTGCAGGATCCACAGTCCGATCCCGATGAACAGGGCGTCGACGAACGCGACGATCGCCGTGCCGCGCACGTAGTTGCCGAATACCTCGACGCTGCTCACGCCGACGCGTACGGCCCGCTCGTGCCGCTTGCCGGCGAGCGGCTGGATGAGGAAGCTCCAAATGCGGGGGCCGTCCTTCAGGAAATAGAAGAGCACGACGAGGCCGAGCACCACGCCGGCCACGATCTCGGCGGCCACGGAGACCCCGACCAGGGCCCCGGACCCGAACTGGCTGCTGGTGGCGAAGTCGATGACCGATTCGCGCACCGAATCGATCTGAGCGGAATCGATCGGCAGCGTGCCGCTGGTGAGCAGTTCCTGCAGGCTGTCGAGCCCCTCGCTGGCCGAGGTGAAGAGGGTGTCCCACTCGCCGCGGATGCCGAACACCACGAGGGTAACGACGCCACCGAAGACCGCGACGCTCAAGATCAGGGTGATCGCCGCAGCAAGGGATTCGTTCGCCCCGCGGGCCAGCAGGAACCGCATGAAGGGGCGCAGCGCCGACGCCACGATCAGGGCGATCAGGAGCGGGGTGAAGACCAGCTTGAGCTGCGTGATCCCGTAGATGGCCACCACCAGCAGGGCGAGGACCAGCAGGGCCTGACCGGAGCGGATGGCGGCCCGGCCGAGATAGTCCGTCCAGGACGAAGTGGGCGTGGTCATGGGGATCTCCAAACGAGGCGAACGACGGCTGAGCCACCAAGCCTAGCCAGACTGCCTCGCCAGACTGCCGGTAGCGCGTGTCGGCCGTGTGACGTACACTCCCTACATCGAACATTCGTTCTATCTATCACCCGTCGACCTGCCCGCCAGAGGAGTACACACATGTTCGCACACCTCCACGTCGCGAGCGCCTACTCCACGCACTTCGGGGTCACACTCCCCCAGGCGCTGGTGGAGCAGACGCAGGCGCAGAACGGCTCCTTCCTGGCCCTCACCGACCGGGACGGTCTCTACGGCGCGGTCAAGCACGTGCGCGCCTGCGCGGCCGCGGGTATCCGGCCGGGGCTGGGCGCCGACCTCGCGGTGCACGACGACGACGGGCATCCGTTGGGCCGGATCGTGGTGCTCGCCCATGGTGATATGAACGGTCGTGGCTATGCGGCCCTCTGCCGCGCGGTCAGCGCCGCCCACAACAGCGCCGCGCACAGCGCGTCGGGGCGCCCCAGCATCGCCCGCTCGCACCTCGCCGAGCTGGCCGGACTGCGCTGCCTCACCGTGCTGCTCGGCCCTACCTCCGATGTGGGCCAATCGGTCGAGCGCCGCGACACCGACGCGGCCGGCGCCTGCCTCACCGCGTGGCTGCGCGCCCTGCCGCCGCAGTCGGTGGTGGGTGAAATCGTCTGCCATCTGGCGGCGCCGGGGACTCCCGGCAGCGTGACGCCGGCCACCCGCATGCTCGCCCTCTTCGAGCACGCCGCGCTGCCCGCCGTGCTCACCAACGCCGTGCGCTACGGCACCCCCGACGAGGCCGTCACCGCCGACCTGGCCGACGCGGCCCGCACCCTGACGGCGCTGGCGAACCTGGAGCAGCTGCAGACCAACGGCCAGGCCTGGCTGAAACCCGAAGTCGCCATGAGGCAGGTGGCGCGCATGGTCGTCGACGCCGGGCTGCACGACGACGGCGCCGTCGACCGACTGTTCCGCGACACCGAGCAGCTTGCCGAGCGGTGCAGCCTCGACCCGGACTCCGACATCGGCCTGGGTCGCCCGCGCATGCCGGAGGCACGCATCATCGGCGTCAGCGGCGACCCGCTGACCGAGCTGCACGCCCGGGCCCGGGCCGGCATCGACGACCGCTACCCCGTCACGTCGCCGGCGGGCCGGTCGCTGGCGGATGCTGCGCACGCACGTCTCGTGCATGAGCTGAAGACGGTGGAGCACCTCGGTTTCGCCGGCTACTTCCTCACCGTCGCCCGGGTGGCGGACATCATCCGGGAGATGGGCATCCGCATCCAGGCGCGCGGGTCCGGGGTGGGCTCGGTGCTCAACTACGCCCTGCACACCTCCTCCGTCGAGCCCATCTCCAACGGGCTGCTCTGGGAGCGATTCCTCTCCCCCGAGCGGCAGACCCTGCCCGACATCGACCTCGACGTCGAGTCCGCCAGAAGGCACGACGTCTATCGCACGCTCTTCGACACCTTCGGCAGCGATCGGGTGTCGCTGATGTCCATGACGAACGCCTACCGCGGCCGCGGGGCCGTGCGCGACGCCGGCCTGGCCCTCGGCATGAATCACGAGCAGGTGGCCGCGGTGGCCAAGCAGATGTGGCGCTTCAACGCGCGCGACTTCCGCCGCGCCCTGGCCGAGAAGCCCGAGCTCGAGCCGTTGGCCGCCGAGGTGCGCGCCTCCTCGCAGCTCGACCTGCTGGTCGACCTGACCGCCAAACTCGACCGGCTTCCCCGGCACATCTCCGTGCACCCCTGCGGCGTCATCCTCTCCGACGCCTCCCTGCTCGACCGCACCCCGGTGCAGGCGTCCGGCATGGGGCTGCCCATGTCCCAGTTCGACAAGCACGACATGGACCCGATGGGCCTGATCAAGCTGGACATCCTCGGTGTGCGCATGCAGTCGGCCATGGCCCACGCCGTCGAGGAACATCACCGATTGTCGGGCGAGACCATTGACCTCGACCGAATCCCACTGAACGACCCGGACACCTTCGAACTGATCCGCTCCACTCGCACCCTCGGCATCTTCCAGATCGAATCTCCCGGCCAGATGGAGCTGGTCGGCAAGCTGCAGCCCGAGGTGTTCAACGACCTCACCGTGGAGATCTCCCTGTTCCGGCCCGGGCCGATGCAGAACAACATGCCCCTGAAATACCTTCAGGCCCGGCATGGGGAGGTGATGCCCGACTACATCCACCCTCGGTTCGAGCCGTTCCTCCGGGAGACCCAGGGTGTGGTGATCTTCCACGAGCAGGTGATGCGACTGTTCGACGAACTCACCGGCTGCGGGCTCGGCCGAGCGGATGTCTTCCGCCGCCACCTTGGCAAACCGGAGCAGCTTGCCCGGATCGAGGAGTACGTGCGGATGCGTGCCCTCGAGCGCGGGTTCACCCCCGCCGTGATCGACCGCGCCTGGAGGGTGCTCGCCGGGTTCGGTAGTTTCGGTTTCGCCAAGGCGCACGGGGCGGCGTTCGCCCTGCCCACCTACCAGTCCGCCTGGCTCAAGACCCACCACCCCGCGGTGTTCCTGGCCGGACTCCTCACCCACGCCCCCGGTATGTGGCCGAAAGACCTGATCGTGGCCGAGGCTCGGCTGCTCGGCGTGCCGGTACTGGGCCTGGACGTGCAACACAGCGCCCTCGACTACCGGGTGGAGCAGATCGACGGCGAGCAGTCCGACGGCGGCCGGCGCGGCATCCGTCTCGCCCTGCCGGAACTCTCCGGCTGCACGGCCGCCGAACGCGCCCGCATCGTGCGCCACCAGCCGTTCACCTCGCTGCAGGACTTCCGGGACCGGGTGCGCCCGCGGCGCAGCACGTTCGAGGCGCTCGCCCGGGTGGGAGCGCTCGACAGCTTCATCGGGTACGACCGCACCCGTCGGCACGAGCTGCTCGCCCACATCCAGTCTCTCCGCGGCACAGCGGTCACCATCCACGACGACCAGCTCGCCTTCGACGTGCCTCTGCCGGTGCTCGAATACGAGGGGTCCCGGTTCAACGCGGTGACCTCGCTCGAGCTGCGCGGCCGCAGCCAGACCGACCTCGAACTCAGGGATCTGGGCCTGGCGGTGTCCGGGCACCAGATGGCCCGGTTCTACCCGCTGTTCACGGAGCTGGGCGTTACGCCGGCCTCCGAGCTGATCAACCTGCCCGGCGGCACCGAGGTGCTCCTGGCCGGGGTGCGCCGAGCCACGAACACGCCGCCGATGCGAAACGGGCGCCGGGTGGTCTTCGTCAGCCTCGACGACGGCACCGGACCGGTCTCGAACGTCGTGTTCTTCCACGACGCCCAGGAGCGCATCGGCGGCCCGGTGTTCCACACCGGCCAACTGCTGGTGCGCGGCCGCACCCGTCGGTCCGGCGCGAAGGGCGTCTCCGTCACGGGCGAGAACCTGTGGGATCTCACGGATGTCGCCCGCCGGGTCAAGCTGCGTCACGCGGGCGAGGCGGCCGCCCGGAACGCCGACCGCGCCCACGACCTGGCCGACGAACTGGCCGAGGACCTGGCGGCCATGGCGACCACGAATGTGCACCATCTATGGCCCCGACGCACCGCCTGACCCGCGCTTACACTGGTGTCCATGACCGAGAAACAGCGCTACGACGTGCTTCGTCAGTACGCCGACTTCGAACTGCGTCACTATCCCCGCACCGTGCTGGTGCAGGTGGAGGTGGCCGGGGACTTCTCCGCGGCCGGCAACCGCGGCTTCGGGCCGCTCTTCCAATACATCAGCGGCAACAACCAGACCTCGACACGCCTCGCGATGACCGCGCCCGTGATCCAGGAGACCACGACCCCGCAGAGCCACACCGTCAGCTTCGTCCTCCCCGACGGGATGCCGCCCGCGGAGGTGCCCGTGCCCCGCGACGCGCAGGTCAGCACGAAGGAGGTCCCCGAGCGCACGGTCGCCGCCCGCCGCTTCAACGGCGGCTGGAGCGAGGAAAGGTTCGCGCAGAACGGCACCCTCCTCGTCGACGCGGTGAGCCGCGAGGGTCTCCTGCTCGCAGGCCGACCCTATTTCGCCCGCTTCGACCCACCCTGGAAGCCGGGCTTCCTCAGGCACAACGAAGCGCTCATCGCCGTCACCGTCACCGGTTCCGGTTCCGGTTCCGGAATCTCCTAGTCGTCGGAATTGTCCGTCGAGCTGCCGTGTTGTCGGTCATCACCCGACGCGTCGCGTAGACCATGCCCGCGAAGGCACCGGCCATGGTCAGCGGAGCCACCTCATTCGTTCCGATCACGGCCGCCGCGGTCTGCACGAGCGGGCTGCCGTCGGCGCGATGCACTCCGAAAGCCGCGGCCGTCTGAAGGATGCCGCACAGGTCCAGTTTCTTCGCCATCCCGATGAAACCCGTATTGATCGAGCCGAGGGTGGACTCGAGCGCGCTGGAGTTTCTGCCGCTCTCCCCGGCGTCGTTTCTCGGGTTTCGGTTCTGAAAATCATAGTTCTGCGGCCCCGACAACTGTCGTTGAACGTGCCCTGGATGGCCGGTTGAACCGGTGTGGCCACGGCAGCCTGGAATTCCGCTGCGGTGATCTTCTCGTGCTCGACCATCTCGCGCGGGATGTAGTCCCGGCGTGCCTTGTTGACTGCGTAGCCGTTGGTCTCACTGCCGGGATTGTCGAGGCGGAACTTGGCCGGGTTGTCCACGATCTCCACCAGGTTTGCGGCCTGCGGCAGGGTGAGCTCTGCGGCCGTCGTGCCGAAGTAGTAGTTCGCCGCGGCCTCGTTGCCGTAGACGGTGCCGCCGAAACCGGTGATGTTGAGGTACTGGCGCAGGATGTCGTTCTGGGGGAATTTCTTCTCCGCCCCGATTGCGAGGCGCATTTTCTTGATCTCGCGGGCGGGGGTGGCGGCGATGACGGCATCCCGGGCGTAGGGGCTGATCTCGTCCCAGTCGACCTCGATGCGGTTCTGATCGTAGAAAGAGGCCAGCAGCACGGACGTGCCGTCGTTCTGGGCGGCGTAGGTGTTGCTCTTCTGGGAGAGCGGTTCGATGTCCGGGTAGCCCGGCAGACTCTCGAACACGGCACTCGAAACCACGAGGCCCAGCCCTCCGATGAGCAGAAATGCGAGTCCGCCACCGAGCCAGCAAATGCCGATCAGTCGAACCACTCCGGCTTTTCTGCGGTTGGCAGGAGGCATCCTCTGGCTTACTGCGCAGAAAAGGCGTGGCACCGCTAGAGATGCCACGCCTCGTCTGGTTCGAGTGTGATTCGCGTCTAGAAGACCGTCAAGCCCCGCGCCTCGAACTGGGCCCTCACCCGCACCAGCAGTGCCTCATCCGGAGGATGAGAGCCGTGCAGCGGGTATGGAATGTTCAGCCGGTCCCATTTGTCCTCCCCCATCTGGTGGAAGGGCAGAACCTCGACGCGCTGCACGTTCGGCCAGCGCGACACGATCTCGGCGACGGCGTCGACGTTGTCGACGGCGTCGGTCAGACCCGGGACGAGAACGAAACGCGCCCAGACGGGAATGTTCCGCTCGCTCAGGCGGTCACCGAATGCGATCGTCGGAGCGAGGTCTCGGCCGGTCACCTCTTTGTACGTCTCGGGGATGCCGGACTTGACGTCGAGCAGCACGAGGTCGAGGTTGTCCAGCAGCGTGTCCGACGCGCTCTTGCCCAGGAACCCAGAGGTGTCCAGGGTGGTGTGCACGCCGAGCTTGTGGCACTCCTCGAAGAGTCGAGTCACAAAGGCAGGCTGCATGAGCGGTTCGCCACCGGAGATGGTCAGCCCTCCGCCGGTCGAGTCGAAGACGCCCTTATAGCGCTTGACCCTGGCGACGAGGTCGTCCAGCGTGGTGAGCAACCCATCCTTCATCTTCCAGGTGTCCGGGTTGTGGCAGTACTGGCAGCGCAGCAGACACCCGGAAAGGAAGAGTGTCATTCGCGTGCCGGGACCGTCAACGGCGGTGACCAGTTCCCACGAGTGGACACTGGCGACCGATCCGTTGTGAATCGCCTCCATTTCGAGGTGGTGGAGTTCAGCCAGTTCGGCTTGTTCACTGCTTACGGATGAACCGTCCACCAGGGCGATCGCCGCGCCGGCGCTGGGCAGACCGAGGTTTACTGCTGGCATTGTCTCGTCCTACTCAGCGTCGCCGCGTTGATATCAGTGATCAGTGCGAGTGGAACGTGCGGCTGATGACATCCATCTGCTGCTCGCGGGTCAGGCGGACGAAGTTCACCGCGTAGCCGGACACGCGAATCGTCAGCTGCGGGTAGTTCTCCGGGTGCGCCATGGCGTCTTCGAGAGTGTCGCGGTTGAGCACGTTCACGTTGATGTGGTAACCGGTTGCCGACGTGAACGCGTCGATGAGGCCGACCAGGCTGGTGATCTGCTCTTCCTTGGTGTGGCCGAGACCACTGGGAACCACCGTGTTGGTCAGCGAGATGCCGTCCTGCGCTTCACTGTAGGGGAGCTTGGCGACGCTGAGCGCCGACGCGAGCATCCCGTGGGTGTCGCGGCCGTTCATCGGGTTGGCACCCGGAGCGAACGACTCGCCCTTGCGGCGACCATCCGGCGTGTTGCCGGTGGCCTTGCCGTAGACCACGTTGGACGTGATCGTCAGGATCGACTGGGTGTGGATGGCGTCGCGGTAGGTCGGGTGCTTGCGGATCATTTTCATGAACCGCTCCATCACGTCGACGGCGATGGTGTCGACGCGGTCGTCATCGTTGCCGAACTGGGGGAACTCGCCCTCGATCGTGTAGTCGACGACCAGGCCGGTCTCGTCGCGCACCGGGCGGACCGTGGCGTACTTGATGGCCGACAGGGAGTCGGCGACCACACTCAGGCCGGCGATTCCGCAAGCCATCGTGCGGATGATCTCCTTGTCGTGCAGCGCCATTTCGAGACGCTCGTAGGCATACTTGTCGTGCATGTAGTGAATACAGTTCAAAGCCGTGACGTAGGTCTCGGCGAGCCACTCGAGCGTTTCCAGGTAGGCCGGGAAGACGGTGTCGTAGGAAAGCACCTCGTCGGCGTTCGGCGTGGTGGCCGGGGCAACCTGCTTGCCGGACACCTCGTCTTTTCCACCGTTAATCGAGTACAGCAACGCCTTGACGGCGTTGACGCGTGCACCGAAGAACTGCATCTGCTTGCCGACGCGCATGGGCGAGACGCAGCAGGCGATCGCGGCGTCGTCACCCATCTCGGCGCGGATGATCTCGTCGGACTCGAACTGGATGGCCGAGGTGTCGATCGACACCTGCGCACAGAAACGCTTGAAGCCCTCGGGCAGAGCGTCGCTCCAGAGAACGGTGAGGTTCGGCTCGGGCGCTGCGCCGATGTTGTAGAGCGTCTGCAGGAAGCGGAACGTGGTCTTGGTGACGAGCGGGCGGCCGTCTTCACCGATGCCGGCGAGCGACTCGGTGACCCAGGTCGGGTCGCCGGCGAAGATCTCGTCGTATTCGGGGGTGCGCAGGAAGCGCACGATGCGCAGCTTGATGACGAGGTCGTCGATCAGCTCCTGGGCGCCCTCTTCGGTCAGGGTGCCGGCGACGAGTTCGCGCTCGATGTAGGTGTCGAGGAAGGCCGCGTTGCGGCCGAACGACATTGCAGCACCGTTTTGTTCCTTGACGGCGCCGAGGTAGGCGAAGTAGAGCCATTGCACGGCTTCGCGCGCGGTGGTGGCCGGCTTGGAGATGTCGGAGCCGTAGGAGGCCGCCATCTGGATGAGTTCCTTGAGGGCCCGGATCTGCTCCGAGTTTTCCTCGCGGGCGCGGATGATGTCCTCGGTCGAGGGCTCCATGTCGAGCTCGGCGCGGTCGTTCTTCTTGCCCGTGATGAGGGCATCGACGCCGTAGAGGGCGACACGGCGGTAGTCGCCGATGATACGGCCGCGGCCGTAGGCGTCGGGCAGTCCGGTGATCAGGTGGCTGTTTCGTGCACGACGGACCCCGGGAGGGTAGACGTCGAAGACGGCGGTGTTGTGGGTCTTGCGGTAATCGGTAAAGACTTTTTCAAGTTCGGGAGACACGGGGTAGCCGTAGGTCTCGAGCGAGGTGGCAACCATGCGCCACCCGCCGAAAGGCATAATGGCACGCTTGAGCGGAGCATCCGTCTGCAGTCCGACGATTACCTCGTTTGCCTGGTCGATGTAGCCCGGAGCGTGGGCCGTAATGGACGACGGCGTGGTGGCGTCGACGTCGTAGACGCCTTTACGGCGTTCCTCGGGGAACATCTCGGACAGCTTGGCCCAGATCCCCGTGGTGCGTGCGGTCGCTCCGACAAGGAAGCTCGAGTCGCCCAGGTAGGGGGTGTAATTGCGCTGGATGAAGTCGCGCAGATCGATCGAATCCTGCCAGGGGCCGGAGGCGAAGTCAGTCCGACCGGCATCATCCGTTCCGCTGCGAACACCTTCAGTGATTGTCATGTAGATTGCTCTCCTCGTGGGATCGAGACACCCTCCGCGAAAGTGTCTCTCCCGCAGTCGGGCCGAGAGAGCAGGACCACGAGGCTCCGGCTAATGCAACGATGCACCGTGTGACTTGCCCTCTTTCCCAACACTACTCCCGTCAGACCCACCCGAACGCGAAATTTATGAGATTGCATCCATTGATGCATTTATAGATAGGTGCATGTGTGACTAAGGTTGAGGCATGAGCTTCCTCCCGATGTCCCGCGGAGCCGCCAGGCCCCCCGCCGCGGCCCCCTCCGCCGTCGACCGGATCTACACGACCGTCGCCGACGCCATCATCTCCGGCACCTTGGCCGCAAGCTCGCTGATCACCGAGGGCGAAATTGCCGAGGCCCTCTCCACCAGCCGCACCCCCGTGCGGGAGGCCTTCCTCGAACTCCAGGCTCACGGGCTCCTGACGCTCTTCCCCAAGAAGGGCGCGGTCGTCACAGCCCTGGGCGACACGGAGACGGCCGAGCTGCTACAGGTGCGCGTCATGCTGGAGAACACGGCGGTGACCCTGCTCAGCGAGCGGCCGGACGACATCCCGGGCGTCGACGCCGAGTTGCAGGACCTTATTCGGGTCCAGTCCGACGCCGCCCTGGCCGGCGACCTGCTCACGTTCGCCCGGGCCGACCACCGGTTCCATGCCCGCATCGTCGACGAGACGCATAACCGGGTCATCGACGGGATCTACACCCGGCTCGGCCCCAGGCTTGAGCGCCTCGTGCACCGGGCAGCCCTGCGCGACCCGCGCAACCTCGACCGTCTGGTGGCCGAACACCGAATCCTTGCCCACCACCTGCGCGGCGGCGACACCCTCGCCTACGAGGTCGCTCTGCGCCAGCACGTCGAAGACGGTCATCACGCGCAGCTGGCGCCCTGACCGTCCCCCACCTTCCCGCACCTGCTTTTCAGAAAAGACCCATGACTTTCCGCCGTACCGTTCCCGCCTGGCAGCTCGCCGCTCCTGCCCTGTTCGTCATGGCTTGGGGTGGGAACCACTTCACGCCCCTCCTGCACATGTACGAATCGCTCGGCCACTATTCCGTCGTCATGACCGACCTCTTCCTCGGCTTCTACGTGGTGGGCCTGGTCCCCGGGCTGCTGCTCGCCGGCGCACTCTCGGACCGCTACGGGCGCAAACCCTTGACCCTGGCAGGCGTCGTCCTGGGAATTCTCGCCAGCATCCTGCTGGGTCTGGGATTCTCAAGCGGGATCATGCTCTCCGCCGGGCGCCTGCTGGCGGGGCTGAGCGTCGCCGTGGCGATGGCGGTGGGAACCGCGTGGCTCAAGGAACTGTCCAGCCCGCCGTTCGACAACCAGGCCGGCCGCACGGCAGGGGCACGGCGGCCTTCACTCACCCTCACGGTCGGGTTCGGGCTCGGGGCCGGGGTGGCCGGAGTGCTCGCGCAGTGGGGGCCGATGCCGACCCTCTCCCCTTATGTCGTGCACATCGTGCTCAGCCTGCTTGTGCTCCCCCGCCTGCTGAGGGCCCCGGAGACCGTGCCGCGCTACCGGGCACACCGGCCCTTCTGGCAGGACCTGGCGGTTCCGCTGGCCGGACACCGCCGCTTCGTGCGCGTGATCATTCCGTCAGCTCCCTGGGTCTTCGGCGCCGCCGGCATCGCCTACGCGATCATGCCCACTCTGGTCCAGGACCAACTCGGCAGCCTCAACCTCGCCTACGCGACCCTGCTCACGGTTGTGACCCTCGGCACCGGCGCGCTCGCGCAACCGCAGGTGGCTCGGATCAACCGGGTCACCGATGGGCGTGCACTCATGGTCGGGATGTCCGTGATGCTGCTGGGAGTGGGTCTCAGCGTGGTCACGGCGATCGTGCTGTCCCCGGTGCTCGCGTTCCTCACGGCCGTCGTGCTCGGCGCCGCCTACGGTGTGAGCATCGTGGCCGGGCTCGTGGAGATCCAGAAGATCTCCACGGCGGCCGACCTGGCGGGTATCACCGGGGTCTACTACAGCCTCACCTACATCGGCTTCCTGCTGCCGGTCGCCTTCGCCTGGCTCAATGCCGTGGCCGGTTACCCGGTGCTTCTGAGCATTCTGTTCGTGGTCTGCGCGCTCTGCCTGGCCCTGGTGGCGAACGGGATGCGCCGGCGCGTCACCGAGTAGGCGGCACCTGGATTATCGTCATCCCATGCCCTATTCGCTCCGCCATCTCCTTCCCGCCGACGCCGCACCGGTGCTCGGACTCAACAACGCCGCTGTGCCTGCCGTCAACGCCCATGACGAGGCGAGCCTCTCCGCCCTGCTCGCGGCCAGCAGCCACGCCCTCGCGGTCGTGCACGACGACGCGCCGGGAGAGGTGCTCGGCTTCGCCGTGCTGTTCGGGGTCGACGCCGACTACGCGAGCGAGAACTACCGATGGTTCTCCGCCCGGTCGGAGTCCTTCCTCTACGTGGACCGCATCGTGGTGTCGGACCAGGCCCGCAACCAGGGTCTCGGCGCCCTGCTCTACACCGCGATTTTCGCGGCGGCCCGCGCGGCCGAGGTCGGCCAGGTCTTCTGCGAAGTGAACATCGCACCTCCGAACCCTCGGTCGCTGGCGTTCCACTCCCGGCTCGGCTTCGAGCCGATCGGCGAGCAGTCGACGAAGGGTGGCACCGTCGTGGTGTCCCTGCTGTCGGCTCCCGTCGGCGCGGGCGTACGCTGAGGCCATGACTGTCGACGGTCGCGCAATCCCACTTCCGGATTACCTCAACCACTGGGTGGCGACGCAGCGATGGTTCGCCGACAAGGGCCGTGTGCCGAGACTGGTCAGCATCGGGCGCTGGGTGCTTCCGAGCGAGGAAGCCGAGGTGGACATCCGCACTGAGCTCGTCTTCGATGCCGCAGCCCCGACCCGCACCCTCTACCAGTTGCCCCTGACCCAGCGGACCACTCCCCTCCCCGCAGGCGGGCAGGGCCTCATCGTCACCCTCGCCGACGGCAGCGCGGTCTACGACGGCACCGCCGACCCGGCCTACGGGCGCGCTCTGCTGGGTTTCATCCTGCGCCAGGCCTCCTCACCTGAGCCCGAAAACCTCGGCGCGCGGGCTCGCGGCGAACTCCACTCGAGCGCAGATCCCGCCGAACGGCCGGCCCGGGTTGTCGCCGGCCGTCTGCTGCGCGGAGAACAGTCGAACACCTCGATCATCCTGGACTGCGTCGACGCCGCCGGGCGCCCGGCTCGTCCCGTCATCTGCAAGGTGTTCCGGATGCTGCATCCCGGCGAGAATCCAGACGTGTCCGTGCAATCGGCCCTGGCCCGGGCCGGCTCACACTTCGTGCCGGAACCGGTGGGCTGCGTGGTCGGCGAGTGGACCGAGCCGGAGCAACCGCGGGTCACCCTCACGGGCCATCTCGTCTTCGCCCAGGAGTTCCTGCCGGGCGCCCCGGATGCCTGGCGGGCCGCCCTGGCCTCGGCCGGGGCCGGGGAGGACTTTAGCGAACAGGCGCGGGCGCTGGGCGTGGCGACGGCAGCCGTGCACGCCGACCTGGCCGCCGTGATGCCCACTCACGACGCCACCCCCGCGGTCATCGCCGCCGAACTCGGCCGGATGCGCGAGCGCTATCGCAGCGCCGCCGCCGAGGTGCCCGCCCTGACCGGCTACGATACGGCCGTCGAGGCGATCTTCGAGCGGGCGGAGAGGGCTTGCTGGCCCCGGCTGCAGCGCATCCACGGCGATTTCCACCTCGGCCAGGCCCTCGAGGTCCCCGGCCGCGGCTGGGTGCTGGTGGATTTCGAGGGCGAACCGCTGCGCCCCCTCGACGATCGCACCCAGCCGGATGTGCCGTTGAAGGACATCGCCGGGATGCTGCGGTCCTTCTCCTATGTGGCCGGCACGGTGGAGCGGTCCTCGCCCGGCGACCAGACGGCGTCGGCCGAAGCGTGGGCCGCGGCGTGCCAGCACGCGTTCCTCGACGGCTACACGCTGCGATCCGGCCAGAGCCTGGCCGGTCAGGAGCCCCTGCTCGACGCGTTCGAGCTGGACAAGGCCCTCTACGAGGCCGTCTACGAGACCCGCAACCGACCCTCCTGGCTGCCGATCCCGCTCGCGGCCATCCGCGGCCTCGTCCTGGAGGTCTCCGCCGGATTGCCGTGAGCGGCCGGAACGGCCGGTCAGCGCTTGAGCTCGGGGAATTGGTCGTCGCGCCACTCACCGGGGAGCCGGGTGTTCTCGGCGGCCGCGGCATCCTCGCGCATGCGCAGTTCGACCCGGCGGATCTTGCCGGAACTGGTCTTGGGCAGCTCGTAGAACTCGACCCGCCGCACCCGCATGTACGGGGGCAGACCGGTGCGGGCGTGGCGCAGCACCGAGAGCGCCGTTTCGCCGTTGGACTCCCAGCCCGCCGCCAGGGCGATGTAGGCCTTCGCGATGTTCAGCCGGGTGTCGTCGGGCGCGGGCACGACGGCCGCCTCGGCCACGGCCGGGTGCTCCAGCAGCACGCTCTCGACCTCGAACGGGGAGACCTTGTAGTCGGAGGACTTGAAGATGTCGTCGGTGCGGCCGATGAACGTGATGTAGCCTTCGGCGTCGCGGCTGGCGACATCACCGGTGTGGAAGTAACCGTCCCGCACGGCCTCCCGCGTGCGTTCGGGATCCCCGTGGTAGCCGGCCATCAGGTTGACCGCGGTGCGGGACAGGTCGAGGCAGATCTCGCCCTCGTCGCTCTCCTCACCGGTGATGGGATCGAGCAGCGTGATCGCGACGCCCGGCAGGGGCATCCCCATCGAACCGGCCAGAAGTGCGGAACCCGGGGCGTTGCCCACGATCGCCGTGGTCTCGGTCTGGCCGTAGCCATCCCGGATGGTGAGTCCCCAGGAACGCTGGATCTGGTGGATGACCTCCGGGTTGAGCGGCTCGCCGGCCGAGATGATCTCGCGCAGGCCTACCGGTTTGGCGCCGACGTCGGATTGGATCAGCATGCGCCACACGGTCGGCGGGGCGCAGAAGGTGGTCACTTTCGCGCGGTGCAGCTGGTCGGCGAGGGCGAACGGGTCGAACCGGGCGTAGTTGTAGACGAAGACGGTGGCCTCGGCGATCCACGGGGCGAAGAAGCTGCTCCAGGCGTGCTTGCCCCAGCCGGGCGAGCTGATGGCCAGGTGCACGTCGTCCGGGCGGAGTCCGATCCAGTACATGGTGGTCAGGTGCCCCACGGGATAGGACGTCTGGGTGTGCACCACCATCTTCGGCTTGCTGGTGGTGCCCGAGGTGAAGTAGATCAGGGACGCGTCGTCGGAGGACACGACCACGGCGGGCTTCTCGGCCGCGACGAGCGCGGCATCCGCGTAGTCGGCCCAGCCGGGGGTGGCCGCACCGACGCAGACGCGCGAGAAGTCGCCGGGCACCGCGTCGAACTTGGCGGCGTCGCCGGCGTTGGCGATGACGTGCTGCACACCGCCGCGCAGAACCCGGTCGGCCAGGTCGCCGGTCGCAAGCACCGTGGACGTGGGCAGGATGACCGCGCCCACTTTCATGATGGCGAGCATCAGCTCCCAGAGCTCGACCTGGTTGCCCAGCATCAGCATGACGTGGTCGCCGTGCCCGACGCCCCGGGAGATCAGCCAGGTGGCCACCTGGTCGGAGCGCGCCGACATCTCACTGAAGGTCACCGTCAGTTCGCGACCATCTTCCTCCACGATCCACAGGGCGGTCTTGTCGTTGCCAGCGGCGATGACGTCGAACCAGTCGACGGCCCAGTTGAAGTTCGCCCCCACATCCGGCCACTCGAACTCGGCCTGGGCGCGCGCATGATCGTCTCGCAGCTGCAGAAGGTGGTCGCGCGCGCCTCGAAGGGCGGTAGTGCTCTGGGGGGTGGTCATCCGTCCCATCTTCCTCGGTTCAAATGCCCAAAACGGAATACGACACCCGGCCGCGGGGCCGGCAGGTCCCGCAGGTTCCGCAGCTCGGCGCCGTTCGGGCCGACAGCGCGAAGATCTTCCTCGGCGTGATAAAGCGCTTCAGGGAGTGGCGCGGATCGCGTCCACCAGGGCGGCGAAGCGGGCGTTGCCGGGCAGGTCGTCGATGAGCACGGACTTTCCGTCGGGGCCGGCCAGCGGGATGCGCCAGTTCGGGTACTCGTTCGAGGTCCCGGGCTGGTTCTGGGTCCGGCGCTCGCCGACCGCATCCACCAGAGCCACGCCAAGGAGCGACGAGGGCGTCAGTGCGGTGTACGCGTAGAGCGCCTCAACCGTCTCCTGCACGGTCGGGGCTGGCTCGGTGCCGAGCGGCGGCAGCAGGCCGCGTTCACGAAGCGCGGCCAGCATGGCGGACTGCTCGGCAAGGTCCGCGGTGCGCTCTTCCTCGACCGATCGCCCGAGCAGACCGAGCGATTCGCGCAGGGCCACGTGGTCGCCGGCGAGATAGCCGGCCGTCGGAGGCAGATCGTGGGTGTTCACACTGGTCAGGCAGGCCTGGCGGTACCGTTCGGGGGCCAGCGGCACGCCGTTGTCTCGTTCGAACCAGAGGATCGAGGTTCCGAAGATGCCGCGTTCGGCGAGGTAG
Organism: Cryobacterium sp. M96; assembly: GCF_002929845.1. Taxonomy (GTDB): domain Bacteria; phylum Actinomycetota; class Actinomycetes; order Actinomycetales; family Microbacteriaceae; genus Cryobacterium; species Cryobacterium sandaracinum. The sequence goes on from NZ_PJJS01000051.1 coordinate 65,679, forward strand.
TCGCGCACCCAGGGCTCGAAGACGCCGAGGTCTTCGCCGATCACCACGGCGCCGGCGCGCTGGGCCTCGAGGGCCAGGATGCCGATGAGTGCCTCGTGGTCGTAGTGCACGTAGGTGCCCTCTCCCGGTCCGGCGCCGACCGGGATCCACCACAGGCGGAACAGACCCAGAATGTGGTCCACCCGGATGCCGCCGGCGTGGTGCAGGATACTGCGGAGCATGTCCCGGTAGGCGACGTAGCCCGACTCGGCCAGCCGGCCGGGGTGCCACGGCGGCTGCGACCAGTTCTGGCCCTGCTGGTTGAACATGTCCGGCGGGGCGCCCACGGTCATGCCCGGGGCGAGAACGCCCTGCAGGGTCCAGGCGTCGGACCCGGTGAACTGCACCCCGACCGCGAGGTCGTGCACGATGCCGATGGCCATCCCGGCATCCGTCGCCGCGCGTTGAGCGGTCTCCAACTGCTGGTCGCAGAGCCACTGGAGCCAGCTGTGGAATTCTATGCGGTCCGCGAGCTGCTTCCGGTGCTCGGCGGCGAAGGGACCGCGGGGGCCGCGCGGCTCGATCGACCATTCCGGCGCATCCGCCGGGAACAACTCGGCCAGGGCGCACCAGAGCGCGAAGTCGACCAGACCCTGACCCTGCTCGGCGCAGAATTCCTCGAACCGGTGGGCACGGGAGGGGCTCGGCCGCACCTCGTGCACGGCTTCCAGCGCGGTCAGTTTGGCGGCATAGGCGCAGTCGCGGTCGAGGTGGTCCGCCTCCAGGTTGGCCGAGTGCTGCCGGTCAGCGAGGGACTCGACAACGGCTCGTGCCGCCGGGGCGAGGTAGGCGTATTCGGGCACGTCCTCGACCCGAATGTACAGCGGGTGGAAAAAGCGCCGGCTCGACGGCAGGTAGGGGGAGGGCTCGACCGGCGGGGCGGGCTCGGACGCGTGCAGCGGATTGACCAGGACGAAGTCGGCTCCGTACTGGGAGCCGGAGATGGCGGCCAGGTCGGCAAGGTCGGCGAAGTCGCCGATCCCCCAGCTCCGGGAGGAGCGCGCCGAGTAGAGCTGGGCCATCAAACCCCAGTCGCGATGCCCGGCCAGGTTGCGGGTGGTCTCGAGCCGGGGCGGGGTCACGACGAGGCCGCAGCGCGCCGTGTGGTCTCCGCTCTCTGCGTGCAGGGTATGCCAGCCCAGAGGCAGGCCGGCCGGAATTTGGAACATCGCCCGGCTCGTCGGCCGACCGTCGACGGTGCGGGGTTTCTCCCAGAGCCCGGTCTGCAACACCTCGTGCCGGGTGCCGTCCTCGGCGACGATCCAGACGAGGGCCGTCGAACCTGCGCCGGCGTGCACGGGCACCTCGGCCTCGCCGCCCGCGCGGAGCACCACGACGGGAGGCAGGAGCCGGCGCCAGGGCGCGAGGCTCTGCTCGGTCAGGGCCGCATCAACCTCGGCAGGCGTGCCGGCGGGAACGCCGAGGGCACCCAGGACCTTACGCAGGGTGCCGAAGTCGACCGCCCGTGAAGCACCGTCCCAGCCGGTGAAAGAGGTGTCAACCCCGAGTGATCGTGCCAGTTCCAGCAGCGCCGCCGCAGAACGGTCGGTTGGTTCGAGTTCCATGGGACCACTCTAGATCCGGGACCGGTTCCGGACCCGCGCCGGACCCCGCCGGCTCTACCTGCCGAAGCGCGAGACGAAGGCCTTCATCAGCTTGGCCGGCTCGGTGACGATGGATGCGTCGATCGCCGCGATGACGTCGTCCAGGGCGTCGGGATCGAAGTAGCCGGACTCGCGGTAGATGCGGATGCGGGTCAGGATGCCGGCATTGGTCAGTTCCGGATGGAATTGCGTCGCGTAGACGTTGTTGCCGACCCGGAACGCCTGCACGGGACAGTTCTGCCCGGTCGCCAGCAGGACGGCGCCGGGCGGCAGCTCTGAACAGGCCTCCTTGTGCCCGACGAAAGCCTGGAAGGTGGGCACGAGCGCGGCGAACAGCTGGTCGGCTGCGCCTGCCTCGGTGAGGGAGATCCAGGTCGGCCCGGCCTCCTCGGACCAGGTGCGGTCCAGCCTGCCGCTCAGATGGCTGGTGAGCAGTCCGACACCGTAGCAGGCACCGAGGAAGGGGAAGTCCCGGGCCAGCACCTGGTCGAGGAGGGCGGCCAACTCGGCCTCGACGCGGCGTTGCACGGACGACTTGATCTCGGCGGAATCGCTCGCGTTGAAGGGGCTGCCGCCCACGATGATGCCCGAGTATCCGTTCAGGTCGATCGGCGGCATCGGCGCAGCCTCGAGCCGCACCCGGTGGAGCTGGTCGGGTTCCAGATCGCCGGCCGCGAGGAAGCCGGCGTACTCGTCATCGGCGGCTTCGTCCTCAGAACGGGTGGCGAGCAGCAGGAAGGGCTTCACAGCATCATCGTAGTGGCGGGCCTCGGTAGACCCGGCTCCGGCTTCGACCTGGCTGTGAGCGCGTCGAAGACCTGGTCTCCCCCTGCACCAGGAGCTGCTGCATCTGCGCGGCGTCGAATGCGAACCCCCCACCACCGACCTATGCGGGTGCGCCGGCGATGTTGACCATCCAGCTCACGCCGAATCTATCGACGCACATGCCGAAGCTGTCGCCCCACGGCGACGGCTCGAGCGGCATGACGACGGTGCCCCCGGCCGCGAGCTTGTCCCAGTAGCCGCGCAGCACCGGTTCGTCGTCGCCGCTGAGCGACACGGAATAGTTGGTGCCCGGACGGTACTCCATCCGGTTCGGAGTGTCGGAAGCCATCAGCACCAGGCCGTCGTCGGTGGTCAGCATGGCGTGCATAATCTTGTCCTGCTCAGCCTTGTCGTCGCTCGCCTCGAACTCGGCGAACGTGCTCAGCGTCAGCTCGCCGCCGAACACCGTCCGGTAGAACTCCATCGCTTCCCGGGTCGTATCCCGGAACCCCAGGTAGGGATTGAGTTGGGTCGTCATGGTGGAGCCTCTTTCTGTCATGGGGCGAATGCTCCGATTATCGGCTCAACCCCGCGCCAGCACGAGGCGTGCGGGGAAGTCTCCTACGCTGGAACCATGGACTCCCCCAGGGCCGCCCTGCTGCGGCCGATTCTCACCCTCACCATCAACCCCGCTCTCGACGTGAGCACGTCAACCGAGCACGTGGTCAGCGAGCACAAGATGCGCTGCGGCCGGTCCCGCCTCGACCCGGGCGGCGGCGGCGTGAACGTGGCTCGGGTAGTGCAACGTCTCGGCGGGCAGGCCCTGGCCGTGTACACCGCGGGCGGCCCTACCGGGGAGGCCTTCCGCCGGCTGATCGAAGCCGAACGCATCCCGACCATCGCGGTGCCGATCCATGGCAGCACCCGCGAGAGCTTCACCGTCGACGAGACTGGCACCGGCAAGCAGTTCCGTTTCGTGCTGGAAGGCCCCGAGCTCAGTGAAACCGAGTGGCGGGCCTGTCTCGCGGTCGTCGGAGAGTCGATTCCGGTCGGCGGCTATGTGGTCGCCAGCGGCAGCCTGCCGCCGGGAGTCCCGGATGATTTCTACGCCCGGGTCACCCGTCTGGCGCACGGGCACGACGCCCGCTGCATCGTGGACACGTCCGGTCCCGCTCTCGCGGCCGCGCTCGACGAGGGGGTCTACCTGGTCAAACCGAGCGGGCGTGAGCTGGGAGAGCTCGTCGGCGCAACCCTCGACACCGAACAGAGCAAGATCGACGCGGCCGCCGAGCTCGTCGCCCGCGGGTCCGCGGAAGTCGTCGCGCTGACGCTCGGCGGAGCGGGAGCCGTGCTCGCCTCGGCGAGCGGGATCATCCGTCTGGGGGTGCCGCAGGTCACGGTGCAGAGCACCGTCGGGGCCGGCGACAGCTTTCTCGGTGCGTTCGTGCTGCGGATCGCGCAGGGGTTCCCGGTGGACCGGGCGTTCCGGGCCGCCGTCGCCGCCGGCAGCGCCACCGCGATGACACCGGCCACGGAACTCTGCCACCGGGTCGATGTGGAACGCCTGGAGGCCGAACTGGTGGCACTAACGTGAAGCTCACCGACATTGACCCGCCCAGCCGTAGCTTTTCCCGGTGGCTCACCGACGAAGAGGTGGGGCAGGTGCTCGCCTCCAGCCGCGGCTGGAGGCTTGCGCCGGACGGCGGCGTGATGGCCGGCAAGATTCGCAAGACCCGGATCGCGCCGTCTCTGACCGCGCTCGGCGCCACCGCGGCCGCCGAGCGTTGGATCAGCCGCGCGGCGGCGCCCGGCAGGGACGGCAGCGGCCCGACGCACATCATGTGGGGTATCTTCAACGCCCGAACGGACGCCGAGATCGCGGCTAAAGTCGATTCATGACCTCTGACGCTGCCACCGGCACCCGTACCCCCCGCACCTCGATCCCCCGCTTGATCGGCCGATTGGCTCTGGGGGCATTCCTGCTCTTCGCCGGGATCAGCCACCTCGCCTGGAACCGTGAGGCGTTCCTCGCCCAGGTGCCCACCTGGTTGCCGCTCGAGGGAGATTTCGTCGTGGTTGCGTCGGGCCTGGTCGAGATCGCTCTGGGCCTGTCGCTGCTGCTGCTGGCCAGGCGCAAGGTGCAGGTGGGTTGGGTCGTGGCCCTGTTCTTCCTGGCAATCTTCCCCGGCAACATCTCCCAGTTCGTCACGGCCACCGATTCGTTCGGCCTGGATTCGGACCTGTCCCGTGGCATCCGCCTGCTCTTCCAGCCGGTGCTCGTGGCGTGGGCGCTGTGGTCGACCGGTGCGTGGCGCGCCTGGCGGGCACGCCGTGCAGCATAAGTGATACCCCATGGGGTATGTTGGGCGGACGAGTTCAACGAAAGGGTTCAACGGATGTGCCGTCAAGTCACGTGTAAGAAGTGTGGAAAAACGACCTGGGCCGGGTGCGGCCAGCACGTCGACCAGGTGATGCGAGGCGTTCCGAGTGCACAGCGGTGCCGCGGACACGAGAAAGACGCCCCGACCCCCGGCTTCTTCGCGCGGCTCTTCACCCGCAACTGAGTCCGGAGTCAGTAGTCGCTGGCGGACAGGTCGGTCGCGGCGTCGTGCTTGAGCTTCAAAAGGGCGAGGTCGATGTGCAGAAACACCTCGGTGCGGGCCTCCCGCCGGGCCTCGTAATCGGGGTCATGCCAGTCGATGTTCAGCCTGATCAGGCGTGACGACACCGCGTCACTGACCTCGTCGCTGGCGGCCCGCTGGGCCCGCCGCACGAGACGCGCGACCTTGTCGTCGTCGGCGGCCACGGCCTCGAGGGCCTCGGCGAGCTTCTCATGCACGCGTCGGCGCAGTTTGAGCTGAATGATGTCGTGGTGCTGGTCTTCCGTGAGATCGGAGGTCCACCGTGACCTGGTCAGCTCTGTGCGCAGGTCCTTGACCCGGCGGGCGTACTGCTCGTTCTGCCGGGTGAGCAGGTGCAGCTCGTGCCGGGCGGTCGCCGCGTAGCGTTCCGGATCGTAGTCGGCGTGATCACCGAGAGCGCCCACGATGATGTCGTTCTTCACCGCCATTCGGACGGCGGAAAGCGCGATCTTGAGCCCCTCGTCGACGATCACCTTAATTGCGGCCACGCTACAAAATCTTACTGTGCAGGCCTGCCGAAATCAGGGCTCCCCCTGTCGCGGTAGGGTCCTGCGCGGAGCTTAATGCGAGCGCACCGGCGACGAGAGCGGCGTGATGTAGGAGAACCCGGTGCTGTTGTTCTTGGTCATCGAGAGCACCAGCTCCATGTGCGGCTCAAGCGCGGTGACCTTGTCGAGCGGGGAACCGATGATGAGCTGGAAGCCCAGCCCCTTCCACGCCGACACGGCACGGCCGGCGAACTCGGAGTCCGATTTCACGAAGCCCTCATCGAGGAAGACCGGCGCGAAACGCGGGCGGGTGCGACTCTCGTCGCCGAGCTGGAACCGCAGGGCGGCTCCCACGACGAACGCCACCAGTTCCTGGGACTCGCCACCGCTCTTGCCGCCGAGCGACGAGTAGGTGCTGATCTCCACGCCCTCCGGGGTGGTGCGCACGGCGGTGATCTCCACGTGCCGGCGCACGTCGAGCAGCAGATCGCGCTGGGATTCCTGGCGCGGACCGTCGGCGGACTTGCGGATCAGGTTCATGAACGCCTGCAACCGGGTGAACCGGCTTTCGGTCTGCTCGTCGGTGAAGGCATCCGTGGATCCGGAGGACAGCACCTTGAGTTCCGTGCGAAACGCGGTGGCGTCATCGCGGTGGAGGCGACGCAACGCGATCTTGAGTCGGTCGCGCCCGGCTCCGAACGGCAGTGTGGTGAGGATCTCGTTGATGGGACGGAGACGATCTTCGATTTCCTCGATGGAGGAGGTGAATGCCCCGACCAGGGGAACCAGGTCCTGGCCGCTCCAGAGCGCGAGGCGGCGCTTCCACTCCTGGCGCCGATCGTGCAAGCCGAGTGTGTAGACGGCGTCAAGGATGTCCCGGTAGCTCGGGTAGGAATCGAGCGAGACGCCGATGTTCGGGTCGGGCCAGCGGCTCTGAAAGGTCTCGAAGATGCCGATCAGGGTGTTGCGGGCGCCCGCGGCGCTGTCCCGGTCCTGACTGGACTGCTCGGTGAGGCGCTCGCGCAGCCGCCTGATGGCCCCGTCGAACGCGTCGAGGTCGTGCTGGTCGGCGACAGCCGCGAACTGGGCGTCGAGGTGGGTGGCGTGCTCCTCCGACAGGGACAGCGCGGCTTCCGGGTCACCGTCGATGCGGTCGAGGCGGCTGCTCACCGCATCCTGCCGGTCCACGAAGCGGCCCTGCTTGGCGACGAGGGCCTGCAGGGCAACCTCCGTGGCGTGCTTCAGCTTCTGGGCTGTTTCCAGTTCGGCGGTCAGACGCTCTTCCTCGTCTTTCAGGGCGCGCAGCACGTCACTGTCGGCGAGCACGCGCTCGCGCTCGGCCCGCTTGTCAGTGATGCGGACATCCGCGGCTTGCACGTCGATGGCCGGCCAGGCCGCGTCGACGACGAACTGGTGTGCGCCCCTGCGGGCCCGGAGGTCGGCGAGGCTCGCCCCGTGCGCAAAGGCTTCACGCGCCAGGCTGTCGGCCTCAAGCCGCAGGCGGGCCAGCTCCTCGTCGATGTCGTGCAGGCGGGTGCGGCTGGAGAAGCCGATGATCGACTTCTGGTCGCTGTTCCAGCCATGGGCGCCGCGGGAACCGTTGCGGGTCTGCCCACTCGGGGTGACCCTCGGGCCGTCCCCGACGAGGTCGGCGGCCGTGGCGACGCACTCCGCGTCGAGGTTCGCGGCCTGTACCCGGTCCCGCACCCAGCCACTGAAGGGCGAGTCCTTGAAGACGAGCTTTCCCGACACGAAGCGCGGGTCACCGTCGATCTGCTCGTGCGCGCGCAGCGGCACCCCGTCGAAGTGGATGCGCACGGGGATGCGGAGCGGGTCGATGGCCAGGCTGAGCGCGCGCAGACGAGTCTCGTCGACGAGCAGGACGCGCACGACGGAGGCCAAGGTGACCTCGGCCGCCTGGCGCCAGGCGTCCTCGCCGGGGGCCAGATCGATCAGTTCGGCGACAAAGGGCAGCTCCTCGGCGGGGATGCCCGACGCCTCGGCGATCAGCAGGCGTGCGCTGTGCAGGTGCTGGGGAACCAGACTCGCCCGCCCGGACAGGAACTGGTGCTCCTGCCCCAGGGTGCGGAGGTTCTCCTCGACCGGATAGGCCGTGCGTTGCAGCGCGCTTCTCTTGTTCTCGAGGTCGATTTCGGCAGTGGGAAAGCCGGACAGGAACCCGTCGGCCGCGGCGCGGGCCCGATCGAAGTCGTCGCCGGAGTCGATGGAGAGGCCGAGAGGCCGGATGCGCTCGTCGAACTTGGAGCGCTCGGCGGCCACGTCGTCGCGTTTGTCGGTGAGCTGGCCAAGCTCGTTCTGCAGGCTGACGAGCACGTCGCCGCCGTTGTCACGCTGCTGGCGCTGCAGATCGGCGACGCGCGCTTTCAACGCGGTCTCGGCATCCCGGGCCGTCGTGGAGCGAAGCTGGGTGTCGCGCCGCTGCACCCGGTTGACGTCGGCGGCTTCCTCGAGCAGGCTCTGCTCCGTGCGGAGCTGCCACAGCACGAACGGCGTGTCGCCGGAGCGGTGCACGCCGAAGGTGTCGATCAGGTCGGCCTTATCGGTCGCCGTCTCGTAGACGCGGTGCAGGACGGGCAGGCGTTCCAGCACCTTGGCCTTCTGCGCCTCGGCGACCATGGCGCCGTAGGACCGTTCGAGGTCTTCGAAGTGGGCAACGGCCTTGTCGGCGGCCCCGTAGGTGGACGGTTCCTCAAGCACCATCGACTTGTAGAGCCCGTCGACCGTCTTGACCTGCTGGCCGGCCTGGATGCGTGCGAGCAGCCTGAGCGCCTTGCCGCCCTCGCCGTTGGCGCCGATGCCCAGGCGGGTGTACAGGGTCTGGGCGAACGCCGCATAGGTGTCGAAGACATCCAGTTCGGGGAACCGGGATTTGAGGGCGCGCTTGTCGAACCGGGACTCGGTCACGTCGGCCAGGTCGCGCAGGTCGAGGTATCCGTCGATCGTGGCCATCTTCATGGTGATGTCGGCGAACCGGGTGGCGCCACGGGGCACGAAGTAGGCCCGTAACACTGTGAAACGGCGCTGGTTGTCGTCGATGAAGGTCATCGACACGGCACCCCAGGTGGACTCGTGGGCACCGCGGAGCACCTGGTCCTGCAGCTCCCCCGTGCCGGCCTCCCGGTTGGCGTCGGTCTTGCCCTTGAGGTAGGTCATCAGGCTGCGCTGGTCGGCGCTGCGCGCCCGCCCGGAGCCGGCGTCGTTGGAGGCGCCGTTGAAGGGGGTGTCCGACGGCATCATCAGGGCGAGGTAGGCGTCGAGCAGGCTGCTCTTGCCGGTTCCGGACGCGCCGGACACCAGGGTGGCGCTGGGCGCGAACGCAACCTCGTGGTGGCCCTGAAAGCCGCCCCAGTTCACCATCTGGAACGACTCGGCGCGCCACTGCGTGGTGCCTTCGGTGAGGCCGTCGACATAGAAGAGCGGGGAATCGTTCATGACAGGGCCTCCGGCAGGGCTTCGGACAGGAGAGGCAGATCGTCAAGATCGGTGGCATCCGGGCCGGGATCAGCGTTCTGGGTGACCAGCCACTCCAGCAGTTCGCTCAGCCGTTCCACCGGCAGCAGCACCTCGATCACGGCGGAGATGCGAAATCGGTCGGGGTCGCTGGTCTTCAGCAGCACCCGCGCCTTCGCGAGGCTGTCGACGGCGGCCGTGGCCTTTCGGGCGTCGCCCCACCGGTCGGTGGCGTGTTCGGGCCGGAAATGGCCGACGTTCTCCACCAGGTTGTCGCGGTCCACGATAACGATGTCGTGGCCGTTGGCACGCTCGCTGCGGAACCGCTGCCGCAGCAGCACGAGCAGAATGGTCTCCTCCCGCGTGTAGGACACGTCGTGCAGCAGGGTCGGGAACCGGTCTCCGCCCTCGGCGACCGCCTGCCGTTTGAATGCCACCTCGTAGTGCAGGTCGACATGCAGATCGAGGAACATGTCGTTCAGGCGCGATTTGAGCAGGCTCTGGGAGCGCAGCAGCGTCTGCCATTCGGCCGGCTGCAGCGCGGCGGAGATGTAGCGGTGCTTCAGCAGCAGCACCAGGGTGCGACGCTGCTCCACGGTGAGTCCGCCCTCGTCGCCCTCGAAAAGGGAAAAGCTGGGCATATCGATGTCGGGGTGCTCGGCGGTGGGCTCGTCAGTCATTGTCGGATCCGTAGTTCAGGGCGGACAGCGCCGCAGTTTCGTCGTCGCTGAGCATGATTCGGGGCACCTCGAAGCTGCGGGTGGAGCCGTCGGGTCGCACGGTTTCGAATCGTTCGAGCGTCTGGGACCGGCTGACCGCATCGATCTGGGTGGCGATCTGAAGCATCCCCAGAATCTCGACCGGGCGGCGCAGGGTGACGTCGAGATCGTTGAAGGCGTCACCGACGGATGCGGCGTCGCCGTGGTTGAAGGCCGTCACGATCGCGTCGCGCAGCTCCCCCAGCAGCGGGCCGCCCTGCGTGCGCATCTCGTCGAGACTCGGTGGCGGCGGGGCGTCGTCGGAGACATCCTGCAGCTCGGGCGGCGCGCGGTGGGCGCCCGGGTCGTAGAAGCGTTCGCGGAGGTGCGGGGCGTCGAGGGTTCCCGGCATGAGTTCGGCGGTGACCGTGGAGCGGGGCCCGGCGGTCTGCATCCAGGTCGCGAGTTCCTTGTTGATCTCGCGCAGCAGGCGTTCGAGTTCGCGGTCCTTGACCACGTCGTGGTTGACGATGTGCTCGCGCAGGGTGGTCGTCAGCCCGTTGCGCTGGGTGAGCACGTCGTCGATGCCCTTGCGGATCAGGCGCACGGTGCCCATGAAGCTGCGGCGGTCGGTGGCGCTGAGTTCGAGGGCGAACGGATGCAGCAGGATCGTCTCCAGGTCGTCCCCCAGCTCCCGCAGCAGGTCGTCGTTGCGCAGCAGGGTGAAGGCCCCCTCGAAGGCGCGACCTTCCGGGGTCGAGGTCATCAGGGCATCCGTTTTGGCGAGGTACTCGTCGAGTACCTCGCTGATCGGGCGTTCCTCACCGCGGAAATCGTTGACGATCTGCCGGTGCATGGCGGCGACGGATTCCTCGACGCGTTTGAAATCGCTGGGCAGCTGGCCGATCAGGTCGACCAGGTCGGCGTAGCCCTCACGCATCTGCTCGTTCGAGACGGGCGCGATCTCGCCGCCGGCTGCGAGGCGGTCGCGCTCGGCGGCGTTCTCGGCGATCGCCCGGTCGAGGCGACGGATGCGCTCCTCCCGATCAGGGTTGGCCTGCGTGGCGCGGTGACGCACCGTGTCGACGATCGTGGTGAGACGGGATTCGCTGATCAAAGCCCGATCGCGGGACAGACTCTCGACCAGGAGCAGCGCCTCGAGTGCGTGCGAGGTGAGCGAGTAGTGTTCTTCGTCGCCCTCCCCCGTTTCGCGGTAGAGCCACTGGTCGTTCATCCACTGCACGCAGAGGGCCCGACCGGTCTTGCCCGGCACATCGCTGCCGACCGAGCGCAGGTCGGCAAGGTAGGCGTCGACCTGAATGTGCAGCAGATCGGCCCGCACGCTGCGCCGGTCGCGGCTGAAGGAGGACTTGAACACGAAGAGCACGAACGGCGCCCACTTGCGGTCCAGCAGGCGCAGGGTGGGTTTGTCGAAGGCTTCGCGCACCCGCGCCAGTTCACCCGCAAGCTCGCTCATATAGAAGTTCCTTCCCGGGCCTCCTTAAGGGTAACGGTCCTCGCGTGCGGGCCGACACGCGGGCAGGCGCTCGTGGCGCGTGTGAGACTGTCAGGACAAGCTGAAGGAGCGACACGTGACCGACCCGCGCGCGAATATGGAGGGCAACAACCTGCTCAATCTCGGTGCGCCCCACCTGGACTGGTCGAAGACGCCCGGCCGGGTGCCGGGTTTCTGGGTGTCGGTCGTCAGCGTCGTCCTCGCGGTGCTGCTGCCGTTTCCCGCGCTGTTCGTTGCCCTGATCGGGCTTTCCCTTTCATTGCGGGCTTTCAGTGTGATCCCGGCCGGCGCCCGAGGGCGAGGGCTGGTGCTCGCGTCGCTGGCCCTGTCGGGAGTCGCGATTCTGGCTGTCGTCGTGCGGCTGGTTCTGGTCTTCGTCTAGCCGTCGTGTTCCAGCCGTCGTGTTCCAGCCGTCGTGTTTCAGCCGTCGTGTTCCTCTCCGCGTCCTGAACGAATTCGACGGAGACCCTGGCCGAAATGTCCCAAAACCCGGCCGAAAAGCACTTGTGCTCCAAAATCTCCGTCGAATTGGTTCACCACGTCACGGCTTCAGCCGGCCCATCCCGGGGAGGAAGCGGCCGGCGCGGGCGCCGTAAGCGGCGTAGTCCGGGTGCTCGGCGACGAGCATCCGCTCTTCCCAGCGTGCCTTGCCCGCCAGCAGCAGAACGAGGGCGAGCCAGGCTACGAGATGCCAGACCGATGCACCGAGCAGCACAAGCCCAAGGCCGCAGATCATCAGACCGGTGTAGATGGGGCTGCGCACAAGACCGTAGACACCAGTGGTGACCAGAGGCGCGTGTTCCCGCGGAATCGGGCTCGCGGTGAGGGCCGGTCCGAGGCCGAGCATGCCGAGCACGGCGAAGACCGCGCCGGCGACAGCAAGCACGATCGCGCCAAAGACAACGGCGAGGTGCACCGGCCACAGTGCGCCGTGGGGCAGGAGGGCCAGGGCCAGGAGCAGCAGGAACTGGGCCGACACCAGGGCAATTGCGAGCGCACGCTTCATGGCTTGAGGCTACGCCCTGACCTGCTTCGGCTTGCACGTGTTCGCGACCCCCGGAGGAGATCGCGGATGTCACGAACACTGCGGCCGTTACGATCCCGGCCAGCTTCTTGTCCTCCTCGTAGCCAGCCAATGCCCAGCCGCCCTTGTCGGTCTGGGCTCCCGCGAGCACGAGAGGGAGCTTCAGCAGACATTGTGACCCTGGACGCCGGCCCTAGAAGGGCGGTGGGTCGTCGACGGCGCCCGGAGGCTCGAAGGGTATTGCCGGATCGGACCTGTAGTGGAGACCGCTGGGCGCAGTCCAGTGGAGCTCGCCGCCCGGCGACTGGGTCACCGTCCAGTTGGTTTGGGTCTTCAACCGGTGGTCGGGCGCGCAGAGGCTGGCGAGGTTGTCGTACCGAGTGATGCCGTCTTCTTGCCATTCGTGGCTGTGGTCCATCTCGGCGCGGGCCGCCGGTCGGTTACAGCCGGCGAATCGACAGGTTTCGTCTCGAATCACAAGGAGCCGCCGGAGGTCCTTCGGCACCCGGTACTGATCTCGGCCGACCGACAGCATCACGCCGGTCTCGGGATGGACCAGGATGCGAGTAAAGCTCGGCGCTCCGGCCGCCAGTTCCCGGGCCGTCTCGGGGTCGATCGGCCCGCACCCCTCAAGGTGACCCGGCTCGTCGCTGCGGCCGAGGAGGGTGAGCACCGGCACCGTCACGTTCACGGTGGCGCGGATGCCCCGGCCGAGCCCCGCGGGGGTGACGCCGTCGACCACCAGTGCCGCGAAGGCATCCGCTCGGAGCTGGGCCAGGGTGCGGTGCTCGTCGGGGCCCTGCAGACTGGCCGCCATGTCGTTGACTCGGTGGAAAATCGCCTGGGCAACCGGCAGCTGCTGGTAGCTGTGCAGCCACCCCATGCCGTCTGCGGCCGGCTCGAACATGAGGGTGCGGTCGGCCTGGCTCTTGCTGCGGCGCACGGTAATCGACTCCGGATGCGACTTCTCCCGCAGGCGGCGGGCCGTGCGGTCGAACCGGGGCACGGTGAGCCGTTTCGCCTGGGGCAGCATCTCGGCCTCGAAGGCGGCGCGGGCCGCCGTCGGAAGAGAATTGGCGTGCTCGATCAGGACCCGCACGTGCGCGTAACTGATCTGGCCGGCCGCGAGGGCATTGCGGCTGGCGGTGAATGTGCCGGTGAGCGCCTCGCTCTGCGCCATCAGATTGGAGGCCGAAGCCTGGGAGATGTGCAACGCACAGGCGAGTTCGGAGATCGCGGTGCGGTAGGCGATCTCAAGGGCGTTCCACCGGGAATCGGCCACGCCGGCCGAAACCGAACCGCTGTCAACCGCGCTGTCGGCCGCGCTGTCGGCAGGCGGCGTGAGCCCCTGTTCGACGGCCTCGGCCCGAGCCGTCCGGCGGGCGCGATCACGTTCGACGGCAAGCTCATTGGACAGGCACCAGGCCCGCACCTCGTCGACCGCCTCGGCCCGCGCCGCCGACGCCGCGGCGAGCAGTCGGTCGGCGGCCGCGGCCGCGGAGACCAGCTCGGCCAGGACACTCATTCTGCGATCGAGGGAAGCCGCATCACCGGACGTTTCGGCCGTCACGACGCCGAGCGCGCCGCCGTCGTCAAGCTCTTCGATGTCGAAGTCCTCGATGTCGCTGAGATCGGCCAGGTTTTCCATACCCTGATTTTAGCACTGATGGAATTTCAGTTCTAGTGATACGCAGAAAATCTACATGACTTTTCGAAGATGTTGACCATCAGTACCAGCCCGAGGCCACCGACTTGTACCACGCTCCACAGGGATCGCCGTAGCGCTCCGCGATGTAGTTCAGACCCCAGGAGATCTGGGTGGCCGGGTTGGTCGCCCAGTCGGCGCCGGCCGAGGCCATCTTGCTGCCGGGCAGGGCCTGCGGGATGCCGGTGGCACCGCTCGAGGCGTTGTAGGCGTTGACGTTCCAGCCGGACTCCTTGTTCCAGAGACTGACCAGGCATCCGAGCTGGTCGGCGCCCCAGCCGTACTTGGACGCCATCATGTCCCGGGCGATCGCCTGGGCTCCGCTGGGGTTCGTGGGGGCGGCGGGGCGGGGCGGTGCCGGGGCGGGCGCGACCGGCTTGGGTGCTGCCGGCTTCGGAGCCGCCGCCTGGGCCGCGGCCTGCGCCTGGGCATCCGCGGCAGCCTGAGCAGCTGCGGCAGCCTGAGCAGCTGCGGCAGCCTGACCAGCAGCCGCGGCCTGCTCCGCGGCGATGCGATCGGCCTCGGCGGTCGAGGCCTTCACGACCTCGGCTTCGGCAGTGACCTGCTCCACAAGATCGAAAACTCGTTCGGGAGCCAGAAGCGAGTACTCGCTGAGCGAGGCGACGGTGCTCGAGAGGGCCGAGACATCCGTCTTGCCCTGGGCCGCCGCGATCACGCCGGTGGCACCGGCAAGGGCGGTGCGGGCGCTCGCGGAGGCGTGGGCCGGGACGACTCCGTCGAGACTGCCTGCCTGCTCGGGATGAGGGCCGGTGGCGGCTGCCAGAGCTGCGGTGGCAATGATGCGTTTCTTTTGCTCGTCCGCGGCAGCCTGCGACGCAGACTGGGCGGAGAATCCACTGCCCACGATGGCGCCAACGGCGATGACGGCGCCGGCCACGAGTAGGCGGCTTCGTCCACGCCGGCGACGCGTTTCCTGATGGCGGGTGAGTCCGACGTCGGTGCCGATCGCGGCTGCCGCACGGACCGGAGTGGCGTCTGATTCAGGGTTTGAACTGGGGAAAAGGACGGACAAAGGGGAAGACGAGTCTGAGTTTGGCATAACTTTCACTGGGCGAATCGCGCGCGGCTGCGCTCACGCTTCTTTTTCGACGTTCCTCGGTCGGGGACCCGGCCGGGCGAACCTTCAAGACTGCCCGGGATTTCTGGACATATCCTCATTTTTAGCTGGCAAAGCACTGGCAAAGCAGGGTGGCGGGATTGCCCAAAAGTCGACCTGGTGGGCCGAAATCCGGATGGTCGTGATGCAATGGTCCGTGATGTCACAACGCACCGCCCCACCGCACCGCTTCGTCTATTCGGCCGATGGAGTCAACCTGGCCACCTACGAATTCGGAGATTCGAGCGCCCCCACCGTGCTCGCCGTGCACGGCTTCGCCTCCAGCGCCGTCGCCAATTGGCACGTCACCGGCTGGACGCGCGATCTCATCCGCGCCGGCTTCCACCTGATCGCGATCGACCAGCGCGGGCACGGCCTGAGCGACAAGCCCCGCTCCCCCGCCGACTACACGATGGAGGCGTTGGTCGACGACGTGTTGCAGGTACTCGACGCCTACCTGCTCGACGAGGTCGCCTACGCGGGATACTCCCTCGGCGCCCGCGTGGGCTGGCAGGCCGCCCGCGAACTGGAGGGACGCATCTCGCGGGCCGTGCTCGGCGGCATACCCGACGGCGACCCCCTCAGACGCTTCAAGGTCACGGATGCCCGCGCTCATATCGAGCACGGCACCGAGGTCGCCGACCGCCTTACCGGGGCCTACCTGACCATGGCCCGCGCGCTGCCCGGCAACGACCTCAAAGCCCTCGTGGCCCTCGTCGAGGGAATGCGCGGCGGCCCCCAACCCGGCGCCGACAACGCGCCGACTCAGCCCGTGCTCTTCGCCACCGGGACCAAAGACAGCATCCTCGAGGCCTCCAAGGTACTTGCCGCGGCCACGCCGAGCGGAGGATTCTTCGAGATCCCCGGGCGCAATCACTTCAACGCCCCGACGTCACGCGCGTTCCGGGAGGCGGCGATCGAGTTCTTCCGGAGCGGGAGCAGCAGCGGGAGGGTCGAGGTCCCCCTACTCTGCTGATCTGCGCTCATCGGGGCAAAGACTTTCGATCGCGGCGTCGGCGTCGTCATCGGGCTTGTGGCTGGAGGTGCAGCGGCCCTCCTCTGGTTTGTCGTCGCCGCAGGAATTGCGATGCTCGAACGAGGAACGTCGAGCAAGGCCCGTCGGTCTTTGAACCAGCGCACCACTCCCCTCTCGGCGGGAATCGCGATGGCAAGAACGCGCGGAGTCTTCGCCGGCGCCGTGACCGTGACCGTTCTGGTGCCCGCGCACAACGAAGAGGCATCGATCTTCGCGACACTGTCATCGCTGCTCGCCCAGTCGCACCGCCCGGAACGCGTCGTGGTCGTGGCGGATAACTGCACCGACGGGACCGTCGACATTGCCCGATCGCTGGGGGTGGAGATCTTCGAATCTCGCCGGAACACATTCAAGAAAGCCGGGGCGCTCAATCAAATCCTGAAGGTGCTCCTACCGGGCCAGGGCGACAACGACCTCATCATGGTCCTGGATGCCGACACACGTCTCGACGACGGCTTTCTGGAAGCCGCCGTTAGTCGCTTCACCAGCGATCGTGCGCTGATCGCGGTCGGTGGGTTGTTCTACGGAGAGGAAGGTTCCGGGCTTCTCGGTCAGTTCCAGCGCAACGAGTACATTCGGTACTCCCGTGACAGTCGCCGTCGCCGGTGCCAGCGGGGATGTCTATGACACCGCCGCGCTCACGGAAGACAACGAACTCACCATTGCCCTGAAGTCGCTGGGAGCGCTCATCATCTCTCCCTCAAAGTGCACGGTGGTCACCGAGGCAATGCCAACCGTTCGCACTCTGTGGGTACAACGCCTGCGCTGGCAACGGGGCGCGTTGGAGAACATCGGGGCATGCGGCGTCTCACCCTTCACCTTCCGGTACTGGGCCCAGCAGTTGGGCCTGGGCTACAGCTTCATCGCGCTCAGCGCGTTCCTGCTGCTCATGCTTGTGACGCTTCTGGCGATCGATTCGTGGGTCTGGTTTCCGTTCGGGCTGGCCTCGGTCTCGTTTTCATCGCCGCACGTGTCGTGTCGGTCTGGGCGGGCGGTCTACGGGCACGCCTGCTGGCGCTCACGCTTTTCCCCGAGCTGATCTTCGATGTGTTCCTAGACCTCGTCTTTGTCAAGGGGATCATCGACATCACCCTGGGCCGGCAGGCACAGTGGGGCCATGTCATCCGCTCCGCACCCAACGACGAACTGCGAAGGGTGGCCTGATCCATCATGGTTGATGCTCTCCACGCCCTGGTTCCGGTCGGAATCCTCCTTCCGTCAACGGTGCTCCAATCGGACGAATTCCCCATCCTTGCGGCGTTCGTCGCCATCAATACGGTCATGTTCGCCGCACTCGCGGTCGCGAAGATCCTCCCGAAGCCACACCCCACGGATTGGTTTCGCGGACGCAACCGCCGGGCTTCAACCAGGAGCATCCATCCGGACGAATGCCTCTAGCGTCGAACGCCTGAGCCCTCAGGCGGCCGCGGCCGCCTGACTGGTGAACGCAGCACGACGGTCGAGGTGGATCCCGGCGAGCATGCACCGCACTGAGCCGCCGGCGAGTTCGATCGTGGGCACGTCAAGCGGCAGGATCGTGCAGCTCTGCTCGATGATCCGGCGCTGCTCGGCAGTCAGACTGCCAAGGGCGCGGCGGGAGAGCGCCAGCATTCGTCCGTTCCGGCCGTGCAGTTCGATCGCGTTGCCGGCGTAGTTGCGGATCTGATCGCGGTCGAGGGCGAGCACCTGCCGATCCTGCGCCGCCAGGCGCTCCACGACGTGGCTGCGCCGGGCCGGCGACTCGATCAGGTCGAGACCGACCAGGGCGAAGTCCGTGGCGATGCACATCATGACGTTGGTGTGGTAGATCGGCGTGCCGTTCTCGTCAGACGCGTCGAAGACGATGGGCTCGTAGCCGAAGTTGGTGCAGAACCGTTCGAGCGCGATCGGGTCGGCCCGCCGCGACCGGGCCACGTAGGCGATGCGCGCCGCATGGTCGAGAACCATGGCGCCGGTTCCCTCGAGGAAGACGTCGTCGAGTTCGAGACCGGAGTAGTCGACGACATCCTGCACGCGGTAGCGCTGCTTGAGCATCTCGACGATGTCACCCCGGCGCTCGGTGCGCCGGTTCGGCGCGTGCATCGGATAGAGCGCCACGTGACCCCCGGCGTGGGTCGAGATCCAGTTGTTGGGGAACACGCTGTCGGGGCGGCCCGGCCCGTCGTCATCGAACAGGTGCACCGCGATGCCCTGCGCCTCCAGGGTGCCTGCTACCTGGGTCACCTCGGCGTAGGCGGCCTCGGCCACCAAGGCGGCATCGTGCCCGGCGTCCCGTGACTGGAAAGCGTTGTCATGGGCCGTCTCGGGGTTCGGCGAGAAGAAATGTGGCCGGATGAGCACCACGGCCGACGGGGCCTGCACGGACACCGGGGTCAGACGAGGACGGGCGCGCCCGCGGTGACCAGACCGAAGAGGTCTTTCGGGTCATCGGGGTCGGCTACGAGGTCGATATCGGTGTAGAACGAGGTCTGGTCGACGGCATCCTGCAGGAAGCGGAGCGCCGAGAAGTCCTCGATGGCGAAGCCCACGGAGTCGAAGACCGTGATCTGCTCTGCCGAGGTGCGGCCGGCGGCCTCGCCGAGGAGCACCTGCCAGATCTCGGTGACCGGGAATTCGGGGTGCATCTGCTGGATTTCGCCCTCGATACGGGTCTGCGCGGTGAATTCCACGAAGACGTCGGCGCGGTGCAGGATGCCCGCGTCGAGCTCCGTCTTGCCCGGGCAGTCGCCGCCGATGGCGTTGATGTGCACGCCGGGGCCGACCATGGCGTCGGTGAGTACGGTGGCATTCGCCTTGTCCGCGGTGCAGGTCGTGATGATGTCGGCGCCGGCCACGGCATCCGTCGCCCCGGTGGCGACCATGATCTCGAAACCGAGCGGAGCCAGGTTGCGCACGAATTTGGCGATGGCATCGGGATCGGTGTCCCAGACGCGGAGCCGGTTGATGCCGAGGAGCCCACGGAAGGCGAGCGCCTGGAACTCCGACTGGGTGCCCGTGCCGATCATGGCCATGGTGTCGGCGTCGGGGCGGGCGAGCGCGCGGGCGACCATGGCCGAGGTCGCGGCGGTGCGGAAGGCCGTGAGCACGGTCATCTCGGACCAGAAGGTGGGGTAGCCGCTCTGCACGTCGGCGAGGACGCCGAACGCGGTGACGGTCTGCAGGCCCCGCGACGGGTTCGACGGATGACCGTTGACGTACTTGAAGCCGTAGGTGACGCCGTCGCTCGTGGGCATGAGTTCGATCACGCCGAGCGGTGAGTGGCTGGCCACGCGCGGCGCCTTGTCGAAGGTAGGCCAGCGGCGGAAGTCCCGTTCGAGGTACTCGACCATGTCGGTGAGGATGCGTTCCACACCCGTCGCGGCGGCCCAGCGGTTGATGTTTCCTACGTCTACAAAGCGCACCACGTGCGTCTCCCCTCGTTCAGGTTTACAACCATATGCATGGGCGATGTGCAGCCGCCATTTGATTATTGCCGCATTCTGTCCAGATGACTATGCATTGTGCGCTCTATATACATACACTATGTGCAATGTATCCCCTCGATGACCTCGACCGCCGCCTGCTCTCCGCCCTCCGCGTGAATGGCCGCGAGCCCGTGGCCAGCCTCGCCCGCGACCTCGGTGTCACCCGGTCCACGGTCAACAGCAGGCTCAGGAGGCTGACCGATTCGGGAACCGTCGTGGGTTTCGGCGTGCGGATCAGGGAGGACCGCGACCCGAACTCGATTCGGGCCATCACCCTGATCGAAGTGGAGGGGCGCGCGATCACGAAGGTGATCCACGCCCTTCGCGGCTTTCCGGAGGTGAAGGCCCTGCACTCGACCAACGGCGGTTGGGACCTCGTCGCCGAGCTGCGCACCGACACCCTGGCCGACTTCGACCGGCTGCTCGGGCAGGTGCGCTCGATCGAGGGCGTGCTCAACAGCGAGACCAGCCTGTTGCTCAGCTCGGTGTCGAGCGAGGAACTGCCGGGCACCCACGGGTTGTCGCAGAACTGAGGCTGCCCGCACCTCCGCGCCTCACCCGCGCTACATTCATGCCGGCTTCTTGACGAAGCGGCACTTCGATACTTCCCTGATGGTGCGTGGGCGCACGTTCGTTGACCGGATGCGGGAGGTGGAGGCAGGCTACCGGAAGGTGAGCCGGGAGCTGACGCTGTCGGACTGGAACAACGAGTCCCACAGCAAGACCGTGCTCGACGGCCTCGCGCGGCTGACCTCGGCGCTGCAGTAGCCTGCCTCCGGGGTGAGGCTAGTCGCGCGTGATCTTCCAGATGCCGTCGGCGAGGTCCTTGTCGGGGTGCTGCACCGTAGCGAACAGCTCCTTCGGGTTCTTGCCGAAGTAGATCCCGGTGGTCTCGGCGCCTTCATCCGTCAGCGAGGCGAAGAGCTCGACGCTGTCGGACGCTCCGTCGTGGTCTCGGTCCTTTTCGGCCCGGAAGATGTCGCTGAAGCTGTTGTCTTCCGTGATCCAGAGGGCGCCGTCGGGGCCCTCGGCAAGGTTGTCCGGGTTGTTGAACCCGCTGACCCCGGCGGCCTTGTCCTCGACCGGCACGTTCACGCCGGCCTCGACGAAGCTGCTGACGGTGAGCTTCGACAGGTCGATCGCGACCACACGCTCCTCGGAAGTGTTGGCCACGTAAAGGGTCTGGCCGATGATCTCGACGTCTTCCGGGCGACCGAATTCGGTGGCGCTCACCGCGTTGGCCGCGGCATCCGCGTCGACGCGCACCTGCGCCTGGTCGAGGGCCACCCATTCGAAGGCGCCGACCTTCTCGGTGAAGGTGGCCTGGTTCCACTTTTGCGCGGCATCCGTCAGCCCGGTGATCTTGAGGGCGTGCAGCCGGCCCTGGGAGAGGTCGCCGCGAACGGTCGGCACGAACTTGAAGATTGAGCCGCCGTTGAGTTCGTCGATGACGATGACGGAGCCGTCGGCCGTGACGTCGATGCCCTCGTGACGTTGCGCTCCGAGCTCGGTGCGCTCCTCGATACGCTCGACCGTGGTCGGGTCGTTCTTCGCGAAGAACAGTTCGAAGACCTTGCCGCCGGTGGTCTCTTCCGTGACGAGGAGGCTGCCCCAGGGGGTCCAGCGGATGCCATCGAGACGGTTCCAGTCCGCGCGCTGCGCGATGACGCTGACCGCACCGGTCTTCAGGTCGGTCACAGAGACGGCGCCGTTCGAGCCGACCTCGTAAGTGTTGTAGAGGAAGCGGCCGGCCTGGGCACCGGTCTCGTTCTGGGTGTTCATGTCATGCAGGTCGTCGACGCCGGGGTAGACGTCGAGCACGGTTTCGTCGTGCACGAGGGTCTGGGTGAAGCCCTCCGGTAGCAGGTACGGCTGGGTCCAGTCGGTGCTGCCCATGCCGTAGGCGGAACCGGCGAGAGGCACGAAATCGAACGGGCCGGTCGCGGCGAGCGCGGCAGGGGCGATGCCGACGACTGCGGTGGCAGTGGCGGTGGCGGTGAGGGCAAAGACAGCGATCTTTTTGCGCAAGGCGCGACTCCTTCATAGGGGGTAGGTACAACGCCATCGAATCTATGAGCCTCATGCTGACGCCCGGAGGTCTCCCGGTCTCCAGCCGGTGTCGGCCCGGTGAACACTCGGTGCCCCCGTCTCAGCGCGTGACAGGAACCAGACTTCACCCGCCGCTGGGTATTCTGGAGCACATGAAGCTGACAGCACTGGCCACCCTGACCCTGGTGGTGGCGCTGGCCTTGAGCGGATGCACCACCGGCGCGCCCGAGACCGACACCACCCCCGCCTCCGCCACCGCCGCTCCGGCCGACGGGGCCTGTGCCGGCGTGAGCGTCGTCGTCGACTTCGGCGCGCTCGACGCCCCCGAGATCACGGACTGCGTCGACACCGCCACCGCCACCGCCGGGACGATCACGGCCAGCACGGTTCTGGCGACCGCCGGTGTGGAAACCGAGGGCACCGTGGAGTGGGGCGACCAGGTGGTCTGCCGCGTGGGCGGCCGCCCGGCCGCCGACGAAACCATCAAGGTGGCCGGCGAAACCCCGTTCACCGAAACCTGCGCGTCCATGCCCGCCGCTGCCGCTTACTGGGCGCTCTGGGTCAAGCCCACCGCAGACGCGGAGTGGGAGTACGCCCAGGAGGGCCTCGGCAGCCTCGAGCTGGAACCGGGCCAGTCCGTCGGCCTCATCTTCACGACCGGCACCGAGACGCCCACCCCCGGAAGCTAATGCTGCGCTTCCGGTTTTCCCCCCTGCGCTCGGCGGCGCTGCTTGCCGGAGCGTTCGTGGGCATCCGGGTGCTCTACCGGGTGGCCTTCAGCGGGGCATCCGGCGGCGGCCTGTTGCTGCTCGACCTCCCGCGCCTGCCGCTCGATGGGCCGTTCAACCACATCGCGTTGTTCGGGCCCGTCACGACCGGAGGCCTCGGCAATGCCGCCCTGAGCGCGCTGCCCTTCGCTCTGGTGATCCTCGGGTTCGGTGTGCTCAACGCGCTCGTCGACGTGCGCCGCTTCTTCGCCCGGGGCGCTAACCGGGGCCCGCTGCGCGCCCTGTCGCGGTCGCTCGTGATCGCCTGGGCGACGTTCCCGGCACTGATCGACGCGGTACGCCGGGTGCGCACGGCCAGTGCGTTGCGCGGCGAACGGTCGGCACCGGCCCTGCTGGTGCCGGTCTTCGAGCAGACCGTGGAACGGGCGCTCGGCCTGGCTGCGTCCATGGAGTCCCGCGGGTTCGCCGCCACGCGGGCGGCAGCCGGCGAGTGTGAGAAGCCGGTCGTGATGACGGATGCCGCACTCGGCTTCGAGGGTGAGCGCTGGCACCTCGAGGGACTCACCCTCGACCTCGCTCCCGGCACGCTGACCGTGATCGCCGGTTCGACCGGATCGGGAAAGACCAGCCTGCTGCACAGCATGAGCGGTCTCTTCCAGCACTTCGCCGGAGGCACCCAGCACGGTTCGATCGAGGTGGGCGGCGCCGACCGCGCCGCCACTCCCCCGCGCGAAACGGCCGGCTTCGTCGGACTTGTCACCCAGAACGTGCGGCTCTCCTTCGTGGCCGAAACCGTGCCGGACGAGATCGGCTTCGCCCTCGCGGTGCGCGGCATCGCACCGGTCCTCGTGGAGCAGCGGGTGCGCGAGGTGGCCGAGCGGCTGGGGATCGAGCATCTGCTCGGCCGCGGCACCTCGGAGCTCTCGGCGGGCGAGGCCAGTCTCGTCGCCATCGGCGCCGCCCTGGTCAACCAGCCGATCCTGCTGCTCGTGGACGAACCTCTGGCCGATCTCGACACCCCGGCCCGGGAGCGCGTGGTGCAGGTGCTCGACCGCCTGGCCCACGAGACCCAGGTCTGCGTCGTGGTCGCCGAGCACAACACCCGGGAGTGGTCGAATTCGGCGGATGCCTGGCTCGAGCTCCGCGGTGCGCGCGTGCATGCGCTCGGCCCGGGCGAGCGGCCGAGTGCGCTGGTCGCGGCGGAGCAGGCGGCACAGCAGGGTCAGAGCACCCTGACCACCCCCGCCACCGGGCCTGCGGGGCCGCTCGCGAGTATCCGTCACCTCACGGTTCTGCACGGGCGCGAGCGGGCGGTCGACGATGTGTCGCTGGACCTCTACGCGGGCGACCTGGTGGCGCTCGAGGGTCGGAACGGCGCGGGCAAGAGCAGCCTGCTGCGCGCGATCGCCCTTTCGGCGACGCGAGGCAGCGTGCTCGTGGCCGGGCGGGACGTGGCGCAGCTGCGCCCCCGATACCGCCGCACGGCTGTGGCCCTGGTGCCGGAGAATTTCGACGATCTGCTCTTCGCCGTCACGGTGGCCGAGGAGTGCCGCCGGGCCGACCGCCGGCTGAAGCCCCCGGCCGGGAAGGGAACCGGGATCGGAACCGCGCTCCGGTTCGCGAACCTACTCGGGCTTGGCACCATGGCGGAGGCGGCGCACCTGATGTGGCGGCATCCGCGGGACCTCTCGGCCGGCGAACGCCTCTGCCTCGTGATGGCCATCCAGCTGGCCGCCGAGCCGCGGGTGCTGCTGGTGGACGAACCGACGCGCGGCCTCGATCCACAGGCCCGGGCGATCGTCGCCGCCGCGCTAGTGCGCGCCTCGAGTGACACGTCGGCGGTCCTGTTCGCCACCCACGACCGCGACTTCGCCCGGTCCCTGGCGACGAAGACGGTCATCATGGCCGCCGGCCTGCTCACCGAACCGGAACCGGTGCGGTCGTGAGGCGCACCGGCTGGACGGGCTGGACCGCCTGGGTGCTCGGCGGCGGCAGTATCCTCGCGGCCGCCGGCTTCGCCTGGCCGTTCTTCGCCTCGGCGCTGCCGGAGAACGCCCAGTCGGCCGCGCCGGTCGTGGCCTTCGCGCTCGTGCCGGCCCTGATCGTGGCCCTCGCTCTCACCCTCGACGGGGAGATGTACACGGCCAAGACCGTGGCCCTGCTGGGGGTGCTCTCCGCGGTCGGCGCCGCCGTGCGCATCGCGGGCACCGGCGTCGGCGGCGTCGAGGCCGTGTTCATCCTGCTGATCCTGGCCGGTCGCGCCTACGGGGCCCGCTTCGGGTTCCTGCTCGGCCTGCTCACCATCGCGGTGTCCTCGGCCCTGTGGGGTGGGTTCGGCCCGTGGACCCCGTTCCAGATGTTCGCCTGCGGCTGGGTGGGAGCCGGGGCGGCGCTGCTGCCGCGCATCCGTTCCGCACATATCGGCGCGGCCCGCCTCGAGATCGCGATGCTCGTGGCCTACGGCATCGTGGCGTCCTACCTCTTCGGACTGGTGATGAACCTCTGGTTCTGGCCGTTCGCGGTGGGCTCGGGCACCGACATCTCCTATGCGGCCGACGCCACGCTCGGCGAGAACCTCGCCTCCTTCGCCCTGTACACGCTCGTGACGTCGACCCTCACCTGGGACACCGTGCGCGCCATCACCACCACGGTCGGGATCGTGCTGGTAGGCCCGGCCGCACTGGCCGCTCTCCGCCGAGCGAAGCTGGGCCGGCCAGGCAGGGCCGCCCGACCACCCCAGGCCGAACCGGCTACACCGGCTACACCGGCTACACCGAGAAGTACTTCCCTTCCGGGTGGTGGAACACGAACGCATCCGTCGACTGCTCCGGGTGCAGCTGCAGCTCCTCCGACAGCACCACACCCATCCGCTCAGGCCTGAGTAGTTCGACGACCGTGTGGCGGTCCTCCATCTCGGGACAGGCCGGGTAGCCCAGCGAGAACCGGGTGCCGCGGTACTCGAGCTTGAACATGCCGGCCAGTTCGACCGGGTCTTCGGCACCCAGGCCGAGCTCCTCCCGCACCCGGGAGTGCCAGTATTCGGCCAGCGCCTCGGTGAGCTGCATGGTCAGCCCGTTGAGCTCCATGTAGTCGCGGTATTTGTTCTCGGCGAAGAGCTTTGCCGTGACCGTGTCGACGTTCGCTCCGGCCGTGACCAGTTGGAGGGCGACGACATCCGTCTGGCCGGATTCGCGTGGGCGAACGAAGTCCGCCAGGCACAGGTGCCGGTCGCGCCGCTGCTGGGGGAAAACGAATCGCAGGCGTTCGGAATCCACGGTGCCGCCGGAGCCGCCGTCGGGGGCGGGCAGGCCGGCGACCCCCAGCACGCCCGACGGGTCGTCGCCGTGGTGCAGCACGACGAGGTCGTTGCCCTCGCTTGAGGCCGGGAAGTAGCCGTAGGCGACGGAGGCGTCGAGTATGCCCTCGGCGAGGATGCGGTCGAGCCAGTAGCGCAGCCGGGGTCGGCCCTCGGTGTCCACCAGATGCTGGTAGCTCTTGCCGTCGTCGCCGCGGCTGGGCTTCAGACCCCACTTCCCCATGAACGTGGCCCGCTCGTCGAGGAACGTGGAGTACTCGGCCAGCGCGATCCCCTTGACGATGCGGGTGCCCCAGAACGGCGGAACGGGCACGGGGTTGTCGGCGACCACATCGGAGCGGGCCGGCATGGCGTCCGGCTCCGTGACGGTGAGCAGACTGCGCTTGTGGATGCGCTTTTTGAGCGGCGGCAGACCCACGG
Organism: Cryobacterium sp. M96; assembly: GCF_002929845.1. Classification (GTDB taxonomy): domain Bacteria; phylum Actinomycetota; class Actinomycetes; order Actinomycetales; family Microbacteriaceae; genus Cryobacterium; species Cryobacterium sandaracinum. The sequence goes on from NZ_PJJS01000051.1 coordinate 91,761, forward strand.
ATTCCGGGTCGGCGCCCCGCGCGACGGCGACCAGCGGCTCCATCACCGCCAACCCCTCGAAGGCATCCCGCGCGTGGCGCACCGTGCCGTCGAACAATTCGGCACGGTCCTCCTCGACGTAGGCCCGTCCTACAGCATGGTGCCCATGGCGCCGTCGGCGATGACGACCCGGACGTTCAACGCATCCAGCAGAGCCTGGGCCCGCATCGGTCGCACGGCGTCGGTGTGCAGGGCGTCGTGTGCACGGGGTTCGCTCATCGGCCCAGCTCGACCGGGCCGCCCGCCGCGCAGCTCCGTGTAACGCGCCGTGGCCTCGGGCACCGCAGGGGACGCGACTGCGTCAGGCCGGCGAGCCGCCGGCGATCTCGTAGGACCACAGCTCACTGCTGATGCCCATGGGCCGGGCCGGTGCTTCGCCCTCCGTCGGGGCGTCGCCGCGGTGACCCTGCGCGAAAGACGGCGAGGTCAGCCAAGCCTGGAAGGACTCCTCGTCGGCCCAGCGGGTGACGACCAGCCAGGTGCTGCGACCATCCGTCGGCTTGAGTAGTTCGAAACCCTCGAAACCCGGTCGGTTGTCGACCGCACCGGCTCGGGCGGCAAACCGGAGGGCCAGCTCGTCGCCGTTGTCGCCGGGCACCGTGATGGCGTTGATTTTGATGATCGTCATGGGGTTTCTCCCTCTCGTGGATGCACTGTTTACTCCTCCCATGCTGTCACCCTCGGCGGCGACGATCTCACCCTGCGGGCTCTCGCCAGGCCCGATGCCTATGCTGGTGTCACAATGCGACTCTTTCTGATCCGTCACGGCCAGACGCCCGCCAATGTGCTCGGTCAGCTCGACACCGCTCACCCTGGCCCCGGCCTGACCGAGCTCGGGTTCCGGCAGGCCTCAGTGATTCCGGATGCCCTGCGCCTCGAGTCCATCGACGCCATCTTCGCGTCGACGCTCGTACGCACCCGGCTCACGGCCGAGCCGCTGGCGACCGCGTTGCAGCTCGACGTTCAGGTGGCCACCGGGCTGCACGAGATCGAAGCGGGCGCGCTCGAGGGGCTTAGCGACCGGGCATCCATTCGCACCTATTTTGAAACCGTGCTGACCTGGGTCACCGGGGACCTCGCGGCCAGGATGCCCGAAGGCCTGGACGGGAACAGCTTCTTCTCCCGGTTCGACGCCGATATCGCTTCTGCCGCCGCCGGTGCCGACACGGCGGCGGTGTTCAGCCACGGCGCGGCGATCAGCGTGTGGACCGCGGCCCGCGCCAGCAATGTGTCGCCCCTGTTCGCGGGCACGACCGACCTCGAGAACACGGGGATGGTCGAGTTGTCCGGCTCTCCCGAAGACGGTTGGACCCTCGTTTCGTGGGCCGGCCTCAGCGTGGGCTCACCGGGCGGACCGCAGCTGCTGTCGCTCAAGGTGCACTGAGTCCTCCGCCATTGGTTGTCTCGCGCGGTTGTATCGCGCGGTTGTGTCGCGCGGTTGTGTCGCGCGGTTGTGTCGCGCGGTTGTGTCGCGCGGTTGTGTCGCGCGATTGTATTACGCCCGGAGGGCCGAACCAATTCGACGGAGATTTTAAGGAAAAATCCGGTTTTCGGGCTGTTTTGGGGCAATTTGGGCAGAATCTCCGTCGAATTCGTTCGGGACGAGACGCTACACCGGCCTGACCGACGCCCAGCGCCTGTCCATGATCGGCATCACGCCGATGATCGGGCTGAACGACACGGGAGAGGTCTGCTCGCTCACCGACACGACCAAGGTCGGCAAGTTCGCCAAGGCGAACGCGCTGAACTACCTCGGCTGGTGGGAAATGACCCGGGACCAGCCGTGCACCGGCGGGATCGCTGCGTACATGTGCTCCGGGGTGAGCAACCCGCAGTGGTCGTTCTCCCGGGCGTTCGTGGCGGTCACCAACTAGCCGCACACCACTCAGCACCGAAAAGACGGATGCCCCTGCCCGGCCGGGTGGGGGCATCCGTTGCTTCATCGGCTGAAACGGCTACACGTGGTCGCGCCAGCTGTGCTGCGGTGCGTAGCCGAGCATCCGTCGGGCCTTGTCGATGGAGAGCAAGGTGTCGTTCTCGCCGACCTCCCGGAGTTCGACGTCGGGGAAGACCTCGGCGGCCAGCTCGGCGTTCGGCCGGCTCATCACCGTGTCGGCGGCGGCGATGATGAACGCCTCGAAGCCCGGCTTCGCGTTCTGCAATGCCCGCAGCACGGCCTGGGCGCCGTCACGGCCGTCAATGTAGCCCCACAGGTTCCACTTGCGCAGGGTGGCGTCGGCGTCGAAGGCGGGGAAGGCCGCGTAGTCCTCCGGGTCCTTCACGTTGGAGAAGCGCAGAGCCGTGATGCTGAGTTCGGGATCCCAGCGGGTGAGCTGGATCGCCAGCTGCTCCTCGAGGTGCTTCACCAGCGAGTAGGTGCTCTCGGGCCGGGCCGGGTACTCCTCGTCTACGGGAATATAGGGCGGGTCGATGTCGAACGGGAGACCGAGCACAGTCTCGCTGGACGCGTAGACCAGCTTCTTGATGCCCGCCCGCCGGGCCGCCTGGAACACGTTGTAGGTGGAGAGGATGTTGTTGTGGAACGTGGCCACGTCGGGAACCAGGCCGGGAGCCGGGATCGCGCCCAGGTGCACGATGGCGTCGAACCCGCTATGCCGGTCATCGACACCGAGGACCGCGTCGACGACCTGGCCGTAGTCTGTGAGGTCCACGACCACCAGATCGTGGCTGCGGGCACCGTCGCGGTCGAGGTTCAGTACCTCGTGACCCTCGGCGACGAGGTACGTCACGACGGTCCGGCCGAGCTTTCCGCTTCCACCAGTGACAACGATCTTCATGCGGGACTCCTTTGTGTGGGCGGTGCTGCGGATGCAGCGCTGCGGATGCAGCGCTGCGGCATCCGTGCCAGGTCTCGGCAGCTAGGACGACACGAACAAGCGTACGACTGCACGGTGGGCGCGCTGTGCGTGCAATGCGCGTGCAACGCGCGTGCACTAGCCTCCAGACATGGAAACGTGGGACGTCATCGTGGTCGGTGCGGGCGTCTGCGGTCTGACCATCGCCCGGAACCTGCAGGAGCGCGGTCGTGCGGTCCTCCTCCTCGACAAGGGATCGCGGCCGGGCGGGCGGCTCGCGAGCCGCCCGCTCGGCGGCCGGTTGTTGAACCCGTCCGTCGACGCGGTTCACAGTCACGACGCCGAGGTCACCCGCGAGATCACCCGCCGAACGGGAGCCCGGTTCGTGCCCGACACCGAGGGCTACGCGAAGTGGATGTTCGACGAGCCCGCGGGCGATATCGCCAAGCGGTGGGCGGGCGGCACGACGCTCCGGCGCACCTTCGTCACCCACCTCGCCGTGCAGAATTCCGGTCTCATCCACGTCGTGCCGCACAACTCGGGGGAACCGTTCGGAGGCCGGGCGGTGGTTCTCACAGCGCCGGTTCCACAGAACCTGCAGATGCTGCGCGGCAGCGGGATCGCTGTCGCGCCCGGCCTGCTCGAGGCTGCCTACGACAGGCGGGCCGTTCTGCTGTGCATCGTCGACGGCGCCGACGTCGTGAATGACGTCGTGGGCTGGTCCGCTCCCGACGGAGTCATCGAGACGATTAGAGTCAGGCACCGGGACGATGCCCGACAGGTGTGGCTCGAGGTCATTGCAAGCCCGCTCTGGAGCGAGGCGACCTGGGACGCGGACGCCACATTCTCGCAGGCGGAGCTGCTGGCCGAGCTGATCCGGCTGCTGCCCGGCGTGCGCGTTCTGGACTCAGCGTTGAAGCGCTGGCGGTATGCGAATGCTGTGGTGCCTGCAGATTCGGGGTCGGATTCCACGTTCTTCCGCAGCGCGGACCAGCCCGGCATCTTCGTGGCGGGAGACGGTTTCGGGCGGCTGCACGGGCATCCGTCGGGCATCTCTCGGGCCGTGCGCTCCGGACTGGACGTGGCCCGCGCGCTCGCCTAGCCCGTTTGAGCCCGGCGGTCGAGCTCGTCTTCCGGCGGTCGAGCCCGTCGAGACCCGGCGCGCCGTCGCTAACTTCGGAGATTTTGGCGACACGCCGCTCAGGCGCCAAGACCGGCGTTTACCAAAAAATCTTCGTATTAACGTGACGACGGATGCGGGTGGCAGACCCGGTGACGGATGCCCGAAGCAGGCCTGGTCGCTCCCCGCCGAGGCACTGGCCGGGTTCGAGCAGGCCCTGCTGGAGTCGGCCCCGCACCTGACGGTGTCGAACCTCGCCTAGAGCAGCACGCCCCACACCACGTGCGCGGCCAGCAGCGTGGTGCCGAGCGTGACGAGGGTGATCTGCACGATCTCCACTCGGTGCGGATGCGCCCATGCGCCGTGGGCTCGCCGGCCGAGCCAGGCGTTGGTCCAGACCAAGGCCGCCACCGCGAGCAGCGAGAGGGTGACGGTGCGCACGAAGAGTTCGGGCACGTCATGGAGGACCCCGGCGCCGACCTGGTAGAAGGCGATGATGCCCCACGGCACGATGCCGACCATGGCTCCGAAGACGAAGGGCCGGAGCGAGCCGCCGGCCGGTTCACGCTCCTGCAGTGCGAGGAACAGCGTGGCACCCGCCGTGATGGCGTAGAGCGCCACCAGCGTGCCGACCTCCGTGACGCCGTTGAACTGGGCGATGAGGAACACCGTGACCGCGGAGACCTGCGAGTACTCGACCCAGCGCAGCGGATTGCGCGCGGCGGCCAGGCCGCGCCGGTAGCTGCCGGCGACCGTCGGGGTCACGGCGGCGAGACGTAGGAGCGCGGAGAAGGCGAGCAGGACGACGACGGCCACCCCGAGGTTCACGGCGGCCAGGTCGACGACCTGCGCTTCGGCCTGGGAACCCACCGGCCCGCCGGGGAAGCCGGCCGTGACCGGCAGCAGCACCGGGGCGCTCTGGGCCAGGACGACCACGGAGACCAGAACGGCCTGTGCGACCAGGAGGAGTGCGGCGGCGAGGTTGACGCTGCTCAGGCGGGTAGATCGGGCGTCCGTCACGGTGTTCTCCGATGCCGTCGTCATGCGCTCAGCGTAACGGCCGGGGTGCGCCGGCAGCCTCCGGAAACGCGAGAATGAAGGGGTGAGTGACGCCGGCAGCTTCGTAGACGCGACGCTGCAGGCCGAGGGGGATCCGTACCGGGCGGCGGCGCAGGAGCGGCTGGGCAGCGACCTGCGGTTCTACGGTGCCTCGGTCGGCGCGGTGCGCGGAACGATCCGGGACGCCGGCCGCCGGTATCCCGGCCTGACGCACGACGACATCACAGCATTGAGTTCCGAGCTGTGGGCGGTGCCGGTGTTCGAGCGCCGTCTCGCGGCCGTCGTGCTGCTGCAATCGAATGTGCGGGTGCTGGACAACTCCGACCTGAGCCGGATCGAGGGATTTGTGCGAAGTGCCCGCCTGCGCGAGTTGGTCGACCCGCTCGCCGTCGACGTGGTGGGTCCGCTGGTGGAGCGGTTGGATGCGCCGGGCCGGGCCCGGGCAGACGGGGTGCTCAATCGCTGGGCCGGCGACGGCGATCCGTGGTTGCGCCGGGCCTACCTGCTCACGAAGCGTCGGCTCGAGCAGCACCTCTGATCAGTCTCAGAGCCCCGGCAGAACCTGCTCGCGCACCTGCTTGCGCAGGATCTTGCCGAGCATGGAGCGGGGCATGTCCTCGATCGTGACGATCCGGCGCGGGATCTTGTAGGCGGCGAGGTGCTCGCGGCAGTGCTCCCGCAGTGCATCCTCATCGAGCGGCACTCCGGGCTTCAGCTCGACTGCCGCGACGACCATTTCCCCGCCGCGTTCGAGAGCCTTGCCGACGACGGCCGCGTCGACGACATCCGCGTGCAGTCGCAGCACCGCCTCGACCTCCGAGGGCGAGACGTTGAAGCCGCCGGTGATGACGAGTTCCTTGGCGCGGTCCACGATCGTGGTGAAGCCGTCTGCGTCGACGGTCACGATGTCCCCCGTGCACATCCAGCCGCCGGGGAGGAGGGCCTTCGCGGTCTCCTCGGGGTTGTTCCAGTAGCCCTGGAAAACCTGGGGGCCCCTCAGGAGCAGCTCGCCGGGCCGGCCCTGCACTACCTCCACGGTGGGGTCGTCCAGGTCGACCACCTTCATCAGCGTGGAGGGAAAGGGCACGCCGACCGTGCCGGGCCGGCGGGTGGGGTGGAACGGGTTGCCGAGGGCCACCGGCGACGTCTCCGTCATGCCATAGCCCTCCACCAGCAGCCCGCCCGACACCGATTCCCACAGTTCCACGACATGGTCGGGCAGGTTCATCGCACCCGAGATGCAGTACTTGCAGGAGCGCAGCGAGATTCCGCGCTCCTTCGCCACCACGGCCGTGCGCTCGTAGATCGGCGGCACCGCGCAATACACCGTGGCGGGCGACTTCTTCATGGCGTCGAGAATCAAGTTGGGGTCGAACTTGGGGAACAAGACGAGCAGACCTTGCTTACGGATGCCGTAGGTCAGGTAGAGGGTCATACCGAACGCGTGGAACATCGGCAGGATCGCGTAGAAGACCTCCTTGCGGTACTCGGCCCCGTGCATCCATGCCTCGCCCTGCAGAGCGTTGGAGTACAGGTTGAAGTGGGTGAGCATGGCGCCCTTGGGCTGGCCCGTGGTGCCCGAGGTGTACTGGAGGGCCGCGAGGTCGTCGACCGACGGGCGCGGATGCGCGGGATCGATCGGGAGATGGCTGAGCAGTTCCTTCCACGGGATCGTGCCCGGCGCGGCAATCGTGAGGGCCTCGCGGGATTCGCGCAATTTCTTCACCGGCAGGTGCAGGGCGAGGCGCTTGAGGGTCGGGAACGCCAGGAGCAGGTTCACGGACACGATGTGGTCGATCTCGATGTCGCGCGGGAAGGCGCGAACGGAGGCCACGGACTTGTCCCAGGCGATCACGATGCGCGCCTGGTGGTCCTCGAACTGGTGGCGGAGTTCCCGCGAGGTGTACAGCGGATTGTGCTCGACCACCACGGCACCCAGGCGCAGCACCGCGTAGAAGGCGACGACGTGCTGGGGGCAGTTCGGCAGGATCAGGGCCACCCGGTCTCCCGCTCGCACCCCGAGGTGCCGCAGACCCTCCGCAACCCGGTCGACCTGGTCGCCGAGCTCGGTGTACGTCGTGCGGCGCCCGAAGAACTCGAGTGCGGGGTGGTCACCGGCCTCGGCCACGGCCCGCTCGAGCATCGCCACGAGCGACTCCGTGGGGAGCTCGATCTCGGCCGGGACGCCCGGCTGATAGTTCTTTACCCAGGGTTGCTGCTGCGTTGTCGACATGGTCTTATCCTCCCGCACGAACGGGGCGCACTCTCCGATGGATTACCGTTGTAGTATGCACACCCCTGACACGACCCCCACGCAGAGCGAGGCAGATACTGCCCGCGACACGAAAACCTTCGCCGACCTTGGGCTCAATGATTCGATGCTCAAGGCGCTCAAGGACGTCGGGTACGAAACTCCCTCCGCCATTCAGGCCGCCACCATCCCCCCGCTTCTCGCCGGGCGCGACGTCGTCGGCCTCGCCCAGACCGGAACCGGCAAGACTGCCGCGTTCGCGCTGCCGATTCTTTCGCGCCTCGACCTGGCGCAGAAGACCCCGCAGGCACTCGTGCTCTCCCCGACCCGTGAGCTTGCCCTACAGGTCTGTGAGGCATTCGAGAAGTACGCCGGTCATATGCGCGGCGTGCACGTGCTCCCCGTCTACGGCGGCCAGGGCTATGGCGTGCAGCTCTCCGCGCTGCGTCGTGGGGTGCACATCGTCGTCGGTACGCCCGGCCGCATCATGGACCACCTCGAAAAGGGCACGCTCGACCTGTCGCAGCTGAAGTACCTGGTGCTCGACGAGGCCGATGAGATGCTCAAGATGGGCTTCGCCGAGGACGTCGAGACGATCCTCGCCGACACCCCGAACGACAAGCAGGTCGCCCTGTTCTCGGCGACCATGCCGCCGCAGATCAGGCGGATTTCGAAGAAGTACCTGAACGACCCTGAAGAGATCACGATCAAGAACAAGACCACGACCTCCGCGAACACGACCCAGCGCTACCTGATGGTGTCGTACCCGCAGAAGGTCGACGCGCTCACCCGCATCCTCGAAGTGGAGAACTTCGAGGGCATGATCGTCTTCACCCGCACCAAGAACGAGACCGAACTGCTCGCCGAGAAGCTGCGCGCGCGCGGCTACTCCGCCGCTGCCATCAACGGCGATGTGGCCCAAGTGCAGCGCGAGCGCACCGTCAACCAGCTCAAGTCCGGCAAGCTGGACATCCTGGTCGCAACGGATGTCGCCGCGCGCGGCCTCGACGTCGACCGCATCAGCCACGTCGTCAACTACGACATCCCGATCGACACCGAGTCGTACGTGCACCGCATCGGCCGCACCGGCCGAGCCGGCCGCAGCGGCGCAGCGATCAGCTTCGTCACGCCGCGCGAGCGACACCTGCTCAACGCCATCGAGCGGGCGACCCGCCAGCCGCTGACGCAGATGCAGCTGCCCAGCTTCGAAGACGTCAATGTCACCCGCCTGGCACGCTTCGACGACGCCATCACCGAGGCCCTCGGCCAGTCCGAACGGATCGGCGCCTTCCGCGACATCATCGGTCACTACGTCGCACACCACGACGTGCCCGAAGCGGATGTCGCGGCGGCCCTGGCGGTCGTCGCCCAGGGAGAGACTCCCCTGCTGCTCACCCAGGCGGATGCCCGCGCGCAGCGCCCCGAGCGTGCCGACCGCGGCGACCGGGCAGAGCGCGCCCGCGCCGACGCCGGTCGCGGCGACCGCCGTGACGAACGCGCAGAGCGCGGCGAACGCGTGGAGCGGGTGGAACGCCGCCCCCGCGACAACAACCGCGCGATGGCCTCGTACCGCATCGAGGTCGGCAAGCGCCACAAGGTGGAACCGCGCCAGATCGTCGGCGCTCTCGCCAACGAGGGTGGCCTGAGCCGCGAAGACTTCGGTCACATCCAGATCAACCCGGAATACTCGCTCGTCGAGCTGCCGGCCGACATGCCGGGCGACGTGCTGGGCCGACTGGAGAACACCCGCATCAGCGGCAAGCTCATCGAAATCCGTGCCGACGGCGGCGGACCGGTCCGTCGCGAGGGCCGCACCGAGCGCCCGCCGCGCCAGCCGCGCAGCTACTAGGCACCTGCCTCGGCAGGGCACGGGGTATCCGCGATCCGCTACCCTGCCGGGGGCTATCCAACTCTGGTGCAGAGTGCAATCGTCGTCGGCGAACCACATGGTTCCTGACGAAGGAGATTGACATGTTCACCAGTTCCGAGGCCTTCAGTTCGTTCTCCGTTGACGACATCGACAAGGCAAAACGCTTCTACGGTGAGACCCTCGGTCTCTCCGTCACGGAGGGCATGATGGGCAACCTCGAGGTTCGGCTCGGCAACGGCGCGCAGCTGTTCATTTACGTCAAGCCCGATCATGTGCCGGCGTCCTTCACCGTTCTCAACTTCATGACCGACGACGTCGAGAAGACGGTCGACGAGCTCAACGCCCGCGGCGTGACCACGAAGATCTACGGCGATGCGGATCTGGCCGACATGCCGCCCAACGACGAGAAGGGCATCATGCGCGACGAGGAAGACCGGGCCCAAATCGCCTGGTTCACGGACCCGGCCGCCAACGTGCTGGCCGTGGTCGCGGAATCCATGTAGCGGTGTACCCGGTGATCTGGAACGGGGAGACCAGCCAAAACATCATCGGCCGTTGGAGACCTCCGTCGGGAGCAGACCGGAACTCGGCGGTCTCAGCGCGCAGGAACGTGACCTCCTGAGCACCACGGTCTTCCGGGCAGTGGAGCGTCGGTGCGACTGTTGGGGGTTTGACTTCCTGTGGTTGCCGGTCGGCTCGACCCTCTGGCGCCCTGACGGTGTCAGCGGCTCCGCGTCGCCGGGAACAGCGGCTTGCAGGTCGTGCAGACCTCGCCGTCCTCACCGTTTACACTCCGATCGTCGACGGCACGGTGCTCGATGCCCAGACGCTCGAGCAGCGCCCACGCCAGCAGCGCGATCGCGGCGACGGCGACGACCGGGCGAACGGCGGCCGCGATAAGTGGAACGGCCTCCCGCAGTTCGGTGGTGAGATAAACCGCGATCAGGCCGAGCACGGGCCAGCGCACGTCACACCGGGTGGCTTCCCCGCCGATCGGGGCATCGAAGTAGCTGGCGACGACCAGGCCGATCAGCCCGGCCCCGACGACCGTGACCGCATAGGCCCAGACGGCACCGGGGAACATCAGTGATCCGCCGGCCACGGCAACGGAGCCCGAGGCGAGTGTCAGCGCGGTTAACGCCGCCGCCGCGATGCCGGCTGCGACCATCCGTCTTCGGCGCGGCCAGATGCGGAGGTCGGTGAACGTTCTAGAGATTCTCATGGTGTGGCTGATTCCTCGATTGTCAAGAGGGTTGATACCCCACGGGGTATTTTATACACATGTAGTCAGACCCGACAAGGCCAGATGATCTGCGCAAGACCATGAGCCGGCTCAAGCGCGCCCAGGGGCAACTCGTCGCGGTGATCGCCGCCGTCGAAGCAGGCACCGACTGCCGGGCGGTCGTCACCCAGCTCGCCGCCGTCTCCAGCGCCATCGACCGCGCCGGCTTCACGATCATCACCTCCGCGATGAAGGAGTGTCTCCCCGACCAGGGCGACACCGTTGACAAGAAGCCCCTCCGCGTGGAGGAACTCGAGAAGCTGTTCCTAGCGCTGTCCTAGTCGACAAGCGCCACCACGGCCTGCACGGCCACATAGACCGCGACGATCAGAACCAGAACGGCGAATCCGCGTTTCAGCACAGTGTCGGACAGTCCGCGGGCGAGCCGGCCGGCGATCAGCGACGCAGCCATGGCCGTCACGGCGAACGCACCGGTCACGGCCCAGTCGATCTGCACGTCACCCAGGTGCGCGGTGAACCCGGCCAACGAGTTGATGACGATGATGACCAGCGAGGTTCCCACGGTCACGCTCATGGGCAGGCCGAGCACGAGGGTAAGCGCGGGCACGATGAGGAAGCCTCCACCGACTCCGAGCAGCCCGGTCAGGAAACCGACCACCGCGCCGGTGGCGAGCGCGCGGGGCAGGCAGCTGCGCCACCTGATCTCCCCGCCCGGGAGCGCACAGGGGCCGCCGCCAGGTCGGGGCGGCATGAACATGCGGATGCCGGCGATCACCATGATCACGGCGAAAATCAGCAACAGAACTCCCGGGTCGAGCAGCCGGTTGACCATGGTGCCCAGGTAGGCGGTCGCCACCCCGGCCGACCCGACGATGGTGGCCAGCCGCCAGTTGACGCCGCGACGCAGCCGCGGGAGCACGGCGACGGCGGAGGCCGCTCCGACAACGATCAGGGAGGTGGGGATCGCCTCCTCCAACGGCAGCCCGACCCCGTAGACGAGGGCCGGCACGGCGATGATCGCCCCGCCCCCGCCGACCAGGCCCAGCAGGGACCCGACGATGAGCCCGAGGACGAGGGCCGCGATGATCACGGGCGCTGAGGCAGAACAGTGGGCAGCCGCTCAGCAGTCCACTCGAGCATTCCGCCCGTCATCGTATGCGCGTCGAATCCCGCGGCAGCCACGTAATCGGCGGCGCTGGCGCTGCGACTCCCGCTGCGACAGCCCAGGATCACGGGTCGCTTCGGGTCCAGAGCGGCGGTGTTCTCTGGAATCGTGCTGAGCGGAATGTGCCGGGCTCCGGCGATCATGCCGTCGAGAAGCTCGGGGGTTTCCCGAACATCGATGATCTGCGCCTCGGCCAGGCGGCTGAAGACCTGCTGCGGGGTGAGTTCCATTATGAGTGCCTTTCCAGGGACAGATTGGGGCGGAATGGTGCCCACAGAACCAGGAGGACTCCGGTCAGCGCGACGACGCCGAACAGGACCGCTCCCAGAAGACGATGGGGAGCACCAGGGCCGCGTACCAGGACCGGCCCGGCGTGAGTACCCGGGAGAAAACGGAGAGACTGATCGAGACGACAGTGTCGAGGCCAGAACCGAAGAGCACACCGATCGGCAGCATCTTCCAGGGACGGTCCACGAGCCGGGACTGCGCTTCTCGGCCGGGTGGATCGCCGTTCGCTTTCCCGGCATGGGGTTAGACGGTCAGCTCGGCCAGGGTGAGTCCGGCAGCCGTGGCCTCGTCGAAGTTCCCGTCGACGTGCACGACCTCACGGCCGGCGCGCTGCAGAAGGCTGGCGGCGACCCCGGCACGGTAGCCGGAACCGCAGTGCACCCAGATTGTGCCGGCCGGGATCTCCTCCATCCGGGAGAGCAACTCGTGCAGCGGAACATTCACCGCACCGAGCAGGTGGGAATTGGCGAACTCGTCGGCGCGACGGGTGTCCAGGAGGACATCCTGTTCGGCGCGGCCCTGCAGCATCCCGACCCAGCCCACACGCGGGTAGGTGGCGACCGGGGCATCCGGGGCCAGGGCGTGCGGCTCGGTGCCGATGGCGGCATCCGGCGAGTCGATGCCGATGCGCGACAGGTCACGGATGGCGTCCTCGACGTCTGCGCGGTCGCCGACCAGGGTGAGCTGCTCCTTCCAGGGCAGAACCCAGCCCAGGTAGGTGGTGAAGTTCGAGCCGTTGCCGTATTCGAAGCTCACGGCACCCTGCAGGTGGTTACTCGAGAACGCGACCCGGTTGCGCAGGTCGACGACCCACTCCCCCTCGGCCAGGCGCCGGGTGAGCTCGACGGCGTCGAGGGACTCGGGCACCTGCAGGTTCGGCGCGCCGGGACCCTGCGTATTCGCGGGGGCCATGTGCGCGTAGTAGGAGGGGTAGGCGGTGAGGTTGGTGATCAGGTCGCGCACGAAGTGCTCCTCATCGGAGTCGGTCAGGGCGTGGTTCGCCGTGAGCTGTTCGCCGATGGTGGATGCTCCGGCGCCGGTGGCCGGGCCGCTGGAGCAGAAGGAGCCGAACCCGTGGGTCGGGAAGAGCGCGGCGTCATGCTCGGCCTTGTGCACGAGCCGGCGCACCGAGGCATACTGGTCGTGGGTGAGCGCGACCGTGTCGGTCGTGGCTACCAGGTCGGTGCGTCCGACCGAGCCGAACAGCAGGCTGCCGCCGGAGAAGACCGCCTCTTCGCTGCCGTCGCTGACAATGTAGGACACGTGGGTGTGGGTGTGCCCCGGCGTGGCCACCACGGTGACGGTCAGGCCGCCGACTGGGAAGACCTGGCCGTCGGTGACCGGCTCCCGCTCGAAAGTGACGGAGTCGGCGGCGTTGACCAGGTACTTCGCGCCGTGCACCCGGGCGAGCGCGAAGCCGCCGGTCACGTAGTCGTTGTGCAGGTGGGTCTCGGCGACGTGGGTGATGGTGACTCCGGCCTCGCGTGCCGCGCTCTCCACCCGGTCGGTGTCGCGCTGCGGGTCGATGACCAGCGCGACCGCGCCGTCGTGCACCAGGTAGCTGCGGTCTCCCAGCTGCGGGGTTTCGATAACGATAACGTCCATGGTTCGAAGTCCTCCAAGTCTTGCGTGCGTCGTGCTGACGTCTTGCCTGCGTTGTGCGTGCGATCGGATCGCACATTGGATACGATACCCCCAGGGGTATCTGAAAAGCAACCTGTCGGGCCGCTCCGGGCGTCGCCCGACGCTTGACCAAAATACCCCATGGGGTATATTCTGGAGTCATGGCAACCATTGACACCACCGAGAAAACCTTCGACCAGACCATCACCGACAACTCCATCGTGCTGGTGGACTTCTGGGCGGCCTGGTGCGGCCCGTGCCGCATGTTCGCGCCCACCTTCACCGCCGCGTCCGAGAAGCACCCCGACATCGTGTTCGCCAAGGTCGACACCGAGGCCGAGCAGAGCCTGGCCGCCGCCGCGGGCATCCGTTCGATCCCGACGCTGATGGCCTTCCGCGATAAAGTGCTGGTGTTCTCCCAGCCCGGCGCCCTGAACGCCTCCTCACTGGAAGAGGTCATCACCGCCGTGCGGAGCCTCGACATGGACGAGGTGCACGCCAGCATCGCGGCACGCCAGGCCGCCGACAAGGCGTCTGCCTGACCGGCCTCTCCGCCTTACCGACTCCCGGCGACGCCCCCCAGGCCGGCCAGTCGAACCCGAGCGGCATGGTCATGGGCACGCTGACCGAGGACCAGAAGTCAGAGCTCGCGGCGATGAGCGGAGAAGAGAAGCTCGCGTACGACCTGTACGCCGCATTCGACGCCCAGTACGACCCGGCGCTCTCTACCCGCATCGCCAAGTCGGAATCCAAGCACCTGGATGCCGTGTGCACCCTCCTGGAGCGGTATGAGCTCACCGACCCGACCGTCGGACTGGAGGCCGACGAGTTCCTGACCGACGACACCCAGGACCTCTACGACACTCTCCTCGCCGAGGGCTCGGTCAGCGTGGACACCGCTATGGAGGCCGGACGCGCGGTCGAGGAGACCGACATCGCCGATCTGACCATCGCGGTCGAGGGCGTCACCGCCCCCGACGTGCTGAAGGTCTACGAGCGACTGCTGGCCGCTTTCGAAAGCACCTCGTCGCTTTCGGCGGCTAAGCACCGGCAACACCGCGAAGGGCACCCACGCTCGTGGGTGCCCTTCGCGGTGTTGTGGGTGGTGCCGGTGTTGCGGGCACTACGGGGTCGTGACGATCGGGAGACCGGTGGAGACGGTGGCGGCAGACATGGCGCCGGCATCCGTCACCGAGGTGAACCCGAGATCGGCCAGACGGGCCGCCGCGGCGGCCGAACGGCTGCCCGAGCGGCAGTACACGACGTAGTCGCCGTCGGTCGGCAACGCCGCAACCTGGCTGTCGAAGTCGGATGACTGCACATCGATGTTCAGCGCGTCTTCGAGGTGACCGGCGGCGTACTCCCCGGGGGTGCGCACGTCGATCACGACGGTGCCGGCCGCCATGGCGGACTCAGCCGCCGGGGCGACCGGAGCGGAGCACGCGGTGAGGCCGAACAGGGCGGCACCGGCCAGGACGAGTGCTGCGACGAGGTTCTTCATGCCTAGTTGCAGGTGCAGCGCTGAGCGGGCGGGATGTCGGCCATGACGCTGTCGACGTGCTCACCGCAACCGGTCCAGGTGATCTTGCCGCAACGGTTACAACGAATGGGGCTGCACATAGCTGACTCCTTCTCGATTCACTGAAAGTATCAGTATACCCCCTAGGGTATCCAGAGCGCCACCATCGGCCTCGGTCTCTTTCCCGACAGCCCTTGCCCCCAGACCACGGCCCGCCCGAACGAATTCGACGGAGATTTTCCGATTTTCGACCTGTGTGGGCCACAAACCGGGCTCCAGAGCCAAAATCTCCGTCGAATTCGTTAGGGGCGATGGGCGGGGTGCGAGTCGCGGGCGAGCTGGGTGGCCAGTTCGCCGAGGGCGGTGATGGTGTGGTCCGGTGCCGCGAAGAAGCTGGGGTAGATCTCATCGGCGCGGTTCAGCCACGCAGTGCGGAGGCCTGCCTGCGCGGCCCCGTGGATGTCCCAGGGGTGCACGGCCACCAGGAGCAGGTCGCCCGGCTTCACTCCGCAGACATCCGCGGCGTAGTCGTAGGCGGCCCGAACCGGCTTCCAGGCCGGGGCGTCCTCCACCGTGAGCAGAGCCTCGAACTCCCCTCGGAGACCCGCGCGGGTCAGGAGGGACTCGGCCACCTGCGCGGATCCGTTGGAGAAGGTCACCAGGCGCAACCCTGCACTTTTCAGATCACGGATGCCGTCGGCAATGTCCGGATGCAGGCACAACGTCTCGAAGCCGTCCATCACGTGGCGCACCGAGTCGTCGAGGCTACGGGTCAGGTCGACGTCGCGGAGGACCCCGCGCAGGATCTCGGATCCGATCATGGAGAATTGCGCGGTTCCTCCCGCGGCGGCGAGGGCGAAGCCGTCCCGCAGCAGCGAGGCGAACCAGACCCGGGCCAGGTGGGCCGGGGCTCCGATCTCCACGAACCGGGCGCTCAGCGGGGACATATCGGAGAGGGTTTCGTTGACGTCGAAAACGATTACTGAAGGTGTGCTGTTCATAGTGATTTCCTTTGATTGGTGCGGTTCTGCCGCCGTGCCTTTCCCGCGAGGAACACCCCAGCCACGGTCAGGGCTCAGCTGGTCCTCCGGTCAAAGCTTTCTTCCGCGCAACACCCTAGTCGCGCGGGGAGGGATCCACCGGGGTGGCCTCCCCTCCGATCCCACCTGGGTCGTCGATCTCGGCATATTCCCGGTCACGATCCGGCTCGCTCAGGGAATTCTTCTCAAACGAAGAAGAATCCCAAAAGTTCTGCCGGGAATCGTGAAGAAGACCGCTTGTTATTGCAGCAGTCTTCAATTAGCAGCCGATAACGGGCCGCCGGAAGCCGTCCAACGCTCTGCACAATTCAACGTCGAAGGAATGCACATGACCATCTATCAAGACGACACCCAGGCTGTCGAAGCTCTCAAGAACGCGGCCGGAAGCAGCTGGGACGCGATCAACCCTGAGTCGGTCGCCCGCATGCGTGCACAGAACCGCTTCAAGACCGGCCTCGAAATCGCCCAGTACACCGCCGACATCATGCGCAAGGACATGGCGGAGTACGACGCGGACTCCTCCGTCTACACACAGTCCCTCGGAGTCTGGCACGGCTTCATCGGCCAGCAGAAGATGATCTCGATCAAGAAGCACCTGAAGACCACGAACAAGCGCTACCTGTACCTGTCCGGCTGGATGGTCGCTGCTCTGCGAAGCGACTTCGGCCCGCTGCCCGACCAGTCCATGCACGAGAAGACGGCCGTTCCCGCGCTGGTCGAGGAGCTCTACACCTTCCTCCGCCAGGCCGACGCCCGCGAGCTGGACCTGCTATTCACCGCCCTGGACGGGGCCCGTACCGCCGGCAACGACGCCAAGGCCGCGGACATCCAGGAACAGATCGACAACTACGAGACCCACGTCGTGCCGATCATCGCGGACATCGACGCCGGTTTCGGTAACCCCGAGGCGACGTACCTTCTGGCCAAGAAGATGATCGAGGCAGGCGCCTGCGCCATCCAGATCGAGAATCAGGTCTCGGACGAGAAGCAGTGCGGCCACCAGGACGGCAAGGTCACCGTTCCCCACGAGGACTTCATCGCGAAGATCAACGCCGTGCGGTACGCGTTCCTCGAGCTCGGCATCGACAACGGCATCATCGTCTCGCGCACCGACTCGCTCGGTGCCGGCCTGACGCAGAAGCTCGCCGTGACCTACCAGCCCGGGGACCTGGGCGACCAGTACAACTCCTTCCTCGACGTCGACGAGATCACCGAGGCCGAGTTGGGTAACGGGGATGTTGTCATCAAGCGCGACGGCAAGCTGCTGCGCCCCAAGCGCCTGGCAAGCAACCTGTTCCAGTTCCGTCAGGGAACCGGTGAGGCCCGTTGCGTTCTCGACAGCATTACCTCGCTGCAGAACGGTGCGGACCTGCTCTGGATTGAGACGGAGAAGCCGCACGTCGCCCAGATCGCCGGAATGATGAACGAGGTTCGCAAGGTCATCCCGAACGCCAAGTTGGTCTACAACAACAGCCCGTCGTTCAACTGGACGCTCAACTTCCGTCAGCAGGCGTACGACAACCTGCTCGCCGAGGGCAGGGACGTGTCGGCCTACGACCGCGCGAAGCTGATGAGCGTCGCCTACGACGAGACCGAGCTCGCTCAAATCGCCGACGAGAGCATCCGCACCTTCCAGCGCGACGGCTCGGCCGAGGCCGGCATCTTCCACCACCTCATCACTTTGCCGACCTACCACACGGCCGCGCTGTCCACCGATGACCTGGCCAAAGGCTACTTCGCCGACCAGGGCATGCTCGCCTACGTCAAGGGTGTGCAGCGTCGAGAGATCCGTGAGGGGATCGCCACGGTCAAGCACCAGAACATGTCCGGCTCCGACATCGGTGACAACCACAAGGAGTACTTCGCCGGCGAGGCCGCCCTGAAGGCCGGCGGCACCAACAACACGATGAACCAGTTCGAGGAACCGGCACTGAGCCACTAGCCCGAGTTCTGCAGAGGTCGCAATGAAGAAGCCCCAGTCGCAGAACTGGGGTTTCTTCGTTGGCCCTCCACCTTGGCCGGCAGGCTGAGGTTGTGCCAATCCTTGCCCGCAAAGGCTTCCACCTGCTCGTCGCCCCCTCGGGGCTGGCCAGACGCCTGCCGATGCCGATGCCGATCGAGCGTCGGTCACCGAGGCCCCGTTCTTCGCCTCGAGCAACCACCTCACGACGCACGAGCCAAACCCGCGGCGAGCGGGGTCGGCGGCTTGCCGGTGAGGCACGCGAGGTCACCGGTGGTCTCACCGAGCAGGCCGTCACGGATATCGGTGTCGAGCCCCACAACAAAGCCCACCAGGCCCGCGTCGAGTCCGAATCCCGTCAGCATGTCCGCGTGCGCGGCCGGGGTGAGGTTGCGGAAGGTGACGTCGCTCCCGATGAGGGTGCCGATGGTCGCCGCCAGCTCGTCGAAGTCTCAGGCGTGGTCGCCCGGGAGCCCGAGGTCTGACCGGCCAGTACGTCGTCCAGCAAGGCATCCGCATATTCGGGGCGGCTGGCCGTGTGCTCGGGAGCCAGCAACCGGGCGGAGGTCGTGGCCTTGGGGCACTCGTGTCGACACGGAGTTGGGCCACGCGCTCGCCATGCGACTCCTGCCGTTCTGGACTGGTTCGCCGGCAACGCCGTGTAACACGTGCACGCGAAATCGCGGATCCCGAGTCAGAACGGCGCAGGCTCGTCGCGGTCCGCCTGCCGTACGGTCTTCTCCGGGGAGGGCAACTTCTCCGCCCGACGCATGCCCGAGAACGCGACCGCGACCGCGACCGCGACCGCCCAACGATGCTGGCGCGGCGTGGTTGCTGATGTAGGGTCACACGCAGCTCGCCCGACTATGCTGACCGCGGCGGCAGCGAGTCGCCAATGCGGAAACGGCGGTGGCGATGAAGCCTTCGGGGTTCGACCTGGATGCCCGGTTGCGGCGCTTCCCGTGGGTGTCGCGGGCCATGAACGCGGAGGCCGTCTACGGCACTGTGCTGACCGCGGGTCTCATTTCCGCGTTCTCCCTGTACAACCCCGGCCTGCCGGCCCTCATCGCCCGTACCGTGGGAACCGTCCTGGTGTTCTGGGGCGCGCATGTGTACGCCGAGATCGTCGGCAATCGGGACCTGAGCTGGCGGGAGGCGGTCCGTGAGGCGCTGCAACGCTCAGCCGGGCTGTTATGGGCGCTCATCGTGCCGGTAGCCGGCCTGATCCTCGCCGCACTCCTCGGGTGGTCGATAGATGCGGCCGTAGACCTTTCACTGTGGGCTGCTGTGGTCACCCTCGCGGTGCTGGGTTGGTGGGCTGCCCGGCAACGGCAGGCCGGTTCACGCGCGAAGCTCGCCACCGCGGCGGGAACGGCGGGCATGGGCTTGGCACTGATCGCACTCAAGGCGCTCGTGCACTGAGCGGGGCGCGACCGCCGGCGACGGCGCTCCGGTCAGGCGCTGTCGTCTTCAGCGAGAAGCCTGTCGATCTGCCCCATGGCCTGGCGCATACCCTCTTCCATACCCAGCTCGGAAATCTGTTGCATTTGCTCGAGGCTCGCAAACGTCGACACTGTGGTCATGCGGGTACGACCGTCGGCCTCCTCCAGAGTCAGCACGGCCCGCACCGAGCCCATCTCGAGAATCGGGTCACCGTTCTCGTCGGCGAAGCCGTCCTCGAATTCCAACCGGCGCGGCGGCTGGATCAGCGTGGTCACCCACCAGCCGGGCCCCTTCTCGCCGTCCGGGCCGGTCATAAAGTAGTTCGACCGGCCGCCGGGCACGAAGTCGTGCCGCTCGAAGGTGGCCGGCCAGGTCGGCGGGCCCCACCAGCGCTCGAGCTGACGCGGGTCCTCCCAGAGCTGCCACACCCGCTCCGGGCTCGCGTCGAAATCCGCCACGAAGGTGAGCGTCAGCGCCTCGGTGTCGGTGTTCGAACTGATGACGGTCATGATTTCTCCTTCGGGGTTTTCGCTTTCTGGTCTCAGAACAGGATGTCGCTTATGTCTTCCGTGGTGAATACCCCGTGGGTATGAAGACAGGGACAGATCGACGGCACGGAGGGCACCTGGCCGTTCGAGAAGTGCACCGGCATGCCGTCGGGTGCGATGGGCAAGGTCGTGGCGGCGACCGGTCCGGCTCGAGCACCGGGCCTAAAAACCGACCACGCGCAAGCGCTGCGCGACCGCCGCCTCACCGTAGGGATAGTCGGAAACGACCGGTGAACTGAGTGCGCCTAACAGTTCCAGGTGCTCTGGGCTCAGTTGCACGTCGGCCGCGGACAGGTTTTCCGCGAGCTGCTTCACACTCCGCGCCCCGAGGATGACCGAGGTCACCGCCGGTTGCACCTCAAGCCAGGCAAGGGACACCTGCGCGCTCGTGGCACCGATCTCGGCTGCAACCTCAGCGACGGCGTCGATGATACGCCAGGTGCGTTCCTGCTTGTTGCGCGGACCCCAGGCTTCCATCCCACGCGCGGGATCCTCACCGAGGCGCGTTGCTCCGGTGGGGTCCGTGTCGCGCCGGTACTTACCCGACAACCAGCCTCCGCCGAGGGGCGACCAAGGGAGAAGCCCCAGGCCCGCGTCGAGTGCGGCCGGCACGATCTCCGATTCGATTTCGCGCACGAGGAGGCTGTACTGCGGTTGCAGGGTGACCGGCGGCGTGAAACCGAGCGCCCGCGCCACGTACACGGCCTTCGTCAGCTGCCAACCCAGAAAGTTGGAGAAGCCGTAGTAGCCGATTTTCCCGCTCCGGATGGCGTCGTCGAGAAAGCGCAGGGTCTCCTCCAGCGGCGTCAACGCGTCCCAGGCGTGCAGTTGATATAGGTCGACGTGATCCGTGCCCAGCCGGCGCAGCGAATCGTCAAGTGCCCGGTTCAGATGCCGGCGGCTGGTTCCCCGATCGTTGGGGCCGGTGCCCATCGGAAACCTGCCCTTGGTCGCGAGAACGATCTGCTCACGCTCGGTCGGGTGCGAAGCCAGCCAGGACCCGATCATTTCCTCCGAGACCCCGGAGCTGTAGACATCCGCGGTGTCGACGAAGTTGCCGCCTGCCTCTACATATGTGTCCAGAAGTGTGTGTGCCATCTCCTGATCGGCCTCCGCGCCGAAAGTCATGGTGCCGAGGGCGTAGGTCGAAACGACCGCGCCGCTGTTGCCGAGTGAGCGATATTCCATGTGCGATTCCTGTTCTTTTTCGAGGCGGAGTGCCCGAGACCCTGCCATCAGTCTCACACGCTCGACTACGTCGATACCGCCCGTCCGTTGACCTGAGGGCCACCCCGGGCGACCCTGTTCGACACCCATCGATTCCATGCCTTCTTCACCACCAGCACCGTCGACACCGTCGCCGCCGACACAACCCACCGCACTCACGCCACGATAGCGCTCGTGAATGCCGACCTTAGAGCAGTTCCTTGGCGCACCTGCCCGAGCACTGGCCCTCGGAGAAACCCAGGACGGCCCTGTTCGACCAGAACTTTCGACCGCGACAACCCGACCCCACCTGACCAAGCAGCGGACACCGGCATCAACAGGAACACCAGCGGAACACCCCGGGCCGCGAGACCCGGACCGCATCCGCGCCTGAAACTCTCAAAGCCCCCCACAAAACCGATATCAGAATTCCCTCACAAGCCAGCCGGTGGACTTAGGCTAAGCAGCCGTGCTCGTCGGCCGTGCGGCGCGAGTCCTCACGGTCGAGCCAGTCTCCCAAAAGCTGTCTCTCGGTCGCGGTGAGCACGGTTGTGTCGGCTAAAGACGCTCGAAGCCGCACAGCAGCAGTGACCGCAGCGGACCCGACTGTCGGTCCGGCGTCGTTCAGGACAGATGCGAGTACCGCTTCACGAGTGCGATGGGATACCTGGAAGGTCGGAAACGTCGAGAATCCCGGCTTTGGCTGCGCGGTGGAGAGGACCGGCGAGAGTGGTTGCTGCCGCCACAGAAGCGGGAATGGTTTGACCTGGCCGCGATCCGCTATATGGCGGGTGGCTGCACACCGGCCGCGCGGCTGACGGCACGCGTGGACACTCCATCACGCCCGACGTTGACAAGGAGGGTCGTCGCGGCAGCGATGAGCCGAGCGCGGGTCTTGCGCCCGGTGTGAGTCAATTCCTTTTGCACATTCCGACGGCGACAGACGGCAGTTGGCGGCAGCCAGGGTCGTGATAATGTGCCAGTGGAATCAGTGTACGTAACTACTGAAATCTGAATCTCCCAGACCCAGCTGAAGGATCCCTGAATGGATTTTAGCAGACGTCATTTCTTGATCGGCTCCGGAGCGGTGTCACTACCCCTGCTCCTGTCAGGATGCGGTTTCGCGCCGCAGCAGTCAACCTCTACGGCCACGGGGTCAAAAACGTTGACATTCACTACGTGGGGAACAGACGCGGAGCTCGCAAGTTTCGCTCGTGCCATCGCGTCGTTCGAGGAGGCTAACGCGGGAACGAAGATCGAGCTGAACTCGGTTCCCTACGGACAGATGTTCACCAACATTGATGCCCAGCTGCAGGCGGGGAATCCGCCGGACATCTTCCGCGTGCCGTATTACACGTTTGGCAGTTACGCCGGTCGGGACCAGCTTTTGGACTTGAGCCCGTACCTGGAATCCGGATTTTCCGATCGCTTCACCGACGCGGCCTGGGCGGCCGTGCAGGGTAACGATAAGCCGTTCGGGGTGCCTCACCACACCGATACCTCAGTGATCCTGTACAACAAAGCCATTCTGGAACTGGCCGGGATCACGTCGGTTCCCACCTCTCTCGACAGCGCCTGGACGTGGGACGAGCTGTCCGAGGTCGCCGCGACCCTGCGTGCCGCCCAACCCGCAGAGGCCTACCCCATGGCCTACAACTGGCAGGGTAATGGCGTCACCCGCTGGCTTAGCCTGCTCTTCCAGGCGGACGGCCGGTTCCTGGACACGAACCTCACCGACCCTGCGATCGACTCGGCCGCAGGGTTGGCTGCCCTGGAATTCTCGTCAAGCTTTTTCACGAAGAACTTCGTCCCGCCGAACAACACCATCAAGTCGGCCACGTTCGCGAGCGACACCTGGTACTCGCAGACCTCGGCGATGGTTTGGTCCGGTGCGTTCGCTATCCCGGATGCCACGAACACACTCGACTTCGAGTGGGGCGCGACGTTCGCGCCACGTGGCAAGCGCGGTGGGGGCGACTTCGGGGGGAATGCGCTCGTCGCCACTGCGGGCACCGCCAACCCGGAGCTCGCCGCAGCCTTCCTTGACTTCGTCACGGGCGGCACGCAAATGCGCGACTTCTGCGAGACCGCCTCACTCCTGCCGACCCGTAAGGATCTCAGCGAATCGGGCATCGCTTTCGATGTACGTCCCGAGCTCGCCCCCATCTTCCTCAGCCAGGCTTCAACGGTGCGCGCCAAGGACTCAAGCCAGGTGGCGTCCCCCGACATGTCGAGAATCATCACCGTACTCCAGGACAACCTGGAATCGGCCTTCGCCGGTTCGACAAGTACCGCAGACACTCTGAAATCAATCGCAGAAGGGATCGCCCAAACCACGGGCAATTCGTGACAAAAGTCGCCGTCGAGCAGGACCGGGTCGCGGGCACCGTCGCGCCGTCGCTTACGCTTCCAAGGCGCCCGGGGCGTCGTAATGGTAAAACCGTGCGCGAGGCACTCGCGGGGTGGCTGTTTCTGACCCCGAACATGCTGCTGCTTTGCCTATTCGTGCTCGTCCCGCTCGTGTGGACCGTGGTGATCAGCTTTCAGGAGACCAACGGGTTCGGGGTCGGTGAATACGTCGGTGTCGCCAATTATGAGCGCCTTCTTGGCGATCCGCTCTTTTGGAGATCCACGGCGAACACCCTGCTGTTCACAATCATCGTGACGCCTCTGTCGATGGTCCTTGGCCTCGGCGCAGCCGTGCTATTCAACTCGATCCTTCCCGCCCGAGGCGTGTTCCGTTCCATTCTCATCATCCCGATGGCTATCTCGGGCGTCGCCACCGCACTGATCGGTGTACT
The DNA here is from genome assembly GCF_002929845.1 of Cryobacterium sp. M96. GTDB lineage: Bacteria > Actinomycetota > Actinomycetes > Actinomycetales > Microbacteriaceae > Cryobacterium > Cryobacterium sandaracinum. The sequence goes on from NZ_PJJS01000051.1 coordinate 115,752, forward strand.
CGTTTTCAACGAGAACAACGGCATCCTCGACAATTTGATCCGATTTATCGGACTTCCGAGCGTTAACTGGCAGTCCGGTGGATTCGCCGCGTTCGTGTCTGTTGTTCTCGTGACGTTGTGGTGGAGGGTCGGATTCAACATGCTCATCTACCTGGCGGGCCTTCAGAGCATCGGCCCCGAACTCTATGAAGCGGCCGAACTGGATGGGGCGGGTTTCTGGGTCCGATTCCGGAATGTGACAGTGCCCCTGCTTGGCCCGTCGTCATTCTTTCTGCTCATTCTGAACGTCATCTATTCCTTCCAAGTCTTCGACATCGTGTTCGTGATGACCGGCGGCGGCCCACAGAATGCCACATCCGTGCTTGTCACCTACGCCTATGACACGGGTTTCGTGACTCGCGACCAGGGTTACGCCGCCGCTATCGGTGTCGTGCTTCTTCTCGTAACCTTTATCTTCACTGCGGTACGGTGGCGAACCAGCCGCAGCCGGGACCTGGTCGAATAAGGACACAATCGTGACAACATCCACCCTCTCGCCAGCGCCGGCGACCCGCAGGCAGAAGACAACAAGATTAGGGGCGCCGCGCTCGCGCAGAGGCTCGCGACGGGGGCTCGTCGCCCGCATCGTTGCGGCGATCCTCATCAGCATCGTTGTGCTGTTCCCGCTGTACTGGATGCTTGTAGTCGCGTTCTCATCGCGGTCCGAGCTGCTGGGTGGCACACTGCGTCTCTGGCCGCGTACCATGACAGTCGGAAACTTTGAGCGCGTCCTCGCAGGGTTCCCGATTGCCACATGGTTTAGCAATTCCATGGCGATCTCGATCACGGTGGCAGTTCTCACGGTGCTCGTCAACCTGTTAGGCGGGTATGCCCTGTCGCAGCTCAAGTTCCGCGGTTCGAACGTCGTTTTTCTCATCGCCCTGACAACGTTGATGATCCCCGTGCAGGTGATTATGGTGCCGCTGTTTCGGCTCGTAACGAACCTCGGGCTTTACGGCAGCTACTGGGCGGTCATCCTGCCCACGGCCGCGAGCGCTTTCGGGTTGTTCCTCGCACGCCAATTCATTCTCTCCATCCCGCGCGACCTGATCGAGGCGGCGCGCATCGACGGGGCTAGCCACTTTAGAGTGTTCACGAGTATAGTTCTGCCGCTCTCAAAGCCGCTGATCGCTGTGCTGTTCTTCATGACGCTGCTGCAGTCCTGGAATGATTTCGCCTGGCCACTTATCGCCCTCAAGCAGAACGAACTCTTCACCCTGCCGATCGGCCTGCTCTACTTGCAGGGCCAATTCGGGTCGGATTTAGGTGCAACGATGGCGTTCGCCCTTATCAACGTGGTGCCCATGGTGGTGCTGTTTCTGGTGTTCCAGCGCTTCTTCGTGCAGGGATTCGCGCGTAGCGGCATCAAATAGGTGTGGCTTGTGAATTCGTCAAGTATCCGACCCGATGTGGCCGGGCTGGGACCGGGTCGAGGCGGCGATCCGCCCGACGTTGCGCGCATCGATGAATGCTGTTCGTGGCCGACCACGATGACGTCAGCGCTTCGGGTCCGGCTGCGGCATCCGCACGTGTCGAGCCGACCATTGTTTTTGAGTCGAGCACGCTGGGTAAGCAAGCGTGGCCGCGGCATCCGCGGGCCAGCACCAACCTGGCTGATCACCGTTCCGCGCTCGAACTGGTGGGCGCTGGTCTGCTCAACCCGGAGAACCGGTGGCAACCTGTGAAGATCCACAACAAGGCGACGGAGGTGGACGCATGATCGTGCTGCTCTCGCTGTTCGTCAACGATGGTCGAGCGAAAGTCGAACTCGCGGTCGCCCACGGAAAACGCGGGTTCGGCGGTCGCTAGGCGCTGCGTGAACGCCAGGACGACCACGAGGCGGCACGAGCAGTTTTCGCGTGCCGCAGACTCGGCGACTGAACGGCGTTCGCCTGGGTCTGCGATGGGTCTAGCCGATACGAATGAGTTTCTTGTTCACGAATTCGCTGGCACCGTAGCGTCCGAGTTCGCGACCGAAGCCGCTTCTTTTCACTCCGCCGAACGGTAGCTCCGCGCTGCCGGCGTTGACGAGGTTGACGTAGACCATGCCGGCCTCGATGCGGTCGGCAACCCGCAGTGCCTGCTCGGGATCGGTCGTGAACAGGTAGGAGCCGAGCCCGAACGGAGTGTCGTTCGCGAGGGCGATGGCTTCATCTTCTGAGCCTGCCCGGTAGACGAACGCTACGGGGCCGAAGAACTCCTCGTGGTATGTGTCGTTGTCTCGCGTGACATCGGTGAGCACGCCAGACGGGTAGAAGTTACCAGACCGTTTGCCAGTGCCCGCCAAGGTCGCTCCCTGTGCGACTGCACGCTCGACCTGCTCCGCGAGATGTTCGGCCGCGTCGAGGGACGAGAGGGGTCCGTAGTCTGCCCCGGGGACGGTCGGGTCGCTGGGAGAGCAAGCCAGGATGGCGGCGGTGAACTTCTCCGTGAACTCATCGTAAAGTTCATCGATCACGATAAATCGCTTGGCGGCGTCGCAGGCCTGCCCGCCATTGCGGAGGCGACCGGCAACGGCGGCATCCACTGCGGCGGCCATGTCGTCGGTGCTCAGCAGAATGAACGGGTCTGATCCGCCCAGCTCCAGCACGACCTTCTTGAGGTGACGACCGGCCACCTCGGCAACGGCCGCGCCGGCGCCCTCCGAACCGGTGAGGGAGACGCCCTGCACCCGCGGGTCGGCGATGATCGTGGCGACCTGCTCGCTGTCCGCGTACACATTGGTATAGGCACCAGCCGGAAAGCCTGCGTCGTGAAAGATTTGCTCAATCGCCGCGGACGACTCCGGGCACTGCGACGCATGCTTGAGGATGATCGTGTTGCCTGTCATGAGGTTCGGTGCGGCGAAGCGCGCAACCTGGTAGTACGGGAAATTCCACGGCATGACACCGATCAGCACACCGAGCGATTTGGAACGCATGAACGCGGAACCCTCGCCGCTCAGCAGGGTGATTGGTTCGTCCTTCAGAAATTCCTGCGCGTTGTCGGCGTAGTACCGGTAGATGTCGGCGGCGTAGTCGACCTCGCCGAGCGCTTGATCGACGGGCTTGCCCATCTCGCGCACGATCATGGCCGCCAGCTTGTCACGGCGCTCCTCATGCAAATCGCCGACCCTGCGCAGGAGTGTGGCCCGCTCGTTGGTTGAAGAGCTGCGTGACCAGCCGCGGTGGGCCTCATCCGCCGATGCGATAACCTGCTCGATTTCATCAGCAGAAAGCTGGGCGTAAGTTTTGATGGTTTCGCCTGTGGCGGGGTTGACAACGGCATGGTGGCTCACGAGCCACCTCCTTTCACGGTCGGACTATGTTCCGGAAATTGGCACTGATACGAGCCAACCATGTTCGCGGGATTTGTCAAGGCGAATGAGGCCAGCGGAAGTTGCGGCGGCTCGTTTCGTCTCGGTGTGGTCTTCTTAGCCTGAATCCACGGGTCGACGTGGGATTTTGACGGCGCGATATACCAAGAATACCCAGCTGATCAGGTAGATAGAACTTGTCTAGAGTTTGAATTTACCAAACAGATGAGCATCTTGTAGATGCAAGCTACCCACACCGACCGCACCGTTTCTGCATCATTTACCGACCCGAATCTTGTGTCGTGCGCTGAGTTGGTCCCGATCATGAAATTGGCCGCCAGAGCGGGGCTGGCGACCCTGGCCGATCAGTGGCTGACCGTCCCCGCCGACAAGGGTGCCAACGCCGGCTTGAAAGTCACCTCACTGGTCGGAGGGATGGTCGCCGACGCAGACTCGATCGACGACCTCGCGATTCTTCATCACGGCGGCATGCGGAAGGTCTTCACCAACTGATACGCGCCGTCGACGTCGGGGTCGTTCCTGCGCGAGTTCGCGTTCGGTCACGTCCGGCAGCTCGACGCCGTCGCCTCACGCTTCATGCGGGGCCTCGCGCCCGAAACCCCACTGCTCGTGCACGACACCGACGGCTACATCTTCCTCGACATTGACGACACCATCATCGAAGTCCACGGGTACCAGAAGGAAGGCTCCGGCTACAGGTACTCCGGCGTGCGCGGCCTCAACGTGTTGCTCGACGCGCTGAAAACTGACGTGTCAGTGCCGATCATCATCAGCGCCGATCATCATCAGCGCCGATCATCATCGGTCAACGGCTCCGCCGCGGTGCGTGCGGGTCACAGCGCGGCGCCGCCCGTTTGATCCGTGATGCCCTCGCCACCACCAAACGGCTCCACGGAGCCGAAAAAACGCGCGCGCTCCTCTGCGCCACTCTGCCTGCTACGGTCACGCCTCAATCAGTGCGGCCCTCACAGCCGGTGCCGACGTCTCCGTCACCGCCCGCGTGAACCCCGCCATCAAACGAGCGATCGGAACGATCCCCGACAACGCCTGGACAGCGATTGCATACACCAACGCGATCTATGACAACAGCACGAAAACGTGGATCACGTAGCACCGAAGTCGCCGAGGTCCCGTTCACCGCGTTCACGTCCCGCAAGAAGGCCGAGAACATCACCGGACGCCTGGCTGCCTCGTGTTCGCGTGGCGTGACACGGCCGGCAAGGGCGGCACTACCAACGCACCACCGCGCAGGTGAGCCCCCGGGTCTTCCGAGTCGCGGCACTTGCCGTTCCCACTGAACGCGAGAAGTCCCAGCTGTACATCCAGCGTTACCTGGAGCATTTCCCCGCAGCCGGCGAGCTGGTCCTCTTCGACCGCAGCTGGAACAACCATGCGGGCGTGGAGCGGGTGATGGGTTTCTGCACTCCGGATCAGACCGAGCACTTCCTGCGGATGACGCCGCTGGGCGCTTTGGTATGTCGCGCATACCGACGACAAGAAGAGGGTTCGCCTCGACATCATCAGCCACCTCCTCAGCCTGGTGCCATACGTGCCGTTCCCTGGGCTCGACGTCAGGCTCCCCCAGCGCCAGAAGCGCGGTGACTACCGGGGGCCGAAGCTGACGGTTCGACAGATTCCGACCCCGTTCATAGTCACGTCGCGATGCCCGTCGCGATGGGGAGCCGGTGATGCAAGCCACAACCGCAGCATCCACTGCCCCGGTGCCGGCCATCGCCTGAACCAGCTTTCCTGAACTAGCCTTGACCTGCACGGTCCAACGGCGGGTGGGGGTAGATGTGACATTGCTTGAAGGTGCGATCATCCTGATCGCCGGGCTGGCCGCGGGAGTCATCAACGTGGTCGCCGGCGCCGGAACACTCATCACCTTCCCCGTTCTCCTGGCGTTGGGCGTGCCGCCGATCACGGCGAACGTGTCCAATACCGTGGGTCTGATCCCTGCGTCCATTGCCGGCGCCCACGGCTACCGACGCGAGTTGCGGTCGCAGTGGCGCCCCGTAGCTGTGATGGCGATCTTCTCCGCCGTGGGCGGCATCGTCGGCGGTCTGCTCCTGCTCGCCCTGCCCGCACAGGCGTTCGCCGGCGTCGTGCCCTTCCTGCTGCTGCTGGCCGCGGTGCTCTCGGCGATCCAGCCTCGGGTGGCCGGCTTCGTGCGACGTAAGGCGCCGGCGGCACCCGCCGGCACACTGCTGACCAAACCGGATACGCGTCCCCTCACCCTCGGGCTCATTCTCGGGGTGCTCGCGACGGGCGTGTACGGCGGGTATTTCGGTGCCGCCCAGGGGGTCGTGCTGCTCGCACTGCTGGGCATACTCTGGTCCACCGACATACACCGGGCCAACGGCACCAAGAACGTGCTCGCCGGAGTCGCGAACATCGTATCGGCGATCATCTTCATCTCCAGCGGGACCGTGGACTGGAGAATCGCTCTCCTCATCGGCATCGGCTCCGCGGCGGGCGGCTGGTTGGGTGCCCGTATCGGCCGCACGCTCTCCGCGCCGGTACTGCGCACCATCCTGGTCGTGGTCGCGGTGACCGCCGCAGTGGTGCTCTTCCTGAGCTAGGGGGCGGAGCCGCCCCGGCCCGGCGCCGAACCAATTCGACGGAGATTTTGAGGCAGCGCGCAGTTTTGGGCAGGTTTGGAGCCGTTTCGGCCCAAATCTCCGTCGAATTCGTCAGGGAGACCGGATGCCGCAGTCTGGCGCGGGTGGGTGGCGCGCCACCGTCTGAGACGGGCGGCGCGCCACCGCGTGTCACCTGAGGATGCGAATGAGCTTCTTGTTGGCAAACTCCGCGATGCCGAAGCGTCCCAGTTCACGGCCGAAGCCAGATCTCTTCACTCCACCGAAGGGCAGCTCTGCTCCGTCGAGGAGCGAGCCGTTGATGAAGACCATCCCGGCGTCGATCTGGTCCGCCACCCGCAGGGCCTGTTCCGGGTCGGTGGTGAAGAGATACGAACCCAGGCCGTACGGGACGTCGTTGGCCACCTGCACAGCCTCGGCCTCGTTCGCCACGCGATAGACGGCGGCGACCGGGCCGAAGAACTCTTCCCGGTAAGCGTCACTCTGAGGGGACACGTCGGTCAGGACCGTCGGAGAGAAGAAGGCGCCCATGCGGTTTCCCCGCGCGGTGACGGTTGCGCCCTGGGCTTCGGCGCGCTGGAGCTGTTCCTCGAGGCCCTCGGCGGCACCGAGGGAGGACAGCGGGCCGAGCGTGGTGTCCGGCGACGTGGGGTCTCCGGGAACGTTGCCGGTGATCTTCGCTGTGAAGCTCGCCAGGAAGGCGTCGTACAGGCCGTCGATCACGATGAAGCGCTTGGCCGCGTTGCAGGACTGGCCGGAGTTGTCGAGGCGAGCGTCGACGGCGGCGTCGACCGCTTCGTCCATATTGTCCGTGCTGAGCAGGATGAACGGGTCGGATCCGCCCAGTTCGAGCACGACCTTCTTGAGGTTGCGGCCGGCGACCTCCGCGACCGCCGCACCCGCGCCTTCAGAACCGGTCAGCGACACACCGCAGACACGGGGGTCCGGAATGATGATGTCGGAGATCTGAGCACTGGAGGCGTAGACGTTGCGGTATGCGCCGTCGGGGAAACCGGCATCCGTGAAGATCGCCTCGATCGCGGCAGCGGACTCGGGGCACTGCGAGGCGTGCTTGAGCAGGATTGTGTTGCCGAGAACCAGGTTCGGACCGGCGAAGCGGGCGACCTGGTAGTAGGGGAAGTTCCACGGCATGATCCCGACGAGCACTCCGAGGGAGGCGCTCCGAATGAACGCCGAGCCTTCACCACCGAGCAGCTCGATCGGTTCGTCGGCGAGGAAGGCCTCGCCGTGGGTCGCGTAGTAGGAGTAGATATCGGCCGCGAAGTCGACCTCGCCGAGGGCCTGCGCGACGGGCTTGCCCATCTCGCGCACGATGAGCTCGGCCAGATGCTCACGCCGCTCGGTGTGCAGGTGCGCGACACGCTGCATCAGGGCCGCGCGCTCGGCGACAGACGTGCGGCGAGAGAACTCACTGTGCGCACGGTCTGCGGCTCCGATGGCCTCGGTCACCTCAGCATCGGTTGCCAGAGTAAAACTCGGTCCGCTGTCCCCGGTGGCGGGGTTCGTGACTGTGTACTTGTTCATATTTTCTCCCCAAGCTTGCTTCGTTGACGCCGATCAAGACGGGACCGCTGCTGCCGGAGCCGGTCGCGCCCGTGTCGTTACAGTCTGCCGCTGTCAGGGGTTTTGGCCAGCCATTTTGGTGAACTTTTTCGGCCTTCCGGGTCTGTCACCGGATTCCGTTCAACTGTCAGGCGGCACAACCCGTCGGCGTTTCAGTCGAGGCCGCGAGCGCAAAGCGCCGCGAGCTCGGCGCGGGGGTGCTCGGCGCGGGGGTGGTCAAGCACGTCGTGCACGCTACCAGCCGCCCTGCAGCACCTCGTCGAGTCGGTCGACGAAGAAGTCCGCGCTCTCCCGACTCAAGCACAGGGGCGGCTTGATCTTCAGCACGTTCTGCCTCTCCGAGGTGGGCTGCACGATCACGCCGAGCTCCAGCATCCGTTCGCAGATGGCGGCGGTCTCGCTGACCGCCGGCTCCAAGGTGTCCCGGTCGCGCACGAGTTCCACCCCCATGTACAGGCCCAGGCCGTGCACCATCCCGATCAACGGATGCCGTTCCGCGAGTTCTGCAAGCCGGCCTGCCAGGTGCCGGCCGACAGCATCCGCATTCTGCTGGAGGGATTCGTCCCGGATGACGTCGAGCACGGCCAGCCCCGCGACGCAGCTGACCGGACTGCCGCCGGCCGAGGAGAAGAAGTTGCCCTCCCTGGCCAGGGATTCGGCGATGTCCCGGCGGGTGAGCACCGCGCCGAGCGGGTATCCGTTGCCCATCGCCTTGGCCACCGTGAGGATGTCGGGCACGACGCCCTGCTGCTGCACGCCCCAGAAGTGGCTGCCCAGCCGGCCGTAGCCGACCTGCACCTCGTCGGCGATGCACAGCCCGCCGCGTGCACGGACCTGCTCGTAGACACGGGCGAGGTAACCCGCCGGGGGCACGACGCCGCCGGCATTGCCCAGCACGGGCTCGCAGATGAACGCGGCCAGGTCAGCCCCCGGGCCGTCCGGATCGGCCAGCAGCCGGGCCAGGTCGGCCGCGTACTCCCCTGCCGCCCCGGCACCGCGATGCGTCCCGCGATAGGAGTTCGGAACATCCGCGATGTGCACCCAGTCGGGCCGGGAGGCCAAGGAGAAAGGGTTGTCGTAGGCCGAGGTCGACACCGCGTCGGAGGCCGACGTCCAGCCGTGGTAGCCCTCTCGTAAGGCGACGACGTTGCTGCAGCCGGTGTGGATCCGGGCCAGGCGCAGGGCCAGGTCCACGGCCTCGCTGCCGCTGTTGACCAGAAGCACGGTGTCGAGGATGGGATCCGGTGATGTCGCCACGATGTGTTCGCAGAGGTCGGCCAACGCCGAGTAGAGGAACCGGGAGTTCGTGTTGAGCAACGCCAGCTGATCGCTCACGGCACGGGTGAACCGGGGGTGGCTGTGCCCGATCACGGCGACGTTGTTGACCATGTCAACGTAGGAGCGCCCGTGAGTGTCGATCAGCAGTTCCTGCCAGCCGCGTTCGATCTGCGGCGGCCGTTCGTAGTACTTCTCCTGCGCCGCGGCCATCATGGCACCGCGCCGGGCCAGTTCGATCGCCGGGTCGACGACGGATGCCTGCGGCGCCAGCCCAAGCAGCCGCGCCGGGTCCGGTGCGAGGGTTGCCCACGCGGCGGCCCGGGAGGGCTGGGTGAAGTGCGGGACCGGCAGACCCGGGCGAGCGAGCTCCTGCACGGTCACCCGAGCAACCGGGCTCGCGACGCCCACGGGCTCCCCTGCGGCGATCGCGGCCCCCGGCACGAGGTTCGACACGATGCCGCCGATGCGCAGCCCGAAACCGGCCAGCGTCAGAACCAGAGTGTCGCCTCCGATCTCGGTGACCGAGGCAGCCGCGGGCGCGACGATCACCGAACCGGCAGGCAGGAAGACCTCGGTGAACAGCGCGAACGTGTCGGGTTCCCGGCGCGAGTGCGGCGGGGTTCGGGTGAGCCGGAACTGGCCGTAGGGGGCGACGGCGGCGCTGCGTCGGGCGAGGGCGGCCTGCGCGAGCCGCCACTCGGCATCCGTTGTCTGCCAGAGGCCGTCGGCCAGGGCCGGGCTGGTCACGGTGAAATCGAGCATTTCGTAGTCGCCGTCGGCGAGCGCGGGGATCATCGGCACGGTCGTCTGTTCGGGCACGGTCGTGTGTTCGGGCACGGTCGTGTGTTCGGCACCAGTGTGCGGCCGCCGACCGAGCGCCTGCCGGATGGCCGCGTCCGCTTCCTCCCAGCCGATCGCGCTGGCTGCGGCGAAGACCTGCCACTCGGCGTCCATCCGGTGCCTCGCGTAGTCGTTGTCCGCGTCGATCTGCACCTGCTGCTCGCCGCTGGCCACCAGCACCGCCCCGCGGAGCACGATCAGCGGCCAGAGCGCGGTGATCTCGGCCTCGGTCAGGGGAACGACCTCGTCGAAGGCGACGATCGCCTCGAGGGCCGCCAGCGGATTGTCCGGCATGTGGTGCAGAACGGATGCCGCCGTGACCGCCAGCTCCGCGACCAGCCACCCGGTGGCCAGATCGCCGAAGTCGATGACCCCCTCGGGCACGTGGTGGCCGTTCGGCAGCACCCGGCAGATTACGTTGTCGTCGGTGATGTCCCCGTGGATGGTCTGCAGCCGCAGCACGGAGGCCACAGCCGCCAGACGTGCGGCGGCGCTGTCGGCGATGGCACGGAGCTGATCCCTGGTCTCTTCCGCCGGCACCCAGCGCATCAGCAGGTCGATCACGGTCTTCGCGTTGCGCAGGTCCCACTGCAGCGTGCGGTCGAGGCCGTCCGCCGCGAAGTCACGCAGGTGCAGCGACGTGGTGCCCGAGAGCCGGCCGAGCGCCCGGACCACCGGCGGGGCCAGATAGCCCCGCGCCTCGAGCGACGGGCCCTCGAGGAAGGTGAGTAGCCGCACCGGGAGGAGGGCGGCATCCGTTGCGTGCCAGTGCTGGCGGCTGAGGCCGTTCAGCCCCCGCACGGGCTGCGGCACGCGCATGCCGCGCTCGGTTAGGAACACCATCACCGCGTCCTGCGCGGCCAGCTCGGCGGCTGAGAAGGCCGGGTTGTCGACCTTGAGCACGTAGCGCTGCGTCGCTCCCCCCGCGGAGTCACCGGCGGAGTCACCCGCGGAGTCACCGGTGGCGGCACTGGTGGCGGCACCGGTGGCGGTGATCAAAAAGTTGCGGTCCTGTTGGCTGCCGAGCTCGCGGGCCGTGCCGGTGATCCCGAAGAGCGAGGACGCCATCGATTCGGCGTCGGCCGCGGTGATATCCGGGCGCACGAGCCCTTGGCCGCTGAAGAAATCAAAACCAGGCACGTCGACGCTCCTCGCAGATAGTGCAATGAATCCTGCCAGTTTGGCACCAGGGCCGCTCGTTCTGTGCGCCCAACGCTCAGTTCGCGCGCAACTCGGAGCCCGGCGGGCAGAGATGACATCATCGAGAGAGACAGCGTCGTCGTCAGAGACCAAGGGACGCGAGCGAACACTCGTGGATTCCGGGAACGAACAACGACCGAAAGCCGCCGCAGTGAACCACTTAGCAGAGCCCTCCGACATCCGACTCATCGTTTCAGACATGGATGGCACTCTTCTCGACGACGACGGCAACGTGCCCGACGCGTTCTGGCCGCTCCTCGACGACCTCCATCGGGCCGGGATCCTGTTCGTGCCGGCCAGCGGACGCCAGTATCAGACACTGCACGGCATCTTCGGCGAGCACGACGGACTCATCTACATCGCGGAAAACGGAACCAACGTGGTGCAGGACGGCATCAGCATCGACGTCGAACCCGTCATGTCCGAGATCATCGCCCCCATCGTGGACTGGGTGCGCGGCACCGCCGCCACGGGTGCCGACCTGGGGCTCGTCGTCTGCGGCGCCCGGAGCGCCTACATCGAGCGCAGCGACGAGCGCTTCGTCGACCAGGTTCGCCGGTACTATGCAGCGGTCGAGGTCGTAGCGGATGTGCATGCGGCCGCCCTCGACGATGTCATCTTGAAACTGGCGATCTACGACCCTGCCCGCGCCGAACAGCGAAGCGGACCGGCCTTGCGCGGCCTGGGGCTGCCCGCGGAGGTCGTGGTCTCGGGCGAGAACTGGGTCGATGTGATGCGCCAGGGAGCGAACAAGGGTCGAGCGTTGGAACGGCTCCAGCAGCAGCTCGGCATCAGCCGGGCCCAGACGATGGCGTTCGGCGACTACCTCAACGACGCCGAGATGCTCGATGCCGCCGGGCACTCCTATGCCATGGCCAACGGCCACCCGAGCATCCTGGCGCGCGCCGCGAACATCGCGCCGTCGAGCTCGGAGGCCGGCGTGGTCAGCAGCATCCTCGCCGCCCTACCGCACCTGCAAAGTGCGCACGTGACCGCCTGATCGCCCGGTAGCTCCCTGCCGCGCCTCCGTCCCGAACGAATTCGACGGAGATTTTGCCCATAGCGGGCCCGAACACGACGGAATGGCTGTTTTCGACGAGAATCTCCGTCGAATTGGTTCGCCGCCTCTCCTCTAGTCCTGGCCGGCCGGATGATATATGATCCGAGAAGCGATAATAGAACTGTGTGTTCGATTATCGAACACGTCAGGACATGCACGCTACGACAGTGACGTCCGATTCACCCACGCAGAGCCCACAAAGAAGTGAGGAAGCCGTGCAGTTTCACCACCACGGATACGTGTCCACCGATCCCCGCATCCAGGATGCCGCCGGGGTCGGCCTCAATCGCCCGGGCGAGCTCCCCGAGAACGTCGACGTTCTCATCGTCGGAACGGGCCCAGCCGGCATGATCACCGCCGCGCAACTCTCCCAGTTCCCCGGTATCACGACCCGCATCGTCGAGCGCCGCGGTAAGCGCCTCGCAATCGGGCAAGCCGACGGCATCCAGGCCCGCAGCGTCGAGACCTTCCACGCGTTCGGTTTCGCGGAACGCATCATCGCCGAGGCCTACCGCATCACCGAAATGGCCTTCTGGACACCGGACCCCGCCGACGTGACCCGCATCATCCGTTCGGCCCGTGCCGTGGACGACCCCACCGGCATCAGCGAATTCCCGCACCTGATCGTCAACCAGGCGCGTGTTCTCGACTACTTCGCCGAAGTGATGGCGCACTCCCCCACGCGAATGGAGCCGGATTTCGGCTTCGACTTCCGCAGCCTGGAGAACACCGACGAGGGCGAGTATCCCGTCACGGTGACGCTCGTGCACACCACCGGGGAGAAGCAGGGCCAGGAACGCGTCGTGCACGCCAAGTACGTGGTGGGCGCCGACGGTGCCCGCAGCGCTGTGCGCGACTCGATCGGCTGTACGCTCGCCGGCGACCAGGCATTCCACGCCTGGGGCGTTATGGACGTGCTCGCGGTCACCGACTTCCCGGACATCCGCATGAAGTGCGCGATCCAGTCCGAATCCGGCGGCAACATCCTGCTCATCCCGCGCGAGGGCGGATACCTATTCCGCATGTATGTGGATCTCGGCGAGGTGGCCGCTGACGACAACGGGGCAGTGCGCACGACGACGATCGAGGAGATCATCGCGAAGGCCAACGGCATCCTCCACCCGTATACCCTCGACGTGAAGAATGTCGCCTGGCACAGCGTGTACGAGGTCGCCCATCGTCTCACCGATCGGTTCGACGACCTCCTCCCCCACGAGATCGGCACACGCACCCCGCGGGTGTTCATCACCGGGGACGCCTGCCACACGCATAGCGCCAAGGCCGGCCAGGGCATGAACGTGTCGATGCAGGACGGCTTCAACCTGGCCTGGAAACTCGGCTACGTGATCGAAGGCCGCAGCCCCGAATCCCTGCTCGGTACCTACTCTGCCGAGCGCCAGGTCATCGCAAAGAACCTGATCGATTTCGACAAGACCTGGTCGACCCTGATGGCGACGAAGTCGGAGGACCTGGAAGTTCCACTGGAGGAGTTCTATACGAAGACGGCCGAGTTCCCGTCGGGTTTCATGACGGAATACCCGCCGTCGATGCTGACCGGCGAGGCAACACACCAGCACCTCGCCACGGGATTCCCGCTCGGCAAGCGCTTTAAGTCCGCCCCGGTGGTGCGCGTCGGCGACGCCAACCCCGTGCAGCTCGGACACCACCACCGCGCCGACGGCCGGTGGCGCCTGTACGCGTTCGCGGATGCCGCTGTGTCCGGCGATGCCTCGGCGCTGACCGAGTGGGCCGAGTGGATTCGCACCTCACTAGAGTCGCCGCTGCTCGCGTACACCCCTACCGGGAGCGACATCGACAGTGTCTTCGACGTCAAAGTGGTCTACCAGCAAGAGCACACCGGGGTGGACATCGGCCGGGTTCCGGGCGTTTTCCTGCCGATAAGAGGACCCTTTGAGCTGATCGACTACGAAAAGCTCTATGCAACCGACCCGGCGCACGACATCTTCGAGCTGCGCGGGATCGACCGCGACGGTGCCGTCGTGGTGGTGCGCCCGGACATGTATGTGGCCAACGTGCTGCCGCTGACCGCGACCGCTGAGCTCGCGGCGTTCTTCCGACAGATGTTGCTGGTGCGGTAGCCGCTCCTGCGTTAGCCACTCCTGCGGACACCTCAGGCCGCGAGAGCGGGTGACTCGTCGCTTTGAGCTGCGCTGTTCGACGATTCACCCGCTCTCGCAGCTAGTCGGCGGACGGCCTCTGCCGCTGCTTCTTGGTGGCCGACCGCTGTTGCTTCGCGGCGAGGTGCCTTCGGCCCGAACCACGGGTGGGTTTGGTCGGCCGGCGGATGGGCGCATCGGGAGCCAGGCCCGTGGCCACGATGTCGGCGAGCTTCGCCAAAGCGAGCTCGCGGTTGCGCAGCTGGGAGCGCCGCTCGGACGCGGTCACGGTGATCGCCCCGTCGACGAGGCGTTTGGCGAGGCGGGTGAGCAGGCGCATCCGCTGGTCGTCGGAAAGCTTCTCCGACTCGGCAACGCTCCAGATGAGCTCGACGCGGCTGTCGGAGGTGTTCACGTGCTGGCCGCCCGGCCCTGACGACCGCGAGAACCGCCAGCCGAGTTCGCGCTCGGGAATAATCAGCGCGGGCGACACCTCCAGATCCATGTGACCAGCGTGACACGATCTTGGGGTTGGTGTCGGCTGGAGTGCTCCGGTGGCCAAGCATCACCGTGATCGCGCCTGTCGAACTGTGGGGGCACTGTGCGCCCGGGTGGTGGCGGACGAAGCCACGTTCCTAGGAGGCGGTGGTGACCCGATTTCGGGAACGCACGTTGACGCTGGTCGAGCCCGCCGAGACCGGTGAGCGGCTGGCCGGGTTCCCTCCCCCAGGCCGCCAGGTGCGGGTGGGGTCGTAGCAGTAGGGTGCCCTGACTTCGGGTGTGCCGCGGATCATGCGGATGTTCCAGCCGGAGGTGTCGATGCTGTGGTGGTGGTACCAACACAGCAGGACCCCGTTGGTGATCTCGGTTTTTCCGCCGCGGTGCCAGGGGGTGACGTGGTGTACTTCGCACCAGGCGGCGGGCACGGTGCAGCCGGGAATGATGCAGCCGCCGTCGCGGGCTGCGATGGCGCGGCGTTGGGCCCGGTTGAAGAAACGATTCTCGGTGCTGAGGCTGAGGACCTCGTTGTGCGGCCCGAACCGGATCTCCTGAAAACCACCGGCGCAGAGCGCCTGCTTCACACTTGTCAGCGAGATCGGCGCTTCGACGCCGTCGATCCAACCCACCCCATGGTCGGCGGTAAGGTCGGCCTGGTTGACGTGGATCATGACGGTGGGGGCGGCGCCGCCCATGGTCGGGGTCCCCGCGTCACGGGTGGCGGCTTCGAACACACCACGGAGGATGTCGGCGCGTTTCTGACCACCGTTACGGTCGTCGCTGAGGGCCGCGGCCTCCGCCCCCGGGATCAGCTGCCCGGCCGCCATGCGCGCCTGTTCTTCTTCGGTCGGAAACTTGGGCGCCGCGTGGGCGGAGAGATACGTGTCGAAGATGGCGTTCATGATGCCGCGGAGCTCCGGCGTGACTCCGCCGCGGAGCGGGTAGAGACCGTCGCGGAAGAGCCCGAACCCGACAGTGCTGCGGGCCTCGGCGACGGGCTCGTTGGGGGCGGTGCCGTCGGGATCGAGGCGAGCCTGCCACTGGCTGGCCATACCCCGCACCAGGTCCGCAGGAAACGCNCCCCGCCATACCCCGCACCAGGTCCGCAGGGAACGCGAACCCCTCCCCGGGCAGGCCGCGGATGTCGTCGGTGACGGCGCCGGTCGCACTGGCCACCAGGGCACGTTCGGCAGTGCCGAACTCGTCGGGCGCAACCCGGGCCGCGACCAGGTCGAGGGCCGTGACGATGTTCTCGGCCGCGTCCACGCCGAGGTCCCCGGCGGTGAGGGCGTCCGCCACGGCCGGGTAGTAGGGCGGCAACATGCTGGTGCCCGCCCGGCGCGGGGTCACGTTCTCGCCCAGGCGCACCCGCCGGTTCGCCTCACGCGACGAGACGCGGGTCAGGCGGGTGATCAGGTCGATGCCGCTGCTAGCCCCGTTCTTATACGCCAGGGACTCATGGCCCAGGATGCGGCGGGACCGCACCGAAATGTCGGCGGCAGAGGCAACCCTGGCCGCATCGACCCGACGGCCGAGGTCTTCAACCATGCCCAGCACCATCATCGCGTCCGCCTCGCCCAGGAGCGAGAAAGACACCGAATCCAGCACGGCCGCGGCCAGATCACGGGCCTGCTGCAGCTGCTGCACGAGGGGTGACTGTGCACGGGGTGCCTGCGCGAGGGGTGCCTGCGCGAGGGGTGCCTGCGCGAGGGACGGCACCGCCTGCGGTGAGGCGGTGGGGTGGTGCGGAGTGGAGGCTCCAGTCATACCCTAATAGTAGATGTGTACTAATAATAAGTCAAGAGGTTCTGCACGAGTATAGAAAGTAATTCGGTCGGCGCGGTGCCGTGGTTGGCCGACCACGTGCATCCGTCGGTGCGCGCCTCAGGCACCGCGGGCTCCCTAACGAATTCGACGGAGATTTTACCGATTTCGAGCCCAAACGGATGTTCTGGGCCGGTTCTGAGCAAAATCTCCGTCGAATTCGTTCGGCCGGGGGCCGGCGGCGGATGCGTCGCGATGGGTCGGGAGGTTGGGGCGCCTTCAGGCTGAGCCAGCAGCAGCCCCAGCAACAGCAACAGCAACCTCAGCCTGCAGCGGAAGCGCCCGGAAGCTCTCGAAGCGGCGCAACTCCCCGTCGATCGGATCGGTGAAGGTCACCTCGCTCGCCAGGAGCTGCAGCGGGCGGGTGAAATCGTCGAGCGCGACATCCTGAACGAGCGGGTACACCGGGTCATCGATGATGGGGATCCCTAGGCCCAGCATGTGCATTCGCAGCTGATGGGTCTTTCCGGTGCGCGGCGTCAGCCGATAGACGCCCGTGTGCTGCAGAACGGTCTCCAGCTCGATCAGCGACTCGGCATTGGCCGGGTCGTCGGTCACCTCGGCTTGCCAGTGGCCGCGCCTGCTCGTGAGGTGGTTGCGCACGGTGACGGGCAAATCCAGATCCGGCCGCAGCGGGGCCAGCGCCCGGTAGGTCTTTTCGACCTCGCCGCGTTGGAACATCGATTGATACTCCCCACGCCAGCGCCGCTCCGTCGCCAGAACCACGAGGCCCGATGTCACCCGATCCAGGCGATGCAACGGCGAGAGCTCGGGAAGTCCCAACTCGGCGCGCAAGCGCACCACCACACTCTGTACAACGTGTCGGCCGCGCGGAATGGTCGAGAGAAAGGCCGGCTTGTCGATCACGACGAGTCGGGCATCCCGATGCACCACGTGGATGGTCCCGGGCACGACTGTCTCATCGGCGAGATCGCGATGAAACCAGACAAAGGTACGCGGGCCGTAGGGGTCGCTGCCCACGACCAGCGCGCCCGACTGATAGGCGAAGCGTTCCCCGGCCAGAAACCCGGCGACATCGACAAACTCGGCGAGTCGCTCGAGCAACCACGCACCCATGGTCGGCCACGGATGCGGCCCGGCCCGGCCCCCATCCGGCGTGCATACCCAGGCAGCGTCAAGCCCGTGGCGCTGTGGCAACGGGGAGGGCGGTGGCATTCACCGATCGTACGCCGCCTGGCAACCGCTCCACCAACTCGGAGACACCGGCGGCGAGCCGAAGCACATGACTGCGAAACCCTACAGGTAGTATGTGAATCGCACCCCAACCACTAGATGTGGTTCTTTCGCCCGACTCAGCGTCCCGCCCGATTGCCGTGGGTACCGACCCAAGGAGATGGCAGCGCGTGCTGAAAATGGAAAATCCCGGCGCAGGAAACCTCACGACCGAGCATGCTCTGGGCGCGCTCATGGTGGCCAAACGGGACGGCCGCCTGCTCGCCTTCGACAACGCCCGCATCTACGCGGCACTGGCCAAGAGCTTCACCGAGGTGAACGGCGAGTTGACCCCGCTCACGCACCGCACCATCCGTGACCTGGTCGCTCGCGTCGACCGCGAGATCGCCTCGCGCTTCGCGGTCGACATCAAGATCTACGAGGTGCAGAACATCGTGGAACACGCCCTGCTGGACAGCAAGGAGTACGACGCCGCCGAGGCCTACATCAACTACCGCATCCAGCGGGACTTCGCCCGCAGCAAGGCCACCGACATCAACCACTCGATCATAAAACTGATCAGCAAAGACGAGTCGGTCGTCAACGAGAACGCCAACAAGGACAGCGACGTCTTCAACACCCAGCGCGACCTGACCGCCGGCGCGGTGGGCAAGGCCATCGGCCTGAAGATGCTGCCCCCGCACGTCGCCAACGCCCACCAGAAGGGCGACCTGCACTTCCACGACCTCGACTACCACCCCTACGCGCCGATGACGAACTGCTGCCTGATCGACTTCACGACGATGCTGAGCCAGGGCTTCCGAATCGGCAACGCCGACGTCAACCCGCCCCGGTCGATCCAGACGGCGACGGCCCAGATCTCGCAGATCATCGCCAACGTGTCGTCGAGCCAGTACGGCGGATGCTCGGGGAACCGCATCGACGAAGTTCTCGCCCCCTACGCCGAGAAGAACCTCGAAAAGCACCTGGTCGACGCAGGCAAGTGGATCGCGGATAAGTCGCAGCACCGGTCCTATGCCGAGGAGAAGACCCTCAAGGACATCTACGACGCGATGCAGAGCCTCGAATACGAGATCAACACCCTGTTCACCTCGAACGGGCAGACCCCCTTCACCTCCCTGGGCTTCGGCCTCGGCACCAGCTGGTTCGAGCGAGAAATCCAGAAGGCGATCCTACAGATCCGGATCGAGGGGCTCGGCAGTGAGAAGCGCACGGCAATTTTCCCGAAACTGATCTTCACCATCAAGCGCGGCCTCAACCTTGCACCGAACGACCCGAATTACGACATCAAGCAGCTTGCGCTGGAATGTTCCACCAAACGCATGTACCCCGACATCCTCAACTACGACAAGATCGTCGAACTCACCGGCAGCTTCAAGGTGCCGATGGGCTGCCGCTCGTTCCTGCAGGGCTGGACCGACGAGCAGGGCAACGACGTCTCCGAGGGTCGGATGAATCTCGGAGTCGTGACACTCAACCTGCCCCGGATCGCCCTCGAGGCCGCCGGTGACAAGGACAAGTTCTGGAGCATCCTTGCCGAACGGGTGAGCACGGCGCGCGACGCCCTGCTCTTCAGAATCGACCGGTGCAAGGAAGCGACCCCGGAGAACGCCCCGATCCTCTACATCTACGGCGCCTTCGGCCAACACCTGAATGCCGGTCAGCCCGTCGACACCCTCTTCAAGAACAAGCGCGCCACCGTTTCCCTCGGCTACATCGGCCTCTACGAGGTGGCCGCGGCCTTTTACGGCGGTGACTGGGAGTCCAATCCCGAGGCGAAGGACTTCACCGTCGAGATCCTGCGCACGCTCCATGGGCGCACCCAGGAGTGGAGCACCGAGTACGGCTACCAGTTCAGCGTGTACTCGACGCCGAGCGAGAGCCTGACCGACCGGTTCTGCCGACTCGACACCGCGAAGTTCGGCGCCGTGGCAAACCTCACCGACAAGGACTACTACACCAACAGCTTCCACTACGACGTGCGCAAGAGCCCGACGCCGTTCGAGAAGCTGGACTTCGAGAAGGTCTACCCGGCGTACTCCTCCGGCGGGTTCATCCACTACTGCGAATACCCGATCCTGCAGCAGAACCCCAAGGCACTCGAGGCGGTATGGGACTACTCCTACGATCGCGTCGGCTATCTGGGCACCAACACTCCGATCGACCGGTGCTACGCCTGTGGCTTCTCGGGCGACTTCGACGCCACCCCGCGTGGGTTCGAGTGCCCCGAGTGCCACAACGCCGACCCGATGACCTGCGATGTCGTCAAGCGCACCTGTGGCTACCTCGGCAACCCGCAGGCCCGCCCGATGGTGCACGGCCGGCACACCGAGATCACCTCCCGGGTCAAGCACATGCCGGGCGCCACCGGCATCCGTGGGGCGGATGCCGCGGCATCCGTCGCCGTGGATGCGTAACCCCCGGCCCGGCGAGTGGCTGTCGGAGAAACTGAGCCAGCGGTACGTCGGCGACTACAAGCCCTTCGTCTTCGTCGACGGCGAGGGGGTGCGGTGCAGCCTGTACCTGTCCGGTTGCCTGTTCGCCTGTGAGGGCTGTTTCAACAAGGCCACCTGGAGTTTTCGCTACGGGCAGCCGTACACCCAGGAACTTGAGGATCGGATCCTGGCCGATCTCGGCCAGGAGTACGTACAGGGCCTCACCCTCCTCGGCGGGGAGCCGTTCCTCAACACAGGGGTGTGCCTGGCCCTCCTCGACCGCGTGCGCCGGGAGTTCGGCACGTCGAAGGATGTGTGGTGCTGGACCGGCTACACGTTCGAAGAACTGTTGCGGGAGAGTGCGGACAAGCTGGCCCTTCTCGGCACGATCGACGTTCTGGTCGACGGTCGGTTCGAACTGGCCAAACGCGACCTCAAACTGCAGTTCCGGGGCAGCAGCAACCAGCGGATCATCGACGTTCAGGAGTCCCTGGCCAGTGGACAGGTGACGCTGTGGGGCGGGCTCACGGACGCGACCGGCACCTTCGAACAGATCGAGAAACGGAACCTGATCTAGGTCAGAACAGCGGCCAGGGCACCGCGGGCATGTCGCCGCGCGGCGCCGGGAACCGCCCTTCAGAGCGCAACCGGTCGCAGCGTGCAGCCAGTGCGGCGATCTCGGCGTCGGTGAGCAACCCGGTGAGGATGTCGCCGAGCTCGCCGGTCAGCTGCGCACTGACCCGGTCGATCCCGTCCAGCTCGTCGGCGATGAGCTCGTCGCCCAGCCAGCCCCAGAGCACGGTGCGCAACTTATGGTCGACGTGAAAGGTGAGGCCGTGGTCGATGCCGTGACGGTGCCCGTCCGGCATCGCCAGGATGTGGTCGCCCTTGCGATCGGCGTTGTTCACGATTATGTCGAACACGGCCATGCGTCGCATCGCGGCCGAGTCCTCATGGATGAGGGTCACCGCACGATTGTGCTCGTCCCGGCCGTCGAAGACGCGACGCCAGCCCGGGGTCGGCGCGGCTTCCCACGGGACGAGGTCGACGGCATCCTGATCGGGATCGGTATGCTGCCACAGCTGCACCATCCCCCGGCCCATCGGGCCACCCCGCAGCCAGGTCCGAGGCACGACGTTCCAGCCGAAGGCCTGCGAGACCAGGTAGGCCGCGGCCTCGCGGTTGGCGAGGTTGCCGTCGGGAAAGTCCCACAACGGATTCTCGCCGGCGATGGGCTTGTAGACCACCGTGAATCCGCCGATAGTGCCGAGGAAGGTCGCGTTCGAGGCCGTCGTGATGCGTCCCGTGAGCTCGAGCTCACCGTCGAGCTCACCGTCGAGGGCGGCATCGTGCATCAGGGGCTGCCGGGGAGGGTGCAGGTGTGTCCGTCGGCGTCGATGGGGTTGCCGCAGAGCGGGCAGAGGGGGCGGCCGGCCCCCACCACCTCGCGCGTGCGCTTGGCGAAGGCCCGGGCGGTACCGACGGGCATCCGTACCAGGAGCATCTCCGCCGGCTCCTGCATGATCGCGTCGAGCAGATCCTCGTCGGGCACGTCGTCACTGGCCGGATCGACTTCCACGAGCGGATAGGCCTCAAGCACAACCTGCACGGTCGAGGGGTCCCAGCCCAGGCTCATCCCGCCGGTGCGGAATTCCTCCGCGACGGGCTGATCCAGCGGCTCGTTGTCGACGAGTTCGACGGGGGTAGTGCTTGGGATGCTGAACGGGTTGCCCTCATGGCTCATCAGCTGGTCGAGCATCTCATCGATTTTCTCGGCGAGCAGCGCGGATTGTTGTTTCTCCAGGGCGATGCTCACAATCTGAGCTCCGGTGCGCACCTGCAGGTAGAACGTGCGAGAACCAGGCGGACCGACGGTACCGATGACGACACGATCCGGCCAGGCAAACTCATGGACGATTGTGGGCATGTGGGTATTTTAGGCGACCGTCGTGTGCGGCGCCTGACCAGCCCCGCCACCCACCGGCGCGTCGGCCAGAGGGGCGCTGGCGCCGAGCCAGGCGAGGTCGCCGGCATCCGTGTTGATGGCGTGCACGCTCGGCCGGCTGGTGCCGAAGCGCACGATCGAAACGGATGCCGGACCCACGTTGATGCGCTGAAAGAGGTCGAGGTGCATGCCGAGCGCATCGGCCAGAACGGACTTGATGATGTCGCCGTGGCTGACCGCCACCCACACCGCGCCCGGACCGTGCTCGGCCTCGAACGCCGCATCGTGACGACGGATGGCCGCGACCGACCGGGCCTGCATGGTCGCCATCGACTCTCCGCCGGGAAAGGTGACGGCCGACGGCTGAGACTGCACTGACGACCAGAGCTTCTCCTTGGCGAGATCGCCGAGGGCTTGGCCCTGCCACTCACCGTAATCGCACTCGGTGATGTCCTCCTCCACCGGCGTCACGAGCGAGCCGGCCTGCTGATCCAGGATGAACTGAGATGTCTGCCGGCAGCGCTCCAGAGGACTCGACACCACGCCGACCAGCGGCACCACGGCCAGGCGCTTGGCCGTGAGGGCGGCCTGGTCCTGCCCGATCTGGTCGAGTCGAACGCCGGCAGCGCGGCCGGCCAGCATTCCGGTGGCATTTGCGGTGGTGCGGCCGTGCCGCACGAGGATGACTGTGGCCATGGGTACAGCCTAGACAGGCAGGGTGGGAACGGAGCCCGGCCAGACGATCTGATGCTTGAGGAAGCCGGATGTCACGTCGCGTCCTCCAAGCTGACCGCCGACACCGTCCACGCGGTGCAGTCAGCTGGTCTCTCCGTGATTCAGTCGGTCGGGTCGGTGATGAACCCCTCGTCGATCATCCAGGCATAGGCCACATCAGCGGGTTCCTTCCCGTCGACGTCAACCTGACGGTTCATGCCGCGCAGAACCTCGTCGGTGAGCTTGGGCGAAATCCGAGCGAAGATCTCTTCCAGGCCGGGGGTGGCCTCGATCGACTCGGTGAAGAAGACCGGCGCGACGTTGTACGCAGGGAAAAACGCGAGATCGTCGATCAGAACTGTGAGGTCGAGCGCGTCGAGTCGACCGTCGGTCGTGAAAACCTCGCCGAAGTTGCAGGCGCCGTCGTCGGTCGCGCTGTAGATCGCACCGGTGTCGTAGATTCCGATGTTGCCATTGGGCACCCCGTCAGCGGCGCCACGTTCGAGTCCGTAGTGGGCGAGCATGGGGTTCATGCCGTCCGGCCGGGAGTTGAATTCGGATTCGACGCAGAAAGTGCGATCCTCCACCGGCAACGCGGCGAGTTCGGACATGGTCGTGATGCCGCCGAGCTCGGCGACCGCCTCACTGCGCACAGCCAGGGCATAGGTGTTATTCATCGGGGCCGGTGCGCCCCAGGTGATGCCGTTCTGGATGTCGATGTCATACACGGCTTGCCACATTTTGTCTTGGTCGGCGATCGACTCATCCTGACCGAGGTAGGTCAGCCAGGCGGTTCCGGTGTATTCCCAGAGCATGTCGGCCTGACCAGAAAGAATCAGCTCGCGGGTCGGCTGGCTGCCGGGCAGATTGCTGAGGTCTGTGACGTCGAATCCCGCGGCGGTCCCGGCGAGCACCGCGATCTTGCCGAGCAGTAGCTGCTCCGTGAAGTTCTTGGACGTGACCGTGAGGTCGACGCCCTCGGCGCCCTCGAGCGGGGTGATCGACCCAGGTCCGACCGCGGGAACGTACGAGGTTGCCGGCTTCAGGCCGCAACCGGTCAGAGCGACTGCGGACAGGGTGAGGAGACCGGCTACCACCCCCCAGCGGCCGAGGGACGTGAGGCGGGTGCGAGAAGACGAGCGATACATCTAGAGTCCCTTCGGGCGGGCGATGTGTTCCACAACGCGGCCGACCCAGTCGATGAGCAGGGCGAGCAGAGCCACGAGCAGCGCTCCGGTGACGAGCACGGGGGTGAGGCTGAGATTGACGCCCGTAGTGATCAGGATGCCGAGTCCGCCGCCGTTGACGAACGTGGCCAGGGCCGCGGTGCCCACCAGCAGAACGAGAGCGGTGCGCACGCCCGACAGCATGACCGGAACGGCGAGCGGGAGCTCCACCCGAAACAATACGGCGGCGGAGCTCATGCCCATGCCTCGTCCGGCCTCGATGAGGCGGGCGTCGACCTGCTGCAGGCCCACCATGGTGTTGCGCAGCACCGGAAGCGCGGCGTAGAGCACGAGACTCAGCGTCGCGGCCCAGAAGCCGAAGCCGACCCAGAACGCGAGCAGCACGACGACGCCGATCGCGGGGGCCGCCTGACCGAAGTTGGCGATGGCGAGCACCGGAGCGGTCAGAAACCGCAAGGGTCTGCGGGTCAGGGCGATTCCCAAGGGAATCGCGATGACCAACACGATCACCGCGGCGAGCAGGGTGAGCTGGATGTGCTCCACCGTGTAGACCCAGAGCGCGCCAGGAGCGAGGGTGGTGAGCACGATCGGCGACAGGTTGGCCGTCAGCAGCCAGATCACGAGCGCCAGGAACGCGAGCAGGATGCCGGCCAGCTGGTAGACCAGTCCCCGCCAGGATCGCCACACCGTGCGCGCACGGCTGACCGGTACGCCGGTCGCAGTCGGGTCGCCCGGCGTTTCAACGGCGGAATCGCCGCCGGCAAGGCCCGCCTCTGTATGCGGGGTGCGGGTACTCACTGAACGGACCGCGCGTCAGCGCCGCTGGGATCGGTCTCGATCAGGTCTGCCTCGGCGGCAGACACCTGCGCCTGGAACAGGCCGGTGTTCAGCCCGACGGGGGCCTGGTCTGACTCAAGCACGGCAGCGGACTGTGACCGGGTGATGGCGTCCATCACGGTTTGAACGTCGATGACGCCCTTGAACATGTCGCGGCGGCCCGTGACGAGCGCGGCCCCGGCGCTCGAGACGAGCATCGTGTCGAGCGCGTCATTGAGAGTAGCCCGCTTGCCGACGAGCGGAAGTTTCGGGTCGGGAACGTCGCTGATGACCTCGAGGCGGCCGAGCTGGCGCGCGGAGAGCCACTGGATGGGTCGGCGACGCTCATCGACGATGACCGCGTGGCCGTGGCCGGTCTCGACGACGCGGGCCAGCACATCCGCTGCCCGTTCACCGGGTTTGCCCACGACGGCGTCGCTGAGGCTGACCTCCGCCACCCGGGTCAGGGTGAGCTGTTTGAGGCCGGCGCCGGACCCGATGAAGTTTTCGACGAACTCGTTGGCCGGGTCGCCGAGGATGCGTTCCGGAGTGTCGTACTGCACGAGCTGGGCACCCTCGTTGAAGATGGCGATCCAGTCGCCGAGCTTGACGGCCTCGTCGAAGTCGTGGGTCACGCAGACGATGGTCTTCTGCAATTCTTCCTGGATGTTGATCAGTTCGTCTTGCAGGCGCAGTCGGGTGATCGGGTCGACGGCGCCGAAGGGCTCGTCCATCAGAAGCACGGGCGGGTCGGCCGCGAGGGCGCGCGCCACGCCGACGCGTTGCTGCTGGCCGCCGGAGAGCTCCTTGGGGTATCGGTCGCGGTAGAGCGCCGGGTCGAGGGAAACAAGCTCGAGAAGCTCGTCGACG
Organism: Cryobacterium sp. M96; assembly: GCF_002929845.1. GTDB lineage: Bacteria > Actinomycetota > Actinomycetes > Actinomycetales > Microbacteriaceae > Cryobacterium > Cryobacterium sandaracinum. The sequence continues at coordinate 141,269 of NZ_PJJS01000051.1, forward strand.
CGGGCCGCGATGCGGGCCTTGTCCCAGCCGAGCATCTTCGGCACGATGCCGATATTGGTGGCGACTGTCATGTGCGGGAAAAGTCCTCCGGCCTGAATGACATAGCCGATGCCTCGGCGCAGGGTGTCGCCGTTCATGTCGGTGACGTCGTCGCCATCGACGACGATGCGCCCCTCAGTCGGTTCGATAAGCCGGTTGATCATCTTGAGTGTCGTGGTCTTGCCGCAGCCCGAGGGACCGACGAGCATCACGATCTTGCCGGCCGGGATCTCCATGGTGAGACCGTCGACGGCGGGGCGCGCCTGGCCGGGGAACCGCTTGGTGACGTGGTCCAACAGGATGCTTGCACCGGTGATGCCGGTGGGGGTGACGGATTCTTCGGTGCTGCTGGATTCAGCAGGGTTGGATGCAATGTACTCAGACACGGATACCTCGAGGTGTGGTCAGGCGGCCGAGGCCGACGAGAAGGAGATCAAGAATAAGGGCGAGCACGACAACGCCGATGACGCCCGTCAGCACTGACTCGAGGGAGTTGGCGCCGCCGAGTCGGGATAGGCCGGAGAAGATGAATCCACCCAGGCCCGGGCCGAGGGAGTATGCGGCGATCGCGGCGACACCCATGACCATCTGAGCGGATACCCGAACGCCCGTGAGGATGATCGGCCAGGCGATCGGCAGTTCCACCTGCAGGAGCGTGCGAAACCGGCTCATGCCGATGCCGCGGGCGGATTCCACGATCGATGGAGCGATACCCGACAGGCCCACGACCGCGTTCCGCAAAATGGGCAGCGTGGCGAAGAACGCCACCACGACGACGGCCGGAAGGACACCGAAGCCGAGCGGCGCGATGAGCAGTCCGATGAAGGCAAACGACGGGATGGTCAGGCCGATGGCCGACACCGAGTTGGCGATCCCGGTGAGCGCGGAACTGCGGTAGACGAGTGAAGCCAGCACGACGGCAATGACGGTCGCCAGGATCAGGCACTGAACGACAAGGCTGAAATGCTGCCAACTGCTGAATAGGATCTGCTCATACTGATCCCCTAGAAAGTCCAACACATCAAAACCTCTTCGAGTCGAGAACACACTGATTCACCGCCACCGGCACGGGCGCAATGGGAGGCGCGGATGCCGAACTGGATGGGGACGCAGGCTGTGAGCCTTCGGTGAGGGTTGCTGAGCATTCTCGCACGGCCACCCCCCTATTGCCGCAGCGAGATATAACGAACCGGTGTGCGCCTGACTGGCCGACTGGATGCTCCTCTAGGGTGTGAACACCGTTTACGTCAGGAAGCAGCTGAATGAATTTCGATCTCGCAGGCAAGACCGCCCTCATCACCGGCGCCAGCTCGGGCATCGGCAGTCACTTCGCCCGAGCCTTCGCCGCGACGGGGACGAGCCTCATTCTGGTGGCCCGCCGAACCGAGAAATTGGAGGCTCTCGCATCCGAATTGCGCAAGCAGAACGGGATCGACGTCCACGTCATTTCGCAGGACCTGAGCGAGCCCGGTGCGGCCGCCGCGGTCGAGCACCAACTCCTCGACCAGCAGATCACCGTTGATGTTCTCGTGAACAACGCCGGCTTTGGAACCAATGCGCGCCTGGTCGACGAAGACCGAGCCCGCCTTCACGCGGAAATCGCTCTGAACGTCAGCACGCTGGTCGACCTGACGGCTGCCTTCCTGCCGGGCATGGTGGCCCGAGACTCGGGCATCATCGTGAACATCGCCAGCACCTCGGCGTACCAGCCCGTGCCCGGGATGGCGGTCTACGCAGCCACGAAGGCGTTCGTCCTGTCGTTCACCGAGGCCGTCTGGGGCGAGACCCACAACACCGGAGTGCGGGTTTTCGCGGTGAGTCCGGGGTCCACCGACACTGAGTTTTTCGACATCGCCGGTTCGCAGTCACCCGGCAAGCGAGTGCCGGCCTCGAATGTCGTCGACGTGACCCTGGCTGCCATCAGCGCCAGAAAATCGGTGCCGTCCGTGATTGTCGGTGCGCGCAACAGAGTCACCGCATCGCTCGTCACGTTCATCCCGCGCAGAACGGTGATCACACTTGCCGGTTCGATCTTCCTTCCCCGGGGCTAGCCGATCGGTCTGTGGCTTTCCGAAGGTCAGGTCCAGTGCCAGGTCGAGAGCAAATTCGGCCAGGGCACCATCGGCCGGCTTTCGCCTCGCGGGGCACTTCTGACGCCGCCGCGGTGAAGTGAGCGACCGGGCGCGCGTCGTGACCTCGAGGCCGACGGCAACCCCGCATCCCGCTTTTCGTTCTGACCAGACATAGGCATTTCAGTAACCGAAATGGCGTTCCACGCAGTCGGGACTAGAGCAGCGGTCCGCGCCGCGCCGATAGCCCGGCGAAGAGGGCGTGCAACAGCGGGAGCGCGGACACGGCTACGAGCACCGTTCCGAGCACGACATCTTCGGCACGAAGCAGAATGCCGCCGATCAGCAGAGCGGCGAAGAGGATTGCCGAGACGATCTGACGTGCGGTTCGCTCGATGATGACCAAGCGACGCTCGATCCGGGGAGTCTGCACCGAGACGGTACCGTCGTCGAATCGCGTCGTGAGGCTGTCGAGCCGCTGGGGAAGCCGCGCGATGATGGCCGCAACCGACGCCACTTGCTTCGCGGTCGCCTGCACCACGTTCCCGCCCTCGGCGCGGATCAATTGGGCGGAATATGGCTCGACGGAATTCCAGATATTGAAGGCGGGGTCGAGCGAACTGCACATTCCCGAGGTCAGCGACATCGCGCGCACGATGAGCAGAAAGTTCTCCGGAAGCTGAAACGGCAGCGAGCGCACCACATCACCGAACTCGATGGCGAAGGCGCGGAACTCGCGCGGGTCGACATCCTGCAACTCGGCGAAACCCATCCCGCCGAAACGGGCGAACAGCTTCGTCATCGCGCGCTCGAGTTCGGCGGTATCAGCGGACGGCAGGAGCACACCCACTTCGCGGATGCCGTCCACCATCCCCTTTCCGTCCCGTGACGCGGCGGCGATGAGCAGATTCACCAGGCCCCGACGCAGGACATCGGGCACGTCGCCCATCATCCCGAAGTCGATGAAGGTGAACTTCCAGGCCCGGCCGTGGTCCGCTCCGGGTACACCGGCGGCGAGCGGCGTGACGAAGATGTTTCCGGGGTGCGGGTCGGCGTGGAAGTAGCCATTGACGAAGAGCTGGTCGAACATGACCGCCGCGAAGTCCTCGGCAACTTCTGAAGGGTCGATTCCGGCTGCCCTCAGCCCGTCGACGTCGTTGATCTTGATCGCGGTCACGTCTTGGAGGGTCAGCACGCGCCGCGTGGTGCGCTCCCACACCAATTCGGGAACGCTGACCCGGGGGTCGTCTGCGAAGTTCCGCTCGAACCGTTCGGCGCTTGCCGCCTCGTGCAGGTAGTCGATCTCCTCAAGACTCGTGACCGCGAACTCCTCGACCAGGGCGGGCATGTCGACGCGATCCGAAACGAGACGCACGTGGCTGAGCCAGCGGGCAACACGTCGGAGAGCGCCGAGGTCGACCTCGACGATCTCGCTGATGCCCGGCCGCTGAATCTTGACGACGACGTCGAGCAGGCCGGTCTCGGCGGCATCGAGTTCCGACAGCCGAGCGCGGTGCACCTGACCGAGGGATGCTGCGGCCAGCGGCGAGGGATCGATGTAAGAGAACGCACGCTCGAGCGTCACACCCAGCTCGGCTTCAGCGACGGCCTGGATCGCCGGAAAGGGCACCGGCGGAACCTCGTCTTGCAGACCTTCGAGCTCTTTCGTGATCTCCGGCGGCAGCACGTCGAGGCGCGACGACATGAACTGGCCGACCTTGATCATGAGGCCACCCAGGTCGACCGCGAGCACGTGGAAGCGCTGCGCGATGTGCTGCAGTCGCGCCGATCTGCTTCGTGCCGCGACCCGCGCGAGCCCGACCCGCGGGAGAAGGACCTCGTAACACCACGTCTGCGCCAAATACAGGGCGGCGAACCGCAAAATCCGGCGGTAGCGGGCACGCAAGTCCGCGACGTCGGTCATCTGATCTCCGTGATGCCGACGTGCTGAGGGCACTCGGTCAGTCCTGGGCGAGGATGGCGTACAGCTTGCGACGCGCCTCATCCAGGATGGCGACAGCCTGCTTCACCTGCTCCGGGTTGCCGGATCGCGCGACCTGCGCGGCGGCCTGAGCCAGGTCGATGCCGGCCTTGGGCAGCGCGGCCGCCCGCCCGGTGTCCCGAGCGCTCTGGGCCTCCCACGGGGCCGGCTGGTCGGCCATGGCATCCGCTACCCCGCGGCCTTCGTCCGTGAGCGAGTAGGTCTTGCGACCGTTGGACTCCTCGGCGTTGATGAGGCCCTCGTCCGCAAGCAGCTGAAGCGTGGGATACACCGAGCCGGGGCTCGGCTTCCAGGCGCCATTGCTGCGTTCCTCGATCTCATGAATGATCTGGTAGCCGTGCATCGGCTTCTCGGCGAGCAGCGCAAGCACCGCCGCACGCACGTTCCCGCGTGCCATTCTCGGACCGGCCTTGCGGTCGAACTGTCCGCGCAGCTGCTCCATGGCATCCCACATTCCGCTGGGCCAGCCCTCACCAGCACCGCCCCGGCGTGCCCTGAACCCGTCACCCATAAATGAACCACTCATGATGTCCTCCTCAGCGCCGAAGCCATCCGGCTCGACGATAGTTAACGATATATCGTTCGCGACGTGATGGCGAAACCAGGATCAATCTTCTTTCCACCGTCTGGGAGGCGCCTGTGCCCACCCTGCCGCGCGGTAATGTTGACCCCATTGCCGTCGCCTTGCACCAGGACGACGCCCCTGAATCCGAGGAGAACCAGATGTCCGTCGGCCTGCTCGCCGTTGTCGATGACATACTCACCGCCGCTCTCAAAGCTAGCGCGAAGACCGCAGGCGTCGTGATCGACGATGCGGCCGTCACGCCTCAGTACGTTCAGGGACTGTCACCGGCGCGCGAGCTTCCCATCGTGTGGCGGATCGCTCTCGGTAGCCTGTTCAACAAATTCGTCATCATCATCCCGCTCGCACTACTCCTCTCCGCCTTTGCGCCGTGGGTGTTGCCGTGGCTGCTGATCATCGGCGGTACCTATCTGTGTTTCGAGGGTGCGGAGAAAGTCACCGAGTGGTTCGGAGTTCATCACGGCACTGACAACACTGAGATGCGAGATGAGCGAAAGCTCGTCTTCGGTGCTATTCGCACCGACCTCATCCTCAGCACAGAGATCATGCTCATCGCACTGGCGGGTCTCGATCCCGATTTTGGCATCTGGATGACGCTCGGCGCCTTGGTCGTGATCGGCCTGGGGATGACGGCGCTCGTCTACGGTGCGGTCGCCCTGCTGGTCAAGATCGACGACATCGGGCTGACGCTGATGAAGCACCCGGTACGACGGGTCAGACGCACCGGCGCGCGCATTGTGCGATCGATGCCGGCCGTGTTCCGAGTGATCAGCGTCATCGGCACGGTCGCCATGTTGTGGGTAGGAGGCCACCTGGTGATCGTGAACCTGAACGACACGATCTGGAGCGTTCCCTACGACGTTCTGCACGCCGTGACGCAGGCGGTCGAACCTGCCGGACCCATCATTGCCTGGGTCACCGACACCGCGATGTCGCTCGTTTTCGGGCTCATTCTCGGCCTGATCATTGTCGCGGCCCTGTCCGGGATCTCGCGCCTTCGCAAGCAGAATCGGTCCCACCGCGTAACGGCCTGACCCCGTCGCCGGCTGGCAAGCCGCAATCAGCATGAAACGAGGATGTCCCGGTGCAGTTCTCCCTGTGGGTGGCCCTTGTCGGCGCGGGCACTCTGATCAGCTTCACGCCCGGTGCGGGGGCGATCAACACCATGAGCAACGCTCTCAACGCGGGCTTTCGCCGCTCCATCTGGGGAATCCTCGGCCAGCAGGCCGCGCTTCTCATCCACATCGTGATCGTGGCACTCGGTGTCGGTCTGCTCGTGGCCGGTTCTCCGATCGCCTTCAACGTCATTCGCTACGCGGGTGCCGCCTACCTCGTCTACCTGGGCATCCGTCAGTTTCTGGCCAAGCCGGAACTCGATGGCGAGCGCACCCGGGCCCTGAGCGATGAGCCCCGCTGGTCGATGTTCCGACGCGGGCTGTGGGTGAACATGCTCAACCCCAAAGCGATCGTGTTCTTCCTCGCGTTCCTGCCTCAGTTCATCCGGGTGGACAGGCCGATGCCGACCCAGTATCTGATCGTCGCGGCCACCGTCGTTGCGATCGACATTCTGGTGATGTGGTTCTTCTTCGCCGGAACAGCGCATTCATTCGCGCGATTCACCCGCGACGATCACGGCCAGCGCGTGTTGAACCGTGTCTTCGGTGTGCTCTTCGTGGCTGTCGGCGTGCTGCTCGCGGTCCTCCACTGAGGAGTCCAAACCACCGGTTGAAGGTGTTTTTCGCAGCCGGGTGAGCAGCCGAAAAATCACATACCAAGACCACTAGGCTGTTCGAAGATCGTCCCATTGGCACCTCGGACGTGATCGAGCGCAAGGAGCACAGATGACGCCTGCCGTGGACGCCGACCTCGTGATACTAGGTGGTGGACTCGCCGGTCTCACGCTGGCCGCCCGGCTGGCCCGAGTACGTTCCGGTTTGCGCGTCGTGGTGCTGGAACCCCGCACGGCCTATCAGGACGACCGCAGCTGGTGCTTCTGGCGACCGGAACAGCACGACCTGTCACACCTGGTCTCACGAAGCTGGAAGACCTGGACCTTTTCGGATGCGGCGGGCCTCACCGTTCGGCATCGGGTACCCGGGCTGGCCTACCAGTACATTCGGGGCAGCGATTTCTACGCGAGCGCGCAGGCCGACATCGCCGAGTCTGCGAACGTCGACCTGCGCCTCGGCGTGCACGCCGAGACGGTCGACGCAGTCCCCGGCGGCGTTCGGGTTGAGACGAGCGCGGGCCCCCTACTGGCCCGTCAGGTGGTTGACACCCGACCACGGGCCGCCGAGTCGATGCTCTACCAGAGCTTCGTGGGCTTCGAACTGGAGCGTGAGCATCCGTTGCCGTTCGAGCTCGGCGAGGTCACGCTGATGGGGTCGCTCGACGCCGACGCTGAGGGTTTGAGCTTTGTGTACGCCCTGCCGCTCGGCCGGAACCGCGCGATCGTGGAGTGGACCCGCTTCGGCACGGCGCCGATAGAGCGGGAGCGCCTGGTCGGCGAGCTCGACGAGGTACTCACCGGGCTCGGCCTGGCCGACGCCCGCCGGGTGCGCACCGAGGGTGGCGTGCTGGCCATGGGTCTGGGCCGGCAGACGGCGTCGCCGATCCCCGGGGTCGTGCACGCCGGCAATGCCGGCGGGGCGCTGCGGGCTGCCTCGGGCTACGGGTTCCTGCGCATTCAGCGCTGGGCTCAACTCTGCACGGAGAGCCTGCTCGCTGGCCAGGGGGCGGTGGGCCACCCAGACGAACCTCGGGCGAGGCGCGCCTTCGATCGCATCTTTCTGCAGGCCGTTCGGGCGCATCCGGAACGCACCGCGGAGTATTTTTTCGCCCTCGCCCGCGGCGTTGCCCCCGCCGCGCTGGTGCGCTTTCTCAGCGACGGCGCCCGACCCACGGACTACGCACGCATCATCGCGAGCCTGCCGTGGACCCCTTTTCTTGCCCAGGTGGCCGCGCCTGCGGCGTTCAGCCCGGCACAGACCCTGCCGGCCACCAGACCGACGCCGACCACAGAAACCAGCGTGCAGCGATGACCGATCAGACCACTCCTCCCCGTAGCGAGGCCGCCCGCGTCACGCCGCGGCGGCGGCGCGTGCCCGCCGAGACGGTGGTGTTCTCCAGCCTGGCCCTGGTCATTCTGGCCGTGGTCGGACTGGGCATTCCCATGCCCTCGCCCACGGTTCAAATCGTGCTACTGGGCATCCTCGCCGGTGTGCTGGGCCTGCCCCACGGCGCTCTCGATCCACTGATCGCGCGCCGGGCTGGGCTGTGGCGCACTCCGCTGGGCTTCGCCGGGTTCAACGCGGTCTACATTCTGGTCGTGGTCGGCGTGGTGCTGCTCTGGCTGGTCGCGCCCGTGCTGAGCCTGGTCGCGTTTTTGCTCGTGTCGGCGCTGCACTTCGGCTCCGATTGGAATGCGGACCGGTCGGTCGGGCTGCGTTTTCTCGCCGGATTCGGGCTGCTCACCGTGCCGGCGCTGTCGCATCCTGACCAGGTCAGAGCAATCTACGTGGTGCTGTCCGGTGACGGAGGCGCAGTGGTGGCCAGCGTGCAGGAGTGGCTCGGGCCGATCGCCGTGGCAGGTCTGATGATCGCTGCCCTGGTCGCCCTGCGACACCGGCCGAGCGAGAGCGTTGAGATCGTGCTCGCCACAGTGCTCGGCCTGGCCACAGAACCGCTGGTCTTCTTCGTGCTGTATTTCTGCGCACTGCACAGTTTTCGGCACTTGAAGGGAGGATTCCAGGAGGAGCGGGGCGGCGGACGGCAGACGGCCCTCCTGGTCGTGGTCTACACCGTGGTCCCCCTCCTCGCGGTAGCGGTCTTCCTCGTCGCGTTCGGCCCCGGCGGCGTTCTCAGCGAGCAGATCCTGCAGCTGGTGTTCATCGGTCTGGCAGGGCTCACCGTGCCGCACATGATGGTGGTGACCTACGAAATTCGTCAGCGACGAGCAGCTGGTGCGGTTCTGCTGTGACATCTCCTGCCCGTGCCGAGCGGAACTGTGGTCAGCACTGCGTCGCCCACCAGGGTGATGCCCCCATTCGAGGAGGTCCAGATCTCGGTCGGCTTGCTCGCCGTAGTCGATGACGTACTTACCGCCTCCCCCACGGCGAGTGCTAAGACCGCAGGAATCATCATCGACGACGCGGCCGTCACCCCACAGTACGTTCGGGTTTTCACACCGGCACGCGAACTCCACGCTGTCAGGCAGATCGCACTCGGCAGCCTGTTCAACAACTTCATCATCATCCCGCTCGCACTGCTCCTTTCCGCATTCGCACCATGGGTGTTGCCGTGGCTGCTGATCATCGGCGGCACCTATTTCTGCTTCGAGGGTGCGGAGAAAGTCACCGAATGGTTCGGCGCCCACCATGAGGCTGACGACACTGAACCGCGGGATGAGCGAAAACTCGTCTTCGGCCCTACTCGCACCGACCTGATCCTCAGCACAGAGATCATGCTCATCGCACTGGCGGGTCTCGATCCCGATTTCGGGACCGGTTTGACGCTCGGCGCCCTGGCGGTGATCGGCCTCGGCGCGCGCATCGTGCGGTCAATGCCGGCCGTGTTCCGGCTCATTCTGGGCCTGAGCATTGTCGCGATCTTTTCCGGAGTGTCGCACTTTCTGGAACGGAATCGGACAGACCGCGTAGCGGCCTGACGAGAGCCTCGTGGGCGTCGGCGTGCTGCTCGCCGTCATCCACTAAGAATCTGAGGATGCTTCTGCGTCTACCCGGGCTGCGAATTCCTCCATGCCTGTGGCGATGTTCTCTTGTCGAGAGTCGTCATCTTCGGGGTTGTCAGGAGCGTCATACGGCCAAGACATGTACACGTTGGGGTCGATCACGAGGAACGCGGCCAGCGAGCTGCTCGGGATCGCTTCATAGTCGCGCACCTGCTCGTCTGACTGGTCCATGCCCATCCAGGCGATACCCGTGTTTTCTGGCAGGACAACCCAGCCTTGACCGCGGAACACCTCGGCGAGATCTGGTGGGACGCTGGCATGCACCTGAGCGAAACCGCGGGTGGTGAGGGCCGGTGCGAGAGTATTGAGGAGTTCCCGGCACACCTGCGCGGATCCACCGGTGATCAGCAGCTCGAAGACGGCGGTGCCGTGATCGCTGATGATTGCATCGTCGATGTCATCGTCGGTGGAGTCTTCGTCGAGCTGATTTTCGTCAACGTAGCTGTCCGGTTCGGTGACAAGAGCGCCGAGAAGCCGGCCGTCATCGGTTTCGGCGACGAGGGCCAAAGCCATGGACTCAATTTGGAGTTCGATGGTGTCGTCGAAATAGGTCTCAGGCGCGTCATCGACTTCGGCCTGCGGATGTTCAGCGAACAACGCGACGAAAGCGGTCCGATGCTTCTTATTGAGGCGTCGGACTCGGAAGCTCAGTTTCTCGCTCATGCTTGAGCCTCTCGACGATGTTCTGCGTGCTGTCATGCTCCGGTATCGGAACAATCGAATTTATCATGCGGGCCAGAGCAACATTGGCACTCCGCTCCACACCCCCCGCTCGTCCTGACGCTCATCGTCAGGGAAGCATACTTCCACTTCTATTTCTTGATCTCGTGCCGAGACGAAGAGTTTTCGCATGGCGCCAAGGTAGCCCGCTGCCAATGAACGTGGCTACTGTGGCGAGACGTTCGTCTTGCGACCCGAGCGGGGCGAGAAAAACAGAATCGAGACCGATCATGGGAAAACTCGACGGCAGGATCGCGCTGGTGACAGGCGGTTCCGTGGGTATGGGCGCGGCGGATGCGACGCTGCTGGCAGCAGAGGGAGCCCGGGTCATCGTGGCCGACATAGCCGATGACGCCGGACAGGCGCTGGCGGATTCGATTGGCGGCGTCTACCGACACCTCGACGTGGCAGACGAGGCGCAGTGGAAGCAGGTGGTGGCCGACGTCGACTCCACCGTCGGTCACATTGACATCCTCATCAACAACGCCGGAATCGTCGCGTTCACGCCTGTTGCCACCACAGAGTTGGAGGAGTGGAACCGCGTCATCGGCATCAATCTGACCGGAGTCTTTCTAGGCATCCGCTCGGTCGCTGAATCAATGAAAGCTGCCGGCGGAGGCGTCATCGTCAACGTGTCGTCCACCGCGGGAATCATGGGCTACTCCAACCTGAGCGCCTACGTTGCCAGCAAGTGGGGAGTGCGCGGACTTACAAAAGCCGCGGCCCTGGATCTCGGCGCTGACAACATCCGCGTAGTCTCGGTGCACCCGGGCGGCATCCGTACACCGATGACCGCCGGTATGGAAAGTTTGGAGATGTACGCGGGGCAGCCGATCCCGCGCATTGGCGAGCCTGAGGAGGTGGCGAAGCTGATTCTGTACCTGGTCGCCGACGCAACCTACTCCACCGGCACCGAATTCATCGCCGACGGCGGTGCGACGGTTGGGCAAGTCCTGAACGTGTGAGCGTCAGGTCGCCGGTTTTGACCCCTGCGGAGTGACGACCACCTTGCCGAGCGCACACCCTTGTCTGAGGGCAGGGACGCCCATCCGGCGCCCGGTCAGCAGGCCAAGCGCAACGCCGATCGTCGCGACCCCAGAAGCGTGGGCACTGCTCCGCCAACGCAGAAATAGCGGCCGTCCGAAGCAAGCGCCTACCGTGACTGAATAGTCCAACTCGACGATTTGCTGCTTCAGTCGCTTTGTCTCGGCCTGCGCGTCAGAGGCCATTTTCGAAAGGATGGCACAACACGGGCGGGCAGATGATGGGATTTCGATGGGAAGTTTTTTTTTGGGATTTTCCATCTTCTCGGTATTGCGGTTTGCTCTCCGTGCCGCTTGGATGCTGGAGATGAACGGTTCTCATGTCCCGAGTCAATGATGCGCCGGTTGTCGCGGTTCCCGTCTCCCGTGCGACAGGGGTTATGGTCGCGGTGCTCCGCGTCGGTGTGGCACTGATGTGGATCCAGAATGTCGCCTGGAAGATCCCTCCGGACTTCGGCCGAGCACAGGAGAACGGACTTTACTTCTGGGCGAGCCAGGCGATCGCCCATCCTGTTCTACCGCCCTACTCCTCACTCGTCGAAGCCGTCATCCTGCCCAATATCGAGGTCTTCGGGTGGTTCACCCTCCTCGTCGAAGGCGGACTCGGGGCTTTTCTGCTCATCGGCCTCGCCACGCGTTTCTGGGCTGTCGTCGGCATCGGCCAGACCCTGGCAATCACGCTTTCAGTACTTTTCGCCCCGAACGAATGGCACTGGTCGTACTATCTCATGGCGCTCGCTCACCTCGCGATCTTCGCGACCGCAGCTGGGCGAAGCTATGGAATCGACGGTCTCCTTCGCCAGCAGTGGGTGCAATCCTCAGGGCGCGCGGCCCGACTGATGATGAGGCTGTCATGAGGCGATCACCAGCCGGATCGAGCGCCTTCGACCGCGCTAGCGTCCTTCTCGGCCTGGCCTCACTTGTGTTTGCGGGCTTTGTGTTCGGCGCCCAGCTTCCGACCGAATTCGACTTCGTGCACATCGGGGCAACTGGTGCTGTCGTTCTACTTGTGAGTGGCACACTCGCCATCGCCGGCGGTGCCACTCGGCGCCCCGCGCTCTACGCTGCCGCCGGTGTTCTGCTGACCGTCGCCGCGCTCGTGCAACTCGCAGGGCTCGCGGCGTCTTTCAGGCCGCTGGGGGGCGACGCCTCCACCATGGCGGTCACCGGTGGTCTCGGCCTCGGGCTTCTCATGCTCGCCCGCGCTGTCCGTTCGCTCATTCGCACCCACGATTCCGACGAAAGGTAAGCCGTAATGGACCTGAATTCACGCGTTCAGCCCGTGCTCGACGTTGCACGAACTCACGCCCACGCAGTAGATGCGGATGGGCGTTTTCCACATGAGGCCGTCGCGGCCCTGCGCGAGTCCGGTTTGCTCGGACTCACTCTGCCCACTGAGGTTGGTGGTCTTGGTGCGGGGCCACGCGAGCTCGTCGAGGTCATCAGCCAGCTTGCGGGAGCGTGCGGGTCGACCTCCATGATCTATCTGATGCATGTGAGCGCTTCCATGCCCGTCGCAGCCGCACCGCCAGCGGGGATGCCCGCACTCCTCGAGGATCTCGCCAGCGGTCGCTCTCTTGCCTCCCTCGCGTTCTCTGAAGCGGGTTCCCGCTCACACTTCTGGACTCCGGTGTCGCGCGCGACCTCGACGTCAGACGGAATGCATATTTCGGCGAAAAAGAGTTGGGTGACCTCCGCAGGCCACGCGGATGTCTACATCATCTCTACCGGGACTGCGGATGCCGAGACCGTCGACCTGTTCGCGGTCCCGGCAGATAGCCCGGGGCTCAGCGTTGACCGGCCGTGGAGCGGTATGGGATTGCGTGGGAACTCCTCGAGCCCGATGACCATCGACATGGATTCTTCCGAGGGATTCCGTCTCGGGACGGCCGGTAGCGGATTCGGGCTCATGATGAGTTCTGTTTTGCCGTGGTTCAATCTCGGCAACTCGGCTGTGTCTATCGGGCTCAGCCGTGCGGCCGTCGACGCAGCGGTGAGGCATACGGTGGGAACCCGGCTGGAGCATCTCGACCAAAGCCTGTCAGCGCTACCGACAATTCGGGCGCAGTTGGCGAAGATGTCAATCGATCTCGCGAATGCGAGCGCGTACCTTGATCGGGCCGCTGGTCGCGTGGCTGACCCGCAGGAGGATACCCCCCTATTCGTGCTCGGCAGCAAGGCATCATCGAACGATGCCGCACTGCGAATTACGGATGCCGCGATGCGCGTCTGCGGCGGTGCGGCGTTCTCGGAGCACCTGCAAATAGATCGGTACTTTCGCGATGCCCGCGCGGGCCACGTGATGGCTCCGACATCCGATGTGCTCTATGAGTTCTACGGCAGGGCGATCACTGGCCGCCCACTTTTCGACGCCCCGGAAACCGTCGCGGCACCCGCCGCCCAAACTCGTGACACTGCCTCTACGGGTGCTGCAGCGTGAGTGCGCCCCTGATCATCGGCTCCGTTGCGTACTCTCCCAATGTCGTACCCATCTGGGAAGGGATGCGAGACTACTTCGCCGAGACCTCAACGCCGATCGACTTCATGCTGTTCTCAAATTATGCGAGTCTGGTGGACTCCCTCATCACGGGAACAATCGATCTCGCGTGGAATACCAACCTGGCCTGGGTGCGCACTGTCGCCCAGACGGATGGAGCATGCCGTGCACTCGCGTCCCGGGATACGGACCTTGTGTTCCAGACGGTGTTCGTCGCCCGAGCAGGCAGCGGTTTCACCGGGCTGGAGAGTCTTCGTGGACGTCGACTTGCCCTGGGGTCACGCGATTCAGCGCAAGCCGCCATCCTTCCCGTACATTTCCTGCGTGAGGCGGGGATCGGCGAAACGGATGTCGATCTCACTCGCATCAATAGCGATGTCGGGAAACACGGTGATACTGGCAGGAGCGAACTCGACGCCCTTCGCGCGGTGCTCGAGGATCGGGCGGATGCTGCGGCGATCGGCATCAACACGTGGCAAGCGATCGGTCGCGGTGAGCTCCTCCCCGGCGCGTTCGAGTCCTTCTGGATCTCCCCCGAGTACAGCCACTGCACCTTCACCGCCATGCCGTCGCTGACGATCGACCGGTCGGACGAGTGGGTGGCAAACCTATTCGCGATGGACTGGGAGAACCTCGAACATCAGCGAATCCTCGAGATGGAAGGCCTGCGGGCGTGGGTGTCGCCGAAACTTGACGGGTATGCCTCGCTCATCGCGGCCGTGCGGGAACAGAAAGTATCGGACCGATGGTGACCGCGAGCCCTCCGGTAGGCGCGGGCCTGCTCCTCGACCTGGTCGAGAACGTGAGCCGGGTGGCAACAGGCCGTACGGCTTCTGTCGACTTCGGGACATGCGATCGGGAGGCCGCCCTGGAACTCATCTCAGCGTGGTGCCTTTCGAGTGGGAATGAGATCGTCAGCATGGTGGGGTCGGCCATCACCGTGCTCCACGGCCGCTCGCCCGACCCGCTCGCCGGGCTCGATCCCGGTCAGCTCCCAGGATCCCGGGTCTGGGTATATACCAATTTCGATTGCAATCTGGCTTGCGACTATTGCTGCGTTCGGTCGTCTCCGAAGGCAGAGCGGAGAGCCATCGGAATGGATCGAGTCCGGCAGATCGCGCACGAGGCTGCAGATGCCGACGTCAAAGAGCTCATCCTCACCGGCGGAGAGCCGTTCTTGCTGAATGACCTCGACGAGTTGGTCAATGCCTGCACGAACAAACTGCCCACGACGTTGCTCACCAACGGCATGCTTTTTCACGGCAGGCGGCGCGAGCGCCTGCGTCGAATGGACCGCTCCCAGCTCGTGCTGCAGATCAGTCTCGACTCTGCCACATCCGAGATCCATGACAGCCACCGCGGCTCCGGGTCCTGGGCCAGGGCCGTCGCGGGCATCCAAATCGCACACGACGAGGGATTTCGAGTCAAGGTCGCAGCCACTTTGCCGGCCGACCAGATGCACGAACTCGCGCCGTTTCACGCCTTTCTCGATACTCTCGGTATCCTGCGGGACGACCAGGTAATCCGCGCACTCGCCCACCGCGGAGTCGCTGAATCCGGCATAGAACTGACCGTTGACTCGCTCATACCCGAGGTGACGATCACCGCCGACGGCGTTTACTGGCATCCCGTTGCCGCCGACCACGACGACCAATTCGTAACGGAAAACATCTTCCCGCTTGCAGATGCGATCGCTGAAGTGACCCGCCGATTCATCGCGCATCGCCGTTCCGCCAACGCAATCTCGGAATGGTTCCCCTGCGCGTGACCGTATCGGCTCGGCGAGCATCCGCGTGGTCTCGGTTCACCCGGGCGGCGAATTCAGGTGGTGTGTGCAACACCGGTTTGATTTGTTCAATTCGAGATTAGTATGGCGAGCTCTTCTGCGGGCGTTCGGTAGCCGTGGCGTGTGCGGGGCCGGCGGTTGAGCTCGGCGGCAACGTTCTCGAGGATCCCGGACCCTACGGCCTCTGGTGGGACCCTCCGGCCTCTGCGGTCGCTGTGTTGCCCGCCCTGACCGCAACGCGGCGGCAACTTCCAAGCGCAACGATCCACGACCTTGAACGTAGAGGGCCTGGTAGATCGTCTCGTGTGACACCTGCATCTCCAGATTCTTCGGATGCTCGACTTTCAGTCGACCCGCAACCTGTTCCGGGCTGAACCGATCAGTGAGCATCACGGTGACCTGTTCCCGTAACGCTAATCCGTCCAGGTTCCTGGCTCTTGGCCGCCGAGCCCTTGCCCAGGTCTGCTCCTGCGCGAGCGAGGGCACGTAGCGGCCGGCGACCTGGTTTCTGGTCACCTCCCGACTGATCGTTGACGGCGCCCGGCCCAGTGCCGCTGCGATGCGACGCACCCCGTGACCCCGGGCGAGCTGGAATCCGATCTCTTCTCGATCTCGCAACGATCAAAGTCCGACACGGGCGACACTGAAATCCTGAACCGGTGATGGCAGCACCTTCTGATGCTCGCTTAACCACGGATACCCAGTAGGACGCGACACCCCCGCGGCCTGCGCCGCGACGGCGACCGATAGCCCCGCGTCCACCCCCTCCCAAAGCCCCGTCTTCCCGGTCCATCTTTCCAGTACAGAGGACGTCCATTCTCCCTGGAAAAGCTAGCCCCAGCGCCACGAGTGGCCTACCTTGGGGACGAGCGGAATGCCCCGGAGGCCAATTCGCTACCGCCGTATGTCGGCGGGCACCGCTATCGAGTAAGGAAGCTCACCGTGGCATACAACGTCGCCCAGAAACTCATCGCGTCGCACCTGGTCTCCGGGGAGATGGTACCGGGGACCGAAATCGGCCTGCACATCGACCAGACCCTCACCCAGGACGCGACCGGGACCCTGGTCATGCTGGAGTTGGAGGCGCTGGGACTGGATCGCGCGCGCACGGAGGTTTCCGTGCAGTACGTCGACCACAACCTGTTGCAGGCCGACAGCAAGAACGCGGAGGACCACGACTTTCTCCGCTCCGCCTGCCAGCGGTTCGGCCTGTGGTTCTCGAAGGCCGGGAACGGGGTGTCGCACCCCACGCATATGCAGCGGTTCGGCATCCCCGGCAAGACGATGGTTGGCTCCGACAGCCATACCCCGGCCGCCGGCTCGCTGGGGATGCTGGCCATCGGCGTCGGCGGCACCGAGGTGGCCCTGGCCATAGCCGGCGAGCCCTTGTACATCAGGATGCCCGAAATCTGGGGCGTGAAGCTCACCGGACAACTGCCGCCGTGGACCAGTGCCAAAGACGTCATCCTCGAAATGCTGCGCCGGCACGGCGTCAAGGGCGGCGTCAACCGGATCATCGAATACTACGGCCCCGGCCTCGCCACCCTGACCGCGATGGATCGGCACGTGATCGCCAATATGGGCGCCGAACTGGGCGCGACCACCACCGTTTTCCCGGCCGACGCTCAGGTGCAAACCTTCCTGCGCGCCGAACAGCGCGAGCAGGATTTCACCGAACTGCTCGCGGACGAGGATGCGACCTACGACGTGACCGGGGAGATCGATTTGGCTTCGATCGTGCCGTTGATCGCGCTTCCCAGCTCGCCCGGCAACGTCGTGCCGGTGCGCGAAGTGGCGGGGCGCCCGGTGGGACAGGTCGTGATCGGGTCGTCCGCGAATCCGGGCCTGCGCGATTTCGCGATCGTGGCCGCGATCACGAAGGGGCGGCAGTCATTCCCCGGCCTGTCCCTCGACGTGAATCCCAGCTCCCGGCAGATTCTGCAGGACATGACCATCATGGGGGCCACCCTGGATCTGATCGGGGCGGGGGCTCGACTGCATCAGTCCGGCTGTATGGGCTGCATCGGCATGGGCCAGGCCCCAGCGAATGGCAGCATCAGCCTGCGCACGATGCCGCGCAACTTTCCCGGCCGCTCGGGCACCCAGGAAGACTCGGTCTACCTATGTTCGCCGGAGACGGGGGCCGCCGCCGCGCTGACGGGACAGATCACCGATCCGCGGGACCTGCCCGGGCTCTTCGGCTTGGAATATCCCCAGATCACACTTCCGGCGGTGTCGAGCGTGAACCTGGCGATGCTCGAGAAGCCCTTACCGCCGGAGGAATCCATGGCGGTGCACCTGGTCAAGGGCGAAAACATCTCCTCGTTGCCGGTCTTCGGACCGCTCTCCGAGCACATCGAGGCACCTGTCGCCCTGATCGTGGGCGATGACATTTCGACGGATGAGATCCTGCCGGCGGGTGCGCGCGTGCTCCCCTTCCGCAGCAACGTCCCCAAGCTCGCCGAATTCACCTTCGACCAAGTCGACCCGACCTACCCGACTCGCGCTGCCCAAACCCGAGATACGACCGGCCACATGATCGTCGCCGGTGCCAACTATGGGCAGGGCTCCTCTAGGGAGCACGCCGCGATCACCCCGCGCTTCCTAGGATTAAGGGTGGTGCTGGCGGTCTCGTTCGCACGCATCCACTGGCAGAACCTGGCCAACTTCGGCGCACTGGCGCTCCAGTTCGCGGATGCGGCCGATCACGATCGCATCGCGCAGGATGACGTGCTCGTGCTCGACGGGATTCGTGAGGCTCTCTCGAACGGAACGGAGATCCTCGTGCGCAACATAACCCGTGATGAGATCTACTCCGTGCGCCACGAACTCTCGACCCGGCAGATCGAGATGCTCCTCGTCGGTGGCCTCATCCCGTGGCTGCGCACCCGGAGCGCGCGCGGAGCCGCCGTTCCTGAGGAAACCAAATAGGCCCGCGCAGTGTCATTTTGCGGCAAATTTTCATTCTGTGACGGTAACCGCCCCAGTGCCCGACCGATCTCAATATCGCATGTGACGGTGAATACCAGACCAGCCACGAGGGCGTGTCTGTCGCCGGTGATGCCGGCCGGGGACAGTCGCTCATCGTCTGGGCCTTCACTGAAGGTCGCGCCGCAGCAGCAGCCGTCGATCGTTTCTTGGAGGTGAGACGCAGCTGCCCTCCCCAAGCCAACGGACCACCCCTTCGCCATCTAATTGACCTTCAACCCAACCGCGGCACTATGCGCCTAGACCGCGCGGAAAACGGAGATCAACAAGCATGAGATCCTCGAAAATCAGCAGACTCCACGCGCTGGCAGCGTGGCCGGCTGGGAACTGAGAACGGGCGGCACCGACCAGCCACGCGCGGCAATCACAGCACCGTTGACACGCGCACAGCGGTAGCGGAGCATGAGGGAAATGGAAGTTGAGAACGACATGCAAAAGAAGTCGCTCACCGCACTCGTGCGCCACCATCTCAATCACGCACGGGACGCATCCAGCGGTCGCAGCGCGGAGACCGTTTACGGCGGCCACGTGCACGTCCTCCGGCAAACGCTGATCGCGCTCCGTGCCGGGCGACGCCTTGGAGAACACGACAACCTGGCTGAAGCAACCGTGCAGGTCCTCGAGGGGCGGGTCGTTCTCACCTCGGGTGGCGCATCGTGGTCTGGATGGCGCGGGGACCTGATCACGATGCCGCCGGGCCGCAACTCGCTGGAGGCTGTCGAAGACGCGGTCATCCTGCTCACCGTGGCGAAGCTCATCGCTCCGGCGCGGCGTCCTCCGCCGATTGCACTCGGCAAGCCGACGGCAGATGGGGGCCGTGACGGGACGACCGAGGGGACGGACACCATCGTGCTCGACGCCCGCACCATCCCGCACGCCATCCGGCACGCGGCCATCTTCGGCGCGCTCGACGCCGTTGTGCCGGGGTTCGCCCTGGACGTGATCGAACCGCACGACCCCCAACGGATGCTGGCGGAACTTCAGCAGAGCCAGCCAAACACTTTCGACGTGAGCTACATCGAACGAGGCCCGGAGCTCTGGCGGGTGCGTTTCAGCCGCGCTTAACCGACAGAGCCGACCGGTGAATTCGGGGAAGTTGTTGGTGGCCAGGAGGCGTTCGATCTCTTGGCGGCCGTCATCGCGCCAAGTGATTCCGTTCCACTCCAAATATTTCCCCACCTTGACCGCCAAAATCGTAAACAGTACGCGGCACGCTGAGGAACAACCAAACCACCCGCATTTCCAGTCAGGAGAACCGAATTCCCGTGGAGTAAACGCGATGGGGAGACCATCCCTGCGGATGATCTCCCCGGAAACCGTGTGAATGGCGACTAGCTGAAGGAATCTCCACAGGCGCAACTGCTGCCCGCGTTCAACAGTGGAGACCCAGGCAGATCAGTCACCAGCTGCGGATCGATTTTCCGGGACAGCCCAAGATGAACGTCGTGCACGAAAGTATCTATCGGGCTCTGTATTCGCCGCACGCAAACGGGCTGTCCCAGGGAATGGCCCGTCACCACCGAACCGGGCGGCGCGGGCGTCCGACCCACCGTCACACGACGAAACGGCGTTCGAGGTTCTCCGGCCCGCTGCTAAGCGAGCGCCCCGCTGAGGTCGACAACAGACTGGTTCCCGGCCATTGGGAAGGCGACCTCGTCTGCGGAACCTTTAACCGTTCAGCCATTGCGACCCTCGTGGAACGCACCACTTCATGCTCTTGCTCGTGCACCTGAACGGCAAACGCGACGCCGCCACCGTCCGTGAACGCATCGGTCAGGCCATGTCAGGGCTGCCGGCGCACCTACGAAAATCATCGACCTGGGACCAGGTTCGGAAATGGCTGAATATCTGCAGTTTCAGACCGAGACGAACATCCCGGTCGCGATGGTGATTTCCTGGTGTCGGGATATCTCCGCTCCCTGATCCCAGGTCGTCGAACGGCGCAGCCTGCGTCGCGACGGCCACCGACAGCCCCGCGTCCACCTCCTCCCAAAGCGACAAACGAACGCTCAAAGGCGACAACGGTCGAGCCATCAACAACACCCCACAGAACTCAGTGTGTTGCGCTCACCACCTGAACTCGCCGACGACCTCATTGGCGTGATGTCCACCTTGCGGACGGCACGCCCTTCTCGGGTCATCATTGTCGACGTAGCGTAGGCGGGTAATTCCCGGCGGCACGGCCGACAAGCTGCACGACCCCCTCGTGCAATTCATCGCGTCGCTGGCCGCCGGGGTTACCTGCATCTGGGGTCAGGAAGACGATGTGGAGCGCTCCTGCTTATGGGAGGACATGCCCAGCGGTCGTGAAGAGGCGGTACCACTCCTCACGGCTGAGCGGAATTCCGGACCCTGCGGCAGACTCCACCACTCGCGCGGGCTTGGTCGTCCCCAGGACCACCTGAATGTTGGCCGGGTGCCTGGTGATCCAGGCGACCGCGATCCCCGTCGGCGTGACCCCGTGGGCGGCGGCGATGTCATCGAGGGCGTCATTGAGCGGGCCGTAATTCTCCCGGTCGCCCACGAACACGCCGTCGAAGATGCCGCTCTGGAACGGCGACCAGGCCTGCAGGGTGATGTCGTTCAGTCTGCTGTACTCGAGGAGCCCGTTGTCGCGGTCAATCGACTGGTCCAGCCCTGCCATGTTGGCAGCAACTCCCTGCGCGATCAACGGCGCGTGGGTGATGCTCAGCTGCACCTGGTTGAAGGCCAGCGGCTGGTTGACCGAACGCTTCAGCAGTTCGATCACCCCGGGCGTCTGGTTGGAGACACCGAAGTTGCGCACCTTTCCCGCGGCGTGCAGCGCGTCGAACGCCGCAGCAACATCCTCGGGCTCGACCAGAGTGTCCGGACGGTGCAGCAGCAAGATATCCAGGTAGTCGATGTTCAGCGCCGCGAGAGACTCGTCGACCGAGCGGAGGATGTGCTCCTTGGAGAAATCGAAAAAGCCCTGACGGATGCCGACCTTTGACTGAATGATGACCGCCTCACGCTCTGCGTCCGTGAACGTGACCGCGTCACCGAACCGCTTTTCGCAGCCGTGCGCGCCACCGTAGATATCGGCGTGATCAAAGAAATTGATGCCGGCATCCCGCGCGGTGCCGACGAGAGCGCGGATCTCCTCATCGTCCATGTCCGAGATCCTCATCATCCCGAGAATGACATTGGATGCCTGCAGATTCGTACGTGGAGGGTTGTATATCTTCATCAGACCATCCTGCCCTACTTCGAATTTCTGCCAGCTCGCGCTCAAAGACTGTTGGAGAGTTTTCGCGCGCCACACTCACGTGGTCAGCCGGTGGCCGCGATCGGAAAACCAAAAATGAAGGGGAAGCCTTGGACCGAATGCATTTTGCTCCGGCGGGTGGGGTGGCGACTGGCTCAACAGCCGCGCGAAGACATACATACACAGCGCGAAAGACCCCGTTTGGGAATCCCTCTACGACGCTGAATTCGTGGCCATGACGAGCCGCAAAACGCTCTCACACCAGTGAAGGGTCAGAGCGAAGTTTGGGATTCACCAAAGGTCTCGGGAACTCTTGATTTTTTTCGCGACCCGACGCCCGAATGGAGCCAGATACCCGTGTGATCAGCCTCGCCGAAAGCGCCGAATCGCCCACCATAGACTCCGTCGACGCCGCCCTGCACCTCATCCTCTCGCCCAACACGGGCCGGCACCACATCGTCAAGAACCGCGCTACCAAATACGTGGGCTGGCGCTATTATCAAGTGCATACCTAGAAGCGCTGCTGGCCACACGTGAACGACTCCTGGCGGCCACACCTCTGCTGATGCTTCTGCAGATTGTTCTACTTCCCATCTACCTGCTGCTGTTCGCCGGCCCGAACACCTCTCGATGATCGAGATCGAGCCGTTCCTCGACGCGTTCCCCGTCCTGATCGTGATTCCCTGCTGGTTGCGGTCACGGTTCAATGGGTTGGCCGTCGGCACCGGTTCGGCCGGGCAATCGAAGCTGAGCAGATCCCAGATCGCGGCGGTGGGCACGCGGATTGCCTCGCTTCTGCTGGTGGTGCCGCTGTACATCGCGTTTCCGGTCATCATGGTCGTCGTCGGGTTGTCAGCGAGTCGACTCGCACGCCTGGACGTGCCGGCGACCCGCGCGCTCGTCTTCAGCGGGTCCACCCGCAATTCCCTGGTGGTGCTCCCTCTGGCGCTTGCGCTAGCGGAGTCCCTGTCCGTGGCCGCACTGGCCGTGGTGACCCAGACGCTCGTGGAGCTGGTCGGCATGGTGATCCTCGTGCGTCTCGTACCTCGGCTCACCGGGCGTGCACGCCGTCTGTCGGGCCGGTGACGGCCGCGTCACGTCTACTCCAGGCACGGCCCGTCGCGGAGGTGGACCCGTGCGCCCCAATCATCGATCGCGTGCCACAGCCCGTTCGGCTCTGCCACCCGGTCGATGTCGGTGCGGGCGTTCCAGAACGGTCCACCCTCCACGATCAGGCACTGCCCCGCATCAACCCGCACCTCACTCACAGTCCCGAACAGCAGCACCCGCTCCCTCGGTTGCACCGTCACGGTGCCCACGTCGGCTGTGCCACCTGCCGCCTGAATGTCCATCGGGATCTGTCCGGCGTTGCGCAGCGTTCCGCAGCCGGGGACGGGTCCCCTGCAGGTGTTCGACCCGGGGATGACGAGCGAGACGGCGAGCACACCGGCCACGGCCAGCAGCGGCAGCCCGAACAGGGCAAACGTTCGGCCTCGGTGGCCCCGGGCCGTGCCCGGGTCACGGGCACGGACCGCTGTGCGGTCCCGATCAGCCATCAGAATGGCTCACTTCGGGCCGCGGTGATGTGGGTTCTGCTCCGGAACATCGTTCGCGGAGTTCTTGCGCACGGCGCGCCGCCGGAACGCTTTGTCGACCTCCATGATCACGAGAAGACCCAGCGCCAGAAGAACGCCGACCGCCAGTTCGGCCGGGCTCAGAGGTACGGTGCCGAAGATTTCCTGGGCGAACGGCAGGTAGACCACGGCGAGTTGCAGGACGAGCGCGACCAGAATCATACTCACCAGAACCCTGTTGCCGCGCAGCCCCGTTCGCCAGACCGGCTCGACGAACGAACGGCTGGCGAGGGCTCGCGCGAGTTGAATGAAGGCGAGGCTCGTGAACACGATTGTCGCTAGGAGGGCCTCGGCTTCGGGAGTGATCGAGCCGCTGTCGCCGCCCGCGCTGTACCAAACGACCCAACCTACTGCGATCAGCGCCCCCCCGATCACCGGACCCAGCCAAGCGATCTGAGTCCCGATGCCGCGACTGAGGATGCTTTCGGTCGGCTTGAAGGGAGGCCGTCGCATCGTGTCCCGCTCGGCCCGCTCGACGCCCATCCCGAGCCCCAAGAGGCCATCCGTGAGCAGGTTGGACCACAGAATCATGATCGGGAGAAGATACAGCGGCAGTCCGAAGAGCGGCGGGATTGCCACGATCAGCACTTTCGCGAAGTTGCCTGAAATCGAGAAGCCCACGAAACGGCGCACGTTGTCGTAGACGACCCGCCCCTCCTCAACCGCGGCCACGATAGTGGCGAAGTTATCGTCGAGCAGAACGACCTCGGCGGCCTCTTTGGCGACATCCGTTCCTGATCCCATAGCCACACCGATGTCGGCCTTCTTGAGTGCCGGCGCGTCATTCACCCCGTCACCGGTCATCGCCACGATTTCGCCGTTGGCCTGCAGCGCCTCGACGATGCGCAATTTGTGCTCGGGAGACACTCGCGCGAAAACGGAGGTGGTGCGCACTGCGATGCGCAATGTCTCGCTGTCCATCTGCTCGAGCTCGCGCCCGGTCAGGGTGAGGCCGTCCGGTTCGGCGATGCCGAGATCGACGGCGATGGCACGCGCCGTGCGGGGGTGGTCGCCGGTGATCATGATGGGGCGTATTCCTGCCGTCGCGCAGCGCGCGATGGCATCCCGAGCTTCCGAGCGGGGAGGATCAACCATCCCGATCAGCCCGAGCAGCACGAGACTCTGCTCGGCCTCCTCCCCCTTCCCCGACGGTGGGAGTTCCTCGAGGCCGCGTGCGGCGACGGCAAGCACTCGGAGGCCTTTTTCGGTCATCTGCTCGATGGAGGCGCTGAACCGAGTTCGAGCTGCGTCGTCCAGCGGGCGGACACGCCCGTTCTGCACGATCCGGTTGCAGAGCTCTGGGATACCATCTCCGGCACCTTTGACGAGGGCGAGGAAGGGAGCACCCTCTGCAACCGTCATCAGCGTGTCAAGAAGACGGGAACCACCCTCAGGGGTGCGGTGCAGTGTCGTCATGCGTTTTCGGGTCGAGTCGAAAGGCACTTCGCCCACTCGCGGTAGTCCCGAGTCGAGATCTTCCTTGCTCATGCTGAACCGATCCGCCGCGAGCACGAGGGCGCCCTCGGTCGGATCGCCGACGGCTTCAGGATGTTCAGATCGCCGGTCCAGGACCGCGTCGTTGCAGAGGGCTGCGGCAGCGAGCAGAACCTGACCGTCATCATTGAGTTCGGGGGTCGCGCCCGCTGCGAGGTCGAAGCTGTCGCGCGGCGTCTCGAGCACAGTCACGGTCATCCGGTTCTCGGTCAGCGTGCCTGTCTTGTCCGAGCAGATGACGGTGACGGAGCCGAGAGTCTCCACCGCGGCAAGCCGCCGCACCAGCGCCCGGCGGACGAGCATCCGTTGGGCGCCGAGGGCCAGCGTGAAGGTCAGCACAGCCGGCAGACCCTCGGGGACGATTGCCACGGCGAGCGAGACCGCGGTGAGGAGAATGAGCGAGGTCTCCTCCCCGCGGAGAAGGCCGGTCAGGAAAACGAGAATGGCGACTGCGACGGCAACGGCGGCGAGAAGCTTCGCCAGCTTGTCGAGGCGTTTCTGCAGAAGCGTTCTCTCCTGCGGGACTTCCTGGATCAGGTTGGCGATGCGTCCGAGTTCGGTGGCCATGCCCGTTTCGACGACGATGGCAGACCCTCGCCCGTAGGTTACGGAGGTGCCGAGGAAGGCCAGATTGGTGCGGTCTCCGAGAGGAATGTCGGTGCCCGGAATCGGGTCAGTGGTCTTGTCGACCGGTTCGGATTCCCCCGTCAGCGCGGCTTCCTGGGTGCGCAAATTGATGCTTTCGACGATGCGCACATCGGCCGGAATCACGGATCCGGTCTCCAAGCGCACGAGATCGCCGGGCACGAGTTCGCGCGCCGATAGCTCACGGACCTGGCCGTCACGCACGACGCGCACGGTTGGCGCTGCCATTTGTTTCAGCGCGGCGATCGCCTTCTGCGCACGGTACTCCTGCACGACCCCGAGAACAACGAACAGAACGACAATGGCGATGATGGCTGTGGCGTCGATGGCCTTGCCCAGGGCCGCAGCCAAGCCGGCGGCCACGACCAGGATCACGATCAGGATGGATGACACCTGTTCCCACAGAATGTTCCACACCGACCGACCGGCGCGCTCCTCGAGTTCGTTGTAGCCGGACTCCTCCAGGCGATGAACGGCGATCTTCTCGTCAAGGCCCCGAGTCGCATTCGTCTGCAATCCGGCTATGACGACCGCGACTTCCTGGTCGTGCCAGGCGACCGTTTTGCCCACAACAGTGCTCATGATGTCTCCGCCATTTCATCCTTGTAGTGGTGGTAGCGCGCGAGAATATCCGGTTTGACCCGCTTGAGTTCAGCCGCAGGAAAGCGAGCGAGTAGCTCCCACGCACGGTCGAGAGTCTCGACGAGCGTGCGTGACACACCGGACTGGCCGACAAAACGCTGCTCGAAGTCCTCGGCGAAGGCCAGAAACCGCCGATCCTCTTCCGAAAGGGCCGACTCGCCGACGATCGAGCAGAGTTGGCGCAGTTCCCGACCTCTCGCAAAGCAGGCATAAAGCTGGTCGGCGACCGCTGAGTGATCTTCCCGGGTGCGCCCCGCACCGATGCCAGCGTTCATGAGCCGGCTCAGCGAGGGCAGAACGTCAATGGGCGGGCTGATGCCTCGCCGATGGAGATCCCGCGACAGCACGATTTGTCCCTCGGTGATGTAGCCCGTCAGATCGGGAATGGGGTGACTGATATCGTCGTCGGGCATCGAGAGGATCATCAGCTGGGTAACCGATCCCCGGCGGCCACGCACTCGCCCGGCACGCTCGAACAACGACGCAAGGTCGGTGTACATGTATCCCGGATAGCCCCGCCGACCCGGAATCTCCTCACGAGCCGCGGCCACCTCACGAAGCGCCTCGCAGTAGTTGGTGATGTCGGTGAGGATAACAAGCACATGGCGGTCTTCCTCCCACGCGAGGTACTCGGCGGCCGTCAGCGCAGCTCGGGGTGTCAGCAGGCGTTCGACCGTCGGGTCGTCGGCGAGGTTCAGAAAGAGCACCGTCCTTTCGAGTGCGGCGCTGTCGGCGAACTGACCACGGAAGTAGGCAGCCTCGCGTTGCGTGACCCCCATCGCTGCGAAGACGACCACGAAGTCCTCGTCGCTTCCGAGCACCCGCGCACTCGCGGCAATTTGCACCACCAATTCGTTGGCGGGCAGGCCGAAGCCGGAGAAGATCGGAAGTTTCTGACCGCGCACCAGAGTGTTCAGGCCATCAATCGCCGAGATGCCGGTCTCGATGAACTCGGAGGGGTGATCGCGCGCAACCGGGTTCATCGGCGCCCCATTCACGTCGCGCTCGGCTACCGCCAGCAGCGGGGGGCCGCCGTCGATCGGTACGCCGGCACCGTCGAGGATCCGCCCGATGAGGCCGGGTCCGACAGGCAGTCGGGCGAAAGCACCACGGGTGCGGACGACAGTCCCCTGACGGTCAAGACCGCGGGTACCCTCAAGCACCTGCACGGTCATCTTGTCGCCGCTTACCTCGAGCACTCGACCCCGTCGTACGTCTCCGTCGGGCGCGATGACGTCAACCAGTTCGTCGTAGCCGACGCCCTGCGCCTGCTCGGCGATGAGCAGCGGGCCGGACACATAGGTGACCGTTCGGTGGTCGATGGAGAGCTTCGGGGTGGGGCCGGCTTCGGGCACTGTGGATTTCATCGGAGTTCCTCAAGTTGGGTACGGATGCGAGCGGTCAGATCTTTCGAGAGCTGAGCCATTTCGGCTTCGGGCCAGGCGCGCATGCGCCCGATCTCGAGCAGCGTTGGAACGGCCGACGCGGTGTCCGGCGCCACCCCGCGCTCGACTGCCGTCGCCAGTGCATCGTGCGCTGCGTGAATTGCGGTGAGCATCGTGTGCTGCTTGGCGAGCGAACAGGATGCGTCGCCCTCGTCGAACGCGGACTGTTGCAGAAAATCCTCTCGGAGCAGCCGCCCGATGGTGAGAACCACGCGCTGTGGCGCCGCAAGCGCGTCTGCTCCGAGGAGCTGCACGATTTCCAGCAGTGATGTCTCGCGTTGCAGCATGTCCAGCGCCCACGCCCGCAACACTGGCCAGTCCGCGGAGACCTCGTCGGCGAACCATCCGTCGAGCTGGTAGAGGGTGTAGCTGCGAGTCCAGTTGATCGACGGAAAATGACGACGCCTCGCCAGCGCGGTGTCAAGGGCCCAGAATGTCCCGGCCAATCTCAGACTGTGCTGGGTGATGGGTTCCGAGAAGTCTCCGCCAGCCGGGGAGACCGCTCCGATGACGGTGACTGAACCTGTCCGATTCTCGTCACCGAGGCAGCGGACGGCGCCGGCCCGTTCGTAGAATTCAGCCAGGCGGGTGGCGAGGTAGGCCGGGTAGCCCTCCTCCGCCGGCATCTCTTCCAAGCGGCTCGACACCTCCCTCAGCGCCTCCCCCCAGCGGCTGGTGCTGTCGGCCATCAGCGCAACATGCAAGCCCTGGTCGCGGAAGAACTCCGCAATGGTGATCCCGGTGTAGATGCTCGCTTCACGGGCGGCCACAGGCATGTTCGACGTATTCGCGATCAGCACCGTTCGCTGCATCAGCGACGTCCCCGTGCGTGGGTCGACGAGCGCCGGAAACTCCTCGAGCACCTCTGCCAGCTCGTTGCCGCGTTCGCCGCAGCCGATGTAGATGACAACATCCGCCGTCGACCACTTTGCGAGCGACTGTTCGAGCACGGTTTTGCCCGTGCCGAACCCTCCCGGGATCGCCGCTGCGCCACCCCGAGCGATGGGGAAAAGAGTGTCGATGACGCGTTGGCCGGTCACGAGGGGCACCTCGAGAGCGAGTCGCTGCGAGGCCGGCCGAGCCTGGCGCACGGGCCAGTACTGCAGCATCGCCACTTCCTCGTCGCCGACCGTTGCGACCGGTTCGCTGACTCGCAGGAGGCCGGTGCGCAGGTTGCGAACGATTCCGCTCACTCCCGGCGGCACCAGAACACGGTGCGCCATCGCCGCATCCGGCACAGTTCCGAGCAGGTCGCCCGACCCCACCTGGTCACCCTCGCGAACCGCCGGCGAGAAGTCCCACCTGCGCTCGCGATCCAACGCTGTTGCGCGGGCCCCGCGCGCGATGGTCGCGACAGCATACGGGTTGTCGCCGCGCCTGGCGAGCTCCCTCAGCGGTCGTTGCGTCCCATCGAGGATCTGGCCCAGCAGCCCCGGCCCCAGCTCGACCTGGAGCGGCTGGCCGGTATTCACGACAGGTTCGCCGACCGCGAGGCCCGCGGTGTCCTCGTACACCTGGATGACGCAGCGTTCGCCGTCGATCCGGATCACCTCGCCGGGGAGTTGGGCCGTGCCGACGAGCACGACGTCGTAGAGCCGGGCGTGGAGGCCTATCGCCTCGGCCACGGGGCCGGCGACCCGCCATAGGGTTCCGGCGTCGGTCAGGGTTTGTGTGTTCATTACCGGCCTTCTGAGTCGAATGTGATTTCGTAACCGACTGCCTGCCACAGCCGTTGGAGGAGTTGTTCTCGCCGTCCGGAGTCGCCGTGCGGACGCTCCCCGGAGGGGAGTGCGACCACGAGTGGGGGCAGGGTTCTTTCGATACGCCGGAGTAGCGGCGGGTCGAGGGACGTGTAGAACGGTTCATGCACCGCGATCACGCCCACCTCCACGCCCTCGTCGAGGAGTTCGCGGAGTCTGGTGCCTGCCGCCTCGGCATCGGCGACGACCATCACATCAGCACCGGCCAGGCGGTACCCGACGGCCAGTTCATCGACCGTCATCACCAGCAAGCGAGAACGCGCATCCGCTGTCACGCTCATCATCGTCGGGCCTTCGGCAAGAGAAGCTGCCCATCGAGGTCACCCGGAGAAGTCCCCAGAGCAGCGCCCTGGGCCAACACCCGGAGATTCCGCGTCTCCAGTGCCAACTCGGCGACGTAAGCGATCGGAATGGCGATACCCGAGGGATCTCCGCGGCGAAACAGCGAGATCTCGTTCAGCACCCGCTGCTGCTCCAAAGCGCGCTGAGTCCTCGCGACGTCGCCGTCGCGCGACCAGGCCTCAAGCGGGCTGTCAAGGTAGCGGGCCGACGCGGAAAGAAGTGCAGCAGCCTCGGTGTCTTCGGCCTGCCTCAACGCCGACTCCAGTGTGGAGGTGACGATTCCGCCACCGGGTAGCCAGGGTGCGACGTCGGGCAGCTTGGACATTTCGCGACGGGACAGTGCGGAACGAAGTCGCAGCAGCGCGATCACATTGGTTTCGTCGACGCTGCGCGCAAGCGAGGCGCGGAGGTCGACGGCCTCACTGCCAAGGTCATCAAGTTCGCCGACAACCCATCCCGTGTGGGCGGCAGTGATTGTGCTCTCAAATTGGCCGAGGTTGCCATCACGTTCGTAGGTGGCAAAGGCGTCCACGGTGGCGCGCGCTGTGACGACGTCGGGCAGCTCCCAGCCCGCCAGCAGCGAGACAACAGCAGCCGGCTCGTGTTGGCGAACGATTTCACGGGCCAGGAGGTCGGTGAAGGCGCCCACGGGGATGATCTCGTCGAGCACCTGCTCTTCGTCTGCGCTCCGCAGAGCACCACGCAGCAGCACGAGCAGATTGTGCAAGTCGAATCGGGCCAACAGGAGGTCGACCAGGTGTAGCGCAGCTTCACTGTAGAACCCGCGCATCGACTCGAGTTCGCGGGCTTCATGCCCTCGAAGTGCGGCGTTCAAAAGCCGCACGCCGCCGCCGCGGGCAAGTGCAGCTTCGGCCTCGGCTCGGAGCGCCGTCGAGGCGAGCGCACCCAGCAGGCCGTCGACGTCGCGTCCCATCAGTTCGGAGAGCTGCTTCTCCCCCATGCGATCAAGCCGCCGGACCCGGAGCCGGGTGTTTCCGTACTCGAAGCGGGGACGCACCCGCAGGATCGCCATCAGCTGCTTTCGCTTCCCGCAGTGACGATGGTTCGTGCATAGAGCATCCGAAGGCAGGGTTCGGCATCGACCAGGCGCTGTTCCAGAGTGTTGATCACAGTGCGGCCATCGGGATCGACCGCGTGGATCCCACCCCAGGTCGATAGCGACGCTTCAAGCGTCACGGGGGGAACGGTGCTCGCCAGCAGCTCCTGAGCAGTGATCGCATCGCGGGGGTCCACCCGGATCAGCACGGTGCCGGGGAGTGCCGCGATCGCACCCTGGATGAGCTCGCCCAATAGCCGCGGGTACGCCGGTGAGTACCGGGCTGACCTCAATTCCTCCGCGAGGTCCGCCCGCAGCGCGAGATAGGCCTCTTCGCGAGCAAGACGGACTTGGCGGACGGCGGCAAGACGGGCGGCTGCTATTCGCCGGCCGGCATCGACCTGGGATTCGGCCGTGGCCCGCAGTTCGAGCTCACGCTCAAGCCCGTGCGCCCTGGTGGAAGCCTCGGCGACCGTGGCGTCCGCCTCAGCTCGCAGCGCTCGCAGGTCCGCCGCGATATCGTCGTCGGCTTCGGCCTGGATGGCCTGAAGCAGGTCTGTGAGCGGCATCAGGCCGGCAGCAGGAGGATTGCCATAGCAGCCACGGCGAAACCAAGGATGACCAGGGTCTCCGGGATCGCGACCAGCAGAATGGCCCTGCCGGCGAGTTCCGGCTTCTCGGCGATGGCACCCATGGCTGCCGCACCGATTCGGGCTTGAGCCAGCCCGGTTGCCAGCGCCGAGATGCCTACTGCGAGGGCCGCGCCGATTGCGATGAGTCCGATTCCAATGTCCATTTTTTTCTCCTGGGTTATGAGTGTGATTTTCCGAACGGGATGAAGGCTTGACCGCCGCCAATGAAGAACTTCGAGAAGAACTCGACGTAATGAAGTCGTAGCGCTTGGATCATGGGGCTGAAACCTGCGAGAGCGAGGTTGAGTACGTGAAAGAACGTCGCGACGATGATGCCGAGCCAGAGCGGGCCCACGGTGGCGAGCTCGTTGGCGACGATGGCGAGGTATACCGACGCAAGGCCGACGGCGGCCAGCCGCAGATAGGAGAGGATGTTCCCAATCGCGCCGAGCAGCTCCAGCGGCGCCATTATCAACCCGAGAGTGCCGTGGAGCGACATCACGAGGACCAGGCCGACCACGGTCAGGGCTATTGCCGGCGACATGAATCCCGGCGGCAGGGCGCCTGCCGCAA
Source organism: Cryobacterium sp. M96 (assembly GCF_002929845.1). Classification (GTDB taxonomy): domain Bacteria; phylum Actinomycetota; class Actinomycetes; order Actinomycetales; family Microbacteriaceae; genus Cryobacterium; species Cryobacterium sandaracinum. The sequence continues at coordinate 173,196 of NZ_PJJS01000051.1, forward strand.
AACCGGCCAGACCCAACATCCCGCACAGGAAAGCGAACGTTCCCACCCGATCGAGGAGGTGACGGTGCGCGCGGTCCCGCCACGATTGCCACATGCCGAGGACAACGCCGAGCAGTACGTGCGCAGCCCCGATCGCCAGTGCGAACAGCAGGAGCGGCTGCAATGCGTTTGCGTCGCCGCGGTAGAACCACAGCGAGAAGTCACCGAAGAGGTTTTTACCGAGATTGCCCAAAGCCTCTCCGAAAAGGAAACCGAAGATGATCGCCCAGATCGCACCGAACACCAGAACGCTGCACAAGTCGGCGATACCGGGGGAAATCCTGCCAAATTTCCGGCGAGCCCAGAGGCCGACGAGAAGAAGAGCCGTGCCGTACACCACATCGCCGACCATCACGCCGAACATCAACGGCAGGAAAAGCGCCATCAGCCCGGTGGGGTCCAGACTGGCGGCACGGGGGTTGTCCAAAAAGCGGGTCAGAAGGCCGAACGGGCGCGCCACCCGGCGCTCCTTCATCAGCACCGGTGTGCTGTGGGCACGTTCGTCGTGAGGTAGTTCCTCGATTGCGAGCGGACCCATCGAGAGAGCGGCGAGTGCCTCGTGGAAACGAGCCACGTGTGGGCGCGGAACCCAGCCGACGACGGCGAATGCGCGGTCGGTTACCCCGGCCCCGGCGGCGGCGGCGAGTTGTTCGAGTTCCGCGCGAGCGCCCGCAAGCGTGACGTGCCATGCCTCCACGTGCGGGCCGATGAGCTCCTCCAGCACCTGATGCGCGTCAGCGAGCTCCCGCGGAAGGGCATCCAGCCGCGTACGCATCCCTGCCAGAGCTCCGAAGAGAGACTGCCCGGAGTAGGCGCTTGGGAGGGGCAGGTGCCGAACGTGTTCCTGCCCCAGGAGGGCGTGCAGGCGTGCGCTGTCGCTGTGTGAGAAGACGAGCAAACAGCCGATCGCATCCGTGCCGACCCGGGCCGAGGTGAGATCGAAGCGCACTCCGAACACCTCGGTCAGTTCGCGCCGTAACGTGTCGACCAATGTGTCATCGGACGTATTCAGTACCAGAGCCGCGGTGTCCAGCCCGAGTTTCTGTAACTCGTATTCGGGGAGGGCCGCAAGCTCTGGCACCAGTCTCGCCAGTTGCTCCAGCGGGTGCAGGTACCTGGGCAGCACCGCCAGCTCATCCGTGAGCGAATCAAGATGTTGGGCGGCTTCCTGTACCAGAATGCTGATGCGGTCGAGCTCGGCCTCGACGTCGGCCAGGTCGACAGCACCGCTGACGGGATCCGGGTCCCCATGGAGACGAGAGTCACCTCGATCATCGCTGCCGACGAGTGCGAGCAGTGCGTCGAGGCGGGCGACGAGGAGTTCAAGACGCGCCTGCGTGAGGGAGTTGGCGTCATTCAAACCGGCGGCATCGACATCGAGCGCCGGATCGCGGGCAACGTCGACCAATTGCATGCCCTGGAGACGGTAGATACCTTCGAGAACCGCACTCAGTTCTTCGCGACGGCCCGCGATTTGCAACTTGGCCATGGGGATCAGCATCGGCTAGGCATCCGAACGGTCGAAAGTCTCGGGAGCGGCTACTGCCCGCATCTCGGCGAGCAGGGCGGCTCGCTCGGTGGTCAGCCACAGGTGCAGTGCAGCGATCTCGGCGTCCGCTTCCGCTCGGATCGACCCGGTCTCGAGCTCGCTGGCTGAACTCACTTCCTCGCGGGCGCGCTCCGCGGCACGCGAACCACGGTCTTGGGCTTCGGCAATGAGGCGATCAGCCTCCCGCCGGGCGTCCTGACGGCTCTCAGCTGCAAAGGCACGGTGCTTCACGGTGTCCGAGAGCGTACGCTCCAAGTCGCGGATGGCGTTGATCGCTCCCGGCATTTTCTGCACACCTCGGGTGGTCACGCGACAACCGCCATTTCGTCCGGCTCATTCATCCGCATACTCTTCGCGCGCATCAGGCGGACCCGGTCCTCCAGCTCGCGTTCGTCGAGAACCAGGGCGATGAAGTCACGTTCGCCTTCGAGTCGGGGTATCACGACGTTCTCCAGTGCGCTCACGCGCCGGGTCGTGCTGGCGATCTCTTCGGCCAGGCGACGCAGAGTGAGTTCGACCGCCGCGAGATCCAGGAGCCGGTCAAGTTGACGCTCGAACTCGTCGCCGGCGACATCGACTCGCGCCGAGGAGAACGGCAGCCCGTAACCGCGGGCCATGCTCGACCGCGCCACCGGGTCGTGGGACAGTTCAGCGATCCGGACCCCGGCCACGGAGCGAGCGGTGAGCTCAACACCGACGCTTGCCGACGCGGCAATCGCGGCGGATCCGACATACTCCGGTCCGTCAAGCGCCAGGGCCTCGCCCAGCGACCGGCGAGCGACTCCCGCGCCACGCTCGAACTCGCGCATTGCCTCGAGAACGGATGTCCCGAGTCGCTGAAACTCTCGCATCAGGGCCGCACGCTTCTCACTGAGAAGGTCCCTGCCCTGCACGGCGAGTTTGATCTGGCCGCGTCGTGCCAAAAGCTCGCTGCGCGTTGCACTCACATGTTCCATGCAGTCAGTCTTGCGGTGTGGACGTCGGCCACTCGAGACACGACCGGATGAAACCTCAGGTAGACGCTGGAGCCGATCGGAGGTCATCCGATCGACTGTGCAGAGCTCTGATCAGGCCGCTCTGGAACGCGCCGGCATCGGCAGGCACACACGGACCCGCGTACCTCGGCCGTCTGTTCCGGCGCCGTATTCGAAGGTTCCGCCGATCGCCACGGCGCGCTCGGCGCTGGAGGCAAGGCCGATATGCCCATTCAAGGGAGCCCGCTCGACCTCGCTCGAATCGATTCCCACTCCATCGTCGACCACGATCAGCTCGACCGTGTCGGCCAATCTTCGGATGGAAATCGACATGGACGTGGCGTGAGCGTGTTTGACGCAGTTGGCGACCAGCTCGCGGGCGATTGCGAACAATAACTGATCGTGCACGCCGCTCGCCGCTGCCTCGACCTCGACGGAAGCGTCGAATCCCCCGCGATCGCCCGCACGTGCGGCGATGGCGTGAATGGCACCACGCAGTCCGACTGGTTCGAGAAGATACGGGTGGAGGTCAAAGACGGCCTCCCGTATTTGAGAGATTCCGCGGTCCAGCCCCTCACCGATCAAAGCTGCATTGTCACGCCCCTCAGACGCCAGGAGGTGGCGGGCGGCGAGAAGATTCTGAAGTGCGTGGTCGTGCAGCGACGTCGCCAATAGTCTTCGCGCCTGGTCTTCCGCATCCAGGGCTTGCGCCACAAGACGGCCGCGGACCGCCAGAAGCTCAGACACTTCACGCGTTCGGCGCGCCAGAATCGCCGACAGAACGCTTGCAGCGGAGCCGGTCCAGGCTAGAAAGAGAATCTGCGTGATTTCGAAACCGACGGCATCCCTCGGGACCTGGGCAAATTCCGGATAGGTTACGGCGATGAGGGCATACAGTGACAATCCAGCCGCCGAGAACGCGGCCGTCAGACGGGGGCTCACGAGCAGCGCCGCACCAAGGGGTAACAGGAAGAATGCGTAGCGTAGCTGGGAAAACGGACCTCCGGAGGTCGCCACAAGAGCTGCGATCAAGACAATGTCGACTGCGACGAGAACAGCCGGCGTGCTGAGCGGCCGTCCACACACCTCCGAGACCATGGCGGCAACAGCGTAAAGGGCCGCCAACGCCAGCAATGGGGTGAACAGGGCTTGATTGGCCTCGGGATGTTCGACCAGCCGCTCGGCCAGAAGGAATACCGGCACCGCAGCCAGTCGGATGACGGCGAAAGCTCCGCTCTGGCGAGACATCAACCGGGGTCGCGACGTCATTCCAACAGCCTGCGCCGCATCCCCTCCGCAACGGCTGCGGCTCGATCCGAGACCCCGAGCTTCTCGTACAGTCCCTGAAGATGACTCTTGATCGTCGGCGTGGACAGAAAGAGGAGTTGTGCAATCTGCGGTGCGGATCGACCCTCAGCGACGTGCACGAGGATCTCCAGTTCACGCTTGGACAGCGTGGGGCGCTCCTGTGCTCCCCGGAGACGGATTTCGGCTGCCAGAGAAGCTTGCACTTCCGAACCGAGCACTGTCTCGCCCCGGCTCACGGCGCGGATCGTGTCCGTGAGAAGTTGTGGATCGACGCTCTTGGAGAGGTAGGCACTGGCACCCACGGCCACAGCGTCAAAGGCCACTGATCCGTCGACGTAGGCCGAAAGGAGGATCACCCGGGTCGAGAGCCCATCGCGACACACAGCATTGACCACCTGGAGGCCATCCAAAACGGGCATTCTGACATCGAGAACTGCGACATTCGGGGCCAGCTCGCGTATCAACTCCATCGCCTCGCCACCATCCGAGGCCTGGCCGACAAGCTGGAAATCACCCTGGTCCCTGATCGTCTGCTCCAGCGCACGCCGAAACAGTGGATGATCATCGGCCACCACGATTCGAACTCGAGGACCTACGGTTCGCATGCAAAAAGTTTAGCCTCCGTGGGCTGAAATCGGGCGGTTCAGACAGCATCGGACCCGAAAGGTGGCCGCCGGCGACGACTCGAGTGCCGGCATTTGCTCGACCCGGCACAATTGAACCATGAACCCGCTCCCCCGCAGCACCCCCGAGGCCGAGGGAATCTCCTCCGCCGCCATTCTCGATTTCATCGCCGCGGCGGAGGCGCAGCTCGAGAGCCTGCACAGCCTCATGGTCGTTCGACACGGTTGCGTCATTGCGGAGGGCTGGTGGTATCCCTTCGCGGCGCAGCATCCGCACCTCATGTTCTCGGTGAGCAAGAGCTTCACCTCGATCGCCGTCGGGCTCGCCATCGGCGAGGGCCGGCTCACGCTCGACGACCTCGTCGTCGACCTGCTACCAGACGACCTGCCCAAGCAGATCCACCCGCACCTGGCCGCGCTGACTGTGCGCCATCTGCTCACCATGACCACGGGGCATCCCACCGACACGGTGTCGCTCGCCGACGACTCGCACGGTGACAACTGGGCGCGCACCATCCTGGCCCAGCCCCTCGAGTTCGCGCCGGGCACCCACTACGTCTACAACAGCGGCGCGAGCTACCTGCTCTCGGCGATCCTGCAGCGGCTCACCGGAGAGCGCCTGTTCGACTACCTCACCCCGCGACTGTTCGACCCGCTCGGCATCATCGGCGCCACGTGGGAGTCCTGCCCGCGCGGCATCGACGCCGGCGGCTGGGGGCTCTCCCTCACGACCGAGCAGCTCGCGACCTTCGGCCAGCTGCTGCTGCAACGCGGCGAATGGAACGGCACGCGACTCGTGCCGGCGGAGTGGATCGACGAGGCCACCCGGGTGCAGGTGGACACGTCGGGCACCGAGCACGACGTCGACGGCCGTCAGGGCTACGGCTACCAGTTCTGGCGAAACCGGCCGACCGGTTACCGCGCTGACGGAGCGTTCGGTCAGTTCTGCCTCGTGCTTCCAGAAACGGATGCCGTGGTCGTGCTGACTGCGGCGCTCCCGACCGCGCAGCGCGCGCTCGATCTCGTCTGGGAACACCTGCTGCCCGCTTTCACCGACCAGCCGCTCGCAGAGATACCGAGTGGTCTTGCCGGAAAGCTGGCGGGCCTCACCCTGCCGACCGTCGTGGGCGAACCCACGTCACAGACGGCGGCGCGGGTGGCGGGCGTCCGCTTCGACTTCGACGATGCGGACGTGACCGCGGTAACTTTCGAGCCGGGACTGCTCACGATCATCCGTGGCGGCGTGGGCCGGCGGCTAGCCTTCGGCCACGGCGAATGGGTGGCATCCGCCGATGCCCGGGTACTGGCGAGCGGCGCGTGGGTCTCCCCCGGCACTCTGGTCGTGCGGGCGCACAACGTGGGCACGCCGTTCTCGCGCACGTACACGCTCGAGTTTCGGGATGACGCGTTGACCCTGGATGTCGAGCAGAGCGTGGCGTTCGGGGAGCTTCCGCGGACTCACCTAGTCAGCCGGTAGCTGTGCAGATCCCCGTGGTTCCGTGCCTGAACGTGCCTCGCATGATGGCGATCGCGAGGAGACACGGCCAACTACACGGCGTTCCGTATTAATCTGCGCAGATAGGCGCGAAGGGCTGGATCACAGACATAGACGATTTCGTCGCGGACTGAAATTTCGTCCATGCCGCAAACCTAGCAGTGTCGAGTTCCATCGGACTTTGGCGGCAGATGCGAGGCCTTCCAGCGAAGCCTTGCTGCTGGCGAACTTCAGCCTGCCCACAATCGCCACTGATGGGTTCCGGGGCCCGAAAGCCCCGGCGCGCTGGCCCGGAACGACCCGGCCGCTACCCCTCGATCCCGAGCTTCGCGGATCCGCCAACCACATCCCGGTCCCCCAGCGGCTGCGCCGGCCGTGCGTTGTGACTGTGTGTGCCTTCAAGTGTGCCGATCTGCTCCGCCGACATCGAGATCGGCGTGCTCGTCACGACCCACTGCACATCCTCGGTGCACGGCGGTGTGGTCAGACTGCCCGAGTACTCGTAGTTGTCCAGCGTCCGCGGCAGCACGGCCGCGATATCCATTGTCACGTCCTCGTCGTCAGCCATATGCGTGGCCCTGTCGATGAACGGCGCCAGGACGCCGGATGTTTGCCCCTCGGCCACGAGGATGCCCAGCACCAGTGGATTGCCAGCCGCATCCGCGTGCACCAGGTGCAGCTCGGCCGCCGCCAGCTGGCCGTTCACGGTGTGCTCCGACGGCACGTGGGCGTGCATCTGCTGCAGACTGCACTCGTCGCCGGCGAAAGTCAGGGTCTCGCCCTCGCCGTCGGCCTCGAACTCCACCGCGTGCCCGGTGTCGAACACATCGGCCTCCGCGTCCTCCGCGCTCAGCTGGATGACCGAGCTCGGTGCGGGCATGGTCGCGGGCAGGTCGATCGGGGACTGGGCGGTGCCCGCGCCGCAGGCCGCGAAGCCGGGGTCCACCTCCGCCCACGATGCCGGTCCGCTCGCGCCGTCGCAAGACCATCGCGCCGGCTCCGCCACCGGTGGCTTGCTCGACTCCGGCGCGGGCTGGGCGCAGCCGACAAGGGTGATCGCGGCCACCATGAGAGCTGAGGTGATGAGCCAGGGTCGTGCGGACATGGGAACTCCTGGAAAACGGCATAGAAAAACGCCACACCGAACATGTGGCGTGACCACTCTTGTGACAGAGCTGCTTTCCCGAATTATCCTCTCGCTGCACCCGGTCTACGGTCACCGCCGATCTCCTGCAGTGCGAAAGCACCTCGCCTGAAATCCCCACGCCCCTGCCGGACATCCCTCAGTATGAGAGTTGTGACCGACACCGATCGCGAGAAGCGGATGCATAACCTCGCCGTGCTCGTCGTCGACCCTGTGCGCCGCTATTTGCACCGCCGCACCGACGCCGCGACGGCCGACGACGTGATCGGCGACACTCTGCTGGTGTGCTGGCGCCGCCTCGACGAGGTGCCCGACGACGCACTTCCCTGGGCGATCGTCGTCGCTCGACAGTGCCTCAGCAACGCTCAACGCGCCGAGCGCCGGCGCATCCGTCTCATCGGCCGCATCATTGCCATCGACCCGCCGCCGGCCGCTGCGGACGAGAACCCCGCAGCATCCACCGTCGATGGCGCCGCCAAGACGGCCCGCGTGACCACCGCCCTCGCCGGCCTGCGTCGAAACGACGCGGAGATCCTGCGGCTGTGGGCATGGGACGAGCTGAAAAGCCCGCAGATTGCCGTCGTGCTCGGCATCAGCGCGAACGCAGCGGCGATCCGCCTACACCGTGCGAAGGCTCGCCTCAAGCAGGAGCTACTGAAATCCGGCGACCCGACCGGACATGTACCGTACGACGAAGGGAGCGAAGATGCACGACGATGACCGTGCGCTGCGCGATCAGCTGCGTGCCGCCGATCCGGCCCGCACGCTGCCCCCTGCCTCGCCGACATGGCTCGACCACAGAATGGAGCAGATCATGACCGACCAATCCCCTATCACCACGACCGTCACCCCCACGGCGCCGCGACGCGCCTTGCGGCGGTGGATGCCGGTGGTCGGCATCGCCTCCGGCCTCGCCATCGCCGCCGCAATCGTCGTGCCCCTCGTCGTCTTCGGCCCGGAGCCCACCGTCGAGGCGTTGCAGCCTCCCATGGACGGAGGCCTCGCGAGCGGCAGCTGCCTCAGGCTCGAGCCGGCGACCGTCGCGGCGCAGGAGCAGGCGTTCGCCGCGACGGTGCTGCAGATCCAGGGCGACACCGTTCTGCTGGAGGTCAGGGAGCGCTTCGCTGGCGACGTGGCCGACCGCGTGGAGGTAACGCAGGTCGACGCGATGACCTCCGACTTCTCGGGCGTGCCCTTCGTGGTCGGCCAGAGCTACCTCGTCGGCGCAGTCGATGGAACGATCACCGGCTGCGGCGTCACCGGGGCCGACAGCGCTGAGCTTCGCGCGGTCTACGACGCAGCGTTCCCTGGCTGATCCACGCCCGCGAGCGGATGACGGGACCGGTGCCGGAATCGTCACATCTGGTTTCGGACCCCGCGGCGGTCAGTGAGACCGTTGTGTCGTGCCCCGGAAGAAAACGAGTTTGCCGGATGCGACAGTAACTCACTGCTGCGCCGGGATAATCTCCTGGCCGATCAACAACGATGTCCGACCGACCGGTCGGTTCGCATCTAGGATGGTCCCATGGATCGTCGGTCACTTATTCTCAGCGCAGCCCGAAACCTCACTCTCGAGCGCGGTGTTGTGCCGTCCTTGAACAGCACCGCGAGTGCTGCGGGGGTGTCGAAGGGCGGACTGATCCATCATTTTCCTTCGCGCGCGGCTCTTGTTCAGGGCTTGGCCATCGGGGCGTTGGAGGAGCTCGACGTAGCGATGCTTGCGGCGTCGATGGAGGGCCGGGCGGCGGAAGCCTGGCTCAGGCTTTCCGTGCCGACGGGTGATGACGTGGCTCTGTTCCGAGCTTTAGCGGTCGCGCACCGGGCGGTCGAGTCGCCGGGTGATGACGTCGCTACCGCCGCGCAGGAAGCCGGCTCTCGGTGGGAGGCCATGATTCAGAAGGAAACGGGCGACGTCACACGCGCGCGGGTGATCCGCCTCGTCGGTGACGGACTCGCAGCCAACGTGATCGCCGGCATCGAGCCTGCCCCCACCCCCGCACAACTCGACGCACTCCTCGACGCCCTGATCCCTCGACCCGGTGGTGCGTCAAGACAATGAGTGGAGCGCTACTGGGCGCGATTGCCGGCCTAGCGGCCCTCGACGCCTTCAATCCTGCGACCATCGTCGCCGTCACACTCATCCTGCTTGTTGCACCCAGTCGGCCCGGACTAACGGCACTGGTGACCATTCTCGGCGCGGCCACAACCGTGTTCGTGGCGGGTGCAGCACTGTTTCTCGGCGCTAGCGCAGCCGCAGGCGCCGTCGGCGGCATTGTGCTCGCGCTGCGCTATGTCGCCTTCGGGGCAGCGGGAGCCGCGGTGGTTATCGCTGGCGTTCGACGCTTCCGAACCCGACCCCGCAAACCCATCGAACTGCCCACGTGGTTCACCCCGTGGACTGCATTCCCTTTTGGCGCACTACTCACGGCCGCCGATCTGCCCAACGCGTTCCCCTACTTCATCGCTATCGAAAGGCTCCTCGACGCGCAAGCCAGCACAGGTGAAGCGCTCCTGGTGCTGGCCGGGTATACGGTCATCTACTGCCTACCCTGCCTAACGCTCCTAGTCATCGGCCTGCTCTCTCGCCAACGAACCCATGCGCTCCTGGCCCGCATCACCAACAGACTCGGAACCGGAGACGTCCCAGCGTCACATCCGGCGGCGATCGCGCTCATGACCCTTGGTCTCTTCGTCGGGACTCTGCCTCTCTGGGCTCTCAGCTAACATCGTCCGCCCCTTCTCTCTGGGTCTTCATCCTGTCTGGCCATTCGCGACGCATGGGTCCACTACCTCCTCGGTAGCTTCATCGAAGTGGTACTTCTCATCGCCATTGCCGTAACCGCATGGAAGTGGCCGCCGACTCAAGTCGCATACTCACCGACGTAGGCAACCAACGCGAAGAGCCCGCGTCACAGTCCCACGGACATCCACTCGCGGGAGCAACGACGCCGGGTGCACTGTGCTTGCTGCGCCAATTCCATGAGCGCGGTTGATGTTGCCGGAGATGGGCACTAAGTTGTGGATTCCCTGAATTTAACCGTCGTCTTCACGCTTTTCTCCAGTCCAGCCAGTCCATATTCGACCTCACTGCCAACAAAGGGGATGTCCCTTGGATTCATTGAGAAGGCTCACAACCGTCGCACTCGCGGGGTTATCCGTGTTCGCTTTGGCCGCCTGCGGAACCGGAACAGCAGTAACCCCCAACGCGTCCGACGCCAGGGCGAGGTTAGCTCCAGCGGTCGCAATCGTGCCGACAACGGTCGCGTCTGGCGCATTCAGTGAGACGGCGCAGGTCTCCCTTGGGAAGGACGGGGCGCGCTCTACGGCCGGCGCGGCCGGAAGCGGTGACGTGTACTTCCCCAACGCCGGCAACGGCGGGTACGACGTCCAGCACTACGACCTTGCCCTTCGCTACACGCCGCCGACGGAACCCACGGTCCTCACAGGCCGCCTCAGCGGCGTCGCGACCATCACACTCCGCGCGAAGCAGGATCTGCAGTCGCTTAACTTCGACTTACGCGGCCTCGACGTTTCGTCGGTCCGGGTGGACGGCAAGGCGGCGGCACACGGGAAAGCGCAAGGCAAAGACAGCGCCGAGTGGTCACAGAAGCAGGACAATGCAAACCGATACTGGGAACTCACCGTTGAGCTGCGGCCGAAGCTCGAAGCAGGACAGACGACGACCATTGTCATTGAATATGGCGGGATCACCGGGCGGCCACTAGACACCACCGGGGCCCTTTACGGGTGGGTCACCACTGCTGATGGCGCGATGGTGGTCAACGAGCCCGATGGAGCGGCGACCTGGTACCCCGTGAACGACGACCCGGAAGACAAGGCAACTTACAGGTTCCGCATCACGGTGCCGGCCGGTAAGACAGCTGTGGCAAACGGGCTGCCCGCCGGGGCGCCCAAGACAAAGGCCGGCTGGACAACATGGACGTGGCGGGCATCCGACCCGATGTCCAGCTACCTGTCGACGGCGAGCGTAGGCGACTACGCCTTGTCCCGCGACGTGAGTCCGGACGGTCTGCCGATCATCAATGCGATCGACGATGGAGTGACGGGCGCGCCTCTTGCAGAAACAGCGGCGGCACTCGCGCTGCAGCCCCAGATGATCACCTTTCTGGAGGCCCAATTCGGGCGATACCCTTTCGAGTCGTTCGGCGCCATTGTCGACGACGACTCGGTCGACTACGCCCTGGAGACTCAGACCCGCCCGGTGTACTCCGAGGTCGCGGACGAAAACACAGTGGTGCACGAACTGGGGCACCAGTGGTTCGGCAACTCTGTGACCCCGGCTGATTGGAAGGACATCTGGCTGAACGAAGGCTGGGCGACCTATATCGAGTGGCTCTGGGCAGAACATCAGGGCACCGCATCAATTTCCAATCAGTTCGCCGACACGGTGGCATACCTGGACGCAAACGACGGCTGGGCACTCAACATCGCAGACCCGGGTCGCGACAGCCTCTTTGCGAATCCGGTCTATCTGCGAGGCGCGGCTACCCTGTACGCATTGCGCGCGAAGATCGGTGACGACGCGTTCTTCGCCGGCGCCCGCTTGTGGCTGACTGAGTACGACGACTCGAATGCGACCACTGCGGACTTCGAAGCCGTAATGGAAGAGAGCTCAGGCCAGCAACTCCAGACTTTCTTCGACGACTGGTTGCGCGAAGGCGACCGCCCGGCAATGCCCTAGCCACCAGCGCAGTCCCTGGCAAGGAGAACCCGAAGGTTCACGGCTCGATGTGCCACGAGCAATCGAGCCCGACTGACTTCATGCGCCCGGACAAAGTGAAACACACAGCGTTCGAGACCATCCGACACAGGTGAACACAGAAAAACAGCCGGAGCTACGGCGCTGAAGAAGAACTCGCAGCCACACGAAACCGCAAGATCCACTCAAACCAGAAATCGTTCCTGAGAAGCCTCAGGTGCGATTTCTTTATATTTGCCTTCACTGATCCGGTTGACCCACGACTCTATCCAGTAGCGCTTGCCGAGGTTGGTCTTCCGGCAGCGTCAGGCCTTCACATCTCCGCGCCATCCGCCGTCGGAGGTTCCCTTCGCCTCGATGAACTCCTTAAAGTTCCTGAGGTCTTTTTTAATGGCGTGATCGTCGATACCGAGAGCGGCCCCAGCCTTCTCAAGCAGCCCTGTCGCCTCCCAATCAAGCTGTACCGTCACCCGTGTCTCGTTCGCGGCCAACTTATGGAACGTGACAACTCCCGCGTGGTCAACCTGGCCGCCGGTGCTGTTCCAGGCAACACGCTCGTCAGGGTGCTGCTCAGTTATCCGAGCCTCAAACTCGCGCTCCACGCCACCGACTTTAACCTTCCACTCGGTGAGAGTGTCGGTCACCTGCGTGACGGATTCAACAAAACTGAGAAACTTTGGAAACTCCTCGAATTTTGTCCACTGGTTATACGCGACGGTAACGGGAACGTTGACGTCGACAGTCTCGATGGCGTTGGGCATGATGACCTCCTAATGCGAATTCGACGGATGAAATAGTTTCTGCAATCCCATTCACAGTACCGAAGGCTAATCCAAGGTCAACCCGGGTAAGGAAAAACTCGCGGGAACGAGAAGGTTCCTGTGCGCGGAACCTCAGCAGCGTGAACAGGCGATGGGACGGGCTGAACGACGGGCGAGGGAGACTCTTCAGAATCTCTCTCGGTCCCAGGGCGAAGGGCGACCAAAATGCACTTCAGATCGATGACGATCGCGGCCGTGGGGATAAGCGACGTCGCCCCGGCACCCAACTCTTGCATGCCGTGCAGAATCGCCTCGACTGCCGCTACGGCGGCATCAAGGGGTGCGCTATCACGCGGGCCATCGTCCGGGGCACGCAAGGTTTCTGCGACTGCGTGCAGGGCATCGCTGAGAACCGGAGGCAGTTCGGGCGGCAGCTCAAGGGGAATCGGTTTACCCCAGATCATGCCCGCAAAAACCTCGGACAGGTTGCGCACGTGAAAGGTGACGTTCTCCAGGGCCGCGAGGCCCTCCTAGTCAACAACAAGATTTCTGCGGTTGAAACGAGCGCGAGGGTTACCCTTACGACTCTCATCGGCGCGTTGCACAGCCGACCTGACGTCTCGTGCCGCGTCCGTGAGTGCGCTGCCCCTGGTCGCCCGGAGTTCACGCTCGGGAGGCCAACTCCCAACCAAGGCCACGCCGATATCGCTGAGGTGCGTGGCGAGGGTGCCTCAAAAACTGCTCAACCGCTCGACCTCCGCCCACAGTAAGCCATCGCATGCCTCCGATAAGGGGGCCGAGGCCGATGACCAGCCAGATCGTCTAAACGCTGGGCTCGCTCAGGATGAGCACGGCCCCGGCGAGGGCGATTCCGAAGGCCAGCCCAGCGAGGGTTTGTAAAGCGCTGCGGAGCGAACGCATGAGGGTTGGGTGCATGCTCAGAAGTGCGCCCAGCGGCGCATAGTACCGCAATTCCTGAGCGTTTCCAGGGAGGAAAGGGAACGGTGTCCAGGCAATCGCCACAGCAACAGCGATCTCGGTGATCTGGAGGAATCGCGGAGGTTGGAGACGACGACGAACCGACGTCACCGTCTCATGCCGCTGCATCTCTTGCGCTGCTCATTCAAAAAATTATTTCGCGTGACGTTGAGACCAGATCAACTTCTGAGATGCTCTGAACGCTCGTTCGCGCGTTGCTCGCCAGGAATGCATACGATAACCAAGTGACTTTGCCGAACGGATTTCATCTAGCGAACCGAGAGTTCTTTGCCCGCGAGGTGCTCAATGTCGCACCCGAAATTCTCGGCTGCATCCTTCAACGCACCGATGACGACGGCATTGTGACCATTCGAATTACCGAGGTCGAGGCGTACGCGGGTGAACGCGACCCCGGCGCACACGCCTATCGGGGCCAGACGAATCGGAACAAGACAATGTTCGGTCCCGCCGGGCACCTCTACTGCTACTTCACCTATGGAATGCACCACTCGCTGAACCTCGTCGCCGGACAACCAGGACAGCCATACGGTTGTCTCATCAGGGCGGGAGACGTGATGGGAGGTGCCGCCATTGCCCGCAGCCGTCGAGAAAGCAAACCACGAAAAGTTCCTCTTCCCAGTAGCAGTCTGGCGCGGGGCCCTGGCTGCGTTGCCCAAACCTTCGGGGCAACCCTGGCAAACGACGGTGACGATCTTTTTGGCGGACAGTGGAAGTTTTTCGTTCCGGATGATGGCCTGGTGTTACCCCACCGAACCGGACCACGCGTTGGCGTCAGCGGACCCGGCGGCAATGCGACGAATTTCCCCTGGCGATACTGGTTAGCTGATGCGGCATCCGTCTCAACCTACAAACCAGGCCGCCCGTAACCGTGGCTCGCCGTTTGTCTGCATTGGTGGCCGCGGGTGGTTATATTTTCGTCAGGGCCTCGCCCTTGTGCATCGCCACGTGGTCGGTCGTGTCGCTCGTGATCTCGTACTGCGGATCATCGGGACTGCAGCGGTGAGTGTGCCCTTTG